>NZ_CP063458.1:4575385-5229012 GCF_015169395.1 Humisphaera borealis
AAGCTCTACGAGAGCCAGGAGATCACGGGAACCCTGCACGAGGAAGGCGCCAAGGCCCTGGGATTGAAGCCCGGCATTCCGGTGGTTGGTGGCGCGGGCGATCAGGCGGCCGGGGCCGTCGGCAACGGCATCGTCAATGCGGGCATCGTCAGTGCGACGCTCGGCACCAGTGGCGTCGTCTTTGCCCACGCCGAGCAACCGACCCTCGATCCAAAGGGTCGCGTCCACACGATGTGCCACGCAGTTCCGGGCAAGTGGTGTATCTTCGGCTGCATGCTCTCGGCCGGCGGCAGCTTCCAGTGGCTGCGAAATACGCTCGGATCTTCCGAGATCGCGCTGGCCAAAAAGAAGGGTGTCGATCCTTACGAACTGCTGGTGGATGAAGCTGCGACCGCACCGGCCGGCTGCGAAGGGCTCTTCTTCCTCCCATACCTCACTGGCGAACGCTGCCCGCATCCCGATCCCACCGCCCGCGGGGGCTGGATCGGCATCACCGCTCGTACCACCCGGGCCATGCTCATCCGCTCGCTGCTGGAAGGCGTCACCTTCGGCATGCGAGACGCACTGGAAATCATGCGGCAGATGAATGTCGCTGTTACCCAGGTGCGCGCCAGTGGCGGCGGGGCCCGCAGTGCGTTCTGGCGGCAGCTGCAGGCCGACATCTACAAGTCGCCTATCGTCCTCACCAACGCGGCCGAAGGTCCGGCATACGGCGTAGCGCTGTTGGCGGGTGTCGGCACGGGAGCGTTCAAGAGCGTTGAAGAGGCCTGCAAGGCGTCCATCAAGCAGACGTTGAAGGTTTCCCCCAACAAGAAGTCGGTCGCAAAATACGATCTCAGCTTCCGAACCTACGACAAGCTGTACCCCGATCTGAAGGAACGCTTCGGCGAGATGGCCGCCCTGGCAGAGTAGTCGGCGATCGCTTGAATTGAGACGCAAAGCCGCCCCGGTGTGTCACGCATGTGTCACACACCGGGGCGGCTTTGTGTTGATCAGGCGCCAGTCTTCGGAGGTTACTGGTCGATCCGGGCGTACCAGAACCCCTCGCCGCCAGTGGTTGCCGGGTTGATGCTCTCGACCCGGCCGTCAAAGAAAGTGATGTTGCAGCGGGCGGCTGCATCGTATTCGGGCGTGCCGTACTGGAGGGCATCAACCTTCCCGTGTCGGCCCGACATGCGGTCGTCGTCGCTTTGGGCAGTGTCCTGTTTCCGCATCACGCAATAGCTGTCGTTCGGGCCCACTTCCTCGTAGATCATGACGCGTTGTGCGGGCTGCTTGACCCGGCGCATCAGGTAAAGGATGCGAAGGTCGCCGCCCTGGGCGTCCTGCAGGATGACGTTCGCCGAGTCCCTGACTTCGGCCCTGAGATACCAGTTGATCGAGTAGCTGAAGTTGCGGTCGACCGCGCCCTTGTTGCCCGCGCTAACCTGTACTTCGAGGCTGTCCGAGGGGCACCAGATCATCCGCTGCCGGGAAGCCGACGTATCCGGCGACAATGCCGGCGCGTTTACACCGGAAGGGCCGCCGTCGAGGTACTTCCAGATCGCGCCGACTTTAAGGTTGGCCTTCTTCCCCGGATCCATCGCCCAGATGCAGTTGCGGGCGGTCCAATCATTGGTCGGCTGGTCGCCGGTCTTCGACGGTGACGGAAGGCCGCCGGCATGGTCCGCCGCGAACGCGATGCACGCGTTGTAAAGCGTCCGCATGTTGGTCTGGCACCCGATATTGCGTGCATGAGAGCGCGCGCGACTGACGGTGGGAAGGATGATTCCCACCAGCAGGCCAATGATGCTGATGGCGACAAGCAACTCGACAAGCGTAAAGCCGCCCGGCCGATTGCGCTTTCGCAAGAGCGAACCACTGACAGAGCGGCGGAAGGGAGTGCCCATGATGGCCTCTGGAGTTGTGTTTTCTGGTAAACGAGCCCGACGCACGATCGCCGAGGACGTCTGTACCGATTGAAAAACAATGACGACGAATACGAAGTGTTGCCCGGACCACCCTATTCTAACGTCTCGGTTGCCGTATGGTTAGCGAAATCATGTCCGATTCGGCCGAACCTGCCGGGCTCGACCTTTCGAACGAGTCATCCATGCAACGTCTGCGCACCCAAGGTATACTCAGAAGGGTAGAGGTCGATCAGCAGGTCCATGTTTTTGCCTTCGCTCCGATCCGGTAAGTAGGCGGCGACGTACTGTAAAGTAGAAGCCCTCTCGGCGATGGACATTGCGTAACGTCTGCTGATCGCCGTTCAGTGAGATCACGTCTTCAGAAGCGCGGAGTTGAAAAATGTGGCGTACTCAATCCCTTCGCAGGGTTCGTCGGCGGTGTGCTTTCACGCTCGTCGAACTGCTCGTCGTCATCGGCATTATTGCGCTGCTGATCTCCATTCTGCTGCCGTCGCTGGCTAAGGCCCGCGAACAGGGCAAGAAGATCGCGTGCCTCAGTAATCTGCGATCCTTCGGCAATGCTTTGAACATGTATGCCGGCGAAAACAAGGGGCGTGCACCGATCGGCTACGCCGGGCAGAAGCACGCCGGCTACATGGTTCATCAGGGAGGTTTTTCGGTCCTGGGAACGCTCTGGCTGACCGGACACCTGCAGGCCGGTACGGCGGCGTACTTCTGTCCCAGCCAGGAAGACGTGCGTTGGCAGTACCAGACCAATGAGAACTTCTGGCCACCGCCATCCCCGAGTGGCGTTCTGACGCGCCTGGGCATGACAGTGCGTCCCGAGGTTCAGTTCGGCGGTACAGGGGTTCCGGCGACGGTTCCATTTTCCTCGACGAACGACGCGCCGCTGTTCCGAGGCAAGTGGCCGCAGCTCAGCGGGTTCAAGGAAAAGGCGATCGCAGCCGAGATGTTTGGCGAGCCCATGAACGCCGGCACAGTCGGCGTCTCCCCCACGCTGCCGCGCCATGGCGCGTTTATCAACGTGCTGTTTTCGGACTTCAGCGCTACGGCGATTAACACGAAAGGTGTCGATCCGGCGGATGGTGAGTCCATCGACACGCTTCTGGCGAAACTCGCGGCACTTAAGGCCGTGCCCAGCGGCGCTGCGATGAACGATATCTATCTCAATCCAAACGTCACCCCAAACCGCGGTATTTGGGCGAAGTTTGACAAGAGCAAGTAATGGCGTTCCCGCAATTTGAGCCCATGTGCTGACTGCCTGCAGATCTTCGTCCCTAACCGAAAAATAGTACGCTCGCCCCGGCCACTGCCATCACAGCGGCGAGCCAGATGTCCCAGCCAATGCGCGTGCGATAGCGGATGATCGTCACCGGGATTGCGAACAGCGGACTGGTCGCGACCAGCGTGCTGACAAGGCCCGCCGGCGTCGTCTTCAACGCCGCCACGTAGCAGGACATGCCGATGAACGGGCCGAGCAACGTGCCGACGCAGATCCGGCTGAGGACGTGGGGATCGCGGAGCAGCGCGAGGGTCTCGGGAATTTTCCGGCGGACCAACGGCGCGAGCCACAGGAAACCGCCCGCGACACCCACACGAACGAAAGTTGCCATGTAGGTGTCCATGGGCACGGTTGCCCCGGCGAAGGCCTGCCGCCCGGTGACGGCACCGGCGGCCATGCAGATCGCGCCACCGATCGCGCAGAGAATACCCGTCGCCGTGACATGGCCCGGCTCGTCGCCGCGGGTGGTTTTTCCTGGCGTTTCTTCCTGGATCGACTCGACGTCGCCGGACTCGCCACCGGCCAAAACGGGGGCCGGTGACAAGGCTTCCGAGCCTGGTCGCGCATCCGGCAGACCAGCGGGTAGGGTGGAAAATCCGCGTTGAACCGGCCGCCGCTGTCCGGCCAGGACGGCGTAGGAAGTCGCGCCGAGGATGATCATGACGCCCAGCAGCGTCGTGCCGGAGAGGACTTCTCCCAGTGCCAGCCAGCCGATGACAACCGCGACAGCGGGGGCAAGAACGAGTGTCTGGGTTGTTCGTCGCGGCCCGAGCGAAACGAACGCCTCGTAGATCAGCACGTCGCCTATGCCCATGCCGAGCAAGCCGGAGACCGCGAGCCAGGCTGCCTGTCGCGCATCAGGCAGCGCCGGCCACTTTCCGCTCTGCAAAGCCATGACCCCGATCACGACGGCCAGCAGGACCGACGCCAGCAGGCTGCGAAGCAGCACGACAGGAAACGAACCGATCCGACGGCCCGCGCTCGCCATGAACATCGGCGACACTGCCCATAGAGCAGCGGCGGATAGTGCAAAGAACGGACCGGGGCCGAACACAGTCATGGCGTAATCAGCTGGTGATTGAAAGACGCGAACATCGCGGAGCGGACCGCTTAACCCTCGGCGACGCTCGCCAGCACGTCGCGGTCGCGAACGCCGACGAGGTACAGGATACCGTCCAGCCCGAGCGTGGAGATCTTGTGCCTTGCCGACTGTGCCACGACCGGCTTGGCGTGAAACGCGATTCCCAGCCCGGCGACGGCGAGCATCGGCAGGTCATTGGCGCCGTCGCCAACGGCGATCGTCTGACGCAGTGAGATGTTTTCCTTCGCCGCAATCTCCTTGAGCAACTGCGCCTTACGCTCGGCGTCAACGATCTCGCCTTTCACTTTCCCGGTCAGTTTGCCCCCGACGACCTCGAGATCGTTCGTGCAGACGTGGTCGATGCCGAGTTTCTGCTGCAGGTATCTCCCAAAGTAGGCGAACCCGCCGGAGATGATCGCGGTCTTGTAGCCGAAACTCTTGAGGGTTGAGATCAGTCGCTCCGCGCCTTCGGTCAGACGAAGCCGGTCGGCGACACGCTGCATGACCGAATCGCTCAGCCCTTCCAGCAGTGCGACGCGCCGCGAGAGCGATGTTCGGAAGTCCAGCTCCCCGCGCATCGCCTCTTCGGTCACCGCCGACACCTGCTCGTACACGCCGGCCTCGCGGGCCAGTTCGTCGATGACCTCGGCCTGGATGAGCGTCGAATCCATGTCGAATGCGACCAGGCGGCGCATGCGGCGATAGACGTCGTCGTGTTGCCAGGCGATATCGACAGGATGCTGCTGCGTGATCGCCATGATCGCCGCCCGGAGATCACTTTCGTTCTTCGGCTTGCCGCGCACGGAGAACTCGACGCACGCCCGGCGGGGCTTGCCGTCGTCATTCCGTGGCGGCCGCCCTGACAGCCGGGTGATGATGTCGATGTTCAAGCCCTGCTCGGCGATCAGCGATGACACCGCCTGGACGTGCCGTGCGTGCAGCTCGCGGGCGAGCAGCGTCAGGATGTACCGGGGCTTGCCCTCGCGGCCGACCCACGCATCGTACTCGGCGTCTTCGACGGGCGTCATGCGAAGCCGCAGGCCTTCGTGATGGGCCGTGAATAGCAGGTCCTTCAGCACGTTGGTCGATTCGACGGACCGCGAGATGCGCACGAGCATGCCCAGCAGCAGCGTGCGGTGGATGACGGTCTGGTTCAGGTCGAGAATCTGGATGTCATGCTGCGCGAGGATGCCCGAGAGAGAAGCGGTAAGTCCGGGGCGGTCTTCACCGGTGACGTGGAGGAGGAGAATTTCTTGCATCGGACCAATTCGGGTGAGCGCGGCGTGGTCGCTTCAGCGACCATGATTCCTGAGACGCGATCGTTCGTATCTAGCGTAGGGGATCTTCTCGAGAAACGCATTGAGTTCAACCGCACGTGGCACGGCGCGTTCAATATCGACGTTTACGATGGTATGCGGATACTCCCGGTGATCCCGCACCAGTTTCGCTCGCACCGCCTGCAATAGCGTGTATCGGTATGCACGTCGCGCCTGAAGAACGTCGCGAATGCATCCGTCAAAATAGTCCTGATTCCCAGCCCTTCGCCAGAAAGGGAGGTGTCGAGTTGGCAAAGTGTCGTTTACCAGCTTTGCGACGGAGCCGTGTAAACGTTGCATGAGCGGCCCCAGATTCTCACCAACTTTCAAGTATCCAAGCGTGTGATAGTGGTTGTTCAGAAGCGAAGTAACCCATGGCACGAATCCGTAGTGTGTGGTCCAGTGATGGAAGCGGTCCCAGAAAACCGTCTTTGCTGGATCGCTTTCGAACGCGGGGAACTTGTCCCTGCAACGCGCGGTGATGAAGTAGACACTATTGTCGCGATACCAGTGTTCGAAACGGTGCTGCTCCTCGTAGAACTCGTGTGCGGTGTACGAGCTTTTGCGGAACTTCCCCATTCATTCGAATATACCCATCATGGTCGCTGAAGCGACCACGCCGGCAGCCACATCCCAAAAAACAAGGCACCCGGTTTGCACCGGGTGCCTCTTGGTTACTTGAAATCGATATCTTTTACTTCTTCTTTGTCGCCGCATTGGCGCTCTTGATCGCGGCCTGAGCCGCGGCCAGTCGGGCGATGGGGACGCGGAAGGGGCTGCAGCTGACGTAGTTCAAGCCGACCTTGTGGCAGAACTCGACGGACTTGGGGTCGCCGCCGTGCTCACCGCAGATGCCGCACTTGAGGTCCTTGTTCGTGCCGCGCCCGAGCTTGACAGCCATCTCGATCAGCTTGCCGACGCCGCCGATGTCCAGGCTCTGGAACGGGTCGCGCGGCAGGATCTCCTTCTTGATGTATTCCGGCAGGAAGACGCCGGCGTCGTCTCGGCTGTAGCCGAACGTCATCTGCGTCAGGTCGTTCGTGCCGAAGCTGAAGAACTCGGCGGTCTGAGCCATCTCGTCGGCGGTGATCGCGGCGCGGGGCACCTCGATCATCGTGCCGTACATGTACTCGACCTTGGTGCCGGCTTCCTTGAAGACCGCATCGGCCGTCTGGACCGTGATCTTCTTGAGGTAGTCCAGCTCTTCCTTGGTGCCGGCGAGCGGGATCATGATTTCCGGCAGAACCTTGACCTTCTCCTTCTTGACCGCGACGGCGGCTTCGAGGATCGCCCGGACCTGCATCTCAAGGATTTCGGGGTAGGTGATCGCCAGGCGGTCGCCGCGATGGCCGAGCATCGGGTTGCTCTCGTGGAGCTGATCGACGCGGTTCTTCACCTGCGCCAGCGTCAGGCCGAGGGAGTCGGCGAGGACCTTCTGGTCCCTCTCGTTGTGGGGCAGGAACTCGTGCAGCGGCGGGTCCAGCAGGCGGATGGTCACCGGCAGGCCGGCCATCGCCTTGAAGATGCCGATGAAGTCTTCCCGCTGGTAGGGCAGGAGCTTGGCCAACGCCTTCTTGCGGGCTTCGATGTCCGTCGCCAGGATCATCTCACGCATGTGCTGAATGCGTTCCGGGTCGAAGAACATGTGTTCGGTGCGGGTCAGGCCGATGCCTTCAGCGCCGAAGTTACGAGCCACCTCTGCGTCATTCGGGGTGTCGGCGTTCGTGCGGACCTTCAGGGTGCGGTGCTTGTCGGCCAGGACCATGAGCTGCTTAAACGGGCCGGTCAGGCTGGCTTCGACCGTGGGGACCGAGCCTTCCATGACGTCGCCGGTGCCGCCGTCCAGCGAAATGACGTCCTTGTCCGTGTACGTCTTGCCGTTGATGACCAGGGTGCGAGCCTTGGCGTCGATCTGCAGGGCACCTGCGCCGGCGACGCAGGGGGTGCCCATGCCGCGGGCCACGACCGCCGCGTGCGACGTCATGCCGCCGGTGCTGGTCAGGATGCCTTCCGAGACGTGCATGCCGCCGATGTCGGCCGGCTCGGTCTCGCGGCGGACAAGGATGATCTGCTCGCCCTTGCCGACGCGTTCCTCGGCCTCTTCGGCCGTGAATGCGATCTTGCCGACGGCCGCGCCCGGCGAGGCCGGCAGGCCCTTGGCGACGATCGTCTTGGGGAAGTTCGGATTGAAGGTCGGGTGCAGGAGCTGGTCGAGGGCGGCCGGATCGACCCGCAGGATCGCGGTCTTCTCGTCGATCAGCTTTTCCTTGAGCATCTCGATAGCGATGCGGACGGCGGCCGGGGCGGTGCGCTTGCCGTTGCGCGTCTGCAGCATGTAGAACGTGCCGCGTTCGATCGTGAACTCAAAGTCCTGCACGTCTTTGTAGCGGGCTTCCAGCTTCTTCTTGACTTCCAGCAGTTCCTGCCAGCCCTTCTTGCTCCACTTGGCCATCTCGGACTTGCATTCGAGCGGCGTGCGAATGCCGGCGACCACGTCTTCGCCCTGGGCGTTGACGAGGAACTCGCCGTAGAACTCGTTCTCGCCGGTGCTGGGGTTGCGGGTGAACGCCACGCCGGTCGCGCAGTCGTCGCCCATGTTGCCGAAGACCATCGCCTGGACGTTGACGGCGGTTCCGAGCAGGCCGCGGATTTCGTTGATCTCGCGGTAGCGGATGGCGCGATCGCCCATCCAGCTCTTGAAGACGGCTTCGATCGCCAGCGTGAGCTGCTCGATCGGGTCGGTCGGGAACGGCGAGCCGACGTGCTCTGCGTAGACCTTCTTGTAGCGTTCGACGACGTCCTTCAGGCCGTCGGCGTCGAGGTCGGTATCGAGTTCAACGCCCTTGGCGTTCTTGACGGCCGACAGCTCATGTTCGAAGTGGTGGTGGTCGACGCCCATGACGGTGTCGCCGTACATGTTGATCAGCCGGCGATAGCTGTCGTAGGCGAAGCGGTCGTTCTTGGTGAGGGCGGCCATGCCGGCGACGACGGCGTCGTTGAGGCCGATGTTGAGCACCGTGTCCATCATGCCGGGCATGGAGTCTTTGGCGCCCGATCGACAGGCCAGCAGGAGCGGGTTCTTGGGGTCGCCGAACTTCTTGCCGGTCGCCTTTTCGACGCGGGCCAGGTGCAGCTTCACTTCGTCGAGCAGGCCCTTGGGGAGCTTTTGGCCGGCGTCGTTGTATTCCTTGCAGGTCGCGGTGGTGATGGTGAAGCCCGGCGGCACGTTCAGGCCGGCGGAGGTCATGTCGGCGAGGTTCGAACCTTTGCCGCCGAGCAGGTCGCGCATGGTCACGTTGCCTTCGGCCTTGCCGGAGCCGAAGAAGTAAACGCGCTTGATGCCGGCTTTGGCGGCGGTCTTCGGGGCGGCTTTGCTGGCGGACTTGGCAGCGGGCTTGGCGGCCGGCTTCTTGGCAGGCTTGGTCTTGGTTTTGGCCATGATCTTGGGGTCTCCGGTTCGATCCGTGAACGAGTGCCTGAAGGTCGCGCGGTCGCTGTAAAATGGAGTGGGAGCGGCCATGCCCGAGACATCGGGCTTAAAAGCGTCGCAGCGATTGTGGGCGTTCGTTCGTTTCCTTCCCGAACATGCGGTCGGGTGTGCCGCCGGTGGCAATACCGAATCCCTCTCGGGTCGCGCCACCGGCTTGCGTGCGACCCGCTTTACTTACGGTTTTCAACTGGCTATGCGAATGCTTCGCCGGGCGAAAGAGGCAGGGAGTATAGAGTCGGCGGGGGTACTGTCAAATCACGTTTGTGCGGTATTTGCAAGGGTTTTCGTATGGGTGCCGCGTCGATCCGTCCGTCCGGCGATGACACTCGCGGCGACCACCGCGATCACGCTCAGCCCGATCACCGACCCGACCGCCACGACGGCCAGGCCGCGGTTGTCGGGGGCCAGCACCTGCATCAGCACGCCCGCCCCCGGGCCCAGAATCCAGCCGAGTCCGATGAGCGCTTCGTGATAACCACTGTGTTCGGTGCTTCCCTCGCTCAGCACCATTCCGAAGTAGAGGCTGCCAGAGTAGATCACCCCAAGCGACGCTCCCAAAACGACTTGCCACAACAGGAGGGCGGCCATGTCGGCCGTCGGAGAGATGGCCGTTCCCAAGAATTGAGACGGCGGCAGGGCACAGCCCAGAAACGCGATCCCCATCGCCACCGCCGCCGCCACCATGACCCGCGGCCGGGTGTGCCACCAGGTGCCCGCCGCCAGGGCGACGAAAGCCAGCCATCGTGCGGCAGGCCAGGCCGAACTGACGAAGGTTTGTGTTGAGGTGTCGAGGCGTTCCATCGCCGGCAGCGAGGGCAGCAGGGGCATTAAGCCGTAGATCACCGCATAGGTGGCGGGCAGCCCCAGGCGCGACACCCATAGGGCAACCGTGCGAACTCGCATGAGTTCCGGGCTTGGCAGAAGTGCCGCGTGTGGCGCGTGCTGCGACTGATCATCGGCGGCATGAGTGGCAGTCGGAACGCCTTTTGACGAGGTTCTGGCCATCCAAGCCAAGCCGATGCAGACCAGGTGCGCGATCGCTGGCACGAGGAAGACGCCGATCGGAAGCCTTTCGATCACGGTCCCGCTGATCGCCAGTACAACGGCACCGACGGCCGGCCAGACGACGTTGTAGACGCCCAGTCGGCGGGCAAGCGTAGGGCCCGTCGTACCGACCGAGACAAGACTCTCGAGAATCGGCCAGGCTACGGCGCTGAAGAACGTGTACGCGAACAGCACGGCGACGACCGCGGCGACTGCCGATCGATCAGCGGCGAGAACTCCCGCAAGGCAGGCAAGGGCCATCGCCGAGTGCAGGGCGATCGTGGCAACTCTGTGGGACAGTCGGCTCGTCAGCGCGTGTGCGGAAAGAGCCCCCATGACGTAGACGACACCCTGCGCGGCGGCGAGCCGGAAGTTCTCCGTCAGGCCCCATCCGAAGCGGTCCTTGGTGTAGAAAACGATGCCGATGGTGAACATCGTGCCACCGGTCGAGGCCAGCGCAAGAATGAAATAGAGCGGCCATGCCGTTACCGGCGTTGGCCGGCCGGTCGCAGAATCTGGGGTCGAGATAAGAGCCTCCGCGCCGGGAGACTCCCGGCAAGACGCGAAAGTTGTACGCGCCAGGCGAAGCCATCACAAATCGTGCGCTGTCACAACGCATACGGGGATTCGGCGGATCGGCGCGAATGTTGGCGTTTGTGTTCTTGAACTCACTTGTCAAAGAGGGCGGAGTCTTTGTGTGAGCAATTGATCGATATACGGCGGTTTTTGCCCAGCGGATGCGTGTTGTGTGCATAACTGATTGCAATAAATTGGCTTACGATTAATCCTGCTGCCTCCGCCCTGCATGTGAACCGAATACCCCAATTCGGGCATCCTCACCGTCGACTAATTCCCGGTACATTCATTCCATATGGTTCTCGGACGCGACGCCCGACAGTTTTTTGGCCGGATGCGTTCCTGAATCGTAGTGTTGCTTTGCCAGAAGGGAGCAGACGGTGTTTAAGTCATTTGTGATCTTCGTCCTCGGTATTGCCCTGATTCTCGCCGGCTTCGTGACTCGTCCATCGGAGACGAGCGCGGCGGCGTTTATGACAAACAGCGTTCAGCCCATCGCCGCCGGCCCCCGCACGGTCGCCGACACCCTTAAAGATGCGCTGGTGAAGAGCGTGGACGTCGGTAAGCCCGGCGTGCCCAGCGGGTTTGAGTTCAAAGACCGCGTCCTCTGGACAGAGGTCGTCAAAGACGGCCAGACGGTCTACACCGGCGTGCTCTCGCACTGGATCAAGCACGAAGCCCCGCCGCCGCTCAAGAGCGAGCCGAGGGACACGAAGCTGGCTTCTGCGACGAAGTAACCGGCGGTCAGAATGAAGAATGACGAAAATCGAATGACGAATGAAGGTCGAAAGCTGAATGATCGAACCGGGGCCTGACGCGTCGCTTCAATCCTTCGGATTTTGAGCTTGATTCGTCAATCGATTTTCGTCATTCGTCATTTTCAGGACATACCACGGCATCCAGATCGCACACCGGGCGACAACGACGATGATCGTCGCTAGCACGATTCCTTTCAGGCCCCACCCGACCGGCCCGGCGAGAGTCGCACCCAGAACGACATTGGCAGAACCGGCAATCAGAGACGATTTCATAAAGACGCGTACCCGGCCCATTCCCAGGAGCACTGCCCGTCCGACTCCGCTCGCCCCGCCAATTACCGTATGCACCAACAGCAGCGGCAGCAGCATCAAGGTCTGCGGGGAAACGTCGCCTAGCCAGAGGCGCAGGGCAAACGCGCCCAACAGCATAGTTGCGATTCCGGCGGCAATGAGCAGGGCGAGACTGGTTAGCGTTCCGCGCACGTAGAGGTGGCGGAGCTCGCGCAGGTTGCCGGCAGCGAACGACCTCGCTGCCCGCGGGAAGACCGCCCCGGCAATTCCGGCGACAACCAGCAGGAGTGCCGAGTCGATCTGCACGAGCGGCGCGTAGGTGGCGACCTCACTCGGGCCGAGCAGTGATTGAATGATCAGGTAGCTGCAGGGCGCGTAGAGGAAGTCGGCCGTCTGGGCGAGTGTGATGCCACCCCCGAATCGAAGCAGCGACCGCATAATGGCAGGATCTTTAGGTCCCCCGGTCTCGAAATCAGGCACAAGGCGTGTCACCGCGACGACACGGGTGACCGTTGTTCCAAGGCAGCAGAGTGCCCACGCACCGGCCACGCTATCGATCTGCCGCAGGGGAATGAGCACGACCACGAGTAGCCAGCACACCTCGGCACCGGCCAGAATAAAGTTGTCGAGCGCGAGAAGTCCCCGTACCTGAAGGATGGCAGACGCCGGCTCACCCGCAATTCGAGTTGCCACGCCGCAGCCTAGCGCTAACGTTGCCAGCAGAATCCATCCCGCGTTGACCTCTCGCGACGCGAAATAGGATTCGGTCGCGAGCGCCATCCCAATTGCCCCGGCGAACGCGAAGGCAGTCAAGAGCCGCGCGACATGCAGCCCGGTCGTGATGACGGCTTGTTCGTGATTCCCCGCAGGAACTGGTTCTGCCGCTGTATTGGCATAACCAAGCGCAACGATGCCCGGCGGTGCAACCGTGGTATCGGCCGACAGCGGCTCTGCTGGAATGGCGTCTCTGGCATTGGCCTTGGCGATCGCATGGACTAGCGCCGGCCCCAGTCCGAGCGATGTGTAGCTGAGAATTGAAATCGTTCCCCGTAGAAGAGCGAAGATGCCGAATGCGACCGGCCCGGCTTCACGGTAGAGAAAGGCTGTTACGCCCGCCCACGAGAGGATGCGGAACAGCGCCAGCAAGTAACCGCTCGCCACATCCAAGCGGAGCGATCCCGTCGGTCGCGACTCCATTTTGTTGGGCGTGGATGGGTTGGGGCCGGATGTCGTCAAGCGGAATCCACGCTTACGCCGGAGTCTGAGCGTACTCGCGAAGACCCGGATTCCTCGCAATTGCCGCGCAGATCATCCGGGTCTGTGGACCATTGACACCGGCGTCGCTCGGTTCGTCTCAGCCGGGGTTCGTCGCCGGCAGCGGCGCAGGTTGAGTCACCGGCGTTCCGGGGGTCGCGGGCTGCTTGGCCCGTTCTTTCTCGTCGGATTTACGGTTGAAGTACAGCACCGCCCACACGATCAGCAGCACCACGCCAAGCCATTGCCAGATATTCAGTTTTCCCATAGTTCCTCCTCAAATCGATGATTGGCCCGGTACCTTTACTCGTACCGCATTCTATACCAACCAGGTTACTGACGTCATCGGTCCTTGGCATGCCGATCCGTCACGATCCTCAACACATCGCAATTGGCATTCGTCACCAGCTACTTCACCGGCGTGATGTCCCCCGCGTGGTTCGCCAGCTTTCCGGCCTTCACCCGTTCGTACTCGTCGCCAACCCATTCGATCTTGTCCTTGTTCCGCTCCATCCAGAGCGGGATCGGGGTCCGCAGGTTCTCTTTGTCGAGCTCCGCGAACTCCACCACCGCATCATCGCGGCTGTAGCCGCTTAAATCGTGCAGCTTTCCCATATGGATGCAGAGCGTCGGGCAGGGCTCGGTGCATAGTGCGCAGAACAGGCATTTGCTGTAGTCGATCGCGAACCGCAGGAGCTTGCCGGTCTTGGGGTCGTCCTCGTTGACGATGCCGGTCGCCTTGTCGATTTTTCTCGGGCCGGATTTATCGATGTAGATGCAATCCACCGGGCAGGCCTTGGCACACAGGTCGCAAGCAATGCACTTGTTGGCTTCGAACTCGTGAATGCCCCGGTACCGCGGCGCGAAGCTCAGGTGCTGCTCGGGGTAATTGACCGTCACCGTCTTCTGGAAACAGTACTTCAACGTGATCTTCATTCCGATCACGATCGAAGTGATGTTGTCGTAGATGTTGCGGAAGTATTCGCGGACGGGGGATGACATCGGGCCGGATTGTGCGAGGTCGCGTCTCGAAAGTCGAGTCGGGCGGCGCGCAAGATCAGCCGGCGGAGTTGATCACAGCCATCGGGAATTACTTTCAGGCCGGTCCGTCAAGGCAGTGGATTTGGCAGTTTGTTCGGCGGCGGGGGCGGTGCCGGCGTGACAGGAGGTGTCGTCGGCGGCGGGGGCGTCGTTGGTGGCGTGGGTGCGACCACGGGCAAAAGCCCGAAGAACGTGTAGCCGTTGCCGCTGCGATTATCGAACTGCAGGGTCGAGCGCCCCCGCAGATTCTGCAGCGGGCCGTCGTACATCTCCCGGCCCCAGTCGGCCACATGACCGTCGGCGTACAAGACGGCCTGGCGGTCCACCTCTCCGGTCTTGGACTGGATCGGGTGATTGATGTGATACCGTCGTCCGGCGCCAGCCGAGTAATACACCGCATCGGCGGCCAGAATCAGTTCGGTGGAGTTGCGGCTGTGAGAGCGTACCGCCGGCACGTACAGCGTTCCCCATCGGGCCACGCTTTTGCCGAGGGTGGCGGTGTTGTTCACCAGACCGCCGACGTACGCGTAGTCGGTGTAGACGATTTCACCCCAGGCCGGGTCGGCGGGAATACCATCCGTGCCGTTGTAAGCCCGGACATCAAACTCCGAGCCCGGGCATTTCCACACCCCCGGAGCGGCCCCGAACTGCTGCCAGATCGACCAGGGTGTGCCATACTTCTTCCAGTCGGCGTCACTGTTGGCGATCCAGTCGGTGCGATTCACCAGCATCGGAAGGCGCCCCATATCGGCAACCGGTGCCTGCCCGATCGACGGGGGCGTGCCGGTTCCAAAGCTCATGGGGAAGTAGCCTTTGTTAGCCCCGGCAAACCCCATCGCGGCCATGCCAATCTGCCGCAGATTTGACGAACACTGGGTCCGCTTGGAGGCCTCGCGCGCTCGAGACAGCGATGGCATGATGATGCCGATCAGCAGGGCAATGATGCCTATCACGACAAGTAGCTCAACGAGCGTAAATGCCCGCGACAACGACCTTCGGCAGATCATCGACCACCTCTGGTTTAGCGAACAGCAACAGCAAGGCCGAATCGGCCCAAGACAGGATCCCCACCACGCAGCACTGCTTTCGGAGCAGCATTCTGCTTCGATGAGTATGACTGAAGTATCACGTTTTCGTCAAGAGCAGACGTGGCATCGGCGTACCGGCTGCGTCGCGGCAACAGGATGACGCTCGCCCTGCGGCCAGCGGCCGTCATGCAAACCTACGCGCCGCAGCCCGTTAGCTCTCCGGGCAAGCAAAGTCGGGCGCGCGGACGAGCCGGGTTGTCCCTTGGAGTGCCGAGATGATGCGCTCGATGTGCACGTGGCAATTCTCAAGGAAGACCGTGTATCGCTCCTGGGTCCCGCCGGTCGCCGTGCCGGCAACGTATACACCGGGCACGTTGGTCTCCATCGTCCGCTCGTCGAAGATCGGTCGGCATTCGCCATCTTCAGAGAACTTCACGCCCGTCAGTTTCAGCAGCGTGTTGTCCTGTTCATAGCCCGTCATCAACAGTACGAAGTCGGCGGGAACATCGTATGGCTCACCTCGAGGTTGAAAGGCGGCATCGACCGGTTGCAGGGAGACGTGCGTCCCGGTGATGTGCGTGGGGATCGTCGCAAAGTGCCCGGCGATTCGGCCAGCCTGGGTGAGGCCGGTGATCTCCGGCAACAGCCAGTACTTGATGCTCTTGGCCGGCAGTTCCGGTCGGCGATAGCTGATGGCGACCTGTGCCGCGGCCTGGTAGCAACGCAGCGCGGCCTCGACTGCCGAGTTCTTTCCCCCGACGACGAGCAGGTTTTGGCGGAAGTAGGTGTGTGGGTCCTTGAAGTAATGGCTGACGTGGGGCAAGTCTTCGCCGGGAATCCCAAGCTTGCGCGGCCGGTCGGTTCCACCGGTGGCCAGGACGATCCTCCTGACGCGATAGGTCGACGTAGCGCCGGCGCTTCCCCCCGCGCCGCGACGGCTGGTCAGGATGAATCCGCCGTCCGGTCCCTTGCCGTCGGAAGTGATGCCGACGATCGGTTCGTAGCACTTCACCCGCAGCCCGAACTGGAGAACGATGGACCGAAGGTAGGCAAGATACTCTTCGCGCGATGCCTTGGATTGGTCGGCCGTCTGGAGCGGGACGCCAGCGATCGCGATTCGTTCGTTACTGCTGAAGAACCGGGTTTGCGGCGCGAACCAGGAAATGGTCTGGCCGATCTGGCCGGCTTCGAAATGCAGATAGTCGAGACCTGCCTTCTGGCAGGCCACGGCAAGCTCCAGGCCAATCGGGCCTCCGCCGATGATCGCGATGTCGGTCGTGTCAGACATGCCGGGCATCATAGGGTAGATGAGCAAGGCAGATGCGATCAGCGTTCAAATCCACGTCCTGCTTGGGGATCGGGCTCACGGCGTCCACCATGGACGGCGGCGATGTAGAACATCGCCAATAGCGCCCCGAACACCAGTGTAAAAACGCCGACGCGAGGCACCTGCATCCATTGAAAGATCTTCTCGAAGGTCTCGATTGGTTGTGTGAAGACTTCCCAGCTGTTGAGCCTGGCGTAGCGGCCGAGGGCGACACCGAAACTTGCGAGCAGGAATATCCAACCCGCCAGCGCCAGCGACATCAGCCGCCCCCCGCGACGGGCGATGGAGCGCTCTACGAGCCGCATCGCAGTGAATGCGGTGAGCAGCCCGTTTACGACGATCGAGGACAGGAGCAGGAAGTCGAACCATTCCGGCGACGACTGGGGGGCCATCGCCGGTAGCAGTTTGTCGAGCCAGGCCGGCAGGATCTCGGGGCTGGGGCCGTATTGGGGACTGAGGTGGATCATCTCCGTGATCAGGTAGGGTGCGTTGGGGAAGAACAGAAGCCAGACGCCGGCCAGGAGAATCAGAAGCAGTCGGTTGATTCGCGGTCGGCGGCAGAGGTGGTAGATGCCCAGGGCCGGCGCGACCGGAAGCCAGGCTAAAAACAGATCCCAGACGAGCGAGAGATGTCCGACCTGACGGGTAGCCGCGAGGCGCGCCGCCAGCAGCGACATCGACAGACCCGAGCACCCGATGACGGCAAGCCAGTAGAGAACGGGGAACCCGGTCGCGCTGTGAATTCGATCACCCATCGATGGGTAGGTCTTGCCGGAACGACTGTTCATGCGACGACTTTAACACGCTTGCTTTGCATTGCAAAGTGTCTTGAGGAAGAGGCGTGGCTGGCAAACGTTGGTTCACTTCGCAGGCAGCGACGCAGGTCGAGTCGCAGCGGGTTGAGGGATCGGCGACGTCGTGAACGAAAGGACGGCTTGTTGCGTTCGCCCCATCAGGACAGCCTTGGCTTCGTCGGCTGACGACAGTTTAGCGCTGGCGATCCCGTCGGCGACATCGTTGTAGGCGCTGGCCATCGCGGCGGCCATCTCGTTGGCCGATGCCGACGACGCGTCGAGCCCGACGTGCCGGGCGCGATCGACTTTCCATTGGCTGCCCACCTTGCGAAGCTGAATCGAGCCCAGCCCCTGACCGATCGTCGCCACCTCGCCGTTCACCGTTTCGGGTGCCGAGTCAATGTTCCGTGCCATGACGGCATAGTGGTCGCGGGCTCGCGGATAGGCGAGCACTGAACGGGGATCACCAAACTTCTCGGCGGCGACTTTCTCAAGCCGGGCATAGGCGGCGTTGACCTTCGCCATGACGAGCAACTGCTGCAGCGACGCGTCGTCGCCGGTGCTGACGGCGGAAATCGTGTCGGCGTCGCTGGTGTTCATCGCGGTAACAAACGCCTTGGCGGCGGCCCGGGGGGAAGCCGTCGTGGCAGGGCCGCGGTCACATCCGGCCGTGGCCGATAACACGAGTGCCACCCCAAGTCGCCAGGCCAAGGGCCTGAACAGGTTCGCGCTTCCAATTCTGAACATTACGTATAACCGTTGCATCAGGACCTCTCCACGCGGCCGGGTGAAAGACCGCAATGGCTGTCACTATAGGCGTTTGTGCGGAATCAAACGAGAAGTCAGAGAACGCTTCGCGGTGAAAACAGAATCATACTTCGTCACCAAACTTCACGAAGTTTTTATCGTCCTACTATTGGCAGGCGAGCGTAAAGGAAGGGTCGAAGCGGAGATGGAATCTCCTGGTGCCGTGCAAGGTGCCGACCCCTTCCGAAGCGACCCGCCTCCCGAGGAGTGAGTGGGCTAAACCCCTCAAGGCCATGATTAAGGTCAAGCACCTGATGGATGCTCTGGAACCCGATGACGGGCAACGCCTGTGGGTCGAGGCCGTCGGCCTTGCCCGGGATCTTCGCGAATGGTGCAAGGTCGACCATGTGCTATCACACCTCGGGCCGTCGGCGAATCTGACGGACTGGTTTGAGAAGCACCCCGACGGGTACGACTACTTCCGCACCCGCTATCACGAGGCGCTCGCCAAGAGTCCGTACAAGGTTGCGCTGCAACATCTGGCGAAAGCAGCGATTGATGAGAACTTCACCCTGCTGCATACCGGCGACGATCCGAGCCAGAACGCGGCTTCGGCGCTTCACGAGTTTCTCAGTGAGTTGCGGGCATGGTCCCCCAAGCAGGAGGGCTGAGCGCGTCCGGCTTCGTCGGGGGCTTCGCCAAACTTGACACATGCAAGCGGCCGTAGGCTCTACGGCCGCTTTCTTTTGTCGCGAGACCCTGCCGAGGGCCGTGAATCACCGATTCTCAATTGGCAATTCGTCCCCCTGTTCCTACACTTCCGGACCCGAACCGAAAGGATATCTACATGGACCTCCGCCAGCTCGGCAACAGTAATGTCAGCGTTTCACCGGTGACCTTTGGTGCCTGGGCAATTGGCGGATGGATGTGGGGCGGGTCTGAGGAACAGGACTCGATTGCCGCCATTCAGGCGAGCATTGACGCTGGTGTCACCTCGATCGACACCGCCGCGATCTACGGGCAGGGGCACAGCGAAGAGCTCGTCGCCAAGGCAATCAAGGGCCGCCGCGATAAGGTGCAGATCCTGACCAAGTGCGGCATGCGCTGGGACGACGCCCGCGGTTCCGATCCCTGGGCAACGCTGAACAACCAGGGCCGGGCGATCACCGTCACGCGCAACAGCAAGGCCGATAGCATCGCGCACGAGTGCGAACAGAGCCTGCGCCGGCTCGGCGTCGACGTAATCGACGTCTACCAGATCCACTGGCCGGACCTGACGACGCCGATCGACGAATCGATCGAAGCGATGTACAAGCTGCAGAAGGCCGGCAAGGTTCGGGCGATCGGTGTCAGCAATTACAACCTCAAGCAGATCTCAACCGCCGACAGCTGGCTCAAGGAACACGGCTCGGTGCTCGCGAGTCATCAGCCGCCGTACAGTGTGATCAATCGGGGGATCGAGAAGGAGATTCTTGCATACTGTCGGCAGATGAACGTTGGCATCGTCTGTTATTCGCCGATGGAACGCGGACTACTCACCGGCAAGTACGGCCCCGACCACAAGTTCCCCGCCGGCGATCACCGGAACAACTACAAGGCATTTAAGCCTGACGTACGCAAGTCGGTGGCGGCAGCGTTGGCGCAGGTCAAGTCCATCGCCGACCGACATAAGGCGAGTTTCGCACAGCTGATCGTGAACTGGACCTTCAGCGAACCGGGGATTACCGCCGCTCTGGTCGGCGCACGCAACGCCGAGCAGGCGGTTCACAATGCCGGTGCGATGGCGTTCCGGCTTAGCGATGTCGAACGCCAGCAGATCCGCGCCGCATTTTCCCCTGCCGCCGAGCTCATGGGTGGCGATGGCGCACCAGCCCGTCCCGGCGCGCAGACCTGACGTCCAGCGCCGCGACCGAGCGACTGGTCTACTGTTGATCCCATCTTCTCAGTGCGCCGGGGGCGGCACGTCGCCATTTACCAGATAAGGGCTCCTTCATCTCGAATTCAGGCCCGGCTCAGTCCGGCACGCAATCATCTGGCGGTCAAGAGACAAGGAGACCGCCCATGACAACCCTTACCGACATCTCCAGCACGGCCGCCAAACCCGCAAGCGAGGAAGGTGCCGTCTGTCACACCCGCCAGGCCGTCGCCGACATCAGCTCCGCTGTGAAGGCCGACGCTCAGGAACTCCGCTATCTCGCCGAGGACTATGTGATCGAGCACCCGCTTCGCGTCGTTGGTCTCGGCATCGGGCTGGGCTTTCTGCTCGGCGTCATCTGGACTCGTTAAAGATTTGATTTCAAACCCCATGTCTTACGCTTCAAGGAGCTATCGTATGCGCAAGCTATTCCCATTCGTGTTGTGCGGCGCTTTTCTGGCAGTTCCCGCCATTTCGGGCTGCGATCGAACCGTCTCGAAGGAAACCGAGACCGTGAAATCCACCGATGGAACATCGAAGACGACCGAAAAGAAGGTGACCGAGCAGCCGGACGGAACCCTCAAGGAAACCACGACCGAGAAGAAGGTCGAAAAGTAAATTCAACACGCGGAGTTGAAAACGAGAACGGGCGGATCAATAAGCTTGATCCGCCCGTTTCTTTATACCTGTCGTCAGCACCGAAATCGCGCGGACGGCGCGGGGCTACTCCTTTTTGGGCGATTCGGCGGCAGCGCCGGGTTGTTTTGCGGCGAGCCACTTTTCCAGGACCGGGATCACGCGGTTCTCGCGTTCCGCCCCAGCCTTGTCGCCGGACTTCTCACAGGCTTCTTTCAGCAGTTGATGAGCCGTCAGGTCATAGGGGTCGATGTAGATGGCCTGCAGGCCGTACTTGGCGGCTTCCGCCCACTTCTCCTGCCGGCCGTAGATGCGTGCGATCTGCTTGGCGTAGCGGTTGTCCTTGATCTCCACCTTGTGCAGGATTTCCAGGTGCGCGATCGCTCGATCGTATTGCTTGGTGAACAGGTAAAGCCCGGCCAGCCGGGTGTGCGGCAGGGCGTCGACCGGGCGAAGGAACAGCACCTTTTCCCACAGCGGAATCGCTGCCTTGGGATCGGTCTTCATCATCGCTTCGGCCTGCTCGCGCACGGAGTCGTACTTCTTGCTGGTCTCTTCGTCATAGCCCCAGCCCTCGACCTGCTGATCGCACCAGACGAGGAAGTCCTTGTAGAAGTCGTCGAGCGGCTTCCCGGTGACGGCGGGGAAGACGTCTTCCATCCGGCCGGCATTCTTGAACATCTCGAGCATCTTCAGGATCGCGCCGTGGCCGTAGGTGTCCTGAACGTACTTGCACACCCAGTACGACTGGGCATAGGCCAGCGCGCGGTCGGTCGGCTTTTTCGGGCGAACGAACCCCCAGGTGAGGTTCTCCATCGTGAACAATTCGCGGTCGCGAACCGCCTTGTTCAGCATGGGGACCCATTCCCATCGCATTGGCGTTCGTTCTTCGAGGACGGCCAGTCCCTCGGTCATCCAGTGCTGAATGCGGTTGTCGGTCGCGGCCAGGGTGACGGTGTGGGTGTACTCGTGCCGCAACACTTGTGCCCAGTTGAAGGGCTCCATATTGCTGCCGCCCTTACGCGGACTGACCAGAGCGATGACCCGCCCGGTGCTGGCACCCACGGTGCCGATCCAGGGTGACCCGGTTGTCCGAACGCTGAACGCGGCATGCGACGGAAAGATTTCGATGAACGTCTTCACCGGCGGGGCGCACTTGTATTCGCCGGCCACGTCGGCGTGGATGCTCTCGAGATACTGCGGCAGGTATTCACCGAGGATCGGATCCTTCGTTTCGTCAAAGATCAGTACGAAGTGCTCGGATTCGATCCGCTTGTACGAATCCATGTCGTTCAGCAGCTTTAGGTAGTTCGTGGTCTCCAGGTTGAACGGGTCCAGTTCCCTGGCCGACTTGATTACCGCGTGGGCCTCGGCTTCGTCGCCGGACTGGGTGTAGAGCAGCCCCAGGCCGTTCCATGCCGCGGTCCACCAGGGGGCTCGGGCGATCGCCACTTTGTACTTCGCTGCTGCCCGCGGGTACTGCCGCATCGCCGACAATTGCTCGGCGACTTCGAGATATGCACTGGCGTTGTTGTTGCCGACGTCAACGGCATCCACCTGCGCCAGGATCTGCTCGGCCTTGTCTTCCTCGAGCTGCAGGGCGTAGGTCGCGGCAAGCAGGCCAAGTGCCTCCATGTTCCGCGGCTGGGCGCTGATGACCCGCTGAATGGGCGTCTCGGCATCCTTGGGCAGCCGCTGGTGCATCAGGTTGCGGCCTTCCAGCAGATCGGCGGTGACGGAGTCTGGGTCAAACTTCCGCAACGCCGAGATGGCCGCATCGCAGCGGTTAAAGTCGAACATCGCCAGCGAAATCTGACCGGCCAGCCGAAGCGCGCGGACGTCCTGAGGGTTGGCGTTCAACGCCAGGCCCAGTTCTCCCATCGCCTGCTTCTTGTCGTCCCGTTCGGCGAAGTACTCGGCCGCCGCGACATGGGCGGGCCACCAGTCTGCGTCGATTTCCTTTGCTTTGACGAACGTGTTCAGGATTTGCCGCGGCAGTTCCTTGTTGTTGCGGTACTTCTCGTTAAGCGTTGCCCATCGATCGACCGACCGACCAAGCCAGGTGACTTTTTCGGCGTCGTCGAACTCGGGGATCGATTGCTTCGCGGTCCATTTGGCCCAGAACTCGCCGGGCGCATCGACAAACCAGGCGTAAAATGTCTTGGCCGATTCGGTGTCCCCGAGCCGTTCGGAGACTTCACCCGCCCAATAGTGACCGCCCCAGGAGTCGGGGTATTGCTTGAGGTGGGACCGCAGCACCTTGATCGCGTCGTCGGCACGGCCGGCTTCGGCGAGGATCTCGGCGTGCAGTAACTGCACGCGCGGGTGCGCCGACAGTTCGATCTGCTCCTTGCCGAAGGGAACTTTCGTCGTCTCCGTCAGGGCCTTGATGGCGTCTTCCGTGCGGCCGGTCACGGCCAGTGCCTTACCCTTGCAGAGTGCGATGATGACCAGTTGCTCTGGCTTGGGGTTGGCGATCCTGCGGAGCGTGAGCAATGCCGTCTTGTATCGACCCGAATGCACCTGCGCCTTGGCCTTGTCGAAGTCGTCGAAGTATGCGGGGTACTTCAGCGGCGGCAGGTCTTCAGTCATCGCCTGTTCGACCCATCGCACCGGGGCGGATTCGCGGACGAAGTCGTGTGCAGGCAAAGGCCGGGGGCAGACCACGACACCACCGACGGCGGCCAAAAGTGCGGATCGAACCAGGCGCGAATTGCGAAGCGTGGGCATGTAGATGACCTCGGCTGAAACGACGGCAAGAGCGAAGCGGGCCGACCTATTGAACAGTTACGCGCGGCGGAGGCAAGAGTTGCGAGCCACACCGCGATGTCGGGATATTCCAGAGCAGGCTTCCCGCCTGTCCGGCCGCATGACACCGCAGGGCAATCGCATGTGCCCATTGTGGTGCAGGCTTTAGCCTGCATCCGAGCATGTGCAGGCTGAAGCCCGCACCACAAACGCCACCGCGCATATTCTAGTCAGGCACATGCGATTGCCCTGCATGACACCGCCAGGCAGGAGGCTCGACACTTTCAAGTATCCCGAGCGTACGTATCATACGCCCACTGCGGTCACGAATGTTCGGTGAAATACGACAGCTTATCGGCAACTCTGAAGCCTTTCCCGTTCTGAAGAACTGGACGTTCTTTAACCATGCCGGTGTTTGCCCGCTGCCGGCGGCGGCGGCCGACGCATTCCGTAAGTACGCGGGGCAGGCCGAGGAGCGGGCTTACCTCTTCACCGGCTGGTATCAGGACATCGAGAAGCTTCGGCACATCGCCGCCGAACTGATCGGCGCTCACCGGGACGAGATCGCGTTCATCAAGAACACCAGCGAAGGCCTGAGTATCGTCGCCAACGGGATCGACTGGCAGTGGGGCGACCGCATCGTCACGACCGCCGTGGAGTATCCGGCAAACGTCTATCCCTGGATGGAGCAGGTACGTAATCGCGGCGTGAAGCTGGTGACAGTGCCGGAGATCGACGACGAGAACGGTCGGCGTTGCGTGCCGGTCGATCGTATCCTCCAGGAAGCCGCCGATGAGCGCACCCGCATCGTCTCGCTGTCCCACGTCGAATATGCCAGCGGACAACGGCACGATCTGACAAAGATCGGCGAGTTCTGCCGTGCCAACAACAAGCTGTTCTGCGTCGACGCGATACAGACCGTCGGCGCGCTTCCGGTGGACGTCAAGGCGATGAAGATCGACTACCTCTCGGCCGACGGGCACAAGTGGATGCTCGGCCCCGAGGGTGCCGGCATCTTCTACTGCCGCAAAGAACTTATCGAACGCACCCGCCCGATCATGGTCGGCTGGATGAATGTGGTCGATGCGCAGAACTACGGCGATATCAACTACACCCTGCGTTCGGATGCCCAGCGATTCGAATGCGGGACGTACAACGTTCCGGGGCTGCTTTCGCTGAAGGCGGCGCTGGAGCTGATTCAAACGGCGCGGCTCGGCCATGTCGCGCAGCGAATCCGTGAATTGACAGATCTGATGATCGAAATGCTTTCCAAGAAGGGTTATCAGATTGTGTCGCCGCGCGACAAATGGCAGTGGAGCGGCATTGTCAGCTTCACGTCACCGCGTCATGAGCACAAACGCCTTGTCGCCGAGTTGCGCAAGGAGAAAAAGATCGAGATCGCACTGCGCGAGGGGCGGCTGCGGGCCAGCCCGCACTTCTACAACACGGAAGATCAGGTCGCGCGTTTGGTGGAGGCGCTCCCCGCGCATTGACTGTCTCACGAGCACGCGGCATCAGTTCATCGGCTGAGAAAGACCAGCGTTCCCTCGGGAAGGTCGCGAACGGCAGCCTCGTCGATTGTCCAGGTTTCGCCGTTGTGCGTTGCGACTTTCACCAGCCGAGCCGCCGCCGATGGGAGCGGTGCGGTGACCACCGCAGGGGCTACCGGAAGTGTTGCCGGCTGAGAAGTCGACACCGGTGGCGGGGCGGGAGGAGCATCAGGAGCAGCACTGGGCAAAGCGCTGTTCGAAACGGCAGGCATCCCGCTCGCCGCGCCATCGGGGGGCTTCACTGCAAATGCCGATGTCGCGCTGGCGGTCCCGGCGGCCGTAGCAACCTTCCACTTGCCGGCATCGTCTTTTAGAAGCATCGCTGTTCCGACGAATGGCGGTTTGAGTCCGGAGAATAGGCTTGCCCGCCTTTCGGCGACCAGCTTTCTTGCCACGTCGCCGCGGGGAATCTTGCCGATGATGGACTTGAGGCTGTCCATGGTGACGGCCGGCACCGGATTCGTCTGGTCGTACCAGACAATGTTGTCGAGGCGCTGCCGTTCGAGGTCGGCAATCGCCCGGTCGTAGAGATCTCCGATCGCCCATCCGTCCACGCGTGAGGTGGCGCGAAGCAGATCTCGCAGAAGGATCGCCCGCACGACAGGGTCGATCGCAGTGTTAGCGATCAGCTTATCCACCTGATCAATTCCCCAGGTGTCCCAGCTACGGTCGTCCACCGTCTTCATCTGCTCTGCCATTTCACGCACGAACAAGGCGTGAGGCAGCAGCACAGGCTTCTCGCTGACGAGATTCTTCGGCGCCAGGAGCGTAACGGTCTTCTTCCTCGCCAGGTTCTGCGGATCGATCGAGTCGAAGATACATCTTACGCGCGTGCCCACGCCCTGCCGCTGCACCGCCGGATCGCCGAGCACGTAGTAGCGGGACTTGTCGTTGACCTCGAGGTAACTCAGCTCCGACATCAACGGCGACGTCAGGATATCGCCCATTTCCGTCTGCCACGCGTTGGGAATGGACATCGCGGCAGCGGCCTGCTGCAGGTAGTCGATGTACCCTGCCGCGCTCTGTGGTAACGGAGATTGCGGATTGTCGCCGATGAACTGCCGCAGGGTGTCCAACCGCTGCCGGGCGACCTTTTCGTTCGGCGGTGCGGGTGCGGCGGCGAAGGGCGTCATCAATGCGGAATACCGGTCGACCGACTCATAAAGGTCGAGCGTCGCTGCGGCCTTCGTGAAGTCGGGGCTCACTGACGATTGTGGGAAACGCGATGCAAACTGCTGCAGTGCCTGCCGCGCGGCGGCCACCGACCCGGCGGACTCGTGAATCGCAAGTCGGGCATCATGTTCGTCGCGGGCGCGGCGGATGGCGTCGCGGATGGCGGCAAGGCGCGGACCGACGGCATCGGCGGCGGCCTTTGCCGCATCGCCGCCCCGGTCGAGTTGCGGGATGATAACGCTCAGGTCCTTCTCGGCGGCGGCGAGTGCAGCCTCGGCTGTGGCGATGTCACTGGCGCGCGGGGCGACGACCAGTACCCCAGCCTTCTTCGACGCCGCGTCGATCTGCGCGACCAGCCACGAGGCGTATCGGGCTCGCAGTGACTCACGCTCCTTCTGCAACCGTTCGGCAGCGGCGGCGACCTGATTCCTGGGGTCCATCCGCTTGGCATCCTGCGGCTTGCCCCAGCTTCCCAATGCCTCGTCGGCCGACAGCGATGCCGTCCACCAGTCGTCGGGGCTTCCGTCGGCCAACGCCTTCGTCGCCTTGTCGGATGCAGCCGCGAAGATCGTCGTCATTCCCTTGACCCAGTCGCGATCGCGTTCGACTTGCTCGGCCAGAACCGTGGCCGATTTCTTGGCCGCCGCCACCTGCGGGTCATTGCTGGCACCGGGTGCGAGTGATTCCTGCTCCGAGACCAGCTGCTTCGCCAGATCGACGTTCCTGTCGGCGACTGCCTTCTCGATGCGGCGAGCCCATTCCCGGGCGATTCCCTGTTGGGTCTGCCAGTAGAACACCCCGAACGCGAGTGCCAGAAGGGCCGCAATGCCGGCGACGATCGCGATGTTGCGAAAGCGTGCCGCCTTCGCACGCGCCTTGAGCCGGGCGTCGTAGCGTGCCTGCAATTCTGGCGGAACAGGCTTGGTTCCCAACGCCACGATGGCGTTGTAGGCGACCGCCAGATCACGGTCTTTCGCTTCGGCGTTCAAGGCATCGGCCAGCGCGTCGCAGGCGTCGGTGTGGGCTTTTCGGCGAGCGAGCGACTGATTCTGCTGTTGCACCCATGCGGCGGCGGCGCGGATATCGGCGGCGGCGTCGTCATTCAACGAAGCAACCCCCAGAGTCGCCGACTGGTCCTTGAGCTGCTCGAGCAACGCCGAGCAATCCGGCAGCGATTTGGCGGCATATGCCGACCGCAGCTTGCTCAGCAGCTCAGTCACCTGCGACGTTGCCTCGGCTTGCTGGGCCCGGGTGTCGATCTCGCGCGCCATCGACGCCAGATCCGGTGGAACGGTTTCGTACCACGGCACCTGCAGGACCTCGGCAGCAAGCGATTTGAATGCGGGTACGTCGCGTTCCTTCGCGGCGACGGCAAAGCCCACGCGCAGTTCCTTGAATCGGGCGGCCTCGAACGTGCGGATGTCCTTCTCCCAGAAGGGGCCGGGATCAGCCGCGGCCAGTTGCCGCATCACATCCAGTCGATCTGCGAGCGGGCCCTTTGCCAGCGCCAATCGCCGATGGGTCGCGTAAAGCTGTTGGAGGGGCTGGTCCTGGCCGTAGGCATCGTTGAGCTGCGCCGCCCGGTCCATCTGTAACGGCGGCGGAACGGGCATGTCGTTCCGCTGGCACATCTCGACCCACCCCTCGGCATCGGGCAGATCAAGCGCCGCGACGAGGTCCAGCAGATTCGGGGGAGCCTCCGCGGCGTGGACCGCCTCGGCGCGAAGGCCGCGCTGCAGCAGCATGGCGCACTGCCGAAGACGGTCGTTCGCCGTGGCGCATAGTGACGCATAGGCCGCCGCGGCTTCGCGGACTTCATCGCTGACGACTTGGACCCCCGATGCACGGAAGTCGCGAAGGAACTCGATGGTTCGTTGATGGTCGCTCATGATTCGTGCGGACGGGAGAAGGACTAGTGAGAGCTCAGCCGCAGTGTCGCCACACGGAGTCTACCCGGCAATTCGACGATGATCTGTACATCCTGGAACTGCTCGAAGGCGCGGAAGGTTTCGGCTGCCGCCCGCCGGGCCATTTCCGCCGGCTCTCGCTTGTCCGTGGCGGCGGCGACTTCAGCGTCCCACAAGTTCCTGGCTTCTTCGATTCTTGCCTTTTCGCCCTTGATTCGCTCTCGCAGTGCCGGCCGGTTTGTAAATCGGTTAGCCAGTTCGGTATCGGTCAGCTTGAGCTGCGCGACCGCTTCGGCAAGACGTGCCTGCATCGGATCGATCGCCGCCTTCTGCGCTTCCTTCAAACGGGCGATCTCATGATCGGCCTTGGCGAGTGCCGCCTCGGCGACAGAGACGGCTTTCCTTGCCCCGGCGGTCTGGATGGCAAAGTCGCTGCGGAGGGCACCCCACCTAGGTCCGACGCGGACTGCGAATTTGGCGGTCTCGCCGCCCAGGCTGTTGGGTCGCTCAAAAAGAAGCACGCCCACATCGGTCTCTCCGGCGACTGCGGCCCGGGTTGCGGGGCCGGCGGCCCAAGCGAACGTCCACTGGTCGGGCAGGTCGCTATCGGGCTGGCAGATGGCATCCGGCAACGTGGACAACGTCAGCGGCGTTGTCGATGCCGTCAGGTTTACGTCGATCGGCGTCGGCTGCTTGAATCGGATGGCCTGTGGCCGGCGGTTGGCTGCGTCGGCGATCGTCAGTTCCGTGTTGTGCAGCAGTACGCGTACCAGCGAGATCACCTCCGGCCGATTGAGCAATGCCTTCATCCGCCAGGCGATCTCCAGTGTTCCGCCGGCCTGGGAGGTCTCCAGTGAGATGGTTGCGACATCGAGCGGAACGGACTTATTGGCGTCATCGCGCCAGACGAGCTGATACCGGAATCCTCCTGAGGCATCGGCCGTCAGCACGCCGGCAAGGTCCTTCTGTCGGTACGTGTAAGAGCTGCCGCCCCCGGGAAACGCGATTCTGAACGCCGCGATCGCGGGCAGGTTGTCGAACTGGGCCGCGGGGATCGAGAACGCCTGCGCCGGCGCTTTGAGCGCTGCGCCGGTCGTCGCCGGCGGTTGCACCTCCGTCGGTAACTGGATCGGGGTGGGAGGAACGACCGGCTTTACCGGCACTGGGGTTACGGGAATCGGTTCCACCACAACCGTCTCGGCGGTCGTTGGCGCGGTCGGTGTCGGCGGCACCGGTGGGGCGATCTTGATCACCGGCTGTGTTACGGGGTCGGGCGTCACCGGCAGGGCGGTGGAATCGGTGTCTTCGTGAGAGGTCGGCGTGCTCGGCCGCTCGGCCGTTGCCTGCCGGGCGGACATCCGCAGCCAAACGCCGGCAGCGATGAAGATCAGTGCGACGAACGACACACCAATCAGCAGCCACATCCGAGACGATTTCTGGTGATCGACCCAGGACGTATCGACACTGCGAGCCGTGCCGGTCGTCGTCCCCCGAACGGACTGGGCCTCGATCTGATCAAAGACCGATGACAACGGCCTGGCGGCGGGCGTGTCAAACGCTTCGGGCATCAGCTCGAGTGGTTCCACCTCGACTTCAACCGGGGTGGCCGGCTTGGCGCGCGACGGTACCGGCCGTGGCTTCTCCGATGGGCCGCTGACGACGGGCGATCGGCCGGATCTTGCCGCATCGACCCACGGCCCGGCCGGAGGTGCACCCAGACCGCCGGAACGCGTCAGGTCGATGACGAGCCCACCGCCGGCGTGACGGACGGCATCGGCGGCAGCAGGCGTGCCGGCGAGGCAGCATCGCCAGGCACAGATGGCATTGCCGGGCAGCCCCGTGAAGTAGGTGCTGAACGTGATGTCCCATCTCTTGGACGCCGGCAGGAGCGCGATCGCCTCGGCAATCAGGGGCAGTACGTCATGATCGGGGCCGAAGAGAATACAGACAGGCTTTCGCGGCGATTTCAGTCCCGCCTCGGCGAGCACGCCACCCCAGCCGGCGTCGCCCGTCAGTCGCTGCCATGCACTGCAGGGCGCTGGCCGAACGTCGCCGATCGGAAGCGGCGAGCGGCGATGGATCGACCCGACCATGCCGTCCCACCGGGATTGCATCGTTCCCGGTCGCGCGATCATCCAGGCCGGCCCACCGGCCGCTCGCTCGGTCGCTTCGATCGCGATGTGATGAGCGAAAGAGTTGGTCCGCTGCGTGTAGTCGAGCCCCGAATCGCAGATCCGCGACAACGTGCTGATCTCACGCCCTTGCACCTGTAGCAGCCAGTGCGCCCACGTCACCGGGTTGCGGCCGCCGCTGCCGGTGGTGAACTCGTGGCGGTAACCGCTGACCGATTCGAGCCTGTCCCACAGCGGGCGCGGAATGCCATCGGTTGTCGCAACGGTGCAGAAGCCCCGTTGTCCCGGCCGAAGGCCTTCTGGGGCGGAGGTGTAGTAGATCTCGTGGCTCATTGGTCTCGAGTAGGCAGTACGCAGTACGCAGAGAAGAGACGTTGCGGTTCGAACTCGCCTCTTTCCTAACTGCGTACTGCTTACTGCGTACTGCCTACTTTCCCTTGGCCCCATGAATCAGGCCCTGCGTCCAGCGTGCATAGGCGTACAGGATCGGTACCGTCACCCAGCGGGGATGGATGTCTTTGGGCCGCACCACCAGGCCGCCAGCCTCGGGGTTCTTCTGCGGCGAAACGCCCAGGGCACTGACCGGGATGTAGAGAACCTCTTCGCAGAAGTCCTCGGCGGTGGTGACGATTTCGGGAGAGACGTCGAGCAACAACTGGCGGACCAGCGTCGACACGCGCTCCACATGTTCCATGTCCACCGCAGACAGCGGCGAGCCAGCGGCGGGCGGTAGAACGGGTTCCTTCGTCAGATCGGCCTGAACCAGCGGTGCCCAGACGTCACTTTTGGCGACCAGTACCAGCAGCGGCGCGTTGTGCCGCTGATACGTTGACAGGCCCGTATGCTTCCGCACCCGCTGGGCCGCTTCACTCAGGATGCTTTCCTGCCGGATCGTATGCAGAGGCTCGACAACCTGCGGGTCCCTGGAGATCGGCCGGCACTTCTCGCGGAAGCGCGGGTCCTGTGTCGGATCGAACAGGAACATCAGCACTTTGGCCTTCGACAAGTGCCGCGTAACCGGGGAGACGGCCGTATCCTGCCCGACCGCGTAATGCTCGCCTGCGTTGTCGTAAAGGCAGACGATGTTGCCGGCGCGACGGCGGTGCTTCTCCCACGGATGCCCGGCTGCCGGGTGCATGCTGAACAGGAACGGCTTGGGCACCTGCACTTCCTGTCCGTTCAGGCGGACCGAGCGATAAAGATCTCCCTGCGTACGGGTCTTCTCCAGCACGGTCAACCGCTCGGGGTCGTCCGGCAGGAACAGCAGCTCCTCGTAGCGGTTCAAGGCCCAGTTGGATTCCTTGTCGGCGTCGGCGAACGTAATCGCGAACTGCCGGGCCAGCACGCGGCGCAGCTCCCAGGTCATCGCCGCCAGGAAGTTGGACTTCCCGCTGCCCACGCTGCCGACCAGCGAGAAGAACGTGATCGGGTTCTCCAGCAGCAGCCTCGGGATGACCAGATGACACTCGGGGCAGGCGAGCGTGCGGCAGACCATCTCACGCGCATCGATCGCCGAGCCGTCGAGCGTAAACCGCGTCGGCAGGAAGCGGATCGGCTCATCTTTGACGATCGGGTCGCCGACAAGTTCCTCGTGTTCGGACACCCAAAGGACCTCCTCCGGCTTGAACGTCCGCCAGCAGTGCGGGCAGACAACCTTGCGGACGAGGGGGTTGCCGTCGTCCTTCGAGGGCAGGCGTTTGGAGGATGGCGAAGCGATGTCGGCGGTCACGAGTGCGGATCTCCGGTGGTTTTAATTCGGAGGCCGAACATCGAACATCGAACACCGAACATCGAACATCGAATGCAGGAGAATGACGATTCGCTCCTCTCCATTCGGTGTTCGGCGTTCAGTGTTTGATGTTCGATGTTCGCCTTCATGGACTTGTTCTCATAGCGATGTCGCTCACCCAATCAGTCCTTCAACGCTTCCCGCCGGCTTCCAGGTTCGCTGGTCGATCGATACCTGGTGCAGGCGTGAGAACTGGCCCTGTCGGCTCATCCGTTGCAACGTGGCGACATCGAACGGGCCGCTGGTCTGGTTTCGCAAACGGATGAAGTAACGTTCGTTGCCGGTCGTCACCTGCATGCCACCAGAAGGTGCCTGCGGTGCAGACCCCAGACCGACGGACACAGATCCCAATGGCCGGTTCGGCGCGGCCGGCGGGGGCCTTGCACCGAACCTTGGCGCAGCCGGGGCGCTCATGGGTGCGTTGACGGTCGGCGGCAGCGGGCCGGGAGCCATGGGGGGAGTATCGACCGACGAGCTCTCGCCCGCGCTTGCCAGGTCAGTCAGAAGATCGGTCGTGGACGCATATCGCGCGTTGATCGGCTTGGCGATCAGCCTGGCGATGATCTGGCCGAGGCGCTCGGGGAAGCCCCGGACTACTTCGTGTGCTGGTGCGGGAACGGTGGGCATCGAATGGTGCCACGCCTGCCACTTGGCCGGGTTCACCGACCGCAGGTCTCCGCCGCTCTCGGCGACCGCAGGAAACTGCTGGCGGTGCAGCTTGGCGCCCAGCGCCATCTCGTAGGCGATGTGCCCCAGGGCATACAAGTCGGTCGAAGGACCCGGCTTGCCGGACTCGGACGTGACCAGCTCCGGGCCTGCGTAGCGGACGGACTCGGCCGAAAGCATGGGCTCGGCCGTCGGTGGGGCGGCCAGGCCGAACTCTGATACCTTAAAGTGCCGTCCGCCGTCGAACACGAGGATGCTGGTCGGCGACAGCCGATTGTGCAGACGCAGAGGTTGCAGGGCGTGCAACGCCGCAACGCCACGCGCGACTTGTTCGATCATCCGCAGCACATCGGCCGACGCCGCCGGAGCCTGGCCCAGAAGCTGTTCGAGCGTCGCAGCCGGACGTTCCATCGCGATCCAGGGGACGCCATCGGTCAGGCCCATGCCGTAGAACGTGACGACGTGCGGGTGAGATGCGAGGGACGCAAGGATGCGGACTTCTTCGACAAACCGCGACTCGCCCGAGGGATCGGCCTTGGAGAGAGCCGGGAGGACTTTCACCCGCACCGGTCGCGTGACCCCGCCGTGCAGCTTCTCGTCGCCATCATAAAGCGTCCCGCCGGGGCCGGTGGCGAGTTGGTCGGTGAGGGTGAATCGGTCGAACTGCTTTTTCATTAGATTGCGATGCCTGGATCGGTAAACATCGACATCGGGTGGCATTGGGCAAGCGTACTCGCTTGCCCGTGTCGAACGTCGGATGGCGCTCGTCATGGGCAACGGGGTACCATTGCCCATGCCACCCGGACGGGTCACATTCTCTTCAGAATACCACCCTTGTTCTGTTTCGACGCAAATGCCAGTCTTCGATTCACAAACTGCGCCAACGCCGCCGCCAGCTGGTCATCCGACGGCTGGGTGGCGGGCTGCTTGGGGTTGGGCCGAAGCAAGGCGGTCAACTGCTTGCCGTCGGGGTCTCTACCGGCCAGTTCGAGTGCTTTGAGGTTCTTTTCGGTAGTGGACAGCACGATCTGCATGCGGAGCCAAAGCTTGGCGGCGTTTTCGTAGTCGTGGGTCTGTTCCAGGCGCCAGACGCGGTCGAACAGGTCGACGGCTTCACGCGGGACGCGGCCCTTGGTGGCCTGCTTCTCCAACCAGGGGGCGAGGATGCGGTGGGCATTGTCCCAGTCGTCAACGGACGAGCCGGAACCTTCGAACTCGCCGGAATAGAACACTGCCGCCACGGCTAGTGACAGCATGACGCTTAGCAGCAACCCGAGGAACGCCCGACTGGAGAACAAGCCCCCGCCGCCCGGTGGCTCCAGCCGCACGATGCAGTCTCCGGACAGGCGGATCTTGTCGCGCGGGCGAAGGCGTACCCGCCCGGCGACCTTGGTATCGCCGACCCAGGTGCCCAGGGCCGATAGGTTCTCGATGAAGTAGTCGTCGCCTTCGCGGGTGAGGACGGCGTGTTCCCAGGAAACGTCCTCGGGCGAGAGCTTGACCGCCGCCTTCTGTCCCCGGCCGATGACGTGCGACCCCGGCGGGACAGGGAAGGTCTGTCCTTTCTCGGGGCCGGAGATGACGTTGATGACGAGGTCCATGGGAGTTAATGACGAATGGCGTAATCCGAATGGCGAATGAAGTCAGAATGTTAAATGACGAATGGAGGCGTACGCCGAACTGCTTTCGATTTAGTTTTGAATATTGAACATTCACTCGTCATTCGAGTTTCGCCATTCGTCATTCCCACTCGTCATTTCAGTTGAAATCCTCCCTGCAGAAACCGCACGAGCATCGGCCCGAACAGCAGGATGACCGCCGCCACCAGGACGAGCGTGGAGGGGATCATCACCATCACGCCCGCCGCGCCGGCCTTGCTCTGCGCCTGCAGCACGCGCTCGGCGGCCATCCGGTCGGCCTGGCGTTCGAGCGTGTCGGCCAGCGGCCATCCTAACTCTTCCGACTGCACAATGCTGTCGGCGAGCGCGTTGATGTCAGGGCTGGGGACGCGGTCGGCCCATCGCCGCAGGGCCTCGACCCGGGGCGAGCCCATATCGATCTCGGCCAGCACCTGCCCGAGTTCGTCGCCGACGGGATGATCGGCATAGTCTTTAACCACGCGCTGCAAAGCCACGTTGAGCGAGGTTCCCGATCGCAGGATGAGCACGATCAGGTCCAGCACGTAGGGCATCGACCGGACGATGCGCAGTTCTCTTGCTTCGGCCTTGCTCTTGAGGCTCGAGACCATCACCAGGAAACCCGCCGGCAGAAAGCCGATCCCGAGCAGGGCGAACTGCGGCCCGAAGACAACGGCCGCAGAAAAGCCCGAGAAGACGGCCATCACGATGCCCAGGACGACGCCAAGCGAGAGCAGTTCGTCGTCATCCAGCCCGCCGGGATAACCGGCGCGGGCGTAGGGAGCGCGAACGTACTTTCGAAGCGCCGGCAGCCCGAGCCGCGAGATGAAGGTGGCCGGTATCCGCAGCCAGGCGAGCAGAATGGTAATGCCCGGCGAATCCTGCATCGCCCGGCGGCGCATCTCGCTGCGGCGCATCGACGGGTCGACGTTGGCGTTGGACGCCGACCCGTCCGATTGCAGCGATCGATACCCCGCAAAGCCAAGCAATGCCGCCGCCATGCCGAAGCAGAGCGACGAGATGAGCTTGACGAGGGTGGGGTCGAGAGAGTCCATCGGGGTAATGACGATTGACGACATTCGAATGGCGAATGAACGTCCAATGATCAAATCTCAAACTGACTTGGCGTTGGTGATCACCTTTCGTTCATTGATATTTCGAGTTTGGAGCTTCATTCGCCATTCGGGCTTCGGCGTTCGTCATTTCGTGGCACCGCCGCCATCAAATTTCCGCGTGCGTGATCTTCCCCGCAAAGAAGATCCCTGCCGCGATGAACACACCGGCGACCATCAGCACGGCGTAGCCTTGCGACGTGGTGAAGAGCATCTTCACGCCTTCGGCGTCAGCCGTGGACATCATCAGCAGCAGGATCACCGGGGCTACCAGCAGCACCTTGATGTTGGTGCGCCCCTCGGCCGTGTGCGCTTCGACCGTCTGCCGCATGTGGTGCAGTTTGTCGAGAGAGCGTGAGATTCGGCTGAGTGTCTCGGCGGCGTCGCCGCCCATCTCTCGGTTGACCAATAGCGCCGAAGCGAACAGGTTGAAGTTCTGCGACTTCAGCCGGTCGCGGGCTTCGTCGATGGTCACCTCGATCCCTGCGCCGAACGAGTACCGATTAGCCATGATGCGGAACTCAGTCCGGATCGGTTCGGGCGCATTTTCTGACAGCCGCTGGATGGCCTGCACCAGCGTTAACCCGGCCCGCAGGCTGTTGGCGAGCGAGGAGATCGCCGGAGGCAACTGCAAATCGATCTGCCGTCGGCGTTTCTGCCACATGGATTCGACGATGATCTTCGGAACTGCCAGCAGGATGAGCCAGAAGACGACGCCGAACAGCGGGTTTGGCGTAATGAAGACGAGCACCAGCAGCAGCAGGATAAATGCGACGTAGTAGTAGATGGTCCATCGCTTGGCATCGACCGGTTCAGGGTTGAACCGCTGGCGGTTCCGGGCGATCCAGTCGGCGTCGCGCTGGAATCGGCGCGTGAGATAACCCCGCAGCCCCCAGACGAGGAGGACGATCGAGAGGCCGATGAGTGCTGCGATGCCTAACGCTTTCATTTCAATACCGCTTTCGGCGGGCGAAGAGCGGATCACCACGGAGGCACGGAGACACGGAGGGTCACTCGGCGATCATCAAGTGGCGCGCTCCCAACCTGTCATTCGGAGTACCTCAGGATGACAAGTGAGGACGCCGTTTGCCGAGCGAGCCTCCGTGCCTCGGTGGTGATCCCTTTCTTTCTTCATACCTTCACCTGATCAAACCATGGCCGCAATTGCAGGTGTCCCTGATCGACCATTTCTCCGAGAAACGTCGGCATGTACCCGGTCGGACGGAGCTCGAGGGTATTGCCGACGTGGGCCACCTTAAGGATGTCGCGGGTTTCCAGTTCGCCGGTCACCGGGTGCAGGCCGGTGACCTCGGTGAGCTGGCAGACCAGCCGCCGGCCGTCGGGCATGCGTTCGGTGTGGATGATCAGGTGAATCGCCGACGCGATCTGTCGTCGGACGGCGGCCAGCGGGATGTCGGCACCCATCAGGACCATCGTTTCCAGGCGAGACAGCGCGTCGGCGGCACTGTTGGCGTGAAGGGTGGTCATCGAACCACGGTGGCCGGTGTTCATGCCCTGCAGCATGTCGATCGCTTCGTTGCCGCGGACTTCGCCGACGATGATGCGATCCGGCCGCATGCGCAGCGCGTTCTTCACCAAGTCGCGAATGGTGTATTCGCCGGTGCCCTCGGCATTGGCCGGCTTGGTTTCCAGCGTGACGACGTGCTCCTGCTGCAGTCGCAACTCGGCGGAGTCTTCGACGGTAATCAAACGATCAGCGCCTGGAATGAAGCCGCTCAGCACGTTCAGCAGCGTCGTTTTGCCGCTGGAGGTGCCGCCTGACACCAGGATGTTGCACCGGTGCAGCACGCACGCCCGCAGCAGTGTTACGGTGAACGGCTGGAGCGACCGCCAGCGGACGAGGTCATCGGCACTGACGTGCGAGACGGGAAACTTGCGGATAGTGACGCAGGGCCCTTTGACGGCCAGGGGCTCGATGATCGCGTTGACGCGCGAGCCGTCGCGCAGCCGAGCGTCCACCAGCGGTTGAGAGCGGTCGATCCGGCGGCCGAGCGGCGCGACAATGCGCTCGATGATCGTTACGCACGCCGCTTCGGACGGGAACGTCTGCGGGGCCTTAGTGATGCGCCCGTTCCGCTCGACGTAGATGCGCGTCGGGCTGACCACCATGATTTCGGTGATGCTCTGCGATCGCAGCAGGTCTTCCAGCGGCCCGAGGCCGAAGACCACGTCATACAGCACCTTCTTGAGATAGCTCGTGATGATGTAGGTGCGGGCGTTGTCCAGCAGCTCGGCGGCAACGGGACCGACGACGCCGTCGAAGCGGGCTTCGACCATCTGCTCTGCGGTCACGGCGGACGTCTTATTCTCGACGATGCCGACCTTGGCCGACAGCCGCTTGATCGCATCGGTCGCCGAACGTTCCAGTTCGGAGCTGATGCCGACGGCGGCCCAACCGGTCGTCGTGCGTTGCTCGCGGCCGAGGTGGGTGAAGACCCAATCGAGCATGCGGGCGCGTAGCGCGCGGGCGAGGATGATCGGGGGCAGGTCGGACTCGAACACCCGCGATTTGAACTCGCCGGACAGCAGGTCGTCGAGCACCGAATTGAGCTTTTCGGTCCGTTCGCCGGCGGCGCCGTTGGAGGAGAACGAACCCAGTCGAAGATCAAGCCGGCGGAGCAGCTCGGCGTGCAGCGCATTCTGCACCTCCGTCAGCCGGTCGCTCGCCGATTCCTGCTGCTGGGCTTCTGGAGAAGCTTCGGCGGCGTCGAGCGCGAGCACGAACTCCATGAGCCGCAGTCGGGCTGTGCCGCGAACCACGACCTTCTGACCGGCGGCATACTCCTGGCCGTCGATCTCGACGGGGTTCACGCCGGGCAACAACTCTATTTCCCATGCCCCATCATTGCGCTCTACGCGTGCGTGCACGCCGGCGATGAAGCGCGACTCCAGCCGCACGTCACAGGTGGGATCGCGGCCGATCAGAAAACCGGCCGGGCCGTCGACGGCGACCCACTGTCGGTTGGTGAGGGTGTTTTGAACGACGACGCGCATGGGGAAGTCATCGCGGCATGGGCATGTACCCATGCCCGTGTGGTCGGACGAAGACACGGGCATGACTACATGCCCATGCCACAAAACGATCACCTCACGGAAGAGGCGTCGGTGGCGGACACAGTAACAACGTAATCGGCAACTGCCCGCTGCCGCCTCCGGTCTGTTCCAGGATCGTCTTGGCCTGGGCCTCGCTTACGTCCAGCGTCACAGTCTGCTGTGATGTCGATTCGCCCGCCCCCTGATACTGCTCGGCTGCGGTCAGCTGCGAGCGCGAGCGGGAGAGCCGCTGATTGACGGCGATCACGCGGAAAGCCTGCGGGCTGACGATGACGGTCTCGTAGGTCGCTTCTGTCGGCGTTTCGACCTCGGTACCGGCCGGAAGTGTCGCCGGCCGGGCGGCGGGCTTCGGACGGGTGACGAGGACCTTCACATAGTCCCCGGGGATCAGCAGCCCGCCGAGCGCGCTCGATCCCTTCACCTGAATCGAAAGGGCCCGGCTGTCGCCGCGAAGTTCCAGCGTGGCGGCGGCCGCCAGGTCGGCGAGAAGGACTGGTGTGCCTGCAAGAATGTCGCGGTTGATCCTCTGGCCTTTGTAGGATGCCTTCAGCTCCGGCGTCAGGCCGCGGGACTTGAGCTCGACCAGCTTCGCGGGGATCTCCAACTCGACAAAGTCCTTCTCCGGATCGAGCAGCGCCCCCGATCGCAGATCGCGCTTCGCGACCAGGATGACCGACTTGGGGCCGCGGTCCTGCGACGCGCCCGTCTCCAGGTAGACGAACGCCGCCACCATGGCTACCACACCCAGGAGAACGGAACTCAGCAGAAAGACACGGCTGTTTGATCGCGATTCTGCCACAGGTCCTCCGTCGATCGCCACGTCGGTTTTTGGGAACGGTGAGAATGCTGGGTGTCGGCGTTCTGCCGTTCACCTTGGGGATGACACGATTCAAGCCCGGTCGTACCCGCTGCCAAACCCACACGGAATCCCGCTGCAACTCCGTGCGCGGATTGTGCGCAGGAAAGGGTGTGCGAGCAAGAGACCGTTCAGCCCGTCTTGAATCAAGTCGTATACGCCGTACCCACGATGGCGGAGTGACGACCGGAATCCTGCCGATCGCGACAGAGTCAGAACCTCGCGAAATGCTGCTTGCCCGACCCTGACTTCCCGACCATGATCGCCGGCATGGCTCACTCCGCTGCCGACTCGGATGATTCTTCCGCCACTGCCATTTCGCCCTCGGGCGACGCGGCGAATCCGCAGTTGACGGCGGCCGCGCCCATTCCGGGGGCTCGTAAGGCCCTGGTCCTCCTGCTGTCCATCAACCTCTTCAACTACGTCGATCGTTACATCCTGGCCGCCGTGGAGAAGCCGATCAGTGAGGAGTTCGGCGTCTCCAAGGGGCAGATGGGAATGCTGGTGACGGCTTTCCTGCTGACCTACATGATCGTCTCGCCCGTTTTCGGCTGGCTCGCCGATCGGGTGAGCCGCTGGTGGCTGATCGGGACGGGCGTCATTCTGTGGAGCATTGCCAGCGGAGCATCGGGCCTGGCAATGGGTTTCGCGACGCTTTTCGCGATGCGTTGCCTGATCGGCGTCGGTGAAGGGGCTTACGGCCCCGTCGCGCCGACGGTGATCAGTGACCTCTACCCCGTCTCGATTCGGGGTCGTGTCCTGGCATGGTTCTATGCTGCGATTCCGGTCGGCAGCGCGCTGGGGTATGTGATCGGCGGGTTCTTTGCCAAACCCGGGCAGTGGCACTGGGCGTTCCTGCTTACCCTGCCGCCGGGCATCCTTCTGGGCGTCTTCTGTTTCATGATGAAGGAGCCGCCACGTGGCGGCGTCGATGCCGCCAAGCCGCACAAGGCGACCCTTCAGGACTACAAGAGCCTGTTGAGGATCAAGTCTTACGTGCTGAACTGCGCCGCGATGACCGCGATGACGTTTGCGATCGGCGGAATGGCGTTCTTCATGCCCAGGTACCTGGAAGAGCAGAAGGGCATCCCTCTGGACCGCGCCAGCATGTACTTCGGCGCCATCACGGCGGTCGGAGGACTGCTGGCAACGCTTGCAGGCGGAATGGCCGGAGATGCCCTGCGTAACCGGTTCGGCGGCGCCTACTTCATCGTTTCGGCGGCGGGCATGCTCGTCGGCTTTCCCATCTTTCTGGCGATGCTTTACGTCACGGAGCCCTGGCTCTTGTGGACGCTGCTATTCTTCGCCGTCTTCTGCCTGTTCTTCAACACCGGTCCGTCGAACACCGCTCTTGCCAACGTCACGCACCCGTCCGTGCGTGCCACCGCGTTTGCCGTCAACATCTTCGCCATCCATGCGCTGGGCGATGCGATCTCGCCGGCCATCATCGGCGTGATTGCCGACCATTCCAACCTGCAGACCGGCTTCCTGCTGGTGTCTTTAACCATCCTGGTCGGCGGCGTGCTGTGGCTCTGGGGTGCTCGCTACCTCGCGGCGGATACCGCCGCCGCCCCCACCAGCCTCGGCAACAAGTAGCCCGGCCGAAGGTCGATCCGAGTGGCCTGCGATACGATTGCGAAAGAATCGCTGGAAAGGCTCTCGACGTCAGCCCCGGCCGGGCAGATTCGAGTTGGTGCGCCAAAACTTATGGCCGGAGGGGGGAGGGCAAAATAGAGCCGCCCGGGCGAGAACCCTCCAAAGGCTCGACGCCGGGCGGCAATAGTCAAATGAAATGATGATCCGATCCGGCATCAGGGCGATCGATCCCTGAGCCGATTCGCTCAAACACGCTTGAACACGTCGCCTTCAACTTCGGCATAAGCGAGCCATTCGGTCGGATCCTTGTAACCTACCTGGCCGGCGTAGGTCGGGTCGACCCACATCACGCCGCCCTGGGCGTACTTGATCGTCGCAGCCGGCACGGGCCAGATGTTGTTGAAGATCCGCTTGAATGCGTTGAGGTTGTACGACGAGACGCTGACGCCGGCAGTGTTGTTGTTGCCGATGGTCATGTTCGGCATGACGTAGGTGTTGCGGCCGAGCGTGATCGTGTCGGCCTGGGCACCGCCTTCGACGCGAAGGAAACGCCCGTACGTCGCGTAGTTGTAGCCGGTGTTGTCCAGGATGATCAGGTCGGTCACCGGGCGACCCTGTGGATCGCTCGGGTTGACGGCGATCGCCGACTGATTGGCGGTGTTGGTGAACACGTTGTTGCGGATCATCGTGTGGACAGCGCCCGGGAAGATGATCATCTCGTAGTTGCTGATCTTGTTGTTGGCGACCACCGTCCACGACGTCCGCGTGGTGGAGGGCTCGGTCGCCTCGCCGCGCGGACCGACGTGCAGCGGGCCGTCCTTGACGATGTTGCCGTAGATGTACGACCAGCTGCCGCGCTGCATCACGATGGTGCCCTTGCGGATGTCCTCTTTGTCCACACTTTCGCGTGAAACGTTCGTGAAGTTGTTGTAGGCGATCAGAAGCCGGTTGGCGTCCTTCACCCGCATGCAGTGCTCACGGGTGGAGTTGGCCGCGTAGTTTCCGAGGGCGACGATGTCATTGCCCTCGGTCCAGAGCAGGTAACCGCGAATGCCCGTCGTCAGTGGCGCGTCGTTGTCCTGAGCGATGAAACCGGTCGGCTGGCCGTTGGCGTTCATGCCGTCGTCGACATTCAGGAAGGTGCATCCCCGGATGCCAATACCGACGCCGCGAACGAAGATCCCGCTGACGCCGACTTTCGGGGCCAGAACCCCTGCCTTGTACGGGCTGTCGAAGGTCAGGTTTTCGATCAGAACATTCTGTGCCGAGTCGAAGGTCTGGATGGCGCTGCCGCTGACGACGTTCAGCACCGGGTTGGCACCCGAGCCGTAGGCGCCGATGTAGACGTTGTCCGAGGTCACCGACAGGTGGCCGCTGGTGTTCCACGTCTCGCCACGCTTGAACAGAATGCGCGTGTTGTGCGTGGTGAGCGAAGCAGCCTTAGTGTACGACTTGATCGGGGCGCCGATCGTGCCCGGATTGGCGTCGCTGCCGTTGCTGGCATCGACGTAGATCGTCTTGCGGTTGTCGCTGGCGACCGTCACGGTCTTGGTGGTCGTCGCCGAGTTGCCGTTTCCGTCGGTGATTGTCAGTTTGATGGTGTACGTGCCCGGCTGGTCATAGATATGACCGGCGGTCCAACCCGGGAGCCGATTGTACTGGCCATTGGGGTCGCCGAAATCCCACTGGTACGTCGCGTACAGCGGGGAATTGGGCAGGTCGCTGTCGACGGCGTTGACCACCACCGGCAGGCCGGCGACGCCGGCGCCGTTGATCACCTTGACCACCGGAGCGGGCGCGCCGCCGTTGGTTGCTTCGCCCGGGGGCGGCGCATTGTCGTCGTTGCCGGTGATGATCGGCGGGGGCGGTGGTGAGACCGGGGGCGGCGGCGATGTCGGCGGCGGAGGGGACACCGGAGGCGACGTCGGCGGAGGTGAAACCGGCGGGGGCGAAACCGGGGGCGGCGGAACCGTCGTTACGCCGACCACGTCGAGCTTCAACGTCGTCGTGCCCATCAAGGTGCCGGTCGCATCGGCCTTGCTGAACTGCAGCACCTGGAGCGTGTGCGAGCCGACCGGCGGCGTCCAATCGAGGAAGTTTGTGCCGGCGTCGCCGCCGATGGTGTACGGCGCGTACGTCTCGTTCTTGACCACGACGCCGTCAAGCTTGAACTGGATGCTTCCAGCCGTGCCGACCGGCGTTGCCGCGATATTCAGCTTCGAGCCGAGGGTGTTGAGGTCGATCTTCGCGCCGTCCGTGAGCCGGAAAAGCTTCTTGTCAGTCGCCGAGTTGTACAGGTCGGCGGCCGGTCCTGCCGGCGGGGAAGATGGAACCGTGACCGGCGGGGGCGGCGGAACGGTCACCGGCGGCGGCGGAGGCACGGTTACCGGGGGCGGAGGCGGTACAGTCACCGGCGGCGGGGGCGGCGGCGGTGGGGGAACCGTCACCGGCGGGGGCGGTGGAACCGTGGTCGGCGGCGGAACCGTCGGCGCATCCACCACCGTGAACTTCAGCGACGCTTCGGCCTGAATCGAACCCGTACCACCCGCCGCAGACCACTGAACCGCCTGCACCGTGTGCGTGCCCAGCGGCGGCGTCCAGTCGAGGTAGTCCTGCCAGCCGGCGTCTCCGCCTAGGGCGTATGGCGCGGCGGTTTCCTTGCGAACCGAGACTCCGTCAATCTTGAACTCGATGCTGCCGGCCGTCGTTGCCGGTGTGGCGACGATGTTCAATCGCGAACCTGTCTTGGACAGGTCGATCGTCATTCCGTCGGTCATTCGCGTGATGACCTTTTCCGTCGCGCTATTGAACAGATTCAGTGTCGGCGCAACCGCAAACAGCTGCCGTACTTCAAGCTGTTCGACCACGTTCGTTGCCGCTCGGCGGACGATGTTCGCAACAGGCTGGGTCATGCTTTGTGTCTCGAGAGAGGTACGGCCAGGTGACCTGTCCACGCCCGCGGTCGGAAGAGGGGGCAACGATTTGCTTCCAGAGGGATGGACCATCACACCGACCTCCTTCCAAGGGGGTGAAAAAACGCGGTAACCGGATTGACGCTTCGTTAAGGGGCAAGCACAGACACCGGACCTGGTTGGGAGTCCGGACGCGCTTCCCTTCTCGGGTGACAGACATTTAGGCGGTGCCTATATCTCGATCAATACAAAAATCGGCGATCGATGCCTAAATTTCGCGCTGACACTTCCATCCCCTAGGTCGGTCGTAAAGGTATAGGGGTTAACCGGTCTGGGCCGGAAAACCCCGTTTATTAGTCGATATCGCAATTTCCGGCAGCGCGCTTGGAATGGAATGCTCCAGAAGTCGTGCCCCATACACCTTTTGGGGATGGGTAGTCTCCCGATCCTTTGCAAACTCCTGTGGAGAGATGGGGGGAGTTTGTCGGAATTATCGCGAGCCAAACATCTGTAGAAAATTGCGCTCGCCTGTCGTGGACGAGCGGCGGCGTGACACAGTCTGCTGAGCTTTACGGCATCAGTTACGGAAAACGTCGCCGGTTACTTCGGGGTAGGCGAGCCATTCCCGGGCATCCTTGTAACCCGATTGTCCGGTATAGCCGGGGCTCACCCACATGATCCCGCCTTCGGCATACTTGATGGTATCCGCCGCGATCGGCCAAACGTTGTTGAAGATCGCCTTGAAGCCACTGAGGTTGTTGGCGGCGATGCTCACGCCGGCGGTATTGTCCGAGCCCACGTGCAGGTTGGGCGCGATGTAGGTGTTCTCGCCGAGCGTAATGGAATCAGGCTGAAGTCCGCCTTCCACGCGCAAAAACCTGCCGGTAGTTGCGTAGTTGTAGCCGGTGTTGTTGAGGATATGGATGTTGGATAGTGGCCTGCCCTGCGGATCGCTGGGATTGACGCCTATCGCAGCCTGCGCGCTGTTGTTGAACACGTTGTTGCGGATCATCACGTTGGTCGCCCCGGGATACAGATCGAGCTGGTAGTTGCTGATCTTGTTGTTATCCACGACGACCCAGCTGGTGCGGGTGCTGGCCGGCTCGGTGGCTTCGCCGCGGGGTCCGATCCGCATGGGGCCGTCTTTCACACTGTTACCGTAGATGTAAGCCCAGCTTCCTCTCTGCATCTGGATGGTGCCCTTGCGAATATCCTGCTTGTCGATGCTTTCGCGGGAGATGTTCGTGAAGCTGTTGTAGGCGACGAGAAGCCGGTCGCCGTCCTTGATGCGCAGATTGTGTTCGCGTGTCGAGTTGGCCGCGGAATTGCCGAGGATGACGATGTCCTGTCCTTCGGCCCAGAGCATGTATCCGCGGACACCGGTCAACAGCGGGGCATCGTTATCCTGGAAGATGAATCCCCTGGGCTGCTGATTGGCGTTCACGCCGTCATCCACGTTCAGGAACGTGCATCCACGGATCGCCAGGTTGGTGCCGCCGGCGAAGATTCCATTGACGCCCACCTTGTTGGCTAGGTTGCCGGCCTTGTAAGGGCTGTCGAACGTGAGGTTTTCGATCACGGTCCTGTCCGACCCGCCGAACGTTTGTATTGCCGTCTTGTTGGAGACCACGTTCAAGACGGGATTGGCACCGGAACCATAAGCGCCGACATAGACGTTGTCGCCGGTGATGCTCATCCAGTAGTTGGTGTTCCAGGACTGTCCGCGTTTGAAAAGGATCTTCACGTTGTTGGTCGCGAAATCGCTGGCGCGGTCGAACGAGCGGATCGGAGCGGTGATCGTCCCGGGGTTGTTGTCACTACCCGACGCGGCATCCACATAGACCGTTCGGCGTGTATCGGCGGCGACGTTGATCGACTGCGTCGCGGTGGACGATTTGCCATTGGCGTCTGTGACGGTCAGCCGGACCGTGTAGGTGCCGGGATTGTCGTAGATGTGACCCGCCGTCCAACCCGGCAACCGGTTGTAGCCGCCGGTGGGATCGCCGAAGTCCCACTGGTACTTCGCGAACAGCGGCGAATTAGGGACGATGCTGTCCACCGCATTCACTACGACGGGCATTCCGGCGACGCCGCTCGCGCCGCCGACCAACTTCAGCACGGCTTGCGGTGAATTGCCGTTGAGAGGGCCGCCGGGCGACGGTGTGTTGTCGTCTTCGTTGCCAGTAATGGGTGGGGGCGGGGAAGCCGGCGGTGAGGTAACCCCGCCGTTGACGACGTTCACCGTCACGGACTTACGGCCGACGATGACACCCTGCGCGTTGATCTTGCCGTAGGCGATCGCCTCGAGCGTGTGCTGACCGCCCGAAGGCGTCCAGCTGTAGAAGTCGCGCCGGCCGTTATCGCCACCGATCGCGAATGGTGCCGCGCTTTCGGTTCTCAACGTCTTGCCGTCGAGCTTGAACACCACGCTCTGCGACCCGGCCGGAGGAATCGCCTCGACACTCAGTTGGTTGCCTACCTTGGCGATGTCGATCGTCGTCGATCCGGTCAGTTCGAACACGGCCTTATCGGTGCGGGCATTGATCAGATCCAGCTTGATGTTGCCGCCGCTCCCGGAAGACGGGATGCCCGACCCCTGCGACGACACCACGGTGAATGCCACCGTCCTCTGACCCTGAAGTGTCCCCTTGCCATTGGCGGCCGCAAACTGTTGCACTTGCAGCGTGTGCTTGCCGGTCGTTGGCGTCCAGGCGTTGAGATTGCCGTTGGCGTCGCCGGCGATCGAATACGGCGCGTACGTTTCCGTCGAAACGGTTTTGCCATCCAGCTTGAAGACGACGCTGCCAGCCTTGCCGGCGGGCTGAGCGGTGATACTGAGCGCCGTTCCGACAACCCCGGTATCGATGGTCATCCCGTCCGTCATCGCCGAGATCGTTTGATCTGTCGCCGCATTGGCAAGCTGAACCAAGGGCTGGGCGGCCATAAGACGCCGATTCTCCAACGCTTCGAAAACCGATGGTGTGGTGTCCGCCACAATCCGTGCCAGCTTGCGCTGGGTACGACGACGCACGAACAAACGACAACTGTGGCGGGACAGTTTGGCCATCTCGCAAACTCCTGTTGTAAATGTGACGCGAGTGCGTCGCCTCTGCGGCGAAGCAAAAGACGCGTGGGGCGCTGGTACGACAGGCCCGGCGTCTAACGTCATGTAGGCTCTGTTGATTTACGAGCCAGAGCTCGGATCGACAAGTACGAATCGACCCAGGAAGTAGAAATAGTGCAGGACGATTTGTCGTGATCCGGCGAACGTGTGGCGCAACCCCTGTTGTGGAAAGTCGGCATTGTGAAATGTGCATCACATGAGCCGATAAGCGACCGCTTCTTACAGCAGTCCGAAGGCGACGCTTATGATTGCATTTGATACAAATGACATAGACGTATCGTAAAAAAGTTTGTGTTGAACTCATCAAATTCGTCGAACACGATCAAAAAAAAAGAACCGGGCGACACCCTGAGGTGTCGCCCGGTCTGCGTTGCATGAATTCGCATTCGCGCTGCGGTCGCGATTTATCGAGAGGTCGTTTGCGTGACCGGCTGCTGAATGTGAACGAACACACCTTTCTTATTGCCGACGACCACATCGGGTCGCTTGTCGCCGTTCATGTCGCCGGCCATCACCTGCGTGCCGATGCCGCTGTTGTTATCGATCTCGAACGCGGTGTAGGTCGCCTTACCGCCTTCACGCGTGAGACGGAACCAGACCAGCATGGCGGGGGCCTCGGGGTCCTTGTCGCCTTTGGGGCCGTGGGCCCACCAGCGTTTGCCGGTGACCAGATCCTTGATGCCGTCGCCGTCCATGTCGACCAGGTCGATTGCATGCAGCTGCGCAATTCGCAGGCCCTGCGCGTTCTCTTCGGCCTTCTCGTTCATGATGAGATGGGCCTCGAATTGATCCGACGGCTTCTGCTCGTACCAGACCAGGCCGAAGCCGTGCGCGGCGATCGAGGTGATCACATCATTCTTCCCGTCGCCGTTGACGTCATACGCGTACATCTGCGCGCCGCCGGTACCGAAGTTCGCCTTGTGCAGCTTCCACTCGGGGTCGCCTTTGAGGTCGGCCGGCTGTTCCCACCAGCCGCCCTTTTCGAGGATGTCCATCTTGCCGTCGCCGTTGACGTCGCCGATGCCCAGCCCGTGTGTGAACCGCTGGTAGCCCTTGTTCCGCGGACTGATCGCGTGCCAGGTCCACTTCGCGGTCGGGTTGGCCCAGTCGGCGGTCGCGTAGCCAAGCGTTCCGCCATCCTTGTTCGTGCCATCGGTGTTGCAGACGATCTCGGGCTTGCCGTCGCCGTTGATGTCGGTGAGCTGTGGCGACTCGTTGTCGACCATGTCGAGCGCGATGTGCCGAACCCACGGCTTTTCAGATTTGGGGTCCTTAGGGTTTTCAAACCAGCTGGCGTCCTTCCCGGGGAAGCCATAGATCATGATGTCGTCCCAGCCGTCGGCATTGAAGTCGTAGACGAAGGCGAAGAAGTTGTCGGAGTACTTGATCGGGTCGAACGCCTGCGGCTCGACCTGCTTGCCGTCCTTCTCGCCGTAGCTGTAATACTGGTGCTTCTTGACGGTGCCGAAGTCCGGGCCTTCGTACCAGTAGGGCCCGGCGACGACGTCCATCTTGCCGTCTTTGTTGAAATCGCCGATCGCAGCGCCTTCGGAGTAGAACTTGTCGGTGAGCTGGTACTTGGTCCACTTCATCGGCGAAGGGCCGGCCGGCTTCGCCGGAACTGCCTTCGGAGGTTCTGCCGGCTTGAGAAGTTCGGCGGGCTTGTCGGCGGCGAGAAGCGTGCCGCAGGACAGGACGCAGGCCGCAATGACGGCGCGAGGAAGCAATCGGTTGACGGAAGTCTTCATACGGATTCTCGTTTCCAATTCGAACACGGAAATGTGCGGGCGACGATGCCCGATCCACTCGCCGAGGCGATCGGCAGGCACACATCTATTGTGACTCTACTGACGGGTCGCGCCTAGCGTTGCGGAGCTCGATCTCCGGTGTTGCGAACGCCGCCATCATGCAACGTAAAACACCCCCGATCAGCCTGGTCGGCGGATCGGGGGTGTTCAGTCAACTTGATATCAGTTAGCCGATACCTGGTCGGGCAACATGCCTCAGGCCTTGGGGGCTTCAGGCTTCTTGCCTTCGGGCTTCTTCTCGCCGGGCTTGCCTTCGCCACGCTTCGCGGCGGCGGCCTTGAACTCGGCTTCGTCGATGAAGCCGTCGCTGTTGGCGTCCAACTTGGCGAAGTTCTCCGTCAGGCGGGGGTTGCCCTTGGCTTCGTCCTTGGAGATCTTGCCGTCCTTATCGGTGTCGAGGCGTTTGATCATCTCGCCGGGGCCGCCGGCCGGGCGTTCACCGGGCTTGCCTTCGGGACGCTTGGGCTTGTCGCCTTCGGGTTTGGGCTTGTCGCCGTCGGCCGCGAGGGACATACCGCTGATGGTCATCGTGGCCGCGATGGCCAGGGACAAAATCGTCTTGATCCGCATGAACGCTCCTAAGCGAGACTCGGTTCCACCTCGCGATCCGGCATCACCCGACACCGTTGAACCCGACGAGAGGACTCCACCAGAGCCTGTAACGCGAGATACCGGGAAAAATTACAGGCCCGCCATAAATGCGGATCGGACTCCGCCTGCCGGCCTACCAGAATCCCTGTAGTGACACCCCGGGTTTGCCCGGCTTTTGAAGATTCCTCTCTCCAATCTGCGCCAGCGTAGAAGATTCGAACTGTCCTCCGTGCCCCCCGTGTCTGCTCTGAAAATGCCGGAATGAACCGCAGATTTCACAGATTGCGCAGACGGGAAAGAGTCCAATCTGCGACATCTGCGTAATCTGCGGTTCATCCCATGTCCGGACCCATTTGGCGTCCGGCGTTCATTCTCTAGACCGGGAACAGAGGCTACCTGTCCAGCGACGTCACAAGTTCGCTCGCGTCGATCCCGCCCGTGATCGCCGCGTTGCCGAATACCTCAGTCTGCCCGAAGGACGGCGTTGACGGCGTCGTGCCGGGGTTGAACTTCATCACGAAGATGTCGCTCGATCCCGCCGTCAGCGGGAAGTTCGTCGCCGCGCCGGGATCGAAGTCGGAACCGGCGAAGCTTGAGAACGTGCCGACCACGTGAGCCACGCCCGCGGCATCGACGGCGATGTCATTCGCGGTGGCGCCAAACTTGTGGATCGCCCGGAACGCACCGGCGTCGTTCAGCTTCCAGGCAAAGCTCGAGATCGCGCCGCCGTTCAAGGTCGCGGAGTGCAGAGTCGACGGGTTGAAGTCGACGTTGTTCCTGAAGGTGCCGACGGCGTTCACGCTCCCGTCGGTGCCGACGTCCAGAGCGTTGACGGTGTCGTCCAGCGCCGCGCCAGCCTTGGCGCTGAACAGGTGCGCACCGGCGCTGCTGAGCTTGACGAGGAAGGCATCCTTTCCGCCGGCGCTGGTGCGGTTGACGATCCCGGCCGACGGGTCGAAGTCGGTCGTCAGCGTGAATTCGCCGCCGACCCATGTGTTGCCGCTGGCGTCGACGTCGATCGCCTTGGCCGTCGTCGCGCCGGTTCCGCCGAGGCCGACGACCTGGTTGGTGTTGCCGTTGCTGGTTGCGTACTTGGCGACGAAGGAATCGAGCGTGCCCTTGCGCGAGACGGTCGCGCTGTAGTAGCTCATGTGGTTGGAGTGGAAGAACTCTCCCTTGAAGGTGCCGGTGACATACACCTGCCCGTTGGTCGAATCGACGGCAATGCCCGTCGGGCGGTCGTCGTCACCGCTGCCGCTGCCTTTGACCCACTGGATCGTGCCCGACGAGTTGTACTTGGCGACCCACACATCGTCCGATGCGTAGTCGCCGAGGCTGAAGTTGCTCGACTCGATGATCTGCCCCGCGCCGGGGCCCCATTGAACCGAGTAATCGAACATGCCAGTGACGTAGATGTTGCCGCTGGAATCGACGGCGACGGCGTCGGCGGTTTCGATGTTTTCGCCGCCGAACTTGCGGGCAAAGACGTGCCCGCCGTTGGTGTTGAGCTTCCAGATGAATCCATCGGTACGGTTGTCGGTGCTTTGCAGGTCCTCGGACGTATTGGGGAAGTCGAGCTTGTTGACGCCGGTGGTGAGGAACGTGCCGACGACGACGACATTGCCGAACCCGTCGACGGCGAGTCCCCCGATCTTCTCGTCGCCGAGCGACCAGTCAGGGTTCTCGCGGTGGGTGGCGACGCGCGACCACATGTACGTGCCGTCGGGGGCGAACTTGGCGACGAAGACGTCCGCGCCGCTGCCGATGGGGCCGTAGCCCGCAAAACCGGCGGACGGATCAAGATCCGGCGCGCCGCGAACCAGGCCGGCGACGTAGATGTAGCCGTTGGAATCGACCGCGATCTGCCGGCCCTCGTCTTCGCTGACGCCGAATCCGGTGCTGAACGCCCATTCCAGCGGGCTGGCGGTGCGCTGCAGGCGAAGCAGGTAGAGGTCGGTGCCGCCGTTGCTGCTGGCGTTCTGCACGCCGGCCTTGGGGTTGAAATCGACGGTGTTCGCAAATGACCCGCCGACCCAGATGTTGCCGCGCAGGGCATCGACGGCGATGGCGCGGCCCTGGTCGTTACCGGTGCCGCCGTAGCTGACCGCGTGATGGAAGCCGCCGTCGGTGCTCAGCACGCTGACGAAGGCGTCGCTGCCGCCGGCGCTGCTGGCGAGGCTGAAGCCACTCGGATGGAGCGTGACGAGCCCGCGGAAGTACCCGGTGACGTAAACGTTCCGCCCGCCGTCGACGGCGATGTCCAGGCCCGCCTCGTCGGCTTCGCCGCCGCCCAGCTTCTTCGCCCACTGATACGCGCCTTCGCTGTTGTACTTGGCGACAAAGATGTCGGACCCGCTGTTACCGAATGCGCTGAGCGTGCCTCCTGCGCCGTTGAACTTGGCGCTGTAGGTGAACTTGCCGGTGACGTAAGAGTTGCCGATGGCATCGATCGCGATCGCGTTGCCTTCGTCCCAGAATCCGCCGCCGAACTTTTTGGCAAAGCCCAGTGTGCCGTTGGATTTGATCTTCCAGACGAAGCCGTCGTAATTGGTGCCGTAGGTGTTGTCGGCGACAAGGTTGGTGGTGCCGGAACCGGGGTTGAAGTCGGCGGTCTTGTCGAACCGGCCGGCGGCGTAGACCGTGCCGGTGTCATCGACGGCGAGGTCGTTGACGTACTCGCTGCCGTTGCCGGCGAGCTGGCTGACGCGCGAGTAGTTCCCGTTGCTGGTGAGCTTCAGGACAAAGCCGTCGGTCAGCGTGGCGGTTTTGTTGACGGTGGACGGGCCGGGATCGAAGTCGACGGTACCGGCGAATGATCCGCCGACGAAGACGTTGCCGACATGATCGACGCCGACGGTATTGCCGAAATCCGAGAAGCCGGCCCCGCCGACTCGGCGCGCCCATTGAAGGGAGCCTTCCGAATTGAACTTAACGATATAGATGTCCTCAAATCCGGCGCTGGTGAGATTGGTAACCCCGGCCGAGGTATCGAAATCCTTCGTTCCGCTGAAGGAGCCGGTGACCAGGATGTTGCCGTTCTTGTCGACCGCCACATCGCTGACCGAGCCGCCCAGCTGTCGGACCCAGACCATGTTGCCGGCAGTGTTGTACTTGGCGACGTAACCGCTGCCGCTCGTGGCATCCAGGAAGACATTCACGCCACCGGGAGAGAAATCCACAATGCCGGTAAATGAACCTGCGACGACGCCGTTGCCGTCGAGGTCATAGGTGGCGGCATTGGCGGTGTCGTTGCCCACCGTGCCGCGCGTGACAAGTGATCCGAACTCGCCGTCCATCAGCAGGCGGTTCTCGAGTGTTTCGAGGAGCGGCCGAACAGCGGCAGCGAGTACTGCGTTGGGCTCCGAATCCACCGGGCAAATGGACGTTGCTTCTGACTTGAGTCGCGGTTGCATAAAGGTCTCCTTTCGGTGTTGGTTGGCTGGTCAGAAGCAACCCTACGCCATGCCTCCGAAAAGGCCGGTGACCTAAAGCGGCCAGCCTGAGTCGCGCGGTTGGGGAATCCCGTGTGGAAGATCACGAACAGCTGAAGGCTCTCATCACACGATAAACACAATGGTCATATGTGTTTGCAGATTGCTGTGATCGCAAACATGTGGCGTTGGTCCCGGCGGGCCGGAGCCAACGGCTCGGGGTGAATAGCCCCGCAAGTGCGTTGGGTTCATGACCGAATTACGGGATGACACAAGTGAACAGCCGGCCGAGCCCGGCCAACTCCTGGAGGAAACATTCGATGAAAAAGTCATTCTTCTCGCGCTGGCGCAAACCTGCGGTTCGTATTCCCGCCGGCCGATCGCTCTTGATCGAAGGACTTGAGGGTCGCCGGCTGCTGGCCGCCGACCTGGTCGCTTCGCTGGACAACGGTGTGCTGGAGGTCGTCGGTACGAAGAAAGCCGACGCGATCACCGTCAACCTGAGCACCACGGTCACCGGCCAACTGGATGTGCTCTCCGGCGCGGTCATCAAGCAGTCGTTTACCGCCGCCGAAGTGACGTCCATTCGCATCGAAGGCAGAGGCGGCAATGACGTCATTGTCGTTGACCCGACGATCACTGTGCCGGTTACCGTCGAAGGCGACGGCGGCAACGACACCATCACCGGTGGCGGCGGCGACGACGATCTCAACGGCGACGCGGGCAATGACACCATCAACGGATCCGCCGGCGACGACAACTGCAGCGGCGGTGCCGGTAACGACACCGTCAACGGCGGCGACGACAACGACCTGATTCGTGGCGACGCGGGTAAGGACGATCTCAACGGCGGCACCGGCGACGACAACTGCGACGGCGGCGCCAGCAACGACGACGTCAGCGGCGACGACGACAACGACTTCCTCACCGGCGGCAGCGGCAAGGATGTTGTCTCCGGCGGTCTCGGCGATGACGACATCGACGGCGGTTCCGGCAACGACGACGTCAACGGCGACGACGGCAACGACCGCGTCCGTGGTGGCAGCGGCAGCGATGACGTGGACGGCGGCGCCAATGACGACGTCATTCGCGGCGACAGCGGTAAAGACAACCTGACCGGCGGCGAAGGGTCCGACTCCTTCGACGACAACGAGGACAACGAGAAATCCAGCGACCGTGGTGAAGGTGACGTTTCCGACAACAGCCAGCACCTCACGCTGGCCGATCTGCCGGCACCGGTGGTCACCGCATTCAACACGCAGTTCCCCGGGGCGAAGATTCGCGAGATCGAAAGCGAGACCGAGGAATCCGTCGTGGTCTATAAGATCGATTACCTGAACACCGCGGGCGTCCGCCAGCGGGCCGTCCTCGACGCCGCCGGAACGCTGCTTCGCAACGGCGGAAAGGGCGGGCACGACGACGACGGCGGCGGTCAGCAGATCACCACCAATGACCTCCCGACCGCGGTTCAGACCGCGTTCAATACCGACTTCCCGGGTTCGACGATCGGAGAAATCGAGCGCGAGGTGGAGGACGAGGGGACGATCTTCAAGATCGACTTCACCGACGCCGCGACAATCCGCAAGCGGGCCGAGTACACCGAGGCTGGCGTGCTGAAGGACGTCGACCTGCGGTAGTCGGCGACTGGCCTGGCTGTTGTCAGAACCCCAGTACAAACCAAGGGCGGCGTGATCATCAGATCACGCCGCCTTGTTTCATTTCGAATCTTCGGCGTACCCGTCCATCAGCAGTTCGAGCTTGCCGGTGTCGGGATCGATCATCATGCCATGAACCGGAAGGTCCGGCGGAAGCAGGGGATGGTTGCGGATGGTGTGTACGCTCTGGCGGACACCGGTCTCGGGCGTATCGAACCCCGCGAGCCACGCCCGCAGGTCGATCCCCGAGTGGCTGAGCGTGTCGAACACCTTTGTCGACACGCCACGATTCTTCGCTTTGTCGATGATCCGCGAGCAGCTCAGCCCCGCCATGCCGCAGCCGTGATGGCCGACGACGGCGATCTCTTCGGCGCCAAGTTCATAGACGGCCACAAGGATACTCCGCATGACCGAGCCGAACGGGTGAGAGACGATCGCCCCGGCATTCTTTAGCAGTTTCACGTCGCCGTTGCGGATCGCCATCGCCTGCGGGAGCAGTTCCGTCAGGCGGGTATCCATGCAGGTGAGGACGACCAGTTTCTTGTCGGGGAACTGGTTGGTACGGAACGGAGCGCCGCCGTCGCGGGCGACGAACTCGGAATTGAAGGCGAGGATTTCGTTGATAACTTTCATGGGACGTTGCGCGGACAGGAATGTATTACGTCTGTCGACGTCAATTGGCAATCCCTCGACCGCACGCGTGTTGACCGATCGCAGAGGATGCGGCTGCTCAGGCCGGCTCGTGTATGCTCGCCGTTTAACAAGGAGACATCATGCCCGTAACCGAAGACGAGATGAAGCGAGCCCTGAAGGCATTCCGCAAACGGCTGAAGGTCACGCAGCTCGATGACGAGAGCCGCCTTGGCCACAGCCCGCTGACCGGCAATCGCGGAAAGGTGGTCGCGATCCAACCGCCCAGCGGTTTCACACGCGAAGTCTGGGAAGCGCTGGTCGAGAAGGGTTTTCTGACAAAGGACGGCTCTTTCTATGGGCTGGTGCCGGGGAAGTAGCGCATGAATTTCTTTGGTCACATCTGCCGTCGCCTCGCCCAACCTTCAAAGGAGGCATGATTTGCTGTCTCTTCAATGCGGTTCAGCAGCTCTTGAGTGAACTCCGGCGCGGTGACGGATAGACGAACAGTCTCTCCTTCGTATTCTTCAATGCGACCCGTCACACGGATTCGCGGTGAGCTGTGGAATTCGTAGCTGTGTTTGGCACAACTCTCGTGCGTGCGATCGGAAAACACCCGCTCGATTTCGGCCGCACGCAGATCAATGTCGAGTATCAGCGAAATGCCATACAGGACGAAGCGCAGTGAATCGTCTATGGTCCGCACGGTTTCAGTCGTGTTTGCCATCGCGTGGTTGTCCACTCGCAGTTGATATCGGAGGGTGATTACTGCCGCACTTCGAGCTTCCGCAGGCAGTGATCGATCCATCGCTTAGTTAACTTCTCCTGCGTGCCGTTCTGTGTCAGGCGTTCGCGAAGGCTGTCGAAGCGGACCTTGTCCAACGGCTGATCCTGGTTGGCGCACGAGAAGACCACTTCTTCCTTGCCCGTCTCGGGGTCGCGGTGCATTTGCAGGCACTGGGCGCAGATCTCCTTCATCATGCACTGCATCGGCGAATTGATGCTTCCGATGGCCTGATGGCCGTGCATGAGGTAGGGCTTGAGAACCGTGTGCCGCGCCTGCTGAACGCCACGCATCATGCCGTCGGAGCCGATGACGATGACACGCTGGGCTTCACTGAGCGGGATTGGCACCTCGCCCAGGTCGCCCCTGGCGTAGGCGACCATCGCCTCGACGATGTTGCCGACGAAGGCGCGGTCCTGCGTGCGGCCGGGGGTGAAGCCGGGGGCTTCATCGGAGCACCAGGTGATGACGTCGGCGGCGCGTTCGATCTCGTCGACCTTGTAGCGGTCGATGAGCTTCTTGTACCCGGCGAAGTAGATGACGCGGGAACCGCCGGCCCGCAGCTGCTGGCCGATCGAAAATAGCACCGCGTTGCCCAGGCCGCCGCCGGCGAGAAGGACGGTCTCGTGGGAAGGCGTTTCGGTCGGTTCGCCCGTCGGGCCCATCAGGATGACCGGTTCGCCCGGCTTGAGCAGGGCGCACAAGTCCGATGATCCGCCCATCTCCAGCACGATGGTCGAGAGCAGGCCCTTCTCGCGATCGACCGATGCGCCGGTGAGGGCGAGGCCTTCCATGCCGAGCACGGTGCCTTCGACGCGGGCAGCGAGCGATTCGTAGTTCTGCAGCCGGTAAAACTGCCCCGGCTCGAACGCCCGTGCCGCCATCGGGGCGCGGACGACAACTTCAACGATCGTCGGTGTCAGGCGGATGACTTCGTGGACGACAGCGCGGAGTTCATCGTTGAGCTTCGCGAACAGTTGCTCGGGCGAAGGTGCGGTTGTCGGTGCCTTGGCGAGCATGCGCGAGACGACCGGGTAACCCTGCTTGGCGCTGGCCATCGCCTTGACGACATTGCCGGCGTACGACGGGTGCAGGTCGCCGAAGAAGCTGAGCGCCTTGCCGTCGGGCCGAAGCGACATCAGCACCTGTGACTTGGCGGGTTTGCTGATCTTTTCGGGCCGAACCGGGTTGCCCTCTTCATCGATCGCCTGGAAGTAACGGCCATCGAGGTGCACGTTGTGGGCGTCTTCGCGGGCGAGCACCGTGTTCGGCTGAGTCCCGGCGGCGACGAGGATTGCCCGGGCCGGCAGCACCACTGACTCGGCCGACGCCGCCAGCTTGCCGGTGGACGGGTCGATCTGTTGCCGCACCAGCCGCAGCGCCGACGATGCGCCGTACTTGTCGAGGATCACTTCTTCCGGTGCCAGGCACTCGGCGAAGCGAATGCCTTCCTCCATCGCCTTGGTGACTTCCTCGTGGTTCAGCGTGTAGGACGGCGCATCCACCAATCGGCGGCGGTAGGCGACGGTGACGCCGCCCCAGTTGTTCAGCAGGCGCTGGAGATCGGGATCGCGGCCTTCCATCTCGGCGGCTTGGCGTTCGGCGCGGATGGCCCGGGCGTGGGCCAGGAACTCGTCGCCGATCTCGGCTTCTTCTGCCGTCCAGATGTGCCGGACGGACGCTTCGCCGTAGGTGGCCGACAGCGTTTCATAGCGCCGCAGGAATTTCTCCACCTGCACGACGTAGTACGCCATCGATTCGGTCGCGGTATCGATTGCGGTCAGGCCGCCGCCGATGACGACGACGGGCATGCGCAGTTGCAGGTTGGCGACGGTGTCGCTCTTGGCCGCGCCGGTGAGCTGAAGCGCCATCAGGAAGTCGCTCGCCTGCCGCACACCGCGGGCCAAGCCGTTCTTCATCGGGATGACGGTGGGGCGTCCCGCGCCGGTGGAAAGGGCGACGTGGTCGAAGCCCATCTCGAACGCGGTGTCGACGGTCATCGTCCCGCCGAAACGAATGCCGCCGAACATTGCGAACTCACTTCGGCGTTCCAGCAGCAGGCGGATGACCTTCAGGAAGTTCTTGTTCCACCGGACGGTAATGCCGTACTCGGCCACGCCGCCGAAACCGGCGAGCGTGCGATCGCCGAGCGGTTCGAACAGTTCGGTCGTGACGTCATACACCGGCCGAAACGCCACACGGTTGCCATGGGCATCCACGCCCGACAACCCCGGCGGCAGCGGCTCGATCTTTAGCCCGTCCACCGCGACGACGGCATGGCCGTCGTTCATCAGGTGGTGCGACAGCGTGAACCCTGCCGGCCCCAGGCCGACAACCAGCACCTTCTTTCCCGTCGCCGGCGGCGGCAGGGGGCGCGAGAAGTTCAGCGGGTTCCACCGCGTCAGCAGGCTGTAGATCTCAAAGCCCCAGGGTAGTTCGAGCACGTCTTTCAGGTTGCGCGATTCGACCTGCGGAATATCGACCGGGTCCTGCTTCTGGTAGATGCAGGCCTTCATGCAGTCGTTGCAGATACGATGGCCGGTCGCGGCGCACATCGGGTTGTCGATGGTGACGACCGCGAGCGAACCGATGGCAAAGCCGCCATCCTTCACTTCGTGCATCTCGCTGATTTTTTCTTCCAGCGGGCAACCGGCGAGGGGTACGCCGAACGTGCTCTGCTTGAACAGGCCCGACTTTTCCCGCAGGCCATGCGAGCAACTGTCTTTCGATTGGTGATGGCACTTGATGCAGTAGCCGACCTGGTCGAGCGCGCCGACGAGGTCGGTGCCGTGATCGGTGAGCGCAAAGCCTTCGCGATGCCGCAGGTGGTGACCTTCGCCCAGCTTCAGTTGCGGCGCGCCATGGATCGTCAGCTCGGCGATCGGCACCAGGTGCATCATGTCGAGCTTTTTCGGCAGCCTGAAAAGCGTGCCGTGTTCGTGGCGGTCGCGGCCGGCCGGCGTGTGCACGGCCCAGGCGGCGTAGCGGGCGGCGACTTCCAGTTCCTTCGCGTGATCGGCCTCGGCGGCAAGCCATTGCTTGAGCTTGTCGGCGATCAGGCCTTCGCCGATCGGCCCGCCGAGCAGGGATTGCAGTTCGGCCGTAACGGCCGCTCCGTCAATCGCTGCCGCCGCATCGGGTTTGGTCGCCGCGGCTTTGCGCTGGATGAACTGCCGTTTGACGTCGTAACGCGGGGCCAGCTCGGCATGGCGGGCGCGCAGGGCGTCCACTTCGGCCCGAATCCCAAAGAAGTCGGCGACGAAGTCGTCCAGGTGCGAAGCAAGCTCGATGATCAGCCCGGAGTGGTCTTTGAGCGCGATGGAGACCGGATCGTGCCGCGCCGCGAGCAATCGAGCGTGCAGATCCGGCGACGCCGACGCAAGGCGATCGAGAAACGCGGCATCGATCCGCGCAAGGCCGTCGCGGCGGTAAAGATCCTGGAACTCGAATCCGTCGGAGAGAACAAGATCACGGGCAGGCGAAGCCTGCAATGTGTTACTGGCAATCACTGTTTCGACATCCGCTTTGGTTGAAACGCGCCGTCTGGCGAAAGACGCCGCGTTAAAGGACGCAGAATTGTAGGGGCATGCGGCAGGCGATGCACGCGACAGTCCATATGCATTCGCGTTATGCGAGGTATTCGAAACGGGCGGCATTGCTCCATCTCCCCTGTACTTGGGGGAGAGGGTCGGGGTGAGGGGCCGAACGTAAGGCACCGCGATCCGCCTAACTGCACCGCTTGCGGTATCGCCAATACAGAGGCGCGACCCGGACCTCAAAACTCCTGGCAATAAATCGATTCAGGATCGACGCCCGACGTTCGGCCCCTCACCCCAACCCTCTCCCCCGAGTACGGTGGAGAGGGAGCAAGCTACTCAATCTTGACAATTTGCGCGTTCAACGTCGTCACCAACGCCTCGATCAGCGGCACCTGCGCCCGGATGGCCTCAGCCTGCTCCTGCGTAATGCGCTGGGCGGGCGCTGGTGGCGGGGGGGCGGGCCGCTCGATCGGGCGCTGGTGCCCGGATCGGCTATCGCCGCCACGCGATGGCGGGCCCTTGGTCTGTGCCGTCGGCGATTGCGATGTCGATCCCTGCGACGGGGGCCGCTGTGCGTCGGGTTGCCGCTTGTCGACCACTGGTTCCGGTTCGGCTTCGACCTCAAACCGCACGCCTACGCCTCGCCCCATCGCCTTACCGAGGGCATCGCGGACGATGTCTTTCTTGCCGTTGCGGTCCCACTGTCGGGCGAAGGATTCACACCGTGCGGGGATCGAGATCACCGCAAAGCCGTCGGGGTCGAGCCGGTCGAGCCGGGACTGCGACATCACGCTGTGAATGCCCACCTGCGGCTTGAGTGAATCGATCGTGACAGCCCAGGCGGTGTGCAGGTCTTCAGTTCCCGCGGGGCGGGATGCCACCGCAGCGTCTACGCTGACCTCGCCCGTCGCCGACGACCCATGACCGTTCGCCGAAGCGGCCGACGAAGCCGATGAGCCCGCCTTGACCATTTCCGCCAACGACGGGCCGGTATCGTCCTCCCACACCTTGCCGGGACGCGGAAGGTCGTCGTCGCCGAAATCGATGCTGTCCAGGACCGAACCTGTGGGAACGGGGACGGATGGTGTCGAGGCCGTCTGAACCGGCAATGGCGCGGGGGGAGAAGCCGGCGGCACCGCCGAAGCAGTGGCGGCCATCTCGGCCTTCATCGCATGGACGGCTTGGCTGACACTAGGGGTGGCCGTCGGCGAAATCGACGGTGCAGCCGGTGTTGATGGAACCGATGGCGCGGGGTCGGCACGAGGTGCTGCGGGGGCCGTCGGCGTCAGTTCATCGGTCTTTTTTTTTTGAGCGGCCGCTGACGATCCGGGTGCCGCCGCCGGCCCGGTCCGCGCCGCCGGTCGGGTGGTGGCGGCACCGCCATTGCCAGGCCCTTCCAACTGCGAAAGCAGGTTGCCGATTGCCGCGAACTGGTCCGACATCGCCATGCGGACGATCGTCGCATCCAGCAGTGCCCGCCCGGCCTGCGACTGCCGCACGTGCCGGCGGAGTTCTTCCAGGATCGTGATGTCCTGCACCAGCGCCGCCGGGTCGAACCGCTCCGACTGGCTGACCATGTCGTTCAGCGAAAGCCCCGGCACTTCGACCAGTTCGCTGTCGGCGCCGCAGGTGCGGAGGATCAGCAGGTTCCGCAGGTGGTCGGTCAGGGCGGCGATGAGCGAATCGACGCTTTGGCCGGCGTTGATCATCGACGTGGCGCGGGTAAGGGCGGCCTTGATGTCGCCGTCGCCGATCGCCTGCGCCAGGTCGAACAGCAACTGGCTTTTCGGCAGGCCGAGCATCGATTCGATGAGGTCGGTGTCGAGCTTCTTCTCACCCACGCTCAGCAGGCGGTCGAGCAGCGACAGGGCATCACGCATCGACCCCGCGCCCGCCTTGGCGACGAGCAATAGCGCATCGTCGCCGGAGGCAATCTTTTCCTGCTGGCAAATGTCCTTCAGGTGGGCGGCAATCTCGCGCGTCGGAATGTTGCGGAAATCGTACCGCTGGCACCGCGACAGGATCGTCGGCAGCACTTTCTCGACTTCCGTCGTTGCCAGGATGAACTTCACATGGGGCGGCGGCTCTTCCATCGTCTTCAGCAGCGCGTTGAACGCCGCCTTCGACAGCATGTGCACTTCGTCGATGATGTAGACCTTGAACCGGCTGCGGCCCGGGCGGTACTGCGCGTTCTCGATGATGTCGCGAACGTTGTCCACGCCGGTGTTGCTGGCGGCGTCGATCTCGATGACGTCCATGTCATCCCCCTTGGCGACGCGCAGGCACGAATCGCACGTGCCGCAGGGGGTGGGCGTGGGCTTATCGAAGCTGTGACAGTTGAGCGCCTTGGCCATGATCCGGGCCATCGACGTCTTGCCGACGCCGCGCGTCCCGGTGAACAGGTAAGCGTGGGCAACGCGGTCGCACTCGATCGCCTTCTTCAGCGTCTGCCCGACGTGCTCCTGCCCGATGACCTCGTCAAAGGTCGTGGAGCGGTAACGGCGGGCGAGGACGGTGTAGGACATGGGGAGCTATTGAGTAATGCGTACTGCGTAAGCGTCTAAAAGCACAATCAGCCGTCCGGCGTGCCTGTTTAGCGGTCGGACCGCAGGTCCACTCGGTACGGGCCCCGCATTCTACTCCGAAGGAAGGGAATTCGCGCGTTCGACGCTGCAAAAGTGACACCCACCCAAATGATCGGCGGTGGCGCTGTGCATACCGCCGGCTAATGGCTTTGACCCCTGCCGGGGGAATGAATGCGATTCGCGAAGAGGCGTCGCAAATTGATCAGGGACGCGGCTCGAACGCCCGCCGAGTAACAGGCGACGATCCCGCCTTCCCCATCTCCGCATCAAACACCCGTACCGGCGTGTTCCCCGCGAGGTCTTCCAGCAGTTCGTCGGCGACGAGCTGATACCCTTCGCCGTTCCACGGGCTTGCCGGTGTGAAAGCCCAGCTCGATTCGCCTTCGCCAACGTCGACCTTGCCGTCGATTGCTCTCCCGGCGGCGTCGCCGACGGTCAGCAGGCGGGACAGCAGGGCGTGATCCAGCGGCTTGGGGAATGTCACCTTCAGCGGATCGCGTGAACCGGCTCTAATCGCGGTCAGCTGCCAAGCCTCGACGGCGATGCGTTCCCGATCCTCGGCCGTCGCGGTGAAGGTCTTCTCGAACGCCGCGGCCATCGGCTTGCCCGAGAGGTCTTCCAGCGTGGCTTCGAGTTTGAGCGTGAACTTTTGGCCGGGCATCAGGACCGGGCCAAACTCTTCGCGCAAATTGACGCCCTGTTTCACCCGGCCGGGGTGGATCCAGAGGGTCAGGCGTTTGCCGTCTTCGGACCACTGCTGGAACCGCCGCCAGGGGTCGTGAACGGCTTGGCCTTTCTCATTCAGGATGTGCATGCGGTCGAAGATCTTGTCCGACTGGCGCATGGGCTGCGAGAAGTAAACGTAGAACTTCAGCAGGTTGGCCGGCAGCTTGTCGCTGGTGGGGTAGACGCGTTCGACGGTCGCCGGTTTTTCGTCCGGGGCGGCGGGGGCGGTGTAATCAATCGAGATTGGCGGCTTGCCGGCGATCGTCAGCGTCGCCCGGTAGCGGCCGCCGGGGCTGAGGTGGAACTCGGGTTGGAATGCAATCGTTTCGCCGGTCCGCTGGACGGTTCCGAACACGGCGGGCCCGGGTTCCCCGGTTTTGTCGTCGAGGCGAGCTAGGCGAAGTTGGCCGCCCTCGCCAGCGCCGCCCGCGGGTGCGATGGTGACGAAGCGGGGCCGAAGCAAGTCGTCGCCGGGCTCGACACGGATGGGTGCCTCCGCCGCAACTGCCGAAGCGCAGTAGAGAAGGCAGAAGAGGATGACCAGCAGCCTGTCCATATTGAGGCACGGATAGTGGGTGGCATGGGCAAGCGTACTCGCTTGCCCGTGGCGATCACCAATCAACGTTCGACACGGGCAACGGAGTACCGTCGCCCATGCCACCCAATCTCAGCGATCTGCGTTCTGCACCAGCATCAGTGCATGCCCATGGCACAACCGCTTACGGCAACGCCAGCACCTGCAGGTCGATCTGCCCGCCGTTGTCCTTCACGACGACGGCGCGGGCGTCATCCAGCTTGCCCATGTGCATGACGCCATGGAAGCTGTCGACCATCGTCACGGCCGGGTCGGCGGGGTTCTTCACGTTGCGCTTCATCGCCTGCTCGTTCTTCTTGTCGGCCGCCAGGATCGACTGGTCGAACCGGCAGGTCCAGTAGGGCATCGGCGACAGCGGGGCCTTGGCGTGATGGAAGCGGAAGGTGTTGATGATGACCGACGCCTTGCCGTCCTTGGTGTAGCCGAACATGTTCAGCGGGCGGTTGCCGGAGCCTAGCTCGATCATGGATTCGCCCTTGACCTTCGCGCCGTTCTGGATGGCATCGATCGGGTACTTCACCACGGGCGTGCAGCCGAAGCCGCCGACGATGTATCGCTTGCCGTTCTCTTCGTAGGGGAACATCGCCGCCATCGGGGCCTTGGTTTCCCACTTGCCGTGGGCGACGTGGTAGGTCTCGGCGGAGATGACGCCGAACGCCGCCTCCGGGCCGATGGGTGCGGGGATGACGATCAGCTTGCTGGCGAACTCTTCGCTGGTCCGGGCCGAGCAGACGAGCCGGTCCTTCGCCCAGGTCATCTCGGTCACGCGCGGCGCGCCGGCGGTGCCCTTGGGCAGCGACACCGACGTGTGCTTGACGGCCTTGAGGCTAAGCGGGGCGATCGTGCCGTCGGGATCGACCGTCACGATCAGGTTCTGCTTCTCGTCGAGCTTTTTGACCAGCACGTAGGTGCGGCCGGTGGCGGCGTTGACGTCGATCTCGGCGATCTCCACGTCCTTGTCCGCCGCGCCCAGCCGGCCGGCGATTTCCTTGACGATGTTCTTCACGGCCGGGCCGTCGCCAGGAAGCTTCTTGATGTCGTCCGTCTGCACACCGACGATCCGCGAATTGGTGCCATCCGAGATCAGCAGCACGCCATCGGACGCGACGGCGATCGTGTCGATGCTCTTGATGCCCGGATCGCCGTCGGTCAGCGGCCCGGCCAGGGGATTGGCAGTTGCGACCGTGGCAAAACCAAGCGACGTCGTCAGAACGACACCCAGAAGTCTTCGCAGCATCGGCGGCTCCTTCGAGTTTTCAGGACCTGAAAGGGGAAGTGGACTGCCGCGAATGGTAACATTCGTGGTTCGAAGCCTCAATCGATAATTGCGGGTTTGTCACTTGTCACTTGTCACTCGGTCCGCTGACCAGTAACCAGTGACCAGTAACAAATGACAAATGACATCCTCGACTTGACTCTCGCTCACCCGATTCACCATACTCCCGCCCATGGCCAAGCCTCTGGTCCTGCGCTTCGGGGAGCGTGAGTTCCCGTTCCAACTCGACCGCGTCGAACGGTCCGATCTTTACGGCTACGTGGAGATCGAAACGTTCGACCAGCACGGCAACCGCTGCTCGACGGCCAAGCTGCTCAGCGACGGCAAGACCATCGTCACGTCGGGTGGGACGGCGATGGGATTTCTTTCGCCGGACGCCAACTGGCTAGAAAAGAAGGAGCTGACGGCGGTCGACAGCGACAACAAGCCGATCACGCCGGTGCCCTCGTCTTATTCCGCCCCGGTTCCTGTCGATAAGACGGTGACGATCGACGAGTACCTGAGCCACAACGTCAAGGCGGCGTATGCGATCACCTGCCTTGAAGACATGTCGCCGATCATGGACGAGCTGAAGAAGGGGGCGATCTACAGTTTCCCCTACAGCTTCCGAGGCGGGCTGGAGGCCAACGCCGGGTTCCTGCTCCTGGCTGCCGACGGCACGCCATTCCTGATGGTCGCCGAACCGACGAAGTTAGAGTTCCTGTCATTCGAGCAGACCAGTGGCGTGGAAGACGAACCGACCGATGGTGAAGAGGACGAATCGCTGGATTTCGGGATGATGTGAACGACGAAGGTTTTGTCCACGAATGAACACGAATAGGGACGAATGAAGAAGCTGTCCGTGACACGGCTTTCCTAAGCCGTGCGGGGTAGGTCACGACGCAGACCAATGCGAATCTTCAGTGCTGCGGAATTTCGATCTTGTCGAGCAATAGAAGAGGATCGATTGAAGATTGAAGTCGTCTTACGTTCGGACGCAGCCCGCACGGCTTAGGAAAGCCGTGTCACGGACAGCCGTTCCATTCGTGCCCATTCGTGTTCATTCGTGGATAAAATCCGGATTGATGGAGGTTTTGTGGGTCAGATCAACATCGCCAACAGCAAGGGCCGCGACGCCACCGTCAGCACGCTGAGCGTGCGCAAGGCAAAGAAGGTTCGCTGGTGCGACGCTCAGCAGCGGCAGGCGGCGGGTATTCGCGTGCTCAAGGCGTCGCTGGAGAAGGACGCCGCGGCATTGACGAAGCAGGCGGGAGGGATCGAGAAAGTCGCCGACCTGATCATCGCCGCCGACCCGGAACTGGACATCGAGAACTTCGGGCGGTTTCTGAAAGAGACGTCCAACGTCTTCATCAATCCCGAAGGCAAGGTGGTCAACAAGGTCAGGCAGTTTGAGGTCGTCCGCAACCCCGACGGCAGCGAGAAGGAACGCCGGCCGCGGAAAGTCAGCACCTCGAACACCGCCGTCGAAGGCCAGCCGGTGAAATGGACCGGCAAGCTGATGAAGAAGTCGGACGTCTACAACAAGTTCGTCTTCTCCAGCAAGCAGCAGATCGGTCATATCAACGGCCTGACCTACGACTTTCTGTACGGCATGGCCAAAGAGCTGGAAGAAAAGCAAAGCCTGATGTTGCTGGGATCGGGGCCGAAGGGGACCGGGCCGCTGGTCTTTCAGCGGGGCGGGCAAAACTACCGCGGCTTCCTCGAAGGTCGCACCGACGGGAACAAGTACTGCCTGCTGCTGCACCTTTCCAACTTGGAACTGAAGGCGCCACCAAGGCCGCCGGAGGCACCGGCTGAGGCTGCCAAGCCCGCCGCACTAGTCGCTGCACCCGCCTCGACACCAAAGCCCGAGCCGGCCACTGCCGTGACACCAGCGGTGAAACCGCCCGCCGAGCCGGCAACGCCCTCGGCCGACGTGGCCGACGCCAAGGCGGCCAAGCCGAAACGTGCCCCGCGAAAGAAGAAGGACGCCTGATCATCCGATCGGCTTGCGCGCGAAGGGGAACTCGAACACCCCCAGCCGCTTGTTGAGCACCCGGCCGGCAACCGTCCAGGGCAGCAGATTGTGCCACCACTTGCGATCGCTCTGGTGAACGTTCTTCAGCACTTTGAACCGGATGATCTCCCGGCACCCGTTTCGGTAACCCAGCGGCTCTGTCGTGAAGCCCGCCGCCTTGAGCGCCATCGCGGCGTTGTCGGGATCGAAGAAGCTCACGTGAATGTCCGGGTTCACGTACTCCCACTGCGTCAGCCGATCGCGGTAGGGCCGTGCGTTGCCCGTGGTGAAGAAGAACGTGCCGCCCGGCTTGAGCAGCCGGTAAATCTGCCGGAACAGCGCGTTGGGGTCGGGAATGTGCTCGATGACTTCGATCGCCGAGACGATGTCGAACGTTCCCTCGGCGGCGGAGAGCTCGGCGTCGTTCAGGATCGGAATGCCGGTTTCGCGCGCTTTGTCGGTGATCCAGCCGATATCGAATCCGACGCAGTCGTAACTCGTCGTCGCCAGTGCGTGCCGGACGACCCCGCCATTGCCGCACCCGAAATCCAGCCAGCGAACCCCGGGGGCGGGCGGCACGAGTGTTTTGACGATCCGCACGACCCCTTCCCATTCGTTGCGGCGGACAGTCGTCTCGGGGTGGTTCAATTCATCGACGTAGTTCAGCAGCGGGTCGGCACCTTTGCCCTGGTAGTAGGCTTCGTCGTAAATCCGGGCGTAATCGAGGCAGGGGTTGGCCAGGAACGCGAAGTGGCAGTTCGTGCAGCGGCGGAGGTCGTACTGGTTGTGGGTTACCGGGCCGCCGACCACGCCAACGATCGTCGACGACCCGCCGCAAAGCGGGCACCGTTCGCGGTACGCGATGGAACCCGGCGTTTCGGCCGGGGGAGGCATCTGCGGGGCGGCACTCATCTGCGACGTTTCGGGCATCGTCCGGCGACTATACGGCCACGACCGTCCGCCGCAACCCGGGACGCCGATGGCCGTCTGTCGCGGGTGAATCGATGACTTCTGGTACCCGCCTGTTTTCGGGTGCCATGGGCTGCGGTACTCCGCTGCCCGTGGCGACGCGTGACTGCCGCGACACGGCCACGCACCAGGCCGACTCCAAGACTGAACGCCAAGACGCCGAGGCGCCAAGAGTCACAATGTCTCGGATGTCTTACTTGGCGTCTCGGCGTCTCGGCGTTCATCACGTCGCACCACAAACACCCGGCGACCCTTGATCGCCATCGCCTGCGCGGCCATGCTCTGTGGCATGCTCGGTCCCGTCATCGCCCACCGCCGGCTCGTCTGGCAGCACGCCCTGTCGCACCTTCGCCACCGCTACGCGGGGACCGGGCTTGGGGTGGTGTGGAATGTGCTCCATCCGCTGGCGATGATCGTGGTCTACTCGGTCGTGTTCGGCGCCATCATGCGGCCGGCCGCCGTTCCGGGTGTTGAGGGGCCTTTCGCGTACGTCCTGTATCTGTGCGCCGGGTTTCTGCCTTGGATGTCGCTCGCCGAATCGCTGACCCGCGGCACGACGGCGTTCACCGACAACGCCGCGTATCTGAAGAAACTCCCCGTCCCGGAACCGGTTTTTGTCGCCCAGGCGGCGGCGTCCGCGTCGGTCGGCCTGGCGATCAGCTTTTCGCTCCTTCTGGTGCTGTCTCTGGCGGCCGGGCTCCGCCCGACGATGTACTGGCTGCTGATCCCCGTGCCGCTGCTGTCGATGCAGGTGACCGGCTTGGGTTTCGGCTTACTCCTGGGCACGCTGAACGCGTTTTTCCGCGATGTTTCGCAGATGCTGACGGTCGCGCTTCAGGTCATCATGTGGACCGCGCCGGTCGTCTACCTGTCCGACATCCTGCCGCCGGGACTCCGCGCCGTCATCGCCTGGCACCCGCTGACGCCCGTGCTCGACGCGACGCGCGGCCTGTTTCTGCTGGGGCAACTACCCGGCGGGCAGACATGGCTGCTGCTGCTGGCGTGGCCCGCCGTCGCAGTGGCGGTCGGCTCGTGGGTGTTCAACCGGCTGCGCCGGGAGATTCGCGACGTGTTGTAGCCGTTTGGCAAGGAAGTCTCGCCGCGGAGGAAACGGAAGTTCACGCTCGATGTATGGGTGGGTGGCGAATGGAAGACGGTCACTGAAGGCACGACCGAAGCCAGCGACAAATCTAAGAGAATAGCATCCGTTATCGCGCTGAAAGTCCGCCTGACGAAGGAGTGCGATAAGGCCTGGCCTGGCGTGGCGGAACTTCGGTTCTATCGTGCGGGATGGCGATCATTTCTATGAAAACAATACCACTCCTGATCCTCGCAATTTGCGCCCTGATTCCATCGGCCTCACTCCGTGCCGCGGAGCGGCCGCCGATCAAACCAAACATTCTTCACATCCACGCGGACGACCATCGCGCCGACGGGTTGCACGCGCTCGGCAATGCAATGCTCGTCACTCCGAATCTCGATTCACTGGTCGAGCGGGGCATGACCTTCAGGCATTGCTATACGATGGGTTCGATGGTCGGTGCCGTCTGCACGCCGAGCCGTACGATGATGCTTACCGGCCGCTCGTGGCTGCGTATTCCCGGAAGTCCTGGCGCAGCGCCCAATGCCAAGGATCCGGCGACGTTTTTGCCGCGTGTCCTGCGGACAGCAGGGTATCAGACCTGGCATATGGGCAAATGCGGCAATGGCTTCCCTGCGGGGCTGGCGGCGTTTGAAACGACTATCAGGGACGACGCCAGGGGCGCGACTCCTGAAAATGATCGTGCTCATTGCAGCCAGCGTCTTGCCGATGGCACCATCAAGTTCCTCAAGTCGCGCGCAGCGGCACACGAGGAGAAGCCGTTCTACATTTACATCGCTCCGCCCGTCCCGCACGATCCACGCTCTGCCGAGCCGCAATTCCACAAGCTCTACGATCCCGCCCAGATCCGGCTCTCGCCTGCGTTCATGCCTTTGCACCCCTTCGACAATGGGGAGATGACCGTGCGCGATGAAAAACTGGCACCGTGGCCGCGCACTGAGGCGGACACGAAGCAACAGCACGCCGATTACTTCGCCTGCGTCACCGGACTCGATCATCACGTCGGACGAATCTTTGCAGAACTGAAAGCCTGCGGACAGTGGGACCAGACGATCATCATCTTCAGTGGCGACAACGGTCTCTCGCTCGGCGAACACGGGCTCTTTGGCAAACAGAACCTCTATGAGCTCGGCGGCATGCATGTACCGCTTGTGATTGCCGGTCCTGGCATTCCCAGGGGCCAAAGCGATGCGTTGGTTTACCTGATGGACTTGTTTCCGACCCTCGTAGAACTCGCCGGCGCGAGAGTTCCAGCCGGCATTGATGGCCGAAGCATTGTCCCGATCCTGGCGGGCAAGCAGGCCAACGTCCGCGACGTGCTCTACACCGCATATCGCGACTGCCAGCGGGCCATTCGCGACAAGCGATGGAAGCTCATCCGCTATCCGCTTGTGGACAGGACCCAGCTTTTCGATCTTGACGCGGATCCGCACGAGCTGATGAACCTGGCCGACAAGCCCGAACACAAGGCGAAGGTCGCCGAGCTGACCGCGCTCCTTAGTCGGGAAATGGCAGCCAACGCCGACACCTCCCCCCTGACAGTTGAGAATCCGAAACCCGCGGAGTGGACGCCACCGATTCCGGGAAGCGACGCAGGAAAGAAAGCACGAAAATGAAATCATCCTCGAAGATGATTTCCGGCTCTGCGGCGATCTTCGATGGCGGAGGTGATCGATTGGCCAAATCGATAACAGAACTGAAGCGACTTCCAAAGTGAATGAAGAGAAGGGGCATCACGATATCCCCTTCGTGTCCCCGCCGGGCGGGGGTGGGTGGCGACAGAACCTGGGGGCGTGGCCTGCCAGTCGCATCTGGCTCCTTCGGTCGCTGGCCCGGCTACTTTCTGCTTGCAAATCTGCGAGATCGTCTTAACATATACCGTACAAAATGCCGTCCTCGGATCGGATGCTTTCGGGCATTCGGTCGGGGTTGGCTGGCGCTGCCTGGTGCCTGGTCGTCGCGGGTGTGATCCGTCGTCGGCTGGGGTGTCGGACTGGGTGGCGCGTGGCGAGATGACGTGGTTCTGTCGGCGGGTCGCGTGGCTCGCCTTGGTGATTGCATAGGGGTGCTGACTCGGACGATCCGGCGGCGGCATGTGACCTCCTAAAGGGGCCGCGCACGAAGTAAGCGGGCACGGGAAGCGGCATCGCGTAATTCCCGCTTCCTTCGTGCGCGGCTCCCACGGAGCGTCATGCGCGTTGGCGGATCGGGCCGAGTGGTCTTGTTTCAGGAGGTGAAAGGCAAACGCGAGAAGCCGACGGTTGGCTCGGGTTCGTTCGGCAAACTGATGATCGCCTCGGGTTCGTTTGGCGGATTTGAAAGGCAGCCGGGAAGAGTGCACCGGCGGTGCGACCGCTAATCTCGCGCCGGCTGTCGCCTCGGGTTCGTTCGGCGAAATGGAGTTGAAGAGCTTGGGGTCGCAGAACGGGATGATTGGCGTCGGCACCTCCGTCGGCCCCCAGAGTCCGGGCGGTAAACGCCAATGGCCCCGGGATTGCCGGGGCCATCGAACGGATTGACGGATCAACGAATCGGGGCGACAGGATTCGAACCTGCGACCTTCTGGTCCCAAACCAGACGCTCTACCAAGCTGAGCTACGCCCCGTAGCGTCTGCTGATTGTATCGCATTCCGTGAGCCGAGTCGACCTTGCCGGTCGAATGACCCGCGATCACACCAGACGCTCGCACCGTGTGCTCTGCATCAGTATCGGTCATTTGATGCAATAAAGTGTCTGATCGGACCGAATCAGCAGTTTTCCGTCGGCCGGGGCGAGCGATGCCCGGAAGACTTCTCCGCCTTGTGGCACGAGCTTGTTGGTGGCGACGATCTTCAGCTTCTCGCCGGGCTCGATGACGACGGTTTCGCCGTTCTCGAAGTTGAAGTAGCCCTTGCCGCCGGCGGCGAGCGGGGCGGCGGTGATGTCGCCGGTCGCGATGCGCTCCTTCCAGAGCTCCTTGCCGGTCTTGGCGTCGTAGCAGGACAGGATGCCCTTCATGTTCGACACCAGGACGTGGTTGCCGATCACCAGCGGCGAGGGCTGGTCGCGGCCTTCGTTGCGGCGGGTGTGCCAGGTCATGTGCGTCTTGGTGACGTCGCCGGCACCATCGGTGCGGACGGCATAGACATCGCCGGCCAGGCCGTTGACGACAAAGATGGTGCCGTCGGCGCCGACCGCCGGTACGGGTTCGCCGCGGCCGGCGAAGCTCTTGCAGTGCCAGAACTCCTTGCCGGTCTTGGGGTCGTAGCCGGCGACGAACTTGTCGCCGTTGAGAATGATCTGCTTTTTGCCGTGGGCTTCGAGCAGGAAGGGAGAGCTGTAGCCTTCGGCGGCGGGGCGTTCGGTTTTCCAGACGGTTTTGCCGGTGGCCTTGTCGAGGCCGAAGAGGTACGGGTCGCTTTCGCTGTCGCCGTTGACGACCAGAATGTCATCGACGACGAGCAGGCTGCTGGAAATGCCGCGGGCATTCTTGGTGTCGAACTTGCCCAGCTGCTGCGACCAGACCGGCTTGCCGCCCTCGGTGTAGCAGTAGACACCGGCCGGGCCGAACCAGGCCCAGACGTGCTGGCCGTCGGCGTAGACGGTGGGCGTGGCCCAGCCGTTCATCTTGTGGCTCTTCTCGGGGTTGCCGGTCCAGGCGACCTGTTCCCAGAGCTGCTTGCCGCTGGCAAGATCAAACGCCAGCACCACGCGCTGGCGTCCGTCTTCGAGCGCGGAGGTGAGGAAGATCTTGTCGCCGGCAACGACCGGAGAGGAGTGCCCTTTGCCTTTGAGCGGTGTCTTCCAGACAACGCTGCCGGCGTCCCACTTCGTGGGGACGGCCTTGTCGGCGGCCTGGCCCGTGCCCGTCGGCCCGCGGAACTGCGGCCAGGAGGAGGCGGGGTCGGCGGAGAGACCAACCCCCGTGAACAACCCACAGGCCGCCATCGCCACGATCATCGATTTGCGCGAGATTCCCATGTCCATCGATACCGGTCGATCTGGGAAATGTGGCGGGATGGTTGTCGACTTCAGCGAAGTGCAATAAGGGTATCCCGCCGGACGTTGACGGGGGCCGGAGTGAATGCGCAGTTAGGAGACTTCCGGGACCGCCGAGCGCCTGCTCGGCACGAAATTTTGACGGATTCGAAGAGCCGAGCAGGCGCTCGGCGGTCCCAGGAAGACGCTGAGGCCAGAGGAGCACGGGCCGAGAACACGTGTTTGCCGCGACTTGGAGGTTACCTATGAAGTCAAGAATCGCCCTATTCACAATACTCATCGCGGCTGCGATTGCCGCTCCACTGCGGGGCCAGACCGCGGCCCTTCGCCCCAACATCGTCGTCATCCTGTCCGACGACATGGGTTACTCCGATCTGGGTTGCTACGGCTCGGAGATCCGCACGCCTACCCTCGATAAGCTCGCCGGTGAGGGCCTGCGGTTCACGCAGTTCTACAACACCGGGCGGTGCTGCCCGACGCGGGCGTCGCTGCTGACCGGCCTCTATCCGCACCAGGCGGGTGTCGGGCACATGACTGAGGACAAGGGCGTCGACGGGTACCGCGGACAGCTCAACGACCGCTGCGTCACCATGGCGCAGGTTCTCAAGTCGGCCGGCTATGGCACTTACGGCCTGGGCAAGTGGCACGTGGTCAACAACAAGAACGTCAAACCCGATGGCGACAAGCGAGCCTGGCCGCTGCAGCGCGGGTTCGATCGCTTCTACGGCACGATCACCGGCGCCGGCGACTTTTACGACCCCGGCACGCTGACCCGTGACAACACGATGATCTCGCCCCGGGCCGACGCCGAGTATCAGCCGAAACAGTACTACTACACCGACGCGATCACCGATCACGCGATCCGCTTTGCCACCGAGCACCGCAAGGCGACGCCGGACAAGCCGCTGTTTATGTACGTCGCTTACACCGCGGCCCATTGGCCGATGCACGCGCTGCCGGAAGACATCGCCAAATACAGAGGCAAGTACGACGCCGGCTACACCGCCATCCGCGAGGCCCGGCTGAAGCGCATGCGCGAGCTCGGCCTGATCGACGAACGCTGGCAGATCAGTCCGCAGTTCGGCGACTGGGACAAGGTCTCGAACAAGGAATGGGAAGCTCGCTGCATGGAGGTGTACGCGGCGATGATCGATCGCATGGACCAGGGCATCGGCCGGATCGTACAGACACTTCGCGACCAGGGGCAGCTCGACAACACGCTCATCTTCTTCATGCAGGATAATGGCGCCTGCCAGGAGCCCATCGGGCGTCGGCCGGTCGCCAACCAGCCTGCGTCGTTCCCAAAGATTGCCGACGACGCGATCCGGCTGGATGTCATCCCCAAGCAGACGCGTGATGGCCGGCCGGTGCGACAAGGGGAAGTCGTCATGCCCGGCGACACCGACACCTACATCGCCTACGGCGAAGCGTGGGCGAATGTGTCGAACGTGCCGTTCCGGCTTTACAAGCACTTCAACCACGAAGGCGGCATCAGCACGCCGCTGATCGCGCATTGGCCGAAGGGCATCAGCCGCAAGGGCGAGTGGGAGAAGCAGCCCGGCCATCTGATCGACATCATGGCGACGTGTGTCGACGTCTCGGGCGCGGCGTATCCGAAGGAACTGAACGGCCAGGCGATCCAGCCGATGGAAGGCCGCAGCCTCACGCCGGCTTTCGCCGGGCAGAAGATCGACCGCCAGGCGATTTACTGGGAGCACGAGGAGAACCGGGCGATCCGCGTCGGCGATTACAAGCTGGTCGCGAAGGGTTTGGCCGGCAAGTGGGAACTTTACGACATCGCCAAGGACCGCACCGAGATGCACGACCTGGCAGAGACGATGCCGGACAAGACGAAAGAACTGGCCGATCTATGGGAAGCGTACGCCGTTCGGGCGGCGGTCAAGCCTTATCCTTCACCGCAGCCGAAGGGGGCGAAGAAGGGGCGTGAGCAGACGTCGTTCAAGCTGAAGTCTGGCGACGAGCTGACGGGCGAGGACCTGCCCGAGATCGCCGGCAAGACGATCGCCATCACGGCGATGATCACCAAACCCGCCGCCGATGGTGTGATCGTCGCCCAGGGCGGCTCGGCTCACGGCTACTCGCTGTACATGAAGGCAGGGCGGGTCGTGTTCGCGACGCGGAACAACAACAAGCTCACCGAGATCTCGACGGAAAAGACCGTGCCGCTGGCGCCGATGAAGGTCTCGGCGACACTGGGCAAGGACGGCTCGATCATACTGTCGGTCGATGACAAGGTTGTCGCGAGCGGCAAAGCGGCCGGACCACTCAGCAAGACGCCGATCGACGGATTGCAGGTCGGGAAGGATCTTGGCGGCTTGGTGGGATCGTATACGACGCCGTTCGAGTTCGGCGGGCAGATTGGGGAAGTGACGGTCGACCTGAAGTAGGGTTTATGAGTCAGTTTGGGTGGCACGGGCAAGCGTACTCGCTTGCCCGTGATGTACGTCGATTGACGTTCGACACGGGCAACGGAGTACCGTTGCCCATGCCACCCTGTGCCGGAAGTGTCGAGTAGGACGAACCCTACTTTGCGGCCTGGATTTTCTTCTCGATCTCGGCTGCCTTGGCGAGCGCTTCTGGCATAGGCAGGCCGGCTTTCATGGGGCGCTTATGCCCGGCGTCGGTGAGGTAAGCGTCGAGCAGGATGCGGCCGCGTTCGCGGACGAGTTTTTCGACCTGCGAGAACTTCGACTTCGGGTCGCCAGGGTCGCCGTAGGTCTTGGTGTCAATTTCCACTGGCGGTGTCAGGCCGGCCAGGATTGCCTTGGCCATGACGAGGTGGCCGTCGGCGTTGGGGTGGATGCCGTCGCCGCTGAACTTGAACTTGGGGTCTTTCGTTCGACCGTCGGCGATCGCCTTGGTCATCGGGCCGTGCAGGTCGATGACTTCCCAGCCGGCCGACCGTTGCGAGAGGAGCCAGTCGCCGTACGCCGCCAGAACCTCGTCGTAGCCGGCGTACATTTTGCCTTCGGTCGCCTGATCCTTCGGGACCACCTTGCCGGCGATCGGCATCGGATCGAAGACGGGCGGCGTGACATGTACCACGCGAGCGCCGATCGCCGCCGCCTTCTCGCGCAGCTTCTTCATGCCGTTCTGAAAGGCGGCGAGGCGGTCGGGGGCGAGCGGCATGTAGATGCCGTCGTTCATGCCGTAGCAGGCGAAGATCAGGTCGGGCTTGGTCTTGGCCAGCACGCGGTCGAGGCGCTCGTGCAGATCAGGCCGAGGGAACTTGCCGCCGGCGTGGCCGGCTTCCGACAGGCCCGAGACGGTTTCGCTCGGCAGGCCGCAGTTGATGTACTCGATCTTCCGGTCGGGGTACTTCAGCCGAAGCGCGGTTTCGACCGCGTCCACGTAGTTGCCGCCGTAGGTGATACTGTCGCCGAGGAACAGGACGCGTTTGGCATCGCCGAGGGTTTCGGCGGCGTGCAGCGGAGCGACGAGCAGAATCAGAGCTAGCGCAATGAGGGAGGCGAGGTGTCTCATATTTGCTCCGCGAGAGGGAACGACGAGCGGGACGGACAAGAATGAGGGGCTCCGGCAATTCAGCCGCAACGCGGCGGATCAGCAACAGCCTGGGGCACAAGCCCCAAAACATTCTGATTCAATGCTCTTCGACTTCCTCCGGCCCCGGCTCCGGCAGGAAGAAGCTGCAGATGAATCCTGCGAGGTACACGAACAGCGCTACGCCTGCGGCGGTGTATGCCACCTTCGTCGGCGCGGACATCGATTCGCCAAACAGGCTGGATCCGGCGATGGTCGCGGTGATCCACGCGAAGCTCGTTCCGATCATGCGCCCGCCGATGTTGGCGGCGAAGCTCTCACCCGTCCCGCGCAGGTGCATCGGATAGACGCGCGGGAGGTAGTTCCCCCAGAAGCTGAACTGGGCCACCGTGACCAGGCCGGCGACAAACATGCCGACCATGAACAGGGTGACTTCAAAGCCTCCGATGGTGAAGAACGTGAAGTTATGAATCGCTGCGTAGCCGAAGATGAGCGGCATCAGGATCAGTCCCGGCACTTGGAAGAGACGAAGCAGGGATCGGCGACTGACGATCACAACAGCCAGCATTGCGAGCAGGAACCGGCCGATCAATCCGCCGACTTCTTGCACCTTCGTGTAGTCGGATGCCATCCTTTGCTCGACCTGAGCGGTCTCCTTCTTCTTGTCGATCTGCAGCTTTGTGATCGGTGAGGGTCCTGCGGCCGGCTTGGTCGACGGCCCTGACGCGGCGGCCGTCGTCGGCAACGCTCCAGCAATTGCTGCCGGATGGGTGGCCGCCGCCGAAACATCCGCGACGATCGCGGCCGCCACGGGGGCGATTCCTGCTGCGTCGGGCAGCGTGGCGGGCTTTGTTGTCGGCCGAGTCGCGGCGACGGCAGCCTTGATCTTTTCGTCGATCGGCTTCACCGCCTCGGCAACTCTCCGCTGGACGTCGGGAAGCCCTGGCGCGATTTGCGGCATCATCTGGATCGCTCCGAACGCCGCGCCGAAGCTGCACGCGAACATGATCGTGGTGATGACCGTCGTGCGGCGAAGCTGCGGGCTGAACAGTTCCGCGATCCTCGGCCGGCGTAGGCGGCCTTCAGCCTTCTTCTTCGCCCAGGCCGGGCTTTCCGGCAGGAACGGGCGAATCAGAATCAGCGGGATCGCCGGGATCAGCCCGCTCATCAGGGTGTATCGCCAGGCGGTGTCGTGGCTGCCGTGGATCGCCGGCAACTTGTCGGCATAGATAATCGCGAGCGTGTTGGCGACCGCGACCAGCAGTCCGCCAACGGAGCTGAACGCCTGGGTGTAGCCGAGAACCTTCTCGCGGCGCTCGGGATCAGGGAACAGCTCGGCCAGCCAGGCGACGGCGGCGACGAACTCCACGCACACCCCGATGAACACCAGGCAGCGGAGGAACAGCAGCATGTAGATGTCAGTCGCGAAGCCCGCCGCGAACGCCGAGCCGGCGTAAAGCAGGATCGACCAGGTGAGCACACGACGGCGGCCGAGGCGGTCCGTCAGATAACCACCGAGGAATCCGAAAATCCCGCCGGCGAACGCCGGTACGAAAAACAGCAACCCGACCCACTTCTGGAACTCCGGTGTTCCGGGCGCAGCTCCGATAAGTTGCTGCAGTGCGGGCCTGACGATGAGGGGCAGCATCAACAGCTCATAGATGTCGAACGCAAACCCGATCGACGCGATGACACAGATGAGCCATTGGGTGCGGGTCAGTGGACTCTTACCCGGGGAGGAAAGTTCGGTCATGAGGAGGGTTCCGCTGGGGCTTTCTCGGATACACAGACGATATCCGACGTGACAGTTTTCCTTGCAACCACGACGCCGGCGACGGGCCGGGGACTCTACAGGATCATTACATCCGCAACCAGTCCGAACTTACGACCGAATCCGGTCGCTATCTGTACGCCAGCGGGTGGAGCGGACATCTGAGTCACTGTCGTTGGGAGACAACCCGATGGGCCAAAAAGACGCACACAACACCGCCACCGTCCCATATCTCGCAACCGAGTCCGGCGTTGCCGGATTGACCCGGCGGATGTTCGCGCTGCGCAAACTGCGCCTCCCCCGGCGGGCACCCAAGCCCCCACTGCCCGAACTGACCGACGCCTGGTTCGAAGACACCATTCGCGAGGTAGACGAGGCGTCGGCCCGACTCGAAAAGGCCAGGCTTTCCGTGCGGCGGTCGAACGCGGCGTGATGCCTCGGTTGGCATCCCACTACGTCCCGCTCGCCACAGGTTTCCCCTTGCGGCCCGACCGCACGGGCAGCGGCACAGCCGTCGGTAGCAGCTTTGTTGCCAAATGTTCGGCCGTATGGCTGCCAGTCACCTTGGCGACGGCCTCGGGCGTTCCCTCGGCGACGACGCGCCCGCCGCCTTCGCCGCCTTCGGGGCCCATGTCGATGATCCAGTCGGCGCACTTGACGACGTCGAGGTTGTGCTCGATCACCAGGATGGTGTTGCCCAGGTCGGCTAGCCGATTGAGCACGTTCAGCAGGTTCTGGATGTCGGCAAAGTGCAGGCCGGTCGTCGGCTCATCGAGCACGTAGAGCGTGTGGCCGGTCGGGTTCTTGCCGAGTTCACTGGCCAGCTTCACGCGCTGGGCTTCGCCGCCGGAGAGCTGTGTGCTCGGCTGGCCGAGCTTCACATAGCTCAGGCCGACTTCGTTGAGCGCCTTGAGCATCCGGTAGACCGGCGGAATGTTCTCGAAGAAGCCTAGCGCTTCTTCAGTGGTCATGTTCAGCACTTCGGCGATGTTCTTACCGCGGTAGTGAATCTGCAGCGTCTCGGCGTTGTAGCGGGCACCGTGACAGACTTCGCAGTTCACGTAGACGTCGGGCAGAAAGTGCATCTCGATGCACTTGGTGCCCTGGCCCTGACAGCTTTCGCAACGGCCGCCTTTGACGTTAAAGCTGAACCGCCCAGCCTCGTAACCGCGCAACTTGGCCTCGCGCGTCGCGGTGAAGGCCTTGCGGATTTCGTCGAACACGCCGGTGTAGGTCGCCGGGTTGCTGCGCGGCGTTCGGCCGATGGGGGACTGGTCAATCTCGATGACCTTGTCGATCTTACCGATGCCGTTGACCGTCTTGTGGTCGCCGGCCTTGAGCTTGGACGCGTAGAGCTTGCGTTTCAGGGCCGGTAGTAGAGTTTGATTGACGAGCGTGCTCTTGCCCGACCCGGAAACACCGGTCACGCAGACGAATCCGCCGAGCGGAATGCGGACGTCAACGTCCTTCAGATTGTTCTCGCGGCAGCCTTTGATTTCGATGCACGCCTTGTCCGGATCGACCGGCCGGCGACTTTCGGGCACCGGGATCTGCAGCTCGCCGACGATGTACTTCACGGTCGTGCTTTGGGTCTGCGATAGGACGGCGGGCATCGGCCCCTCGGCGATCACGTTGCCGCCGTGGCTGCCGGCGCCCGGGCCGATGTCGATCAGGTGGTCGGCGGCGCGAATGCAGTCTTCATCGTGCTCGACCATGAGCACCGTATTGCCCAGGTCGCGAAGCCGCAGCAGCGTGCGAATCAGGCGGGTGTTGTCGCGCTGGTGCAGGCCGATGGTGGGCTCGTCCAGCACATAGCACACGCCCACCAGCCCGCTGCCGACCTGCGTCGCCAGGCGGATGCGCTGGGCCTCGCCGCCGGAGAGCGATCCGGTCTTTCGGCTGAGCGACAGATACCCCAGCCCGACATCGACCATGAATCCGAGCCGCGCCGCGATCTCGTGGACGATCGGCTCGGCGATCTTGGTGCCTTCTTCGGAGAGCTTGAGGTTCTCGAAGAACGTCTTGGCGCGTTCGACCGTCAGCCGGGCGACGTCGTCGATGCTGTAACCCGGGAGGACGAGAAGTGGCGAGTTCTGAGTGCTGAGTGCTGAGTCAGTGCCCGCCGTCGCCGCAGGCGACGCGTTCGCTGCGGGTGCGTCTTTTGCCTTGGTCGAGCCCTTCTTCGTCTTGGCTGCCTTTGTCTTGCCGTTTGCTGACTTTGCAGCGATGGGCGATGGCTCAACCGCGGCCACCGTCGCAAGCTCGGTAGTGACCCGCTCGTCCGTATCAACTGCGTAATGGGCGATATCGGCCGGGGCATCCGTTGGCGGCGGGGGCAGAGCGGCGCTCCCAAGTGCCGTCGTCGTGTGAAGCCGAACTGCCAGTGCCTCCTGCTTCAGCCGTCGGCCGTTGCAGGTTTTGCAGGGCTGTTCGCTCATGTACCCGTGCAGGCGGTGTTTAACCCACTCGCTCTCGGTCGTCTCGAACCGCCGCTGCAGATTGGGTACGACGCCCTCGAAAGTGATGTCGATCGTCGCGTCACGTTTCTTGCCCGTTCCGAACATCAGTACGTCGCGGGCTTTCTTGGGGATGTCCTTGTAAGGCCCGCTGTAGTTCAGCCCGAACGCCCGGCAGAAATCGCGCAAGGCACGGCTGTAGAAGATGTTCATCCGCTTGCCGTTCTTGCGCCAGGCTTCGATCGCGCCGCTCTCCAGCGAGATCGATTCATCCGGCACGATCAGGTCCGGGTCGAACAAAAAGGTGGTTCCCAGACCGTGGCAATCGGGGCAGGCACCGTGCGGGGAATTGAAGCTGAACAGCCGGGGCTCGAGTTCCGGCAGACTGACTTCCGGATGGTCGGCGCAGGCGAACTTTTCGCTGAAAAGCGTATCGGTCCAAGTGCCGTCGGCGTTGCCGATCGCCGCCGTCGCCAGGCCCTGCGACAGCTTGAGCGCCGTTTCGACGCTGTCGGCGACGCGGCTGCGGATTTCGGGCTTGATAATGATGCGGTCGACCACCGCTTCGATGGTGTGAGAGAACGTCTTCTTCATCGCCGGAAACGCCGAAGGGTTCAGGTCCACAACTTCGCCGTCCACGCGTGCCCGCACAAACCCCTGCTTGTGAAGCGCGCCGAAGGTGTCTTTGTGTTCGCCCTTCTGCCCGCGAATCAGCGGCGACAGCACCATGAGCTTGGTGCCGGCGGGCTGCTTCATGATCGCATCGACGATCTGCGAAGCGCTCTGGCTGCTGATCGGCTTGCCGCAAACCCAGCAGTGGGGCGTACCAGCGCGGGCGAAGAGCACCCGCAGGTAATCGTAAATCTCGGTCGTGGTCGCGACCGTCGATCGGGGGTTCGACGAGGCCGAACGCTGCTCGATCGCGATCGTCGGCGGCAACCCTTCGATTTCGTCAATCTCAGGCTTCTGTAGCTGGTCGAGGAACTGCCTGGCATACGTGGAGAGTGACTCCATGTACTTCCGCTGACCTTCGGCAAACACGGTATCGAACGCGAGCGTCGATTTCCCGGAGCCCGAAAGCCCGGTAATGACCACGAGCTGATCGCGCGGGATGTCGACCGAGATGTTCTTGAGATTGTGTTCGCGAGCGCCGCGGATCCGGATGTATTTTGACGTCATTGCCATGCCTGAAGACACCCTAACATATTGCGATCAGATGCGGCAAGACGTGCGCCGCTCACGGAGATTCGTAATAGGTCGGCAAGTATAGGTCGACACCGGGCTGACGTCTCGGTAGGTTGACAGCGACATCGATTCTTCTGGCGCAGACGCGGGCATGCCCACATGCCATTTCGAGAAGCCCGAACCGGAGACCGACACCATGACTGAGAATCGCTCCATCTGGTCGCGTCGCGGATTGCTGCAAGCTGCGGTCGCCGGTGCTGTTGCCGCGCCCGGGTTCGCAAGCGCCGCCGATGCACCGCTGCCCGGCAGGTTTGCCGAGCCGGCGCGGGATCTCCCGATTGTTGAAGATGCCGATGTCATCGTCTGCGGTGCCGGACCGGCCGGCGTGACCGCCGCGATCACCGCGGCCCGCGCGGGGGCTCGCGTCCGCCTGTTCGAAGTTCACGGCTGCCTGGGTGGGGTTTGGACGGCCGGGTTGCTCGGCTACCTGCTCGACTTCAACAAGCCCGGCTTCGCGAAGGAACTCGTTCGCCATCTCGACGACCGGGGCGCTCGTCGTGGCACCGGCGCCAGCAGCATGGGCTACGAGCCTGAGGAGATGAAGCTGCTGCTGGAAGATCTCTGCGTCGAAGCCAGGGTTAAGTTCCAGCTTCACACCCGCGTGACTGCCGCCTATCGCGACGGTCGGCGGTTGACCACCATCGTCACCGAATCCAAGTCCGGCCGACAGGCGTGGCGCGCGCCAGTATTCATCGATACCACCGGCGACGGCGACCTGGGCGCGCTCGCCGGGTGCGACTTTGAAGTCGGCGAGTCCAAGGCCTGCCCGTGCCAGCCGATGTCGATGGATGCGCTGCTCGTCGTCCGCGACGCCGCTGCACTAAACAGTTTCCTGCACAGCACCGGCCCGGGCGACGGGCGATCGACCAACGACGCCAAGCTCGCCCTGCTGGCCGAGATCCGCAAAGCCGGCTTCGATCCCTCCTACGGCAAGCCGACGCTTTTCCAGGTGCGCGACAACCTGCTCCTGGTGATGATGAATCACGAGTATGGCGTGCTCGCGTACGATGCCGCCGCCGTTACCGATGCCACGGTCCGCGCCCGCTCGGAACTCAACAAAATCGTCAAAGGACTTCGCAAGCTCGGCGGGCCGTGGGACGGGGTCCAACTGGCGGCGACGGCCGAGCAGATCGGCATTCGCGACGGCCGGCGCATCCGCGGGCGGTATGTCGTGAGCAAGGACGACGTCGCCGGCGGGGCCCGCCATGACGATGCCGTGACGCGGGCCACGTTCTCGGTCGATGTCCATGCCCTTTCGACCGAGCACAACAAGTCGGCTCCGTACAGCAACTTCGGTATCAAGACCAAGCCGTATGACATTCCGCTGCGGGCGCTGATCGCGCGGGACGTCGATGGGCTGCTGCTGGCGGGGCGGTGCATCAGCGGAGATTTCATTGCGCATGCCAGCTATCGCGTGACCGGCAACGCTGTCGCGATGGGCGAAGCGGCGGGTGCCGTTGCGTCTGTTGCCGCCGCAACGAAGCGAATGCCTCACGAAGTCCCCTGGAGCGAAGGGGCGGCGGTCATCGCGAAACTTGGCATGCGGGGCTGATCGTGACGGAGGTTGGCAAGCCCGGTGGCTTGACTGCCTTGCCCCTCGTACCGATCATCCTGCCAACCTATGAGCAAAGTCGTCGTCCTCCAGCACGTCGCCCACGAAGGCCCCGGCCGTATTCCCGCGGTGCTTCGCGATTTCGGAATCCAGACCGAGGTTCGCCACCTCTACAAGGGGGACGAAGTCCCCAGCGATCTCGACGAGATCCGCGCCCTGGTGGTGCTCGGCGGGTCGATGGGCGTTGCCGACGTCGGATCAGAGAAGTTCCCCTTCCTGGCGAAGGAAGTCGACCTGCTGAAACGCCTGGTCGCCGCCGACCGTGCGGTGCTCGGCATCTGCTTGGGTGCCCAGCTCCTGGCGCACGCCGCCGGCGCGAAGGTTTACCCGAACGTGAAGATGGCCCCCGGCGGCCCCGGTCAGCCGCCCAAGCCGGTCGAACCGACGGAGCCATTGCCCGAGTTCGGCTGGGCTCCGGTGAGTTTTCCGTTCCCCGGCGGGACCGAGCCGATCGTCTTCGGAATGACGGACGGCGCACCGATGTTCCACTGGCACTACGACACGTTCGACCTGCCCAAGCTCCCGCCGCCGGCCGAGGCAAAGCCCGGCGGGCCGCCGCCGCCCACCGGCAACGCGCTGCTCAGCAGCACCGCCAAGTGCCGCAACCAGGCGTTCCGGTTCAAGAACCGGCTTTTCGGGTTCCAGTATCACTTCGAGTTCACCGAGAAGGACATCGACCAGGTTCTTTCGACCAACCGAGCCGACGTGGACAAGCACATGGGCGACTACGGCGCGGCACAGATCCGTGATGAAACCAAGAAGTATTACGTTCGCTACGCCCGGCTCGGCGAACGACTGTTGAAGAACTGGGTTCAGTTTCTTCGGGTTTACGAAGAAACGCTCTAGGTCCCGTGCAGGCTCACCAGCCGGCGTACGGAGCGGCCGACGCGGCCGGACGCTGATTCGGGTGATTACGCGTCGCACTTTCATATGCGTTGGCTCCTCGAGCTGCTCCGCGTGCTCCTTTTCCCGCGGCACCGCCCGAAGGGCATGGTCCGGCCGTGGGCGCTCAGCGCGCCGGTGCTGGTGCTGATCCTGGCGTTGCCTCTCCTGCGTCCCGTTCGCCACCCCGACCCCCGGCAGATCTCCGACGACGAAATGGCATTGCTCGCAACGACCCAGGCCTGGGTCGAACACGAGACGCTTTCCATCGACGCGACCGATTTCAAGAACACCCGTACGAGGGTTGTGGTGGTCGATGCCGGGGGTGTCGCCCGGTCGTACGCGGCCCAGCCTCCGACGATGGGCGTGCTCCTGGCGATCAGTTACCGCGTCATGCGGTACTACGGCCTGACGTTCGCCAGGGATGGGCCGACCGTCGCCTACCTGCTGACGCTTCTCGGTGTAACACTTCCGGCGGCCTGTGCGGCCGGCCTGATCTACCGGATGGGCCGGCTCTTCGAATTGCCACGGCCCAAGCGTGCCTTGCTTGCCGCCGTGTGCGTGATCGCGTCAGGGCTCTTCACCTACGCGACCGTTTTGAATGTGCATGTCCCTGCGGCAACACTCATCCTGGCATCGGCGACGTGCCTCATTCACCTTTCGATTGCCCAGCGGAAGCCGATTACCCCGATCTGGCTTTGCTGTGCCGGATTCTGCGCGGCGCTGGCGGCCGTGATCGATCCTTCGTCGATCGCGTTTGCGCCGACGCTCGCCGGCGTGGTGCTCGTGTATCGCTGGTCCTGGTTGCAGCGTATCGGAGGACTGCTGTTGTTCGTCGCGGGTGCTGTGGGTCCGCTGGCACTGCATACCACGTTCGTCTGGCGCGGTAGCGGCGAGCTGTATCACGGAATGAACTTCACTGCGCCGCCGCGGACGTACGACGATGCCGACGACACGGACGTGCTCGACGACCCCGACGAACCTGGTGCCTTCTGGAAGCCCATCGGGCGTGCCCTGGGCACAGCGGGGTATCTGTTCTTCGGGGGGCACGGTCTGCTCAGCCATTTTCCGGTACTTGCCATCGGTGTGCTTGGCGTGACCATGATCATGCATCGCCACTGGCCGCAGGCGGCGAAGGTGCTTGCCGCGGGGACGCTTGCCGCGGCGGTTTACCTCATGGTCGCGTACACCATTCACCGCCGTCCCGGCAGGGCCTGGGCCGATTGGATGTTCGCCGCCAAGTGGTTTGTCGTCTTTGCGCCGATGGTTTTGTTCTGGAGCGGCGCGTGGCTCCGTAAGGCACACCGAACCGGATCGTGGGTGGTCGTCGGCGTACTACTGGCTTTCAGCCTGGCCGTCGGCATTATCGGTGCGACCTATCCCCAGCCGCGACAGGGCTACAACGGCTACACCGCGTACCTGGCGGTCCGCCAGCTCTGGCAGGGCGACACGCAGCAGGCCGATTCGCCGGCCCTGCCATCCACGCGACCTTTTCCCATCGCAAACCCGGACTTGCCGGGGGCCGCAGACCGGCTCGCGCCCTAATCCGCTCAGGCTCACGAGAATTATTCCCCTGCTCGACCGTTTCCACGAACGGACTGGGCGGTTGAACATTCGGCGTTGGCGCGCCGGATCATCATTCCCGCCATACGTCTCCAAGTCCGAGCGCTTCAGATTTCAGACGCCCCGAAACTCAGATGCCAGAGTGAGAGCCGACTATGAAAAACACCGTCATCCTCCTGATCTCGTTATTCATGTTGCCCCCGTTGGCGGCCTCGGCGGCGGAGAGCGGCAAGGCCGCCAGGCCGAACATTGTCTTCATCCTTGCCGATGACCTGGGCCTTGACGGCGTCAGTTGCTACGGAGCGGACAAGCGAAAGACGCCACAGATCGACAAACTCGCGTCCACCGGCATGCGCTTCGAGACCTGCTACGCGGCCCCGCTCTGCGGCCCGTCTCGGTGCGCCCTGATGTCGGGGCGGTACGCGTTTCGGACGGGTGGGCTCACCAACGGTTCCTGGCGGGCGGGCGGTCCGGGAGCCAAGTCCGCTGACGAACAACCGATCGCCAGGCTGCTGAAGCAGGGAGGCTACGCCACCGGCATGGCAGGCAAGTGGCGACAGGTCGGCGAGACGCCTGCCGATTGGGGCTTCGACGAGTACACGACCGATCCGACCGCCGGCGGCTGGTTCTGGCAGAACAAGCACACGACCAACGGCAAGGAAGTGACCGTCCCCGATGGAACGTATGCCCCGGACTACATCCAGAACTTCACCGTAGATTTTCTCAGGCGGCACAAGGATCAGCCGTTCTACTTCTACTACTCGATGCACCTGGTCCACGGGCCCATTCTGCACACCGCCGACTCGGCCAAGGGAGCCAAGGATGGCGCGGAGCGTTACGACGACAACATCGCCTACATGGACAAGCAGGTCGGCCAGATCGTCGCCCAGCTGGAAAAACTCGGGCTCCGGGAAAAGACACTGCTGATGTTCTCCGGCGATAACGGAACCGCGCTGACGTTCCCCGCCACCATCGGTGGCCGGATGATTAACGGAAAGAAGGCGTCCATGCTCGAAGGCGGCTCGCGCGTGCCGCTGATTGCGAGCTGGCCCGGCGTCACACCCGCGGGCAAAGTGAACAAGGACATCGTGAACTTCACGGATATGCACGCGACGTTCCTGGAACTGGCGGGCGCGCAGCCCCCGGCAAACTTTAAGTTCGACAGCCGGAGCATCGCACCCCAGCTGCGGGGCGAGGCCGGCACCCCGCGGGAGTGGGCGTTCGTACAGCTCGGCGCCAAGTGGTTTGTCCGCGAGCAGGGATGGAAGCTGGATCAGGCCGGCGAACTGTTCGATATGAGCGATGCACCGTTCGTCGAGAAGCCTGTCGCCGCCTCGGCCGACACCGATGCCAGCAAGGCGGCCCGGGCCCGACTTACTGCGGTCCTCGCCGAACTCAACCCCGCCGCGGGCAAGACCGATGGCGAAGGCGGCGCAAAGAAGGGCGGCGCGAAGAAGAAGGCCGCAAAAAAGGCGGCCGGTCAGACGCCAAGCAAGTAGGCGCCGGCCGCCAACACTGATGCTTGTCGATGATCCGAGCGTACCCGGCCTGGCGATCGCCGGTCGTGAACCGCTGATGAAGACCTGCGCGCATGTCAGGCTGCGGAGATCACGTCGCCGATGTGAATGGTGCCGCCGACAATGATTTCGGCCCGCAGGCCACCCCGGCCCTTCATGGCGGCGAAGACCGGTTCGCCGACGAGCCCGTCGAGGTATCGACAAGGTGCGCATAGCCGCTGGCCGCGGAGCAGCAGGGTGCCCAGGTGAAAGCGCCGTTCGAGCAGTTCCTCGAGCGCGACGCCGACCGTGACGACATTCCGCCGATGTCGGCCGTCGCTGAGATCGATCCCGGTTTCAGCGAGAATGTCGCCGATTGCTTCTGAAGCGATCAGCGTGATCTGGCGACCTTCGCCGGGCCAACGGCTGAATGCGCCGATGCCAAGTTGATATCGATCCCCTGCCAGGCCCTCGCCGGCGATCGCCTCGACGGAGCTCACCGGAACCATCGCCGCCTTGGCGGTGGGCGCGATGAAGATAGACGCGACTGCCGACATTGTTCACCGCGGATCAGACTTCGTCGCCGGCGTCGGAAAGCTCCTCGACGGCCTGTTCGAGCTTCTTGATGCGGTCTTGGATCGTGGGCAACTGCGTGAACAGGAAGTAAACGCGGCGGGCATGGCTCGCCGGCATGGCGGGGCTGCCGATGACCGTGGTCTGGTCGGGGACATCCGCCATCACACCTGACTGCGCGGCGATCGTGACGCCGTCGCCGATCTTGATGTGCCCGGTAATGCCGACCTGCCCGGCGATGGTGGCGTGATGGCCGATGACCGTGCTCCCGGCAACGCCGACATGGGCGACGAGCAGCCCGTGGGGGCCGATCTTCACGCCGTGGCCGATCGCGACATTGTTGTCGATCTTCGTCCCCTGACCGACGACCGTATTGCCGACTGCGCCGCGGCTGATGGACGTGTTCGAGCCGATCTCGACATCGTCTTCGATGACGACATTGCCCACCTGCGGGATTTTGTGGTGCCGCCATACGCCGTCGGCGTCCTTGTGCGTGGCGAAGCCGAACCCGTCGGGGCCGATACTGCTGCCGGCGTGAATGATCACCCGGTCGCCGATCATGCAATCGTCATAGACCACGACATTGGGGTATAGGATGCAGTCGCGGCCGATCTTCGTCCGCGGGCCGACGAACACGCCGGGGTAGATCACCGTGCCGGCACCGACGCTGGCGGTCGGATCAACATGGGCCGAGGGGTGCACGCCGGCGTGCGGGTGCTTGCGGTGGCCGTGCAGCCTGACCAGCGCCAGCGACCAGGCGTAGTAGGGGTCCTTGGTCTTGAGAAGCATCAGGCCGGGGTTGGCCGGGCAGGTGACCGACGCAGCCACGATCGCGGCGGTCGCCTTGGTGGTGTCCAGCTGGTCGGCGTACTTGGGATTGGAGAGAAAGGTGACGTCGCCGGTACCGGCCGAATCGAGCGTACGGCAGCTTCGGATCAGGACGTCGGTCCCCGGTACGTCGGCCGGCAGTTCCGCACCGATCGCGGCCGCCAGTTCCTTCAGTGTGACGCCGGTGCCTCGCTCGGTGAACGCATCGTCGGTCAAGGTGCAGTCTCCCTCGGGTAGCAAAACCAGTTGGGTCGCCGACAGATCACGGCCGGCTCTCCCGGGCGGCATTGTAGGAAAACCTTCGGGAAGTTGAACCTCGTCGGCTGGGCAATGCGCGGGGAACACGAAACGTCGCCCCACAAGTCATGACCCTACTCGAAGGCGCAATCGGAGATCGGTGCTCGCCACCCCCTCGACAACACGCCAACAGGCACTATAATCTCCCCTCCATCGCCCAGGTGGCGGAATTGGCAGACGCACTACTTTGAGGTGGTAGCGAGGCAACTCGTGCAGGTTCAAGTCCTGTCCTGGGCATAAGACCCGCCGCAAGGCGGGTTTTTTCATGCGCGGATCCAACGCACACGCCGACACTTACGCCCGGAAACCCTATCGCCCCGTTCTAACCTCGTCTGGAAGTCAACCCCGTTGCCCTTGGGTTTGTCCTTCTTACTCTCTCCGGCGCTGAACGGCGCTCTTGCATTGGGTACGCGGCAAGGCCAGTCGAATTCAACATCGGTAGCTAAGCCGACGCGCGGGCGAGATCGCGGCACGGCGCGCGGTACGAAGGGGCGGACGTGACGGCTCGGAACTGGCACATAGTCACTTGGCGTTCGGCTTGAGGGTATTCGAGAGCCGTTTCTGGTCGAGCGTAATGTCCTTCGTTGCTTTTAGACCGAGCAGGGGGCTACTGCTGACGGCATCCGACTGCGCGTGCTTCTCGACATCCATGAGCGTGTTGTCGCTGACTTCAACGGCGGTGCTGTGACTTAGCATGATGGCCTGCCCTGCGATTTCATCCGTTGGGCGTGCAATGGCGGTGGCGCGGATGGGCGAGTTGATGCGATTGTACTCGATGCGAGAGTCTTTGATGCCGATGAGGTTCATCGCGGGGCCGCCGCTGCGGGTGAAGGTGTTGCCGGTGATGATGAGACGCTCGATGGGTGGGATGCCATCCTGACCCTGGGCATTGTGGGCGCGGACGTCGATGGCGGGATGGTGCGGGCGCGGGCTCACATCGACGAAGGTGTTGTCCGCGATCGTGATGTCGTTCGGGATGCCGCCGACGAGGCCCATCCCGGTGTTGAGGCTGATGTTGCTCCCCATGCGGATGAAGGTGCAGCCGCGCACGGTGCCGGGGCCGGACATGATAAGCAGGCGCTGAAAGTTGTCCTCCCAGCGACAGTTCTGCACCACCCATCCAGCGCACTCGTGATCGAGCCACTCGGCCTGCGCTGCGGCGAAGGGGGCGGCGTCGCGATCGAGGGTGAGTTGGAAATCCTGGTGAGCGGTAAGTTTTGCTTCGCCGAGAACGGCACCCGTCTTGCGATGGATGAAGCGCAGTCGATCGCCCGCGCGGGCATTGGTAAGCGTGGGTCGCAGGGCGGCATTTGTTTCCAGCGTGACCTGATTGCCGGAGACCGCTTTGACCTTGCCCCAGATGCCGTGGAAATTCTGCAGGTCGTCCGCGGTGTGTCGGATAGACACGTTGTCCATCGTGGTGCCATGGCGCGTAGAGCGGCACAGAAAGCCGTCCGCGCCTTTCCATTGGCTGGTGCCGGGTCGCGGGCCGAAGTAGCAGTCCTTCCAAAGATGCGCGCCATGGCCGCCGCTCTCGCTCGGACCGCCTTTTGCCACGTAGACGCTCACGCCGTGCAGCGTGAGGTTTGCCGAGTCCTCCAGCACGATGGCTCCCGCCGAGGTGTAGAGGCAGGACAAGCCATCACCCACCCGTACCATACCGAGTTCGCCATACGCCCGCTCCCAGTTCGCATCGTGGATGCGCTCCATGAGGTCAGGCGCCTCCATGTTGATCCAGTAGAGCCCGTTGGCGGAAGGCGTGATGTCCTTGTAGCGGAGCTTGCGCACGCCGGCCTGCAAATCATAGAGCGGCACGCAGAAGCGACCATCGCGCTTGAAGGGAAAAAGCCGCTGCTCATCGCCGCCCTTGTAGCTCGTCGGCACCACGATGCCCGGCGAGGGTTGAATCTCAAAGCGGTTGCCCTTGCGGTCGATGCGCGTGATCCGGCCTTCAATGCAGCCCCGCGTGCCACGATCAATAATCGCGCCACGCAGGACGATGTTCCGGCAACTAAAGAAGCCGACACAGCGGTGGCCCGGGGGCATCTGCACGTCATCAAGGTCGAACCAGAAGGTTGCTCCCGTGGCATCGATCACGAGCGGATGCTCCGAGTCGCGCTGCATGCCTTCAAAATGGAGAGGATAGACTGTTTTCGCTCCCACCTTGCGTTCCTGACTGAAGCGGTAATCGCCCGGCGGAATCCGCACCTCCGCCGCACCGCTCTCGAAGGCCTTCATCACCATCGGCATCACGCCCTTGCCCCGCTCACGTTGTGCTTCCTTTTCGGCATCGGTGAACTGCGGTCCGGCTGGCGCATCGAAGCTGAACGACGCATCTGCTGGCGGTGGCGATTTTGATTCTAATATCACGCGCTGATGCGGTGAGAGATGCTCATTGGCAACGGCGGCATCCAGCACTGCCAGCAACACAAGCAGCGGCGCGATCATAAGGGTGACGATGTGTTTCATGGGTTGTGACGTGTGTGCGTATGATCGCCCGCTGGTTGCGTCCTGCCTCGCACGCCCGGCGAAGAAACACGGAAAGCTCGTTCGCCTTCTCGAGCGCTGTTGATCCGCTGCCGAGCTACGCGGCGAAGTCGGGGCATCGGCGGACACCTTGCAAACCTCTGGCTTACGCTTGTCGAGCGACGACGGCAGTGCTCTCGTAGATCAACCGACAAGACCGGATGGTACGGACGAAATTGCGTCTCCGAAAGATTCTGAAGTGAAGCTGGTGGCAGTTCGCGAGCTACTGAAGGGTCAGGCCGACTGCCGCAGCCTGCTCATCGCGCGGCACGAGCAGTTCGCTCGATCACTTACGGAGAAGCTCATGACCGGGCACCAGAGTTCGCCGACCGCGCGGTGATCGACGGCATCATGAAGGACCTCGCGGCCACGTCCTGCCGCTCATGACACCGGGACCGATGCACCACGAAGCTGCCGATTCATTCACAGTCGCTTAAAGGTAACCGAACAGCCGATCGGCCCATCGGCGGAATTGCTGGGTTCCGCGGTGGTGGCCGTTGTACGCACGGCGCAGCGGCAGGGCGGGGATGAAGCGGTAGCCGGCTCTTTCGAAGCGGCGGCGAAGCTGGGCGAGGACTTGCGGTTTCACCGTCCGGTCGTCGTCCAGAATCGCGATCAGGTTGGCGAAGTTGCTGGCCCGGATCACCGCCGATGTCGGCTCGACTAGCACCGCGGTCGGCAACACCAACTCCCCGTGAAATGTCGCCTCACGAATTGCCGGCCACAGCTCGAGTGGGCAATCTTCGCCGACGATCGTCTGGACCGATTGTGCAAGGTTCATGAATCGCTCGGCGGATTCGATCGGGTCGAAGTCCGGCGGCTGCTGCAGTTCCCACGCATGATCGGCGCCGGCAAGAAGCTTCTTCGCGACCAGGTCGGCCAGCGCAGGGTCGGCGAAAGGATCGGGGTTGGGGTCGAACATCGCATGTCGCCTGGCGGTCGCGCCTTGGGATCGAGCTTCAACCTCACTCGCCGATGATCTTCACCAGCACCCGTTTCTTCCGCCGGCCGTCGAACTCGGCGTAAAAAATCTGCTCCCACGGCCCGAAGTCCAGCTTCCCGTCGGTGATCGCGACCACCACTTCGCGGCCCATGATCTGCCGCTTCATGTGGGCGTCGGCGTTGTCCTCGCCGGTGCGGTTGTGGTGGTATCGCTCTGGCGAGGCGTCAAACGGGGCGAGCTTCTCCAGCCAGGCGTCGTAGTCGTGAATCAATCCGGGCTCGTCGTCGTTGATGTAAACGCTCGACGTGATGTGCATCGCGTTGACCAGGCAGAGGCCGTTTTCGATGCCGGACTTCCTGATCACAGCGGCGACCTTGCCGGTGATGTTGAAGTAGCCCCGTCGATCGGGCGTGTCGAACCAGAGTTCTTCGCGAAGATGCTTCATGGGGTGTGCTCAGGGTGGAGAGGCGCGGTTCCACCCTTTCCAGACGATACCTGCGCCGCAATTCGTTTGGAATGTGCCAATTCATGGTCCGAACGTCGCGCCCGCCCGCGTCGCCGGCGATACGGCGTTGCGAAACAGGGTCTGGTCCTCATCGGCGGGCGTCCAGACCAGGAGAAGGCCGAGGGCGGCATACAGCGGCAGATGGCCGATGAGCTCTTCGCCGCGGAATACCAGCAGGCTCGCATTGAACGGCAGCCATGCCAGCAGGATGACAACCCGGGGGAAGTAGCCGAACAGCAGGAGCAGTCCCACCGTCAGTTCGACGCCGCCGGCGCAGATCGCGAAATCGTGGTTCGACATCGGGATGTGGAGAAACCCGGTGAAGTTCACGGCGTTTCGTTGCAGGAACGCATCGGCCAGGGCCAGGTTCGCGAGCTTTTCGGTGAACGCGAGCGTGATCAGCGAGAGCGCCAGGCCGATGCGCAACGCAGGCATCGCGAAGCGGGCGTGTCGTCCGGAGGGAGCGAGGTTCGGCAGCAGCATGGCATCGGCACTCCAGGGTCCGCGCCCGGCGGCCCAGAAGAATGCCGCGATGCCAATGAACACAACGTTGTCAGCCATCGATTCCGGCCCGCACAACCCCAGGCCCAAAACCCATATCGCCACCAGCAGTCCGGCGGCCAGCCGGGTGAAAGCGCCGTAGACGAATGCGATCGCCACCAGCATCTGGCTTAGACCGATAACGAAAGTCCAGGGGGCGAACAGGACGTTGTTGGGTGCCAGAAGGCGGCCATCGATGCCGTTCTTGAACATCGGCACGCACAGGTGAACCGCCAGGATCAGGGGCGCGAGGGCATAAAACCGCGCGCGGCCTGCGGGGGTGGCACCGAAGTACGCCGGCCCGGGAATCAGGTCGCGCTTCCCGCGCCGCCGCCAGAGCAGGCCGGCGACGACGGTGACGGCGACCGCCACACCGATCGCCACGATCACTCCAGTTTCAACCAGGTGATGGCCCGAAGCCGGTAGCGTAGTGGCGTCGTAGAACCACTTCTCGTGTGCGATGGGAAGCGTGATGGAGTGCATGCGGGGATCAGTTTCAGGGAGCGCTGACCGTGCAGGACGAGGCCAATGCCTTGAAGCGTTCGATCCGGCGTTTCTGCCGATGTCAGTGCGTGCTGATCGATGCGCCCGCCGTCGCCGATCCTTTGTCCACCGCTGCCATTTCCGGACCCAATCGTCGCCGGAACAGGCTCACCGTCATCCCATAACACAGGTGAGCTAGTTCGGGGTCGTACCGGTGCCCCTCGTCGCGCAGGAACGCGTGCTGGCCATTGAACTCGTGCCAGGTGAAGTTCAGGTTCGCGTCGGCCATCGCGTCGTACACTAACCGTCGACCTTCGCGGGGGACGTGTGGATCCTGCCGGCCCCAGATCATCATGATCTCTCCCTTGATCTCCTTCACCCGGTCGAGCGAGTTGTCGTTCATCCCTTTGGCGAGCGACCGCTTGTGGATGTCGGTCGCGTAGAAGCAGACGGCCGCCTCGACGTCGGCGTTCATCGCCGCGCGGAACGCCAGGTGCCCGCCGATGCAGATGCCGACGGTCCCCAGTCGTCCGGTGCACGCCGGGTGCGTCTTGAGGTAGTCAAGTGCGGCCCGCGCGTCGGCGTCGTAGCTGGCCAGCTCCTTGGCGACCTTGTGCCTGTTGCCGCGATCGGCGCCGGCGGTGTCATACGGAATCACCACGCCCGGCTGCGACTCAAGCTCGTGGAATACCTCGGGCACGGCGACGACAAACCCGTGCCCGGCGAGCAACGCAGCCGTCCGGTGAATCGGACCGGTCACCTGGAAAATCTCCGAGAACAGCACAACGCCCGGATACCGCCGCGTCTGATCCGCCGGCCGCAGGATGTACGTCCGCATGGAGCCGTAGGGCGTGGTAAGGTCGGCGTGTTCGTTGTCGGTGATGGTCATGGGTGACAGTATACTGGTCTTACGCGTCGCCACGGTGCCGCGTGGCCGACCGACGTTCGAGGGAAAGCAATGCCGATCCGACTCGAAGAGTATGCCTCCATGTCCTGGCAGGCTGCGACATTCTGGATCTCGGTGATCAATGTCATCCAGTTTGCCGCGGCGCTGATCGTCGGCGAACTTCTGATTCGGCTCTATCGGTCCCGCCCCGTTACACCGCCACCCAAACCGCTCGAAGCAATCGAGGTCGTCCTGGCCATCGCCTGCCTCGTGCTGAACATCGTCGTCGGAGTCACCGGCTGGCTGCTGTGGCGAGCGGGATGGATCCGCGTTTCGGCAGAGACGGGATGGCGGGTGGTCCTCGATGTCATCGTTCTGCTGATCGCGATGGACCTGGCGATGTACGTTTTTCACCGCATCGCCCATCACCCGCTGCTATACGGGCCGCTGCACAGCGCGCATCACAAGTACGACAACCCGCGCCCGCTCGACCTCTTCGTGCTCAACCCGGTCGAAGTGCTCGGCTTCGGCGCGCTCTGGATCGGCGTCCTGATGCTCTACCCGGCGACCTGGATCGGCATCATCGTCTTCCTGACCCTGAACCTGATCTTCGGCACACTCGGACACCTGGGCGTCGAACCCTTCCCGGCATCATGGTCTAAACTGCCGGTCGTACGGTTCCTCGGTTCGAGCACGTTCCACGCCGACCATCACCTCAACGGCAGGGTGAACTACGGCTTCTACAGCAACATCTGGGATCGCCTGTTCGGCACTGCCGGCCCGCGATGACCTAAATCCACTGGCTCTTCGCCTGCCGCAATACCTTACGCGATTCCTTCAGCATCTCGCCGCGCGTCCGCGCCAATAGCAGCTTGATGTCGGCTTCACCCAGCCCCAACTTCTTACCGGCGCGATGCAGAATCTTCGCCTCGCCCGGCGTGATCTTTCCGTCGGCGAGCGCCGTGCGGGCCATGTCGGCCAGATGCCGGCGGGCTTCGCCTTCATTAGCGGGCGGCGTGAGGTCGAGCGAGCCTGCCTCGGCCGCGGAGATATACTCCTCCAGCCGAATCTTCGGCACGCCGTAACGCCGGGCGGCGGCACGAAGGATGTCCCGCTCTTCGCCGGAAACGTTGCCATCGGCGGCGGTCATGTAGGCCATCCAGCGGAGCGTCGACGCCGCCGACGACCCGGTCAGATTGTCGAACTCACCCAGCCACGATTCCCCGGTCGGCGTCTCGCTACGGTCCTGCTGGCTTCCCGGCAGCCGGCGGAGCAAGTCCTGGCCGTGTTCCGAATGCAGCGGCACCATCTCGGCCAGCGCCCACTGCTGTGTGCCGAGGTTCAGCGGCGTTCCACAGTGCCCGCAGTTGGCCGCCGATCCGCCGACCTCCGGCGCGCCGCACGACGGGCAATGTGCCGACGCGATGGACTGATCCGGGTTGGTCCGCGCCGCCGGTGAGCGGCCGAGCACGAACAGCGTATTGGTCACCGCCGACTTGTCGCCACGCCGCGGCTTCTGTCCCGGCGGCAGGCGTTTAAACGTGTGTCCCTGCCAGCGGACATTGACCAGCGCCAGATCGAGCGGCGGCTGATTGGCGTGCGGGCTGGCGTCCTGCCCGGTGTCCTGCGCATCGGCCGCGCCCGACGCCGGCAGCACGCCCAGCAGATCGACCGCGCCGACGGCACACTCGCCGAAGTAGTGCGTGGGAGACGGTGCCAGCGGCGCCGAATCGGCCGCCGGCGATCGAAGCTGCGACTCGTATTTCGCCACGAACGCCGGCAACGCCACCTTCGCCAGCGGCGTGGCCGACGCCAACCGATCCGCCGCCGCCCATCGCCAGTAGATGACCGAGGCGCGATCCTCCAGTTCCTGCGGGTTGAAGTCCTTGTCGCGCTCGCGGATCGCCGAAACACCGGGGATGCTGTGGCCCTTCCGCGGTTCCCACTCGTACTGCTGCGTGATCTCCGCCAGCACCCAGTCGTACTGGCCCGACCGCAGCAGGGCACCGCAGTAGGTGCAGTTGGCGGCCTGGTTCATCTCGATCGGCCCGCCGCAGTTGGGGCAGTTGCCCTCCATCAGCCCCGGCTTGGCCAGCTTCGTCTTGGCGCCGCGCCGGCGGAGAAACGACCAGACCTCGACAAACTCCCCGGCGGCCCTGGTTCCCGAGATCGGCCGGCCGGTCTGCAGGTCCACATTCTGGTCCGATGCCGATGCCTCGATGCGAACCGACACCTCGTCGAAGACCTCGCCGGACTGGGCATTGGCGATATGGCTCCTGCGGACGACGACGTCCTTCATCTCGTTGCGATAGCCGAGCGCTCGCTGCTCGTCGAACTGGAGCGAGAACCGCTCGTAGACCGCGTCGGAGATGAACGCGCGAACGTCCGACAGGTTCTGGTTGCTCCATGCGTGCTGGATGCGCACGAACGCGCCGCGGACACGGTGCAGAAAGCGATCGGTGTCGAACGCCGGATCGTTGGTGCGAATCGCCGTCGCGTATTGCGGCATGCGGGAGCGATCCTCCGCGGCCACGCCCCGGCGGATGATGGAACTGTCGTAGGAGTTCTTACCGGCGTAGGTCGAGTAGACAAAAAACCCGATGATCAGCAGCACCAGCGGGATGCCGACATAGGGGACTTCGATTACCAGTCGGATGAGCTGAAAAAGCAGCCAGATCAGGGCCCCCGCGTCCCCGCCACCGCCGCCGCTGCCACCGCCACCGCTGCGTCCTCCACCACCGCCGCCGCCTCCACCCGAATATCCCTGCCCGCCGCCGGCGCGGGCCAGGGCGGGTTCGGCGATCGCCAGCGCAATCGCCGCGACGGCAGCGACCAGTCCGATCGGCCAGAGCCATGCCCAATGTCGAGAATGGAGTCTCGGTTCCCGCACAGCAGCCGCCTCTCCTTCCACGCCGATCCGCCAATGAAAATGGCCGCGGGACGACATCCCGCGGCCATGTGTTGCGTCGGCGAGACTACCTCACGCCCGCCGATCCGGTCTCGATCGGTTCGCTCACGTATTCCCGCGGGTCGGTGATCTTGCCCGTCAGCGCGCTCGCCGCCACGGTCAGCGGGCTCGCCAGATACACCGCGCTCTTGGTGCTGCCCATGCGGCCGGGGAAGTTGCGGTTCGTCGTGCTGATGCACGTCTCGGTGCTCTGAAGCCGGCCGAATGTATCGACCGGGCCGCCCAGGCACGCGCTGCAACCGCTCGGCCCGACCAGGCAACCGGCGTCCAGCAGCACCTCTTCGATGCTCTTTTCGCTCGGGCTCTTGGCTTCGCCGCGAAGGTTCAGCCGCTTCATGTCGGCGTGAACTTCCGTGCTGCCGGGGACGACGAAGGTCTTCACCTTCACGTTGTTCCCCTTCAGGATGTTCGCCGCCATGATCATGTCGGTGATCTTGCCGCCGGTGCACGAACCGATGTAGGCGCGATCCACCACCACGCTGCGGCAGTTGTACGCCGTGTCTTTGTTGTCCGGGCTGTGCGGCTTGGCGACCATGGGCTCCATGGTGCTCAGGTCCCACTCGTGCTCGGTGATGAACTTGGCGTCCTTGTCATCCGTCACCACTTCCCAGTTCGGGCGATTGCTGCGAGCGCGGACGTATTCCAGTGTCTTCTCGTCCACGTCGCAGATGCCGCTCTTGCCGCCGGCTTCGATCGCCATGTTGGTGAGCGTCATGCGGTCTTCGAGCGTGAGCGAGTTCACGCCGTCCCCGCCGAAGTACATCGCGCGGTAGGTCGCCCCGTCCACGCCGATCTCACCGATCACCGCCAGGATCAGGTCCTTGGCCGTCAGGTACGGCGGGATCTGCCCGCGGAACATGAACTTCATCGTCGGCGGGACCTTCAGCCAGGTCTTGCCGGTGCCCAGGACAAACGCCGCGTCGGAGTTCCCGACGCCAGTCGCGATCTGCCCGAACGCGCCGGCCGTACACGTATGGCTGTCGGTGCCCAGCAGGATTTCGCCGGGGCGGATGTGCCCCTCTTCCGGCAACGCCTTGTGGCAGACGCCTTTGTAGTTGGTCTTGGTCGGGTCCTTGTACGGACTGGGCATGTCCGGCGTCATCTTCACGAACTCGGGGTCGTAGTAATACTTCAGACCCTGTTCGGTGACGAAGTCGCGCAGCGTCTGCACATTGCGATGACACTTCTCGTCGGCCGTAAAGATGTAGTGGTCGGGGATGATGACCACGCGGTCCTTGTCCCAGACCTTGGCGTTGCGGCCGAACTTCTCGTGGAAGATGCCGATGGTGCCCGGCCCGCAGACGTCGTGGGTCATCAGGACATCGACATTCACCCAGACGTTCTCGCCCGGGTCCACACGGTCCCTGCCCGAATGCTTGGCAAGGATCTTCTCGGTCATCGTCATGCCGGCCATCGAACTGCTCCTGCAGATAGCAAAGGTATGCCCCGTCGCCGTACGACGAGGCGGAAGGTCGAGTATAGCGGTCCAGGTCACGCCGTGCTATTCGAGGCAAGCGGTCCCGAGCAACCGGGGCCGAATCGCGAAATCCTGCCCCGAAGCGAGATCGCCGAACGAACCCACGGCTGAATGCGAACATGGAACGCCGAACGCCCAACATCGAACACCAAATCGTCGGGCGTGGATAGCCGAACGAACCCAAGCCGACATCGCCGAACGAACCCGAGACCGCCCTTGTGACCGCATTCCGTGACACGGGTTTCCAACCACAACTGTCCGGCATTTCGACGCCGTGACATTCGCAAGATTTCGCTCTTGCGCTTTCTGATGCCGCGTGGCATAGTTCGCGCCCGTGGCGGTCCGTCGTTCATCCCCGCAGCAGCAACCGACGCCGTCGGACCGACGTCTGGCCGTGCGCCGCTCCGGGAATCTCCTCGACGAACATCTCCATCGTCTGGCGGCGCTGCCGGCTCACGGCAACACCATCCTCGGCCGCGACCAGTTGGTCAAAGGCCTGCTCCTGTCGTTCTTCGATCCCATGGCCCGATCGCTGCGACGCATCGAAGACTGCGGCGACTTCCAGGGCGATCTGCGACTCGACAAGCTGGCACGCTCGACCACCGCCGACGCTCTTGCAGCGTTCGACCCTCAGCTGCTCGTGCCGCTGATCGACGACCTGCAGCAACGTGTCCCGAATCTCGGCGACGCCGACGGCCTCGAAGGGATCACCCGGCAGATCATCGCCGCCGACGGCACTTACATGACCACGCTGTGCGATGTGGCCTGGGCGATGCGCCAAAAGAACCGCGACGGCGGCGTGCAGGGACAGGTCCGCGCCAACGTCCAGCTCGACGCCGGCAACTGGATTCCCCGCGTGCTGACCGTCAGCGGCGACGACGGGCATTCGGAGGCCGCGGCCTTCGCCGCCGACCTCCTGCCCGGCGTGCTGTACGTCGTGGACCGCAACTTCGTCGAGTTCGGCTTCCTCGGCGCCGTCCTGGACAAGGGCAGCGACTTTGTCGTTCGTATCAAATCCAACCAACCGGCGATGACGGTGGTCCAGACCCTGCCGCCGTCGGCGGCGGACGTCGAGGCGGGCGTGATCGCCGAGGAAGTGGTGAGACTTCCCGGCCGCGACGCGCCGGCGGGCCTGTTCCGCTGCATCACCATCGAGAGCACCGACCGATCGGGCGAATCCCAGGCACTGCGGCTGCTGACCAATCTTCCCGCGGCGACGGTCGGGGCTCACGTCGTCGGCGCCGTTTACCGGCTGCGCTGGCAGATCGAGCTGTTTTTCAAGTGGCTCAAGACCTGGGCGGGAATGGACCACCTGCTGAGCACCAGCCGCAATGGGATCACCACGCAGCTGTACATCGCGGTGATCGCCGTGCTGATGATGTACGTGCAGAGCGGCTACCGCGTCAGCGTCTACGCCCTGGCGGCGCTGGGCCGCGTGGCCCGGGGCCAGATGTCGATCCAGGAGGCGATGGCGGTGATCGCCAAACGCGAGCGAGAGCGTTCGCTGGAACGAGCGCGTCAGGCCCGGCTGCGGGCACGCAAGAAGCTGGCCTGAAGCCACGACGTTCCCGCACACCCTGATCCGAGGGTGACGCCGCCGCATGCGCGCCATCAGCCGCGATCGCAAGCAAAGCCGAGCGACTCTGGTGAAATGAGGATGTGCCAGGTCATGGCTCACGCTGGAATTGGTAAATTGCCGGACAGTTGTGCTTTCCAAGCCGTGCGAGGTGCGTCACACGTCGAAGGCCGCTCATCCTCAATCACCGCCTTCCACCGAACGAACCCGGCGTAACCCCGCCGAACGAACCCGGCGCGGTCGGACGACGCTCGATCAGGGCGACCCACACGCCTCGGGGACGCTCCGCTTCGCGTCGCGGCTAACCCGTCGCCGGAAGTCCGTAACCCGTCGTCCGAAGCGTGTAATCCGTCGTCGCGGAGCGCATGCAGGGTTCGTTCCGTACCACGAAAATGGTTAGCCGCGACGCGGAGCGGAGCGCTCGCGCAACCTCGCCGAACGAACCGAGGACTCGGCGCAAACACCCAACGTCGAATACCGAATCGGCAAACACAGATTGCCGAACGAACCCAAGGCGACATCGCCGAACGAACCCGAGTGATCGATCAGGCTGCCCACGTCGTCTCTTTCGCTTCCAAGTCTCCGCGTCACTTCAAAACACCAAAACCACCACCCCGGCCCGACCGACACCGATCGTCCTGGGACGGCCATCTCCACGGAGTAAACGCTGAAGCCGACAGATCACACCCGCCGACCGGCGCATGGAGGAAGGACGCCGCCCGTCCCAGGGCGACGTCTGATATTGTTCTATATATGTTAGGTCAATGGCCGCGGAAGACAAGCAAAATCCGCCCGGCGTCACGCGCTGGCAAGACCCCCTGGCGACCACGTAATCCCGACCACGCCGCCCGCCCCCGGCCGATCCCGTGTGGCACGGGTAGGGTGTCGTGGGCAGGGTGGCATGGGCAAGCGTACCCGCTTGCCCATGGCGATCGCCGACCGACGCTCTCGTCACGGGCAACATGCGTCGGCGCCAAGCCACCCGAAATCGTCCCGCCGCCAGACCCCCCGCACGACACCTGCGACCACCCAATCCCGCACCCGCCGGGTTCGCAAGCGTCGCCAGAATCGAGTGGCCCGACCAAAAGCCTCGAAGAGGCGGCAGAGCCATAGCCCAGGATGAAGGTCGGTACGCCGACCGCAACCATGGGTCGATCGACCGATGGATCCCGAGTCCTGAGAGGGCGACAGAGCACCCGGCGTCGCCGCGGGGACGGCCCTTTCGCCCCTACAGGGCTCGATCCGCGTAAATCACAAACCCAGGGCTCGTCCCGGCTTCGCCGAGCCAGCGCCCTGGTCTATGGCTCTGCCGCCTCTTCGAGGCTCAAACACTCAACCGGACGTTGCGTTTGACCCACTGATGAACCATCCGGCAGGCACGATCGAGGCGTTCGAGGAGCTTCACGCAGCAAATGTTACAGTTTTGTGCGGTCTGAACAAGATGGCTATTGCTGCCTCTTGCGAACTCGTTGATGGCGCTAGCGCCAGCGGCTATTGTCCGCGCACCATCCGCGCGGGGTGTCCGGGCGGTTAGGATAAACAAACGGTTATCCAGCGATGGGCGTGATCTACCTCATCATTCCGCTGACCGAGTCCGTCGCGGAAGACGTCCGCGGGCAAGGGCTCACCGTGCCCCACACTCGTTCCGACGCCCGCAATCCCACCTTTCGCGAAATCCGAGCGGCCTGCGAGTCGCTGCCCGGGATGCGGGGCGAGTTTCGACCATCGGCCAACGGCAAGTGGCAGCACGCGAACCTGCGAGGGCCGGATGGCCTAGGGAACGCAGACACTTGGACCGAACTTAGCGTGTCCGGGTACGACGGCCGCGACGATCAACCGCTCTCCGTCGGGTTCAGTAAAGGCTGGCCGTCGCTCATCCTCGTCGTCGTCCGCGAACTCGCAAAGGCGTGCGGGCCGCTCGTCGTGTACCCTGACACCGGCGACGCTCCCGTCGTGGTGGAGGCGGAATCGTCCGTAGAAGTGCTGCTCAAAAGTTGGGAGCATACGCACGGTCAGTCATGATATGGCGGCCCGGCCGCTGGATAACCACACGTTGCAGCGGACCAGGCGGGCGTCGCGGTCCTCGTGATTCGAGAGGTGGTCGAGCGCCCGCCCGGCCGCTGAACCTCGGTCCGTTATCCCCATGGGTTGGCGACTCCGGACCATCCTCGCGGTTTGCGGCTCCGCGGTCGCCCTTTTGTACCTAGCGTCGGCGGGCTGCGGTCGCGGAGGACAGGGCTACTTCTCCCCCGACACGCTTGACTGCCGCACGCACTCGGAGTGGCTCGTGCCGCTGACGCGCATCGCGGTCTACCGCGGCACGAGTTCAACGCATCGGTACGCTGCCGTCGATTGGCTGATCGCGGAAGGGTTCTGGTCGAAGTCGGATTCATCGGACCCGCGATGGCTGCCCACGTTTCAATGGAACCAGCAATGGATGGACGGCGAATCGCAATTCCATCGCGAGCTCGGCTGGCGCGGCGAAGAGTGGGTACAGTGGTCGAAGGAAAACCCGGAAATGGCGAAGGCGCTTTGGCCCAAGGTTCTCATCGCCCTCCGAAGAACCGGTGTGACCCACACGGCAGACGGCAGTGATCTCATGTTCGCCGCGCGGTTAGCCCGAACTGTCGAAGAGTTTGAAGAGCTGGTGGACGAGTTGGTGGCTGCGCGGCCACGAAGATAACCCGACACCGCACTGGACCGCTATCCGCCATGGAGCTGTCGCGAGTACTGATGGCAATAGAAACCGCAAAACCGCTTGTATTTCCGGTCCCCTTTCCGGACGTGCCCATGTGGCTCTTCGCTTTTGATCTTTTGCCCGAAGCTGCGGCCAAAAAGCTCGGGCCGCCAATGCTTACCGACTGGATTGACGGCCTTGGTAATGCCGACTTTTGGGCTTTCGAGTTTCCATGTGGTTTGCAGGTTGCCTTCGAGTTCCTACATACAGCCACGTTTGGGCGAGTGGTTGCTGATTCGCCTGAAATTGATCATGTCCTGCGGCACATTCCGTTTTCCGGGGGGATAAAAGGGGACATCACTCTTTTCAGAGATCATCCGCCGCCCTTTGGCGGGCGGCATGCCCGCAAAGCCTCCGGGTGCCATTCCCATGCCGCGCCATCGCTCTCGGCCGTCGCGAACGTTTCACGCGCGGGCATGTGATTCGGCGACCCGCGATGCTCGCCCATGCCCACGCGGACAGCTTCTTTCGCTCGAACGAAACCCGGCTGGCGTGGGCATGGCACTTGGGGGCAGAGGAAGCGGGACGGGTCCAATTCCTCGGAATCACTGGTTGGTAGTTGCACCCGTCCCTGTCCCGTTTTCTGCAGTTGAGCTCGGAGCGTGCGCCGCCGTTCAACGGCATTGTGTTAGGCGACTCGTCGCTTACACTCGAATAGGCGTCTCGCTTTACGACCTGTGATGTCACATTCTTCCTCTTCGATGGACTTTTACTGCGATCAGGTTCTTTCAGGTCTTATTGACGTCGAGCGCATCGCCGAGACTGAGCAGGTTCTTGCCTTTCACCACACGCAGCCATACTGGCCCGTGCATATCGTCATCATCCCCAAGCGCCATATCTCGTCACTCGCGGCTCTTGAGGCATGCGATTTACCAGTCGCCCACGCGATGCTTGATGTTGCAGCCGAGCTTTGCCGCCGGGTCACCGACGAGCACGGAGGATGCCGACTGTCGACGAACAGCGGCGATTACCAAAGCACCAAGCACCTTCATTTCTACATCCATCACGGGCCACGGCTCAAAGACGAGCATGGTGCAACCATCGCCCAACCGGATGCTCTCGCCACGCCGGGCCCTCGCTCTGGAACGTTGTGAACGTTTCCCGCGCGGGCATGTGATTCGGCGACCCGCGATGTTCGCCGATGCCCAAGCGGGACAGCTTCTTTCGCTCGAATGAAAGCCGGCTGGCGTGGGCATGGCACCCGGCGACGTTATCGGGCGGCGTGTTGCTTCCGAGGTTTCTTGACTTGCCGCCGAAGCAATCGGACATCCTCCGCAACGCGAACCGGAGGTGTGGGTGATCGATCTGAGCTTCCTGCGGGGGACGGCGTATGCCTACGCCCTGGCAGACCGGGATAAACCGAAACCGGCGGTCAAGTACACCGTCGACCATAGCCGCGGCGAGCCTGTGGTCGCGAAGGTCGCGACGGCCAGGTCGGTCGTCGATGCCGATAAACCGCACAAGAAGGCCGTCAAGGCACAACCGACGACGGAGGCTCCGGAGAAGACCCGTAGCAAGCGAACCAACCGGGAGGGCGGGGTCGACCGCAAAGATGAGTATGCCGGCCCGGTGTACCAGGCCTCGGCGACCTATAGCCGTAAGGGCATCAATAGCACACATGACGCGGTAGCGCAGACCACCGGCGGGGCATCGGTACTGCCGGCGACGGAGCCAGCGTCTGAACCCGATGCGATTGAGCTCGAACCGACCCAGCCGAATCCGACTCAGCCCGATCCGGCTCAGCCCGACGCGGCAGAGTCGGACGCGGCTGAACCCGAGGCGACGGAATCAGAAGCACAACAGGGACAGTCAGACCCCGGCGAGCCGGACGACGCCGGCCCTGGCGATGTCGAGCCTGATGCGACGGATTCCGCGCCGGTGGATTCCGAGCCTTCAGATACCGAGCCGTCCGAACCCCAGCCTGGTGAGCCTGAAGCGACGGAGCCCGACGTCGGCGAAACCGACTTGGTCCCGGAACAGATCGACGAACCGCAGCAGCCACCGGAACCCGACACGACGGACGTCCCGGCGGATGAGCTGTTGCAGCCGCCAGAAGGTGATCCTGCGCCGCCGGAGACCGACCCTGCAGCGACCGAGCTTGGGGAGACCGATCCGGCGGACCCTGGCTACACAGACCTGACAGAGCCCACGGATGCCGGGCCGACGGACTCGATGGACCCGACGGACCCGATGCCGACCGATCCGCCTGCGGAATTGCCGACCGACGAAACGGGTGGTTCGACCGATGGCGGCGACGGGTCGTCCGATGGACTCGGCGGTGCGGTGGGTGGCGTGCTGGATCTGCTGGGTTGATCGCGGCTGCGCGGCGTGCCTCTACTCGCTCGAACGAAACCCGGATGGCGCGGGCGGAGCGCTCCCCTTCGGGTCGCGGCTAACCGGAGGATGCGTTCCCTCGGGGTCGCGGTACGTCGAGGTCGCGGTACCTCGCAGACACGGTCACTCGGGGACGGATTCCCTTGGTGTCGCGGTCAATCGGGGCTACTGGGCCATCCGGTAGAGTTCGAGCATCTCGGGTTCGCCTACTTTTCGAGGGTTGAACTGTGCGGTCCACTGGCGGGCGGCCATGGCGGCGAGTTCGGCGAGCCTGGTGGGGCTGACGTTGACCTCGGACAGGGTTCGGGGCAGGCCGCCGGTGGCGAGCATCGCTTCGACGCGGGCGGCCAGGGCGTGCGGGTCTTCGATGAGGTCGGCGTAGGGGCTATCGCCGTTGGCGGAATTGAAGCGGATGACGTGGGGGAGCATCATGCCGACGGCGCAGCCGTGGACGACATCACACAAGCCGGTGAGGGGGTTGGCCAGCGAATGGGCCGCGCCGAGCATGCTGTTTTCGATCGCCGCGCCGGCCAGGTGAGCGCCCAGGAGCATCTGTTGCCGGGCGGCGACATCGGCGGGGTGGGTCATCGCGGTTTCGAACGCCGATTCCAGCAGTGTCCAGGCCTGTTTCGAGAGGGCTCGCGAGACGTCGTTCCGCTTGGTGCTGCCGGCGGATTCGACGGCGTGGGCGATCGCGTCGATGCCGGTGGCGGCGGCGACCTTCGCGGGCTGGGTGGCGGTCAGGTCGGGATCGAGCAGCGCGATCCGCGGCAGTGCCGTCTTGTCGCCGCAGGCCATCTTCTGATGGGTGTCGGGGTCGGTGATCAGGGCGTAGCTCTGGGCGTCGGAGCCGGTGCCGGCGGTGGTGGGGACGGCGATAAACGGGAGCAGGGGTTTGGTGGTTTTGTCGTGGCCCCAGTAATCGGCCATGCGGCCGCCGTTGGTGAGGATGAAGTTGATCCCCTTGCCGCAGTCCATCGACGAGCCGCCGCCCAGGCCGATGACCAGGTCGGGGTTGAAGCCCTTGCACGCGATGACGCCGAGGCCGACGTGAATAGTGGTGGGGTTTTCGCCGACTTCGTCGAAGACGCGGACGGGGATGTCGGCCTTGTAGAGCGACCGGACGGCGCGTTCGACGTGTCCGGCGGCCTTGATGCCGGGATCGGTGACCAGCAGAACGCGCGTGCCGCCATGCTGCCTGACCAGTTCAGGCAGCCGGTTCATCGCGCCCTGGCCGATGACGACTTGGACGCGTGAGCCGGGGATGTGCGGAGTGTGGACGCCGTTGGTGTGGGTCATCGTGTCAGAAGGTGGTCGCCTTCAGCTGGCACAGGATCTCGCCGGTGTTCAGCCCGGTCGCCAAGTCACGCCAAACGGGGGCCAGACGCCCATGGCACAGAACGTCATGAGAACGCTGCGGCCAATTCTGCCTCGGCCAGGTTGAGCTGGAACGCACGCTGGCGATAGAGCAGGTTGAACAGGTTGCCTTCGTGGGGCTGATCCCAGCTCAGTTTGAACGTTTCGATCGGCCCGATGTTGAGCCGGTCGATATGGCCGGCGGCCATGCAGGCGCGAATGAACTTCTTGTCCTTACTGACGACCGTACCGACGAGAGTCTGACCGATCGCTTCGGGAATTTCTTCGGCCGGGCATTCGATGACGGCAGCGAACGGGAAAAGGTATTCCTTGGTCGCCAGCGGGTGGTCCTTGTCGCAGCGGATGATGGTGGGCAGCAACCAGGCGAGGCGGCCGTCTTTGACCAGGCGGGGGGTGCCGCGGATCTCCTGTGTGACGTCCTTGGCGCCTTCGATGTGCAGGCCGGCGTCGATGGCGCCGTTCATGCGTTCGGCCATCGTGGGGTTGGCGAACGCGGCGACCTCGGCCGCGGGATCATTGGCGGGCAACGCCTTGACCTTGGCGAGCTTGGCCGCGACGGCGTGGGCGATCTTGTCGGCGTTCTTGGGTGTGTAGACGGCCGACGCGTTAATGCACGAGCGACCGCCGTTGGCGGCGATGCTGGCGGCGATCAGGTCGACGTACTGTTCCCAGTTCTCGGCGGCATCGGGGCCGAGGATGACCTTGCTCCAGCCGGGGCCGTGCAGCTCGATGCGCGGGTCGTGGGCCCACATCTTGGTGGTGCCGGCGTCGCCGAAGAGCATGGCGCGGTCGACGGTGCTGAGGATGACGCCCGAGCCGCCGTGATCGGTCGGGTAGAACCCGAACGCCTCGGGCGGGAAGCCGGCGGCGATGAACGATTGGATGATTCGCAGCGGCGACCAGGGCTCTTCTCGGCCGGGCTTCAGTACGATGGGCGTCTTCAGTGCGATCGCGGGAATCCACAGCGAGTGCACGCCGGGCGAGTTGCTCGGCAGGATCGCGCCGAAGGTCTTGGCCTCGCGGTACCAGGAGAGCATGCGGCCGTCGTCGTCGCCGAAGCCGCGGTCGAGGATCGACAGATCGAACCCGCGCGTGAGGCCGGCGATGATCTGGTCCACCTCGTCCATGGTGCGGTGGATCTTTTTGGCATTCGTCCGGCAGTAGGTCTGCGGCATGCCGGTGGTGCTGGAGAGGGTATTGATGTACCCGTCGAAGTCCTGCTTCTGATCGCCGATGAGGACCGTGCCGGAGATGAAGATCTCGGCGGCCTTCTTGTACATCGAGATCAGTTCTTTGACTTTGAACTGCTCGAGGACGTCGTAGTTCATCCGGTGGATGTCGCGCGAGATCAACCCGGAGTTGGCCTGCGACACCTGCGCGACCGGCTCGCCGGTGGCGTGGTGAACGATGGTGGTCTTGTCGACCGACTCGTAGGGCTTGCCGTGACGAAGGATGGGGATGTGTAGCATGGTGTCTTTGTGGTGCAGGCTTTCCAGCCTGCACGAAGCTTGTGGTGCGGGCTTTAGCCTGCACACTGAGCATTCCTCAGGAACGTATTGGGTCGAGCCTCATTGTGGTGCAGGCTAAAGCCCGCACCACAATCAAGCCGCCACAGCAAACTCACGCCTGCTCTAATGCCTTGCAGGACGCGGCATACCGACTGCCAAACTGCCAGTCTTCCGCTGTATAGCATAGACCGGCCGTAACCGGATTCTCTTCGACGTAACTAGCGAATCGAGAAAGAGCCGCGACCGAACGGATCAGGTGATCGAAAGACTCGCGCTCCCAAAGTGGCCCGGTACGCCCGACTAATTGATTGATCCTTCGCGCCGTTCCACCCTTCCACGATTGCATGATCTGGTCAAAACGGTGGCTATCAAATGGAGCGAAAACGGCATGGGCATGATTCGGCATCACGCACCAGGCATACAACTCATACTTTAAGTCCTTGCCAGCGACTAAAGCGTCGGCAACTACAGAAGCGATTTCAGGTCGTGCCAAGACACAACTTCCCAGCGTGATGGGCGGCTCGTACGCCTTGGCCAATCTAAGTTCATCGCTGTCATCCTCGCTCATGGTACGCTGAGGCGGCACAACCGCATCCAGAAGGCGAAAAGTGACGAAGTAGGTTCCCGCCGGCTTGTACAGGTGCGGCAATTCTCCACGGCTCTTCATCTTGACGAACGGCGTCCTTCGCGGGTCTACGAAATTCATAGAGTTTACCACGCGAAATTGAAGAACAGGTGCAGGCTAAAGCCCGCACCACAATAGTGGCTTGCCGGCTTAGTACACGCCCTCCACCACGCTCACGCCCAGCTGCTGGAACGGCTGCACGTTACCCGTGCCGTCCCACGGATATGGCTCGCACGGCGGGCGGCGGATGGCCTGGTCACGCTCCATGAACCGCGGAATGAATGTTTCCTTGGTCAGCGTGGTCAGCATGACCCGGCCGATCTTGCCGTAGGGCACGTTCTCTTCCACGTTGTCGGGGTTGACGACTTCCGTCACCGCGCGGGGCTGCGGGGCGTAGTAGATGACTTCGTAGTTATCGACCGGGTCGAACGGCTTGTGCGTCGCCAGGCCCATCAGCGTGTTGCCGTAGGTCGGAATGAAATCGACGCCGGGGACCAGTTCCTCGCGGCAGAACCGGTGGAACTGCGGGGTGAGTTCGGTGCCGCCACAGAAGATGCCGGTGATCCCGTACTTCACCAGGTCGATCTTTTCGCACAGCGCTTCGAGCAGCTTCGGCGTTGCGAACATGCACTTGATGTTCGGGTTGGCGCGAAGGATCGTCAGCGACTGGTCGATCGCGTGGTTCTTGTAGAGGTTGGCTTCGTTGATTTCGCCGCGCTTGATGAGCTTGATCACCCAGCGGGGGTCGAGATCGATGCCGAACGAGATGCCGCCGCGGTGCTGGGCGAGGTGTTCGATCGCCAGGCGCAGCCGGCGGGGGCCGGAGGGTCCGAGCATGAGCCAGTCGGCGCCCTTTGGGAAGGTCTTGTCGTTGAGGGTCTTGCTGAAGTTTTCGTAGTCGATCTTCCAGTCGTCTATCTGCAGCCGGCTCTTGGGAACGCCGGTCGAGCCGCCGGTCTCGAAGATGTACATGCCACGGCCTTCAAGCCCGCGGGGCAACCAGCGGCGAACCGGGCCGCCACGAAGCCAGTCGTCCTCGAAGTGGGGGATCTTCTTCAGATCGGAATAGCTGCCGACCTCCTTGCGGACGTCGATCTTCCATTCCTTCTGCTTGTCGAGCCAGAAGGGGCAGCCGGTGTCGGGGCTGAAGTGCCACGCGATGATGTCGCGGACATGAGCGTCTAGCGCCTCGCGGGCCTGCTTGGCGCGGGCGTCGATCGACTCTGCGGGCTTGGTCGGGGCGGGTGCGGTGGCTGTTGGCATGGTGTTGAGAGGTTGAACTGGACAGGACGGTTCAGTGATCTGTAACAGACCGATGATACAACGGAACTCGAAACACAGAAGGGTTATCAACCCAAGGGTTACCAACCCGAAGGCCATGAAGCCCAGGGTTACGAACCCAACTTGGCGGTCGGACCGCAGGTTCACCTGGCGCTTAGCATAGCGTGGCGGCCTGTTGTTGGTTCGGGTTTCACGACTTTCGGCGCACTACTTCTTCTCCTGGATTGCGACCAGGTTGTGCATGCTCAGGATGTACAGGGTTCCGTTGGCGATGACCGGACTTCCGTACACCGGGGCACCCATGTTGTGGACGCCGACTTCTTCCTTCACCTTGGAAGCCTTAAAGATGTGGATGTCGCCGTCGCCGTCGCCGACGTACACCTTGCCGTCGACCAGCAGGGGGGAACCCCAGATGTCGGCTTCAAGGTCGGCGGTCCAGTACTTCTTGCCGGTATTGGCGTCGAAACAGTGGAGGTAGCCGGAGAAGTCGGGGACGAAGCACAGGCCGTCGTGGATCGCGGCCGAGCTGATGCTGCGGTGGAACCGCTCCTGCTCCTGGATCTTGCCGTCGCCGTTCTCGTCGTTGGAATAGAAGTGCCAGACCACGGCGCTGTTGGGGTTGGGCTTGCCCTTGCGGCTGGGGGCCGAGCCGGCCGGCTGCACCAGTTCGGCACCCGGCGCGGGCTGGCCCTGGCCGCCTTCGGGGGGCAGCTCGGGGCTGATGTCGCCGGTCTTGGTGATATCCACGCACCAGAAGTGCGCATACCCCGTGCCGTGTTCGGGGTCCTGGCCGTTGGCGATATACATCTTGTTCTGCCAGATCACCGGGGTGGCGATGAGCTCATTGCGCGTCTGGGGATAGATGCTGTCCTTGGGGTTGCTGTCGAACTTCCAGATAATCTTGCCGGTGGTGGCGTCGTAAGCGTAGATCCAGCCGTCGCCGAGCGGGGCGACGACCAGCGGCTGAATGGTGCCGTCGGCGCGCTTGATCTCGGTGATGCCCACGCTGGACCACTGGCCGTGCAGAACCTGGTCGCCGGGCGAGTTGTCGCTCCAGACCTTCTTACCCGTGTTCTTGTTGAAGCAGATGATCGCCGGTGCCTTGGGGGCGACGACGTTCTTGTGGGTGTCGTCCACGCCGTTGGCAGTGATGACGTAGATCAGATCGCCGTAGGAGGCGATCGCGGCGTTGGTCATGTTGTGCGGGAAGACGCCGTGCTCCTTCATCATGTCGATCTTCCAGACCTCGCGGGGTTCGGAAGCGGAGATGTCGAGGCAGACGACTTCACAGCGGTTGGAGCAGAACCAGATGCGGTCCTTCTCGCTGTAGATGGTTGAACAGAGGCCTTCTTCGGGCCAGTCGTTCACGCGGCCGGAGGGGAGCTTGGCGAAGTATTTCTGCCAGAGGAACTTGCCGGTCTTCTCGTCGAACGCCGCCAGCACACCGCCGTCGATGGCGCTGCCTTCGGCATTGGTGTACTTCTTGTCGTACGCGGCTTCGTTGTTCGTGCCGACGATCACCATGCCGTTGGTGATGATGGGGTTGCCGTAGGCCTTGGAGCCGAGCTTGGCGACCCACTTGATGTTCTTCTTCGATTCGACGTCCCACTCGGTTGGCGGGTTCTTCTCGGCCGAGACCATGTTGCGGTGCGGCGTGCCGCCCCACATGGTCAGGTCGCCGGCAGGATACTGCGACGCCTTCTTGGCGAAGTCCGTAAGGTCCGCTGGTGCGGCCGCAGCGGCGGGGGCGCCGGTCGGGTTCACCAGCGGTGCCGGATCGGCCGCGCGAAGGCCGGCGGCGACAACGACCGTCGCCGCGATGGACAGCGCCGAGACGCGCAGGGCGCGACGGCCGATGATCTTCTTGAGAGTTGTGAGGTTGGTTTCAGTCATGTCGAAAGTTCCGGTTGGTTCTGTGGCGTGGGCACGTACTCATGCCCGTGTCTGGCGCGCACCTCGTCGCACGGGCAAGAGTACTTGCCCATGCCACAAGCGATCTACTTCGCGTTGGCCGCCGGGGCGGCCGCCTTGTTGTCGGTTACCAGGATGTTGTCGTAGTACACTTCGCTCTTCTGATCGCCGACGAGCGATACCGTGAACAACCCGGGATTGCCGGTCCGGTTCGGGATGTCGTCGTCCAGCGCGACCTGCCATTCCTTGGGTTCATCCGTACCCACCGGCCAGGCCTTGCCGCGGGCGACTGCCTTGTCGGCGTGCTGCGTGACTTCCAGCTTCAGGCGGTACCACTTCTTGGCTTCCCAGGGGAAGTCGATGGTGGAGTGCTTCGATCCCGAGGGGTTGCGCGGATCAGGCAGCGCACTCGGCCAGATGTGAATCTGCAGGCGCTGCTGCATGCCGTTCAGCACCAGCACATACCGCTGATTGATGACCGCGCCATCGGGGACAACACGCCGCTCGGCGATGATCTTCTCGTTGGCCTTCACGTCGGCCTGCACCGTGTAATCGGCCATGTCCACCGCACCGAAGTTCGTCCGGGCGCGGTAGTACAGGTCGATGTTCATCAGCTTCTGGAGGACCTTGTTGTTCGCGTTGTCCGGGTCGACGACGACGGAGTACTTGCCGCCGGCACCGAGCCAGGTCAGCGGCGGCTTATCGACGGGGGCCGCTTCGAAATCGAACTTCCAGGGCAGCGGCGGGAAGACGCGCACGCGCGCCTGCGTCTTGACGCCGTCAACCGTCACGTCAATCGCACCGGCCTGGTGCGGGCCGGGCTTGGCGACGAAGGTGCCGTCGGCGGTGACTTCGCCGGTCAGGTTGCCGGCCAGTGTCGGTGCGGCGACCAGCGTCGCGGGTGCGGTGGCAGGCTTTTCGGGTTCCTTGTAGTCGGCGCTGCCGGCGGGGGCCGGTGCGTTGTCCGGGCGGGGCATGTTCCGCGGCGGGGGGGTGGCGGGAATCGTCAGCTTGCCGACCGCCCAAGTCGCCTTGTCGGGCGCGATCTCGCTCAGGAACCGGCCGTTGGCATCGAACGCACGCACCGTGAACTTCACCGATTCGCCGGCACGCAGCACGACGTCAGCCGGAATGACCTGCAGCGACGCGACCTTGTCCTGCTTCGCCGATTCTTCGGCCATCGGCGGGATCTGGCCGTACTCGGGCTTGGAGTCCTTCTTGCCGATGCAGTACAGCTTGGTCGCCGCCTGCAGGTAGACCCGGCCGTCGGCGATCGCCGGCGAACCGTAGATCACATACTCACGACCCAGCTTTTCGCTCAGATCGACCTTGCTCAGCGTCTCGGCACTCTTCTCGCCGGGCTTGAGAATCCAGAACTTGCCGTCGCCGTCGGCGGCGTAGAGCTTGCCGTCGGCGAAAACCGGGGAGGGCTTGCCGACCTGGCCGCAGTTCTTCTTCCAGAGCTGCTTGCCGGTCTCTTTGTCGTACTGATAGAGCTTGGCGCGATCGTCCATCACATAGAGGTACTTTTCGGTGACGACCGGCGTCGGGAAGGCCGCTTCAATGCCAGTCACCTTCCAGAGTTCCTTGGGGGAGCCCTTCTCGAGCTGGGCCATGTCGATACAGAAGACCCGCCCGAGCGCGTTCGAGTCGAAGTTGCCCAGGCCGTGGGTGCAGTAGAGCTTCGTTCCATCAACGACCACAGAGGTATTGAGCCCGCGCTTGGAAACCAGGAACGTCCAGGCCTTCTTGCCGGAGCGAGCCTGGAAGGCGTGAACGCCGCCGTCACCGGCCGCGAAGATCACCAGCCGCTGTCCGTTGACGACTGTCACCACCGGCGTGTTCTGCGGGGCGTCCACCGGAATGCCGCCGGTCGCGCCGGTCCAGTTCAGTGCGCCGGTGTGCTTGTTGAACGCGAAGATGCGGTGGGCGCTGCGGGCGTTGTCGCCAAAACCGAACGCGACCCCGGTGATAAACACCTGGTCTTCGTCCACCGCCGGCGACTGGGTGCGGCCGCCGAAGGTCGAGATCATCCCGAACTCTTCGGTCATCTGGCGCTGCCAGATGACTTTGCCGGTTTCGCCGTTGAGGCAGATCATCCAGCATTGGCTGCCCAGGGCGTAGACGTTGCCGGTGCTCGGATCGACGCACGGGCTGCTCCAGCCCAGGCGATGGAACGGCACTTCCGTCTGGGTCATGTTGTTGAGGTGACGCCAGAGTTCCTTGCCGGTGGTGGCGTCGATGCAGACGAGCGCTTCGCGGGTCTTGGGGCCGGCGGAGAAGGTGCGGGTGTCGCCTTCGCCGTAGGCCACTTCATCCGAGCGGCTCCACGTGTAGATCTTGTTGTTCCAGATGACTGGCGACGACATGCCGCCGACGGGCGACGTCCAGATCACGTTTTCGCCGGTGTCGGGGTTCCAGGTGTCGACCAGGCCGGTTTCACGGCTGATACCGTTCTGCTCGGGCCCACGCCACTGGTACCAACCCTTGATACGTGCCCCCTGCGGAGCGGTCGCGGGGTCGAAGCCCTTGGCGGCTTTCTCAGCCGGGACGACCTTGGGGGCGTCCTTGGCGTTGGGATTGGCGGCGGTGCCGGCGGCAGGCTGAGCGACGGGTGCCTTGGTGTCGGCGGCAGCGATGGCCGTGCCGGCAGCCTCGGTGACGGGTTTAACTGGTGCGGGGGTCGGGGCGGGTTCGGCAGCTTTCGCTTCGGCAACCCTGGATTCCGGAGCCGGCTCGGACGCCTTTACCTGGGACGCTTTTGCTTCGGGCACCTTTCCTTCAGGTGACTTCGGTTCGACCGTCCGGGGTTCGGAGGTCTTCCCAGCGTCCGCGACCGGCGCGGCCGACGCCTTTCGGCCGCCACTGCAGCCAATTCCCACCGCCATCAGTCCCGCGACGCCGAGCGTCCAGAGTCCTCGTTTCATTTCCATAACCTAACCCTGTTCAAGATCAGAGGTTCAAATCCTCAGACGTTATATGGCCCGCACGACCGGAATCTAACGGGCGAACTTGCGTCAGGACGTGCAAAGTCAGCGGGCAACGCCCACGGCGGTGCCGTGGGGCCCACCGCGGCGCGGTGGGCGTCACGCTCACTTGTCGAACTCACTTCCTGACGAACCGTTTCGCTTTCATCTCAAACCGCGGCAGCGAGCCGACTTCGACCGGCGTCACACCTGCTTTGAAATGCAGCTCATCGTGGATCGTCCGCGAGACCTTCTCGCAAAGCGAGCGAGCGTCGATGGTTGCCGATACCGGCTCTACTTCCAGTTGTACCGCCGCCAGCGGCCCGCGATCGAAGACCGTTAGACGAAATTCCGCCACTTCGTCGAACCGCCTCAGGATCGCCTCGACGGCGCTGGGGAACACATTGTTCCCGCGGACGGTGAACATGTCATCCACCCGCCCGAGAATTCCGCCTTCCAAGCGGGCGTAGTACCGGCCACAGGCGCATTTCCCTCGGGTCAGAATCACCTGGTCGCCGGTCCGGTAACGGATCAGCGGGCTCGCTTTTCGCAGCAGCGTCGTCAGGACGAGCTCGCCCGGAGTTCCGTCGGGGACGGCTTGGAGGGTGGAGGGGTCAATCACCTCAGCCAGGTAGTGCTCTTCGTTGATGTGCAGGCCGCCGGGTTTCTCGTGGCATTCGAACGATACCGGGCCGACCTCGGTCATACCGTGGTGATCGAACAGCCGCGCGCCCCAGGCTTTCTCGATCTTAGCGCGGACCTCGGGAATGTTCCCGCCGGGCTCGCCGGCCACGATCAGGCTTTTGACGGTCGATGCGGCCAAGTCGATGCCGTGCCCGGCGGCGACCTCGGCCATGTGCAGGGCGTAGGTCGGCGTACAGCAAACGACGGTGACGGCGTTCTCGGCGATCATCTGGAGTCGGCCCAGCGTGGAGGTTCCGCCGGCAGGGATCACCATCGCGCCCAGACGCGAGGCCCCGTCGAAAGCCACCCAGAAACCCAGGAACGGTCCGAACGAAAATGGAAAGAGGATGCGGTCCGACGCCCCGACGCCGGCGGCGGTGAAAATCGTGCACCAGCAGTCGGTGAGTGCTTGCCACGAGTCGGGTGTATCAAGCCACCGCATCGGCCGGCCGTGCGTGCCGGAGGTCTGGTGGAAACGGCGATAGTCTTCGACTGGTTCGGTGAGATTGGTGCCGTATGGCGGGTGGGCTTCCTGGTCCTTCTGTAACTCGGCGCGGGTGGTGAAGGGGAGCAACGCCAGGTCGCCGGCGTCGGGTTCGAAGTCGATGCCGTCGAGCTTTCGCCGGTAGAACGCGTTGGACCCACGGACTGAATCCAGCAGATATCGCAGCGACTGGCGCTGGGCCAGCGTTACCGTGTCGGACGGCATGCACTCCAGGGGCGAAAAGTATCGCTCGGAGTAGGGTTGCAGGTCGGCGCTAACCGTCACTGATCGAATACCTCTTGCTGGAACAAGCGTCCGTGACACGGCTTTCCTAAGCCGTGTCACTGACGCTTGTCAGGGACCTCATCCTACGGCGCGATCTTCCCGTCGTCCGCCTGCCATTCCCACTTCTCGCCGAAGAACCCGGCCTTGGGAAGGACGCCCCAGCTCGTCTTGGTCGGCGGGGTCTGGGTGTCGATGACCGCGTAGTCGGGGAGCTTCGGGGTCTGGCGGGCGTTGTTGAGGTAGTCGGCTTCGCGGAACGTGAAGCCGCTGTTGATCACGATGTACTTCGTCGGGTTCAGCGGGTTCGGGTAGATCATCACCGGCACATACCGGTCGCCGGCGAAGCCCTTGCCGTTGACGACCAGTTTCTCGCTCGTCCACTGGATCGGCAGCTTCGGCAGGACGCGGGCGATGAGCGGGTTGCTGCCGGGGTCGCCGAACAGGACGAGGTTGCTCGAAGCGATGTCGGCGTCGGTGATCTGGTCGGACGGCTTCACCCGGGCTTCACCGCGGAACTGCTTCCGCCATTCGCCGATCGCGCGATCGCATTCCTTCGCGGCCCAGCCGGCGGTTTTCTCGCTCAGGCCTTTTCCGGTCGGCCGGACGATGACAAAACTGCTCAGGAAGGCGTCATCGATCGGCCCCTGCAGGCCGTGCCGCTTGCGCAGCCCTGTCGGCGGGTCGGTGTCGCGGCCCCATTTGCCGTCGGTCTTGCGCAGGGCATAGATGCCCAGCAGCGACGACTGCTCGTCGAATGCCACCCGCTGGCCGTCGATATCGACGGTGATCGGCTTGTCGATCGCGAACGGACTTCCCTTCAACGGGAACTTGAAGAACAGGGCGCTGACGTTCTTCGTCGTCGCCTTGATGGCGGCGCCGCCGGCAATTTCGGCATCGACCGTCGCCTTCTGCCAGTGCTTCTCCAGGCCGGTGACCGTCAGCCAGAGCATCGAGTCGTATCGCAGCGTGTAGGTGGCGAACTTGACGCGCTGGGGAAGGAAGTCTTTCCCCTGCTTTGTCAGTTCTTCGACGCGGGCGTCGAGCTTCTTCTTGGTCTCCGGCTCGTACTTGTGCTCGGTGTTCGGGCCGATGAAGCGTTCGAGCTGGATGCCGGCTTTGGTCAGCGCCTCTTCCATGACATCGCCGGCTTGCTTCTGGCCGTCCTTGTCGCCGGCGTAGGCGATCGTCTTGGTGTTGAAGAAGTTTTCTTCGTGCTCGGTCGCGTTGTAGAGGCGATAGAGGACCGACTCGTACCAGGGCGGCACTTCGCCGTTCTGGGCGAGCTTCAGGAAGCGTTGCGATTCGCTGAACCCCGCGCCAGGCGTGGCGACGCAGAATTTCTCGCCGTAGTGGGCCGCGAAGTGCCAGAGCGCGCCGCCGCCCATGGAAAAACCGGTCACCGAGACGCGTGCTTTGTCGATCGGATACTGCTCGGCGATGCGTTCCCAGGTTTCGAACAGGTCGATCTCGCCGGCGAGCTTGTTGGCGCAGCAATACCTGCCGTACAGCATCGCGACGAACTTGGTCTTGGGATCGCCGACGGTGGAGTTGCTGGAACTGGGGTCAATCTTGGTGCTGAGGAAGGCGAGTTCGGTGAGGTTTTCGTTGCGGCCGTGGCAGCTGAGCGCCAGCGGCAGCGGCTCGGCCTGCCCCGGCTTCCAGATTTCCGGAACGAACAGGATGTAAGGCTGTACCGATCCGTCAATCTTCGACACATACCCGCGCGGGCCGGACTGCGTCGCCCAAGGCGTTTGGCCGGCCTTGAGCTGCTTAGCGCGTTCCAGCCCCGTGGCGAGGACCGCCAGCGCCTGCTTGGCCGATGCCCGCAGGTCTTTACTCCCCTTGGGAGCGATGAACTCGTTGTACTTCAGGCCGTAGTGGATCGCGTTGTAGTAGATCTGGACGTCGGGCAGATACGCCTGCAGTTGCGGCTTCTGCTGGAGGGTGGCGGACAGCTCGTCGATCGCGGCTTCGAGTTCCTTCGCGCCCTTTTCGACGGCCGCCTGATCTTCCGGCGGCAGCGGCGTTCCGAGTGGGGGGATCGGGCGGACGTCGTTGGGATCCTTCGGTGCCGGAGGTTTGGGAGCGGCGGCCGGCGTCGCCGGCTTTGGCGCGCCGGGAGCGGCGGGCTTGGTCGATGCCTTTGTCTCTGGCTTGGCGGTTGGTTTGGCCGCCGGCGTCGATTGCCCGAACGCCCATGCGCCGAGCCCCAGAGACAGACAACCTGCCGCCACGATCAGATTTCGCTGTAAACGCACTCGGAAACTCCTCGCAGTTCGCTCCCTCTCCCCTGTATTCGGGGGAGAGGGTTGGGGTGAGGGGCCGAACGTCGGAGGATACTGAATGGAGAATGCAGAACGAGGAATGGAGAACGGAGAATGAACTGGCTCCTCAACCCTTGGTCATTCATCGTTTTGCATTCTTCGTCCTTAATTCTCCAATCAAGCCTCTCGACGTTCGGCCCCTCACCCTGGCCCTCTCCCCCAAGTACAGGGGAGAGGGGACAAGACAAATTTTGTCGGGGAACCTTTCCTTCCGACCCGCGTCCAACGATTGTACCCGACGCCGCGCCCTTCGTTCATCCCGAGGGAAACACTTCGCGCGGCGAACGACCGACTTATCGAGGAAACGACCATGCGGAAACGAGCAACGACGGCGATCCTGGCGGCGGCGATGTCTGGACTTCTGGGGCTGTCGGCGATGACGAACGGTCAGGCTGCGCGTGAAGCCGCTCCAGCCGCCAATGCCGCCGCCGATCCGCAGGCCAATCTGCCCGTCCGCCAAGTGGTGCTGTATTCGTCGGGAGTGGGGTACTTCGAACACTTCGGCTCGGTCAAAGGCAACGGTACGACCGAATTGCACTTCAAGACGCAGCAGATCAACGACATTCTCAAGAGCCTGGTCCTTCAGGATATGGACAAGGGGAAGGTAGGGGTGATCACCTACCCGTCGCAGGACCCCATTGCCAAGACGCTCCGCAGCTTTCAGGTCGATATCACCAGCAACCCCTCGCTCGCCGAGCTGATGAACCAGCTTCGTGGGGCTTCGGTCACATTGTCGCTGGGTGCGGAGAAGGTGACCGGGACGATCGTCGGCGTCGAGCGCAAACCCCGCCCGGTCGGCACCGGCGATGGCGCGAAGGTGATCGAAGTCGCCGTGCTGAACCTGCTGACTGAAGGCGGCATTCGCGGCGTAGCACTGGACGAAGTCCGGTCGTTCGAACTGCAGGACGCCAAGCTGAAGGAAGAGCTGAACCGAGCGCTGGCCGCGCTCGCGTCGGCCCGCGACCAGGACAAGAAGCCGGTCAAGATCAACTTTGCCGGCGAAGGCGAACGACGACTGCGGATCGGCTATGTCGTCGAAACGCCGGTCTGGAAGACGAGTTATCGATTGATCCTGTCCGACAAGGCCGCCGGCGGGGCAAAGGAAGACGCCAAGCCCAACCTCGGCAGTGGCGTGGGCGGTGCGGGCGCGGGCGCCGGTGCGGTGGGTGGCGGTGCGACCGCAAAGCCGGCGGGGTCGGGGGCGTTGCAGGGTTGGGCGATCGTCGAAAACCAGACCGACAACGACTGGAACGACGTGCAGTTGTCGCTCGTCAGCGGCCGGCCGATCAGTTTCGTCATGGATTTGTATCAGCCGCTCTATATCCCGCGACCGGTGGTCCAACCCGAGCTTTATGCCAGCCTGCGGCCACAGACGTATGACGGCGCGGTGGCAGCCAACAAGCCGCTTGCTGATTTCGCTGGTCAGGAACGAACGTCCGCCGCCGCGCCACCGGCACCCGCGGCAGCTCCCGCCATGGTGATGGCCCGAAAGTCGGCGAGCGACGAAAAGGCCAGGAGCCGGGACTACGCCCTTGCCGACAAACGCGCCGAACAGCTTGGCGACTTGGATGCCGCGTCCAGTGTGACGTCCATCGCGTCGGCGGCAAAGGTCGGCGAGCTGTTTCAGTACACCGTGGGCAACGTCTCGCTGCCGCGCCAAACCAGTGCCATGATTCCCGTGGTCACCGATCCGGTCGAGGTCGAGAAGCTGTCGATCTACAACCTGTCGGTCCTGCCAAAGAACCCGCTGCTGGGCGCTCGCGTGAAAAACACCACCGGCAAGCACCTGTTGCAGGGACCGGTGACGGTGCTCGACGGCGGCAGCTATGCCGGCGACGCGCGGATCGAAGACCTTCCGCCGGGGCAGGAACGGCTCATCAGCTACGGCGTGGATCAGCAGATCATCGTGCAGGCGCAGAACAGCAGGCAGGAGAACACGATTGAATCGGGGAAGATCGTCGCCGGCGTTTTGGAACTGACCCGCAAGCTGGTCGCGACGCAGGATTACGCCGCCGACAACAAGGGGGACAAGGCCAAGACACTGATCATCGAACACGCCCGCCGCAACGGCTGGAAGCTCGCCGAGCCCGCCAAGGCCGACGAGACGACCGACTCGCTCTACCGCTTCAAAGGAAGCATCGGCGCGGACAAGGCGACCAAGCTGACCGTGCGCGAAGAGCTGGTGACCCAGCAGCGGATGGCGATCCTGAGCATCGACGACGGTTCGCTGCTGAGCTATCGCGAAACGGGCGCCATCGCGCCCGCCGTCCGCGAAGCGCTCACGAAAGCGGCCAAGTTCCGCCAGGCGATGGCCGAAACGCAGCGTCAGATCCAGGACCGCCAGAACCAGGTGAACCTGATCACGCAGGAGCAAAACCGTATCCGCGAGAACATGAAGACGGTTTCGCAGAACACGGACTATTACAACCGGCTTTTGACGAAGCTGAGCGATCAGGAGAGCAAGATCGAGACGCTGCAGAAGGAGTCGGAAGGCCTTCGACAGACGGTGGAGGGGCAGCGTAAGGAGATGGAAGACTATCTGAAAGCGTTGAGCGTCAACTGATCTGATGAGTGGTCGCACCGAAGGTTTACGTCGAGTGCACCTTCGGTGCGACCGCTAATCGAGTAATCGAGGCAGGTACCCCTCGTTTTCCCAACTAGCTAAACCGCTCCAACGCCTCCACGATCAGCGCTAGCGCCCCGGCGGCGATCGCCATGCCGACGACGATCCAGAGCGTCAGGACGGTTGCTTCGCGCGGCACCTGCCGCATCGTCCGGCACTTGATCGACTTATAGACGACCGCGATCGCTATGCAGAGGGGAAGCAGTAGCCACGGCCAGACCGAATCGTTCCACGCCGGCAGGGGGGTTAGGAATGGGACGTATTTGTAAGCCGTCCCTTCCGAGAGCGTCTGCAGGGCCGGGAACATCATGCCAGGGATTCCGTTCATCGCTCCTCCAGCATTCGCCCGGCCCGGTGGGCCGAATCGATGATCACCAACAGGTTGAGCATGCCGGCGACGGCGGTGTAGAGAACCGCGATCTCATTGACCCGTGCGTGAGATTCGACCCCGGGGGTCACGATCTCGGATTGTCGGCTGTCAAACAGCCTTGCTTCGTCCACGGTCGAGGCCCGGGCGCTGAAATACGCGCCGACAAACCCCACCGGCCCATTGAAGAACTGCGTGATCGACCAGGGTTTGGCGCGGATTTCATCGCCTAAAGTTGCTTTGGGCGGAGGTGTCATCTGGTTGCGGGCGGCCTCGAGGCGAGCGACCTGGACCTCCTCGCGTTCGACGGTCGGCACTTCCAGCGACCGTACGCCCCCGACCAGCAGTCCCGATACGAAAAGCAGGACGATGGTGACGCCGACGGTGATGCCCCGTGTGCGCTGACCGATCAGCGCATAACCCAGACCGGGAAGCGCCCAGGCCGCCAGCGCGACAAGGAGAGGGTGCGGGGGCCTGTTGTGAGGCGGCGTTTCCGACGGGTTCATGAGGCGTGGTACTGTAGCGGGGGGCAGGGGTTCGGCAAGGCCGGAGTCGGCGGCATCGGATTCATCACGCCTGCGGGTGCTTGGCGGCAGCGAGCGATTACAATCGATCGGGTCTGATTTATCGGACGTGCCGTTGTTGGCCGATAACGAACAATCGACCGCCTGCCGGTGGGCTCAATAGGTACGTTTAGCCCCGGGGAAGCCGCCAGAGACCGGGCCTTGAGGGAAGTGGAGTTTTCGTATGTGTGGGATTATCGCTTACGTCGGCCAGAAGAATGTGCAGCCACTCTTGATTGAGGGGCTCAAGCGGCTGGAATACCGCGGGTACGACTCGTCGGGACTGGCTGTGATCGATGCACGCCGGCAGATGCACCTCCGCCGGGCCGTCGGGCGGATCAGCGTCCTCGAGGACCGGTTGGCCGAGGGCTCCCCGCTGCCGGAGGCCAACATCGGCCTGGCCCATACCCGCTGGGCGACGCACGGCCCGCCCACCGAAGCCAATGCCCACCCGCACGTGGATGCGGCCGGTCGAATCGCGCTGGTTCACAACGGCATCATCGAGAACTATGTCGCGATCAAGCAGCTCCTGGTGGAGAAGGGGTACACCTTCAAGAGCCAGACCGATACCGAAGTGCTGGCGCAGCTCATCGGCGACCTCTGCATCCAGATCAAAGAGCAAAACCACCTGCCGCCGGGGGCTTCGATCCTGCAGCGCGCCGTGCAGGCGGCTCTGAATGAAGTCGAAGGGACCTACGGGATTGCCGTCGTCAGCAGCGACGAGCCGCAAACGCTTGTCGTCGCCCGAAAGGGCAGCCCGCTGATCATCGGCGTCGGTGACGACGAATACGTGGTCGCGTCCGATGCGTCGGCAATCATCGAACACACGACCCAGGTCGTTCACCTGAACGACCACGAGATGGCCGTCCTGCGCGCCGGGCCCGGTCGCGAGACGTCATTCCGGACGATGACGATCGGCGACATCACCGTGTCTCCCGTTGTCCAGCAGCTGGAGAACAAGCTCGAAGAGTATGAGCTCGGCGACTACGAGCACTACATGCTCAAGGAAATCTTCGAGCAGCCCAACGCATTGCGCAACTGCCTGCGTGGCCGGGCCGAACAGCGGGAAGGCCGAATCGTGCTCGGCGGATTGGCCGACCATGCCCGCGACCTGGTCAAGGCCCGTCGCTTCATTCTGACCGGACAGGGCACGGCGTGGCACGCCGCCCTCGTCGGCGACTACCTGATGGAAGACCTGGCCAAGGTGGTCACCGAAGCGACTTACGCCAGCGAGTTCCGCTACCGCAACCCGATCGTGGAAGAAGGCACAGTTGTCGTCGCGATCAGCCAGAGCGGCGAGACGGCCGATACGCTGGCGGCGCTGCGCGAGGCGAAGGAACGCGGCGCGATGGCGCTGGGGCTGATCAACGTCGTCGGCAGTACGATCGCCCGCGAGACCGACGCCGGCATCTACCTCCACGCCGGCCCCGAAATCGGTGTCGCCAGCACCAAGGCGTTCACCTGTCAGCTGGCGGCGTTGACGATGCTGTCAGTGTATGTCGGTCGAAAGAAATTCATGGGACAGGGCCAGACGCAGGAAGTGATCGATGCCCTCTGCGCTGTGCCCGACCAGCTCGACGTTGTGCTCAAGACCAGCGAACAGGTACGCGACATCGCGGCGAAGTTCGTCGACCGCGAGAACTGGCTGTTCCTCGGCCGTGGCTATCACTACCCCGTCGCACTGGAAGGCGCGCTCAAGCTGAAGGAAATCAGCTATATCCACGCCGAGGGCATGCCGGCGGCGGAGATCAAGCACGGGCCGATCGCGTTGATCAACGACGGCATGCCGGTCGTGTTCATCGCGACGCAAGGACTGCAGTACGACAAGGTCATCAGCAACATCGAAGTCGTGCGGGCACGTGGCGGTAAGATCATCGCCGTCGCGACCGAAGGGGACACCAACATCGGCCGCTACAGCGACGACGTCATCTACATCCCCCACACGATTGAGCCGATCCAGCCGCTGCTGAGCGTGGTCCCGCTACAACTGATGGCGTATCACGCGGCGGTCCTGCGCGGCTGCAACGTGGACAAGCCGCGGAACCTGGCCAAGAGCGTGACGGTGGAGTGATCGAACGTCGTGAGAGATTTGCGGCTGCGCCGCGAGACAAGGGTGATCGGGGCGCGCTCCGGCAGGGCAGGTGAGTTTTTAGGATCCGCGCACGGAGTAAGGGGGCAAGGTGGTCCTTCCGACGCATGTCCCGCTTACTTCGTGCGTGGCTCCTTCAGAGAGTCGCACGGTCATTCGCCCGCCATGCGATCGGCCAGGATCTTCATCCAGTAGCCGCCGACGACCGACCGCGCCTGGAACCCGACCATCTTCCCGTTGGTCGTCTCGTGCCAGTCGCTGAGGGGTACTCGGCTGGGCGTTTCGTTGGCGTATTTGTAGACGGGCTCTAACAGCGCCTCGAAGTCCCCCTTGTCACCGGTCAGGCACGCCGTCCAGATAATCCAGTCGCTCTTGGTGTAGGTCTTGCGGCTGTCGAGCGGCAGGCCGAACGGCTTCTGCTGCGTGCGGTAGTAAGCCAGTTCCTTCTTCGCGACTTCGGGCGGAAACAGGTTCAGGCCCAGCAGGCGATCCCAGACCAGGTTGTACTTCTGGCTCCAGGTGCCCTTCTTGTCGAACGTCAGGCTGTAGTGATCGCCGTCGTCGGCGGCTTCGGCCCACTTTGTCGCCAGCTCCTTCGCGAGCTTCGCATACTCGGCGGCGACTTCCTTCTGCTCCAGGGTCTCGGCGAGCTGCGCATACGCGCCCAGCGCGACAATCGCCTTGATCGACAGATTCGCATTGCGGGCCAGGTGCCCGGCGAAGTCGTCGGTGCAGAGCTGATTCTCCGGGTCGAACCCCTTGTCCTTCAAGTACGCGGCCCATTCGCTCAGGGCTTTCCAGTGTTGTGCGGCGTAATCGGGCACGCCTTCCACACGGCAGATCGCCGCGGCGAGCAGGATCATGTTGCCGCATTCTTCGACCGGCATGTCTTCCTTGTAGGTCTGGCCGTTGGCGAGCGGGTAGGTGCCCAGGTCGTGCGGGGCGAACGGCTTAGTCCACTTGCCGCTTTCGCGGTAGTAGAAGATGCCGTCGCACATGCCCTTGAGTAGTGTCGGGTTGTAAAGCAGAAACAGCGGCGCCGATGGGTAGGTCACGTCCACCGTGCCGATCGAACCGTTGGAGAAGTTCTCCTTCGACAGGAACAGTGGCGTGAACGATTCGCCGTCCAGGAACGGCAACGGATTGCCCTGCGGATCTTTCATCGGCTCGCGCGGCAGCGCGACCAGCTTGTGGGCCGCGACCGCCTGGCGATACGCGAGCGACACCAGGGCGGCGTACTTCGGTCCGCCGGACTTCATCGCATCGCCGATCACCTGCTCGTCGGCATAGCCGCAGTGGGCCTGGGCCTTGGCCCATTCTTCCTCGGCGGCGGCGAGCATTTTCTCGGTGGTGCTGCCCGGCATCCGCCGCCACCAGGGGCGAAGCTGCCGGCCGAAGAACTCGACGGAATACTCGTCGTCATACGCGACGATCAGGTGGCTGGTCAGTGCCGGCGAATCCTTCTCGCCGCCGACGGTTCCCAGGTCGATCGCCGCGGCCATCACCGGCCAGTTCTGATTGGCGGCGCGGGGCGTCGCTTCATCGTCCTTTTCCGGCAGTTTCCCAGCGACGAAGCCGTCTCGCGCCGCTTTGTCCGATGTGATCGCCGTCTTGACACCCGGCCCCTGCGGAACCGCCAGCAGCACGTTGCCCCAGTCGATGCGGACGTTATCCCCTTTGCGGCCGAGGATCTTCTGGTCCGCCGTACCGATCTTCATCGCCGCCAGGCCGTCTACCGCAAGCCGGCCCCAGGTGACGGGCTGTCGAACCTCGTGGACCGCCCACTCGGCGGTGACGTCAAGGTAGACCTGCACATCGTGCTTCTTCTGGTCCGCCGAGCGGACCGAGAACTGCACGTAGGACGCCGGCCGAGCCAGCATCTCCATGTCGTCCATCACCAGCGGGGAAAGGAACGTGACGGTCAGTTCGACCAGCCCGGCATCAAAGGTGTAGATCGTCCGGGTGGGGAGCACGGTGACAGACGTCTGCTTGACCGTATCGACGCCCGGGTAGCCGCCGAGGAAGCGCATGGTCTTGCCGTCAACGCGAACCAATCCGCACATGCCGTGAACGGCACCGGTCCAGTGTTTAGGCCAGTCGGCGTAGAGCTCGTTGGCGAAGCTCCAGCAACTAAAGTAGGGGTCGTGGGTGATCAGGGGCACGGCGGGGGCGCGAAGGGGGGCGGGCACCGCGGTAACCGGTTCGGCCACGTCGGGCCGGGTACCAGGCGCGCCTGAGGCAGGGTCCCCCTGCGAAGCCGTCTTCGGAGCACCGGAACAGGCGACCCCCCAGCTGGCAAGCGCCCCCAGCAGAATCGTCAGCAGACAGACGGGAAGTCGATGCAATGGACGGCTGCGCATGTCAATCCTCCTCGGCCGAAGTGAAACGCCGACCGACGAAGACATCGACCGGCGTCGTGCGATCATACCGGGGTGGACGGATTCAGACACGCGGCGATGCCGATTGCCGTCCCAACGCCGGCATCCCGACGCTTCCCACGCCGATTGAAGGTTCGCGCCTCAGGCGATCTCGGCTACACCACCGGAATGGCCGGCGCCCCTGCCTCAATCCCCCAGCAGATCTTCTGGCTGCTGATCCTCTCAATGCCGGTCGCCTGCGTGGCACGGACGGTCGTTTTCGAAGAGGTTTTTCGCGAGCCTCGGGAGTTTTGTCGGCGGCAGTGCAGGGACTGCCAGGCCTTTCTGCTCCGAAAGTTCTTCTACCTTTTCACCTGCGAGTACTGTTTCAGCCATTATGTAGCGGCTGGCTTCGTCGCCTTGACCGATTTCAAGTTGCTGCTCAGCGATTGGCGGGGGTATGTGATCTCGATTTTCGCGACAGTGATCGTTGCGAACACCTATCTGAACCTCTATGCACGGCTAAGAGTGGATATTACCCAGGCCAAAGTGGAGACGAGGCGACTCGAAACCGCTCTTGAAGGCCAAACCGCAACGGATGATCGCAAAGACGTCTAATTCAGCCGGCGCGGACAGCAAATCGCCTCGTCCGAAGCGGTCGTTGACCCCATGATGCCGTGGAATTTTTTGGCCTTGCGGAAGAGGCCGCTCAGCAGGGATACGGAATCTAATATTTCAGAGAAATCGTGTCGCCGAGCATTGGTGGCACGTCGAGCGATTGCCGTGCCATAATCGTAAAGAATTGAAGATAAAGGCATTACGATATTTGACCTCTGGGTAAATCCCCGAGAACGCATCGCATGTAACGCCGCTTGTCCGCATTTCTTGCGATCTAACAAAAAAAATTCTTCCCGATGATGAAACACAAAGGCCGACCACTGGTATGTCAGAGCGAGATTCGACTCTATCAGGGACCACGAAGGAGCAACGCAATATGAACTTCAACCGGAAAACAGGCTGGTGCAACTCCCCCGATCACGTGAACCCCGGCGCCTCTCGGCGTGAGTTCCTTTACGTTGGCATGATCGGCGGGCTCGGCCTGACGCTCGGCGACTACCTGGGCATGAAGTCCAACGCTGCCATGGGCGCGTCGACCGGTGCGACCGTCGACAAGTTTGAAGATCCCAAGGCGACCGCCGACTCGGTTATTCATATCTTCCTGCCGGGCGGCATGGCCCACCAGGAATCGTGGGACCCCAAGCCGCTTGCTCCGGTCGAATACCGCGGCCCGATGGGCCAGGTCAAGACGTCGATCCCGGGCGAATACTTCGGCGAGACCATGCAGGCGACCGCGAAGATCGCCAACAAGATCGCTGTCTGCCGCGGCATGACGCACGGTGAGGCCGCTCACGAACGCGGCACCCATAACATGTTCACGGGCTACCGTCCGAGCCCGGCGATCAAGTACCCGAGCATTGGCTCGGTGGTGTCGCAGCAGCTGGGTGTTCGCAAGAACAACATGCCGCCGTACACCTGCATCCCCAGCCAGCCCAATGAAGACGCCGGCAGCGGTTACATGTCGTCGGCCTACGGCCCGTTCAGCCTCGGTGCCGACCCCTCGACAACTGGCTTCAAGGTTCGCGACCTCCAGCTCGCCAGCGGTGTGGATGACGCCCGCTTCGGCCGCCGTCGCGACATTCTCTCGGCCGTCGATTCGCACTTCCGCCGGATGGAAAAGTCCGATGCCCTCGACGCGATGGGATCGTTCTACCAGTCAGCCTACGGCCTGATCAGCAGCCCCGAAGCCCGCGCCGCGTTCGACCTCGACAAGGAAGCGGATGCGCTGAAGGAAGAATACGGCCGCAACACCGCCGGCATGCGAATGCTGATGGCTCGTCGCCTGGTCGAATCGGGTGTCCGGTTCGTCTCGATGACCTACGGCGGATGGGACATGCACGCCGGCATCAAGAACGGCTTCGAACGCCAGATGCCGCAGTTCGATAAGGCCTATGCGGCCCTCATCACCGACCTCGACCGCAAGGGCATGCTCGATCGCACCCTGGTCGTCGTCAGCAGCGAGTTCGGCCGTACCCCGAAGGTCAACAAGGACGCCGGTCGCGACCACTATCCGAAGGTGTTCTCGATCGCGATGGCCGGCGGCGGCATCAAGAAGGGCTACATTCACGGCAGCAGCGACGCGATCGCCGCCGAGCCGAACGAAAAGCCCCTCACCGTCGAAGACATGGCTCACACGATCTATCACTGCCTGGGCATCAACGCGAGCAAGCGTCTGATGGCCCCCGGCGATCGCCCGATCGATATCGTCCGAGGCGGTCATGTCGTGAAGGACCTGATGGCCTAATCGAGAGCCAAGGGGCTCCGCCCCGGGTTCTTGCGTTCGGACGCTGATTCTTCTGCAATGCAAGAATCGTAGACTTGAAGCCGTAAAAACACGCGATCCACAGTCCGGCACGAGTTGCCACGCCGTCGCAAAGCGACACGTGCTGACGCGAATCGGGCTGTGGATCGCTCGCTGTCAGGACTCATTTTCGAGTGCATCTTTCACGCGTCCTGGTGGATAAGAATTTCACTCCACGGCGACCCGATATCGGTGTAGTTCTGACCGGCGGTGACTGTCCGGCGCCTTAGCGCGAATCGACACTTCCTCCTCGCGGAGTACATGAACCGATGATGACCCTGACCAAACTCCTCAAGGCATGCGGCGCAGTCGCCGCCCTGGCTGTCTCGTCCGCGGCAATGGCCGCTTCGCCGGACCTGGCAATGGTCTACCCGCGGGGTGCACAGCGCGGGCAGGAAGTGGAGATGAAACTGTCCGGCCGCCGTCTCGCCGACGCCCAGGACGTGTTCATCTACCAGCCCGGCATCACGGTCACCGACCTGAAGGCCGGCGTCGACAATGTTGTCACCTGCAAGTTCAAGGTGGCCGATGACGCTCCGTTTGGCGAGTACCAGCTCCGCGTTCGCACCGCGTCGGGCATCTCGGAACTTCGCACGTTCTGGGTGGGCGTGTATCCGATCGTTCCGGAAACCGCCGAAGTAGGCGCGACCGCCCGCACCAGCAATCCGAAGAGCCCAACCCCGCCCGAGAAGCTTCCCAGCACCTTCGCCAATCCGCAGAAGATCAAGAACAACATCACCATCGCCGGTGTGCTTGAGTTGGAGCAGGCTGATTTCTATTCGATCGAAGGCAAGAAGGGCGACCGCCTCAATGTTGAGACCGAGGCGATGCGTCTCGGCCAGATTCTCGACACCAACGTCACGATCTACAACAGCGAGCGATTCGAGATCGTCGGCAACGACGACAACGCGCTGACCCGCCAGGATGCCTTCGTCTCCTGTACGCTTCCGGAGGACGGCACGTACATCATCCAGATTCGCGAGAGCAGCTACCTCGGCAGCGGCAACTCTTACTACCGAATGCACGTCGGCAACTTTCCGCGGCCCCGGGCGGTCTATCCCGCCGGCGGAAAGGCCGGCGAAGAGGTGAAGGTCAAACTCATCGGCGATGCTGCCGGTGTGTTCGAGCAAACGATCAAGGTCCCGAACACGCCGGGACAGGACTATCCGCTGCATGCCGAACAGAACGGGCTGCTGGCACCGTCGCCCAATCCGTTCCGGGTCAGCTCGTTCGGAAATGTCCTCGAAGGCGATTCGGCGAACGACGACGTTGCCACGGCGACCAAATACGACGGCGACCTTCCGATCGCGCTCAATGGTGTGATTGAAAAGAAGGGAGACGTCGACTACTTCCGCTTCAAGGCCAAAAAGGGTCAGCAGCTCGATATCAACGCCTTCGGCCGTCGGCTTCGCACGCCGTTGGACCCGATCATCGCACTGCACAATGACAAGGGGAGCCGCATCGCCGAGAACGACGACAGCGGCGGCCCGGACAGCTATCTGCGATTCAGCGTGCCCGCTGACGGCGAGTACGTAATCTCGGTGAAGGATCACCTCAAGAACGGCGGTCCGGAATTCGTTTACCGCATCGAGATCACCGAGGCCCAGCCGTCACTGACACTGTCCATTCCCAACATGGGCGTTAATTTCACGCAGGACCGCCAGTGGGTCGTGATTCCGCGGGGCGGCCGTTTCGGGACGACCATCCGGGCGCTCCGAAAAGAGTTCGGGTCGGATCTGCAGCTGATCGCCAACAATCTGCCGCAGGGCGTCAAGATGCACGCCGAACCGCTGCAGCAGGGCATGGACATGTTTGCGGTCATCTTCGAGGCCGACAAGGACGCCCCAATCTCCGGCAAGCTCGTCGAGTTGACCGCCAAGCCGACCGACGACAAGGTGCAGGTGGCCGGCAAGTTCGAGCAGAAGGTGGAACTCGCACAGAGCGGCAACAACGCCCCCTACTATATCTCGACCGCAACGAAGCTTGCCGTGGCCGTCGCCGAAGAGGTGCCTTACACCGTCGAGGTGATCCAGCCCAAGGTTCCGATGGTGCAGAACGGGCTGATGGATGTGAAAGTCAAAGTGACACGCAAGGGTGACTTCAAAGGGCCGATCACCGTCCGACAGATCTGGGATCCGCCCGGTGTCGGTTCCGGCCAGGTGACGATCAAGCCGGAAGAGAACGAAGGCGTTCTCACCATCAATGCACAAGGCGGTGCGCGAGTGGGCAAGTGGCAGACGGGCCTGCTGGCTTCGGCCGACATAACCGGTGCGACCTGGCTGGCGTCGAATCCGTACACGCTGGACGTGGCGAACCCCTATCTGGCGGCCACCGTCGATCGGGCGTCCGTGGTTCAGGGCAGCAAGGTGACCGTCACGGTGAAGCTCGAACAAAAAACCCCGTTCGAGGGTAAGGCCAAGATTCAATTGCTCGGCCTGCCGAACGAAGCGACGACCGTGGAAAAGGAAATCACCAAGGACGACAAGGAAGTCGCGTTCGAAGTCCAGACCACGGACAAAACACCCGCCGCCACTCACAAGGGGCTTCTGTGCCGGGTGACGGTCGTGCAGAACGGCGAGCCGATTCAGCACAACCTGGGTAACGGCGGCATCCTCCGCGTTGACCCGTTGAAGAAGCCGACGCCGCCCGCCGGTGGCAAGCCGGTCGCGGCCGTAAAGTGAAGGTTGTCGAAGATCGCAGTCGTAACGTTCGAATATTCTGAACTTGAGAGTCCTGAAACTCCACGGAGGCACTGATGCCCTCTCGCAAGTCAATGACCTGGCTCCTCGGATCGGCCGTCTGTGTGTCGCTGCTCGGCGGCGCGGCCTTGAACAGTTCCGCTGCCGACGACGCCAAGTCGCCGGTCCCCGCGGCACACCCCGCGACACCCGCCCCTGCGGTTGCCGGTCCGTTCCAGGTTTTCCCGCCTGACGTCTCGCTCGAGTCGTCAAGGGACTACCAGAGCATCGTCGTGCAGGTGACGCGTCCGGACGGCGTCACTTTGGATGTCACCGCAGAGTCAAAGATCACGCTCGCTGATCCGTCGATGGCAAAGGTGGAAGGCGCGACCATTCGGCCAGTGGCCGACGGCACGAGCCAGGTGATCGTGACCTACCAGGATCACAAAGCCATCCTTCCGCTGACCGTCAAGCAGGCCAAGGACGATCGTCCCGTCAGCTTCCGGCTGGACGTGATGCCCGTGTTCCTCAAGGCCGGTTGCAACACCGGCGGATGTCACGGGTCGGCCCGTGGCAAGGACGGCTTCATGCTGTCGCTTTTCGGTTACGACGCCGCCGGCGACTACGACCGAATTACCCGCGCGCAGACCACCCGCCGCATCAACCTCGCGGTGCCGGAAGAGAGCCTGATGATCACCAAGTCGCTGGGCTCTGTTCAGCACACCGGCGGTCAGCTGTTCAAGAAAGGCGACCACCTCCACACTGCGATGCTCCGCTGGCTTGAAGCCGGCGCCCCGGACGACGCGCCGCAGGTCGCCGAGCCGATCTCGCTCGAGCTGTATCCGAAACTGACGGTCATCGAGAGCGACTCGACCCAGCAGTTCGTGGCACGGGCCAAGTATTCGGACGGCACCGACCGCGATGTGACCAACCTTGTGCTGCTGTCGAGCAACAACGACAACTCGGCTCCGATCGACGCCAACGGAAAACTGACCGCCAAGTCTCGCGGTGAGGCCTTCATCATGGCCCGCTTCGCGACGTTCACCGTGGTCAGCCAGGCGATCGTCATCCCGCAGAAGCTCAAGTACGAGTGGTCGAACGTCGCCGAGTACAACTACATCGACACGCACGTCCACAACAAGCTCAAGAACCTGCGGATGTTCCCCTCCGAGGTCTGCTCCGACGAGGTGTTCGCCCGCCGGGTGTTCCTCGACATCGTCGGCCTGGTGCCCAAGGCCGATGAACTGGCGGCCTTCGTTGCCGACAAGGACCCCAAGAAGCGTGAGAAGCTGGTTGACGAGCTGCTCGGCCGTAAAGAGTTCGTCGAACTCTGGGTCATGAAGTTCGCCGAGTTGCTCAAGATCCGCTCCGACAACCAGCAGGTCAGCTACAAGGCGGCGTTGCTCTACTTCAACTGGCTTCAGGACCAGATGTCGGCCAACGTGCCGATGGACCAGATCGTTCAGAAACTGATCGCCGCCGACGGCGGCACGTTCGACAACCCCGCGACCAACTACTACCAGATCGAACGCGACACCCTGAAGATCGCCGAGGACACCGCCCAGGTGTTCATGGGAATGCGCATCCAGTGCGCCCAGTGTCACAACCATCCGTTCGATCGCTGGACGATGGACGATTACTACGGATTCGCATCCTTCTTTTCACAGGTGTCGCGCAAGCCCGGCGAAGACCCGCGCGAACAGATCGTTTTCGACCGCGGCAACGGCGAAGTGAAGCATCACATGCCCAACCGCACGCCCAAGCCCAAGTTCCTGGGCGGTGATTTCGCCAAGATCGAGCAGGGCCAGGATCGCCGGGAAGTGCTCGCCAAGTGGCTCGCTTCCACCGAGAACCCGTTCTTCGCCAAGAACCTGGCGAACATCGTCTGGGCCCACTTCATGGGCAAGGGCATCATCGAACCGGTGGACGACGTCCGAGTCTCGAACCCGCCGGTCAATCCCCAGCTGTTGGACGCCCTCGGTTCACGGTTCCAGGAGTACAAGTACGACTTCAAGCGGCTCGTGCGTGATATCTGCACCTCCCGCACCTACCAGCTTTCGACCCACGCCAATGAGACGAATGCCAACGACGAACGGAACTTTGCCAAGGCTCCGATCCGTCGTATCCGTGCCGAGGTGCTTCTCGATGTCATTGGTCAGGTGACCGAGACGAACGAAAAGTTCCGTGGCCTGCCGCTCGGTGCCCGCGCTGTACAGATCGCCGATGGCAATACCACCAACTTCTTCCTCACCACCTTCGGTCGGGCCAAGCGGGAAACCGTCTGTTCATGCGAGGTGGAGATGGACCCGAGTCTCTCTCAGGCGCTTCACCTGCTGAACGGTCAGACGACCAACGGTCGTATCCTGCAGGGCGGCGTTGTTCGGAAGATGCTCCTCGAGAAGAAGATGGAGCCGGACCAGATCGTCGACGAGCTTTACGTCCGCTGCCTGTCGCGCAAGCCGTCGCCGGAAGAGTTGCAGACCCTCCGTGCGAACCTGCCGAAAGACCCCAAGGCGGACATCGTCGAGACCGAGAAGGTTCTGACCGACATCTTCTGGGCGCTGCTGAACGCGCCAGAGTTCATGTTTAATCACTAGGTTCAGGCGTTTCCAGATTGAACGAAAATGCAAGCACCGGACATCGCGCACGGAACATCGAACGTCGAGTAAAGCAGGAGTTTTTCTCTGCGTTCGGTGTTCAGTGTTTGGTGTCGGATGTCCGGTGTTCGACTTTGTGAAGAGGACCTCAAACGTGAAAATCAACCACCTGCTGCCGTCCGGATTCGCACTGCTTCTGAGTGGCATTCTCGCTCCTGGCGCGCAAGCACAGGAAAAGGTCACGTTCCAGGATCATGTCCTCCCGATCTTCCGGAACGCCTGCAATAACTGTCACGATCCGGAGAAGAAGAAGGCCGGTCTCGATCTGACGACCTACTCCGCGATGATGGTCGGCTCCGACAACGGCTCGATGGTGGTGGCCGGCGATCCGGCCGGATCGATGCTGTTCAAGGTCGTCACGCACGCCGCCGAGCCCACGATGCCCCCCAAGCGGGACAAGCTGGCTCCGAAAGAACTGGATCTGATCAAGGCTTGGATCGCCGGTGGCCTGCTCGATACCAAGGACGGCAAGCCGGCCGTCTCGAATAAGCCGAAGGTTGATCTCTCGACCGTTGCCGCGGCCGGTAAGCCCAACGGACCTTCGGCAATTCCGACGGGTCTCCCGGCCGAACCGGTCGTCCGCACGTCACGAGCCGGCGCTGTCGAGTCCCTTGCTTCCAGTCCCTGGGCCCCGGTCATCGCGGTCGGCGGGCAGAAGCAGATCATTCTCTACCACAGCAAGTCGCTGGAAATCCTCGGCGTGCTGCCGTTCGAGGAAGGCGTCCCCAACGTTCTGAAGTTCAGCCCCAATGGAAATCTGTTGCTCGCGGCCGGCGGCGTGGGTGCCAAGCTCGGCAAGGTCGTCCTGTACGACGTCGCCACCGGCAAAAGGCTGACTGACGTCGGCGATGAGCTCGACGAAGTCCTCGCCGCCGACATTACCCCTGACCAGAAGCTGGTCGTACTCGGCGGCCCGAACCGCCTGGTGAAGGCCTATGCCGTTGCCGACGGCGCCGAGCAATATGTCGTCAAGAAACACACCGACTGGGTTACGTCGATCGCGGTCAGCCCCAACGGCGAGTATCTCGCGTCCGGCGATCGCGCCGGCAACCTCTACGTCTGGGAAGCCAAGACCGGCGGCGAGCTGTACAGCCTCACCGGCCACAAGGAATCGATCACGTCCCTGGTGTTCCGCGACGACTCGACCGTGCTGATGTCCGGCAGCGGCGACGGCTCGATCAAGCTCTGGAACATGACCGATGGCGCCAACCTGAAGACCTTTAACGGCCACAATGGCGGCGTGATGTCGGCCAACTTTGCCCACGACGGCAAGATCGTCTCGGCCGGCCGCGACCGAAAGGTCCGTACCTACGACTCGACTGGCGGATCGGCCAAAGAGTTCGCCCCGGCGTTCAATGACATCGCCCTGCATGCCACCTTCGACAGCGAAGGCCAGCGGATCTTTGCCGGCGACTGGACCGGCATCGTGCGGGTTTGGAACGTTGCCGACGGTGTCGCCGCGGGCGAGCTGTCGCCCAATCCGCCTCGCATTGCCGATCGGCTCAGCGAAGCTGCCAAGAAGCTTGTCGAAGTCGAACCCGTGATCGCGAAGGCCGAGTCCGAGCTCAAGGTCGCCCAGGCCGCCGCCACTCAGGCCGCTGACGAACACAAGAAGCAACTCGCCGCAGTCGACAAGGCCAAGGCTGACATTGAAGCGGCCAAGTCGGCCCTCGCCGACGCCGAACGACAGATGACGGAAGCCGTCGGCAAAGCCGACAAGCCGGTACGTGACCTGATCGACCTTCGCAACAATGTTCAGCAGAAGGCGAACCAGGTCGCGTCGGCCGAGCAGGGCGTCCGGGAGTCCGAGCAGGCCGTTCGCGCCGCGACGGACTTGAAGTCGCTTGAGGCAGCCGTTGCACAAGCGCAGGCCCAGGTGGATGAGCGGACCAAGCAGATTCGCGACTCCGAAGCCGCTCTGAAAGCCAATGCCAATGACGCCGCCGCCAAGGCGACGCTGGCCGAAGCCCGGGTGAGTGTCACCCGCCGCACCGAGCGGCTGACCGAAGCCAAGAAGGCGCTCGCCGCCGGCCAGGTCAAAGCCAAGGCCGCCAAGCCCGATCCTGCTGTCATCAAGAAGCTGGAGCAGGCCAAGGCCGAGTTGAACAAGGCCAAGGCGGATCTGGCCCAGGCCGAGAAGGCCGACGGCAAGGCGGCCGCCGAGGCCGACAAGCTCGCCGCCGGTCGAGTGAAGGCCGGCGACACGCTGGCCAAGCTTCGGACCGATCTGTCGGCCGCCGAGGCCCAGGTTCAGGCCAAGGCCGACGCCGCCAAGGCTGCCGCCGACAAGGTCGAGCCGGCTAAGAAGACCGTTGCCGATGCCACCGTTGGCTGGAACGCCGCCCGTTTCGGTGTCGCCAAGCTCAAGGCCCAGCAGGGTGCCACGACGCTTCACGAAGCACGCAAGCAGCTCACGGCCGCCGAGAAAGCCAAGACCGACGCCGAGCAGGCCGCCAAGGATGCCGCCGCCCTGATCGAAACCGGTAAGGCGAACCTGGCCGCGTTCCAGAAGGCCCGCGCCGAGTCGCCGGCCAAGGTCCAGAAGCTGACGGCGACGATTCCCGAGCTGCGCAAGAAGGTCACTGAAGTGACCGCGCCGTTCGAAGTCGCGACCAGGGATCTTGCCGAGCGTGAAGCGTTGGCGATCGAAACGGCCGACATCGTTCGCCGGATCGGGTCGCTCGCTCAGACGTCGAAGGAGAACAAGAATCTCGTAGACGCCGAGGGTGCCGGCAAGAAGGTGGTCGAACAGCTCGCCGCCGAGATCAATGCCGCCAAGGAAAAGGTCAACCGCTGGACCGAAGCCAAGAACAAGGCCGCCGCCGAACTGGCAACGGCCGAGAAGGAGCTCGCCGCCGAACGATCCGCCACCGCGACCGCCGAACGAGACCAAGCCGCGCTAAAGAAGGCGATCGCCGACGCCCAGGCCGACCTTCCAAAGAAGGAAGCCGCGGCGAAGGAGGCCGTCAAGCCGATCGAAACCGCCAAGGCGAAGGTCGATCAGGCCAAGGCCGATTACGAGAAGCTGCTGTCGGAGGCCGACAAGCTCGACCCGGCCAAGACGGCCCAGGCCAAGAACGGCTGATCGCTAACAACAGACCTCGGGATGCGAATAGACGTGGTCCGCCCTGCCCGGGCGCACCACGTCTTTTTCGTAGCGTCTGTGCAAACGGTGATCGCCGCGGGGGGGATTTGGCTTCCCGCTTCTGCTAATCCTCTCGCACCCGTTGAGTCCAGCCCCTTCCTCCCTATAATGCCCCCCTTTTCGACCGCCCCGTCCCTTCATCCGGATGGGTAGAACACTATGGGCCTCATCGTACAGAAATTCGGCGGCACCAGCGTCGCCGACGCCGTCCGCATACACCGTGCCGCCCGCAAGGCGATCGACGCCAAGGAACGCGGCAACCAGGTCGTGGTCGTGGTCAGCGCCATGGGCGACACCACCGACGACCTCATCGACCTCGCCAAGCAGGTCTGCACCGTCGGCGATCGAGAGATCGCGCCGCCTAAACGCGAAATGGACCAGCTCCTGGTCACCGGCGAACAGGTCACTATCGCGCTGTTCGCGATGGCGATCTGCGCCCAGGGCCACCAGGCGATCAGCTTCACCGGCGGGCAGATCGGGCTGCTGACCGATGAATCGTTCTCCAAGGCCCGCATCCAGAGCATCAACAAGCAGAAGATCTTCAAGGAGCTCGACGCCGGCAAGATTGTCATCGTCGCCGGATTCCAGGGCGTCACGTCCGACGGCGACTACACCACGCTCGGCCGCGGCGGCAGCAATGCCACGCTCGTCGCCGTCGGTGCCGTGCTGAAGGCCGACGTCTGTGAGAACTACACCGACGTCGATGGCATCTACACCGCCGACCCGCGTATCGTGAAGAACGCCCGCAAGATCGAGAAGATCAGCTACGACGAGATGCTGGAGCTGTCGGGCCTGGGCGCCAGCGTCCTGCAGACCCGCGCGGTAGAGTTTGCCAAGAAATACAACGTCCCCCTTCACGTCCGTAACAGCCAGAACGACAACGAAGGCACCTGGATCGTAGCCGAGACACAGAACATGGAACACATCGTCGTATCCGGCGCAGCGCTCAAGAAGGATCTCACCCGCGTGACGGTGAAAGCCGTCCCCGATCGGCCCGGCATTGCCGCGCGGATCTTCCATTCCATCGCGGCGGCCAACATCTCGGTCGATGACATCATCCAGAACGTGATGGACGACAACACTGCCAACATCTCGTTCACCGTCGAGCACGGCGACCTCCACGACATCAAGCCGATCGTCGAAAAGCTCGTCAAGGAGTTCGGCGGAACCACCGCCGCAATCTACCAGGGTGAGCTGGCCAAGGTCAGCGTGGTGGGTGTCGGCATGCGCGTTCACACCGGCGTCGCGGAGCGGATGTTCGACGCACTCGCCAAGGCGAAGGTGAACATTCAGAACATCACCACGAGCGAGATCAAGATTTCCTGCATCATCGACAAGGACCACGGCCCGATCGCACTGCAAGCCGTGCACGATGCGTTCGATCTGGGTAAGGCGCGGGCCTAACCAAGGTCCAAAGGGACCCTCAGACACCGGCGTCGGGAAGGTGACCGTTCCGCGTCGTCAGCGTCCGGTATACTTGCCTCGGTGTCCGCCGATTCAAATCCACCTTCGCCCATCGAGTCGTCGGCGCCGGTGATTTCTCCCGTCGATCGATTTCTAGCGCGGCGTGCCCGATGGCGCAAAGTCGGGCTGGTTGTCCTCGTCCTGCTCCTGTCGTCCATCGTTCTCGGTAATGTCTGGTCGCAGATCCGCGGCGGCGATGACTGGACGCGCTACGATCGCCAGCACTTCGTCGTGCAATCCGTGATGGCAGGCGATCAGATCGCGATCGAGCCCGCCAGTGGCGGGGCTGTGACGATCGTCAAGCTTCTGGGGGTCGATACCCACTCCGTCAATTCCAACGCCGCGACGCAGCCGCACTGGGCGGTCGAGTCGTACCAGGCTTTGCGGGATGTCGCCCAGGGCAGACGGGTGCTGGTCGCGCTGCCCGGCCTTGCCCCGCGGACGCCCGACGGACGGCTGCACGCGTATATCTATCTCGAAGGCGACCCACCGGCGCTCAGCGTCAACGAGCGTCTCATCGCCGACGGCAACGCCTACGCCGACCGGCGGCGCGAGCACCCGTTCCACAAGCAGTTCGATCAGGCCGAGCAGGAAGCCCGCCGAAAGAAGCGCGGCCTCTGGCAGGATGTCAGGGACGACCAGCAACCCACATGGCGGCAGGAGTGGCTCAAGAAGCTGTCCGCGGCAAGAACCGAGCGGCCGACGACGGTTCGGGTGCCCTGAGAAGACGGGGGGAGAACGCGACTTCGCGTTCTCCCCCCGTCTTTGGCTGCGGCCGTGTCACGCTATGGCGCCTCACATTCCCGGCAGCGTCGCCGCGAACTCCTGCCGAATACGCGTGGTTTCGCTCTTGACCGAAGCCTCGTCCGCGCCGCGGTCGAACATGACCATCCGAGCCAGCGACACCGCGGCCTCGGCTTCTTCGTAACAGACGGCATCAGCACCGACTTGTTCCAACTCCTCCCGCTCGCTGATGTAGCGGGCGCGGACGAAGATCTTGATCTCCGGGTTGATCAGCTTCGCCGCGGCGATCAGCGGGTTGCGGCCGTCGGCGTGGTGCGGCAGGGTGATGACCAGGTGTGTCGCCCGCGGCAGTGCCTGGTGCATGACCTCAATGTTAAACGCGTCGCCGTAGATCGCCGTGCGGCCCGCCCGCTTGATCGCCTGCACCGTTTCCATGTTCATATCGACGACGACAGTTTCATGCCCGCGCTCGCGGAGCAGACTGTCCACCGTCTTGCCAACCGGGCCATAGCCCACGATGACGGCAACCGGTGAGGTTCCCGCTTCCAGTGCCTTTCCCGTGTCGGCGTTCATCGCCGTCTCACGCGCCAGCGCCCGGCGGTTCAGGAACTTCCACAGCGCCGGCCAACGCTTCAGAAACGCTTCGATCTGCCCGATCCGCTGGAATAGCAGGGGGTTGAGCGTGATCGAGACGATCGCACACGCCACCAACAGGTTATGACCCGACTTGTCGATCAGCTTCGCCTTCTGGCCAAGCTCCGACAGGATGAAGGAAAACTCGCCAATCTGCGCGAGGCCAAGCGCCACGACCAGCGCCGTCCGAGCCGGATAACCGATGACCGCCACAACAGCCAGCGCCGCCAGTGGCTTGCCGATCATGACGATCGCTAGTCCCCCGGCCAGCAGCCATGGCTGCTGCACGACGAACGCGGGCTCAAAGAGCATGCCGACCGAAGTAAAGAAGATCACGGCGAACGCATCGCGCATCGGCAGGGCGTCGGCGGCGGCCTGCTGCGAGACCGGCGACTGCCCGACGACCATACCGGCCAGAAACGCCCCCAGAGCCATCGACGCACCGAACACATACGCCGACCCCGCCGCGATCGCGATCGCCATCACCATGACGGTCAACGTGAAGAGCTCCCGCGACCGCAGCTTGGCGACCCGCACCATGATCCAGGGGATGATCTTTGACCCCGCGAACAGCAGCACGACGATCATCGCCGCCAGTTTCAGCAGCGCGATCAGCAGCGTCATCCAGATGGAGGTTGACGCGCCATGGCTGGCGTCGGCGGGTGCCGTTCCGCCGGCCTGGCCCATCGCCGGGATCAGCACCAGCACGATAACGGTCAGGATGTCTTCGACGATCAGCCAGCCGACGGCGACGTGGCCGTGGGTGGTATCGAGCATGCGGTTGTCGGTCAGCACGCGGATCAGTACGACGGTGCTGGCGACCGCCATCGCCATGCCGATGACCAGGCCGGAATTCACCGTCCATCCGTACGCAACCGCGACGGCCACGCCCAGGCCCGTCGCGATCAGGCTTTGAAAGATCGCGCCCGGCACCGCGACGTTTCGCACCGCCAGCAGGTCGCCCAGGTGAAAGTGCAGCCCGACGCCGAACATCAGCAGGATGACGCCCAGCTCGGACAACTGGTGGGCGATCGTGGGGTCGCCGACAAAGCCCGGCGTATAGGGCCCGATCACGATCCCTGCCAGCAGATAGCCGACGATGGGCGACAGCTTCAGCCTTTGCGTGATGATTCCCAGAACCCATGCCGCCGTGAAAGCGGCGGCCAGCATCGTGATGAGTGGTGGTAAGTCGTGCACACCTTGCGAATAGCACGATCCAAAAATTCAGGCAACCTGCATTCGGTGTTCAGGACGGAATTTGGAAAAGAAATTTGCAGATCCGAACCACGAGGGCGCACGAAGACGATTTGTGGCCACGAGTATAGAGGCGTCCGTGACAGGGCTTTCCAAGCCGCGCGGGCGATGTCACGACGCGTTGGAATTCAAATCCTCAGCAGACATATCTGGCCGTTCCATGCAACAGAAATGCTGGCCCGTCCGAAGATTGGGATCTACCTGCGTCGTGACCTCGCTCGCACGGCTTGGAAAGCCGTGTCACGGACAGCCGCTGCACGGACAGTCCTTCTTCGTGGTCCTTCGTGATTCTTCGTGGCGAAAACTCTTCGCTCCGACTTCGGGGTTCACTTGACCGTCTTCAGTTCAAACTTCGGATCGATCTCCAGCTCGAACTCCTTCCACCGCACCTCCGTCGGCCCGCCGGAATGGACCTGCAAGCCGATCAGGCCTTCCTTCGCGATCGTGTCGTCGTCCAGCACCGTGCAGGGTTTGCCGTTAATGGCGGTGCGGATCTTCCCGCCGACGGCCAGGACCTCGTACGTGTTCCAGTCTTCGAGCTTCAGGAACGGTGTCGCGTCGAACTCCTCCCCCTTCTTCGGGAAAAGCAGGCCGCGGGCGCTTTCTTCGTACAGCTTGCCCCACCACCCCTTGCCGGCGTCGCACTGGCAGCCACGCATCTCATGGCTGCCGGGGATGCGCACGCTGCGGATCTGGATGCCGCTGTTGGCGGCGTCGGGGACGAGCTTCATCTTCACGATCAGCCGAAAATCCTTGAACGTCTGCCGGGTGGTGATGAACTGGTTCTTCTTTAGGCCGGTCTCGGTCTTGCCGACGATTTCACCATTCTGCACCGACCAGAGCCCGTCCATCTGCCATTCCCAGCCTGTAAGGTCCTTGCCGTTGAAGATCTGGCCCGCGGGCAAGTCGCCGCCGCCCAGCAGTGGAATCGCTGGCAGATCCGCCGGGGTTTTGCCCTTTGCGCCGGCATCCGGAGCCGCCTGCAGCGGCACTTGCTTCGGCGATCGCAGGTACGCGATCAGGTTCCGGACATCGGTCTCGCTCAGCGCATCGAGCGCGCCTTCCGGCATCATCGACAGCGGCGATGGTTTGAGCTTCGCCACGTCGGCCTGGTTGACGGTCACGATCTCCGTCGCCGTCTGCAGGGTGACGGTCTGGGCGTCCTTCTGCTTCAGGATGCCGATGATGGTTCGGTCGTCCTTGGTATCGAGCTGCCAGGCCTGGTAATCGACCGGGATGACGGCGTTGGGATCGACAACGTTGTGCAGCAGGTAGTCGATGTTGGCGCGGTCGGAGCCGGTGATGTCCGGGCCGACTTTGCCCCCTTCGCCGAAGAGCGTGTGGCAGCCGGCGCAGGTGGTGACGAAAAGCTGCCGCCCGCGCGAAGGATCCACGCGGTCGCTTGCGGCTTCGCCGATGAGCTTCTTGTACTTGGCGATCTTCGCGAGCTTGTCCTTGTCGGTCTCGTTGACCCTCGCCCAGTACCTGTTGAGCAGGTCGGCGACTTCATTGCCCTTGCCCTTATTACCACTCATCGTGCGCAGCTGCCGTAGCAGGTCGGCGGTGAAATCGCCCCGCGGCACCTGCTTGTCGACCGCCTCCAGCAGCAGGACGGCATACGACGGCCGTGAAGCGAGCGTAGCAAGCGCGTCCTTCTTCTCGGCCGGCGGAAGCTCGGCGTATTTGCCGAGGATGGCGGCGGGGGTCTTGGCGTCGTCGTAGTTCGCCAGTGCCCGAATCGCCGCGGCACGGACGGCCGGGTCGTCGAGCAGCAGGAACAGGTTCGGCGCCAGGTCGGCGTCCTTCGCCGTCACCAGCGCATCCAGCGCGGCAAGTCGGTCGGCGGGCTTGGCAGCGCGGTCCAACATCACCTTCCGCATGTCGGCCATCGCCGTCTTGGAGCCGAAGATGACCGACAGCGCCCGCACCTGTTCTGCGATGTCGGCGCTGGTCGCGCCGCCGGCGGGCACACCGCCGTGTGCCCCTACCAGGCTCGCGGCGACCTTGTCCCAGTCCTTCGGGGCGGCGATGCCTCGGCGGCCCTTCAGACCGGTCGTCATGCCGCGGAGGATGTCCAGCCGCCCGCCGGCGAGCTTGTCGTCGGCCAGCCGAGCGGCGAGCAGGTCGAGGTTCTTCTCCCCGCCGATCATCGCCAGCTTGCGGGCGGAGAAGTTGAGGATGTTGGGGATCTTGGTCGAAGCGGCGAGGTCAAGGGCGCGACTGGCGTCGTTATCGAGCAGGGGCTCGAGGGCGTACCAGTACATCAGGGGGAGGTTGTGGTCGGTGGCGTCTTCGGAGTGGGAAAGCAATTCGCCCACAATCTGCCAGCGAACCTCAATTGGAAGTCGACCTACAGTAGAACTCAAAGAAAGGCGGACAAGGGGAGAGTCAGTACGCTTTGCGATTTCAGCCAGCTGATTTAGTGAATGCTCGCCCAACTTCAGGCGATCCCCCCAGAGTCGAACATTCGTCGCGACGAACACGGCATCATCTTTTGGATTTGCCATGACCCGCGGTTCCGGCAGAATTGCATACAAAGTCCAAAGATATCGGAGCACCAGCGACTCGCGGCCTTTCGAAGCGCCCCCTTCGAAGAGATCGATCAAATGATCCTGCAACGCTTTCCAATCTGTAGCAGTTAGCTTCGTCGCGCGCTCATGTAACACGCGCCTCGCCGTCCGCACATACCACTCATTCTTGTGCTCCTGGAGCTTCACCAGCTCAAGATCGCTCAACTTCTCCAAATCCACCTTCACCGGTTTCACATCCCCATAGCTCACCTTGTAAATCCGCCCCGTCGTCCGGTCGTGGTCCTTGGGGTTCCGCGTGTGGCACTGCTGCAGATCGTACCAATCGGCGAAATAGACTGAGCCGTCCGGCCCATAGCGCATCGCGATGATCTGGCTCGCCCGGTCGTTGGCGAGCAGGAAATCCTTCCCGTGGCGGCCGACGTAGCCGCTGCCCTTGGGCTCGGGGATGTCCATGTTGATCCGCGCGCCGTGGATGTTGTTCATGAAGATCTTGCCGCGGTACTCGTCCGGCCAGTTGTCGCCGAGGTAGACCATCAGGCCGCTGTGGGCGTGGCCGCCGCCGGCGGAGTCGCTCTTGCCGTTGCCGCTGTGCGGCGTCGCGCCCAGGTAGTGGACGTGGTCGCCGATCTGCTTGATGTCGTCGAACGTGTAGGGGTTGTCATGCTGGCCGGCCTGGCGCTGGTAGCGCGCGCCCTGGATGACGTGCCACAGGTGCGGGATGACGCAGGCTTCGATAAAAATCTGGCCGTGCTCGTCGAAGTCCAGGCCCCAGGGGTTGCTGGTGCCCTCGGCGAAGCGTTCGAAGACGTGCTTCGTCGGGTGGTATCGCCAGATGCCGGCGTTGATGTGGACGCGCTGGTCCTGCGGGGTGCCAGGCTTGCCGACGAAGCTGTTGGTGAACACGCCATGACAGCCGTAGAGCCAGCCGTCGGGGCCCCACATGAAGCTGTTGAGCGTTTCGTGGGTGTCCTGGTAGCCCCAGCCGTCGAGGAGGATCTTGGGTTCGCCGGCCTGTTTCGTGGTGCCGTCGGCGTCGTCCTTGTAGGGGATGAACATCAGGTAGGGGGCCGCGCCGACCCAAACCCCGCCGAAGCCGACTTCAATGCCGCTGACGAGGTTGAGCTTCTCGGCGAAGACGGTTCGCTTGTCGGCTTTGCCGTCGCCGTCGGTGTCTTCGAAGATGAGGATGCTGTCCTTGCCTTCGCCTTCGGGGGCGCGGATGGGGTAGGTGAACGACTGCACCACCCAGATGCGGCCGCGGGCATCGATCGTGAACGCGATGGGGTTGATCAGGTCGGGCTCGGCGGTGAAGACCTGCGCCTTAAAGCCCGGCGGCAGGGTCATCGCTTTGACCGCGTCTTCGGGCGAGAGGCCGGCGTACTTGAGCGTGTCCGGCGGAAGCGGTTTGCCGCCGGGGCTGGTCGCTACGGCCGCGCCGCCGGGGCGGGGTTTGAGTTCGGGCTTCTCGGCGTGGAGGCGGAAGTCATCAAAGTTGACATGCCCCCACGCGCCGGTCGCTTCATCCACGATGCGGATGCGGATCGACTTGCCCTGCAGTTTTTCCAGATCGACCAGCACCGGCCAGAGCCGTTCGTGCTCGACGCCCGACGCCTGGAAGAACGCCTTGTTGTCGTCGGCGGTGACGAGCTCGACGCGGGTCTTGGCAGTCTTGCCGCCGGCGACCATGAACGTCGCCCAGCGGTGCGTGACCTTAAACGGCGCACTGGTCAGCGTGCCGACCGGTTTGTCACTCAGCGACTTCTCGTACCCGCCGATCCAAAAGTCCCCCTGCTGCCCGGGGATCATCCCGCGCCCGCGGGCGGAGACGGTATCCCCCTTGATCGGCTGGCCCTCGAAGGCAGCGCCCTCGGCGGTCCAGTCTTTGAGCGTGCCGGTCTCGAAATCGAGATTAAGAGGTTTGCCGTCGGCTCCCACGGGCAGGACGCCCTGTGCCCGTGCGGCAAATGTCAAAGTGACCGACGCCAGCAGAACCATCAGGATCGCGGTGCGCTGCAACATGGAATCCCTCGTTATGGAACGGAAGTGGTCGAGCAGGGGAGTTTACCGGGAGTGAAATCGATCAGGAATCACGGGGACGAAAGAATATCCCGCGGCGGCGGCGAGGTAACGGTTCAGTCCTGCTTTCTGGTGGGGCAGGCATTCTTGCCTGCCGCGAGCCGGCGACGCCGGAATTCCTGTCGGCCTGAGCGGGATCGCAGCAGACGCAGTTGGGCATCGTTTCGAATGACCTCGACCGGGCAAGAATGCCCGGCACTCGGTCGTTCGAGGCAGGCAAGAATGCCCTCCCCACCGGGAAAGCAATACTGAACGGCTACCACGCGGCGTCACCACAGAATTTGTCGCAACCGGAATAGTCTTTATGGACGTGCGGTAGCTAAGATAACAGCGTTCAACGTCCGCGTAGCCGGACGACTAGATACTATTGCAGGGCCTGGCAAGGGCAGAGTCCGGGCTTCTGCGATCGCCATGAACCAATCTTTTCTCCGGAAGGACCACGCCATGAAGAAGATGATGTCCCTGTTCGCGTTTGTTGCCATGATGGGCTTTGCCGTCAGCGCCTTTGCCGCCAAGGAAGCCGCGAAGGAAACCACTGTCACCGGCACGATGAAGTGCCAGAAGTGCTCGCTGAAGGAAGCCGACAAGTGCGGCGCTGTTGTCGTCGCCAAGGAAGAGGGCAAGGAAGTGAAGTACTACGCGGCCGGCCCCGGCGCCGCTGCCCTTCACACCGAAATCTGCAAGGCCGACAAGGAAGGCGCCAGCGTCACCGGCGTCGTCTCCGAAAAGGGCGGCAAAAAGACGATCACGGTCGCCAAGGCCAAGTAACTCCGGTTCGTCAACACCGATGCTCGCCAGACGATGCCCCGTCTGATCGACGTCGCGACTTGACGACTCGACGATTCACTTGATCTTCAAAACCGATGCCCGCGGCGGCCAGCGAAAGTTGACCGGCGCGGGCATTTTTCTGTTCTGGCGATGTCACGGAAGAGCACGCTTGCCTATCACTGCATTACGACCAAGGCGCGTTTCACGGGCAGGGTTCAGGGACACGATTGATCGCCTGTGCCTTCAGAGACGATCGGAATATCCCTCGCTGGCATCCGTTTCACCTCACGATGAAACCTCTGACCCATTCTGCGTTGATCCTGCTGGCGTTCGTCGTCTTTCCGACTCTGGCGTGGGGTCAGGCCAAGCCGGACCGCAAGCCCAACGTGCTCTTCATCGCCGTGGACGACCTGAACCACTGGGTCGGATATCTCGGCCGCAACGAACAGACCCGCACGCCGAACATCGACAAGCTCGCCGCCCGTGGCGTGTCGTTCAGCCGATCGTATTGCGCGGCACCGGTTTGCAATCCTTCCCGCGCGGCGCTCATGAGTGGTTTGCGGCCCGCCACGACCGGTGTTTACGACAACAACAACGACTGGCGACCGGTCGTCAGTCCTGAGAAATGCCTGCCCGCCACCTTCCGCAATGCCGGATACGTCGCCTACGGGGCCGGAAAAATCTATCACGGCGGATTCGATCGGAAGGAAGAGTGGAACGAATACCTGAAGAACGAAGGACCCGAGCCCAAGCCCAAAGGGAATGATGGCGTTGGCGGCATTAAGTTCGCGCCGCTCGACTGCAAGGACGAAGACCTGGCCGACTACCGTATCGCCGACTGGTGCATCGATAAACTTCGGCAGAAGCAGGACAAACCGTTCTTCCTCAGTTGCGGCTTTCACAAGCCGCACATGCCTTGGAACGTGCCGCAGAAGTGGTACGACAAGTTCCCGCTCGAGAGCATCAAGCTCCCGCCGCACATCGAAGGCGATCTAAAAGACGTCCCGCCTGCCGGCGTGAAGATGGCCAAGCCCGAAGGCGACCACGCCGCGATTCTCGCTTCCGGCCGGTGGAAGGACGCCGTGCAAGGCTACCTGGCGGCGATCGCCTACTGCGACATGAACGTCGGACGGTTGATCGACGCCCTCGACAAAAGCGAATATCGCGACAACACCATCATCGTCTTCTGGGGCGATCACGGCTGGCACCTCGGCGAGAAGGAACACTGGCGCAAGTTCGCACTCTGGGAAGAGTCCACCCGCGCCCCTCTGATCTGGGTTGCCCCCGGCGTCACCAAGGCAGGCCTGTGCGAGCGGACGGTCGACTTCATGAGCATCTACCCGACGCTGACCGACCTCTGCGGCATCCCCACGCCGACACACGTCGAAGGCAAGAGCATTCGCGCGCTGCTGGAGAACCCCAAGGCCGAGTGGAACACGCCGGCGATGACCACGTTCCATTTCAATAACCACGCGGTGCGCAGCGAGGGCTGGCGGTACATCCGTTACGCCGATGGTGGGGAGGAGCTTTACGACGAAGCGAAGGATCCGCTGGAGTACACCAACGTCGCCGGCCATACGGAGAACGCGAAGATCAAGGCCGAACTGGGCAAGGTCATGCCGACAAAGAACCAGCCTGACGCGGCCGACAAGGCAACCGGAGGCGCCGGCAAGGGCAAGGGTAAGAAGAAGGCAGCGGACGAATAGCGCCCTCATGCATGGTTAGCAGCGACCCGAAGGGGATCGCGCCGGACATCAACGACTTCGGTCAACCGATCGACTATCGACCGTCTGAGCTTCCACGCTCCGCTTCGCGTCGCGGCTACTGACCGCTAGATTTTCATAGCGCGCAACCCCTTGCGCCCTCTGCGGATCGATGGTAAATCCGCGCCATGCGAAAGAAAGGAACACGCCAGGAGTGGGATCGGGTCCGGAGCATCGCGGCCAACATGTTCGAGCAGGATCGCGAGCCGGCCGAAATCGCCAAAGACCTTGGGGTCGACGACCAGACCGTCCGAGCCTGGCGGCGGGCATACCGCAAGGGCGGCCGTGACGCACTGGTGTCGCGCAAACCACCCGGACGCCCGTCGCGGCTGAATGAGGCCCAGCGTAAGACTCTTGCCGGGTTGCTGCTCAAGACGCCCAGGGAGTGCGGATTCGACAAGTATCTCTGGACCCAACAGCTGATCGCCGACCTGATCGAGCGTGAGTTCCAGGTGAAGTACCACCACGACCACATCGGCGTCATGCTGAAAGACATGGGCTTTTCCCATCAGAAGCCCCAACGTCGGGCACGCGAGCACGACCCGGTGAAGGTGGCCGCCTGGCGGGCGGAGTTCTGGCCGGAACTTCTAAAAAAAGTATCGAGTCCGGCGGAGTGATTCTGATGGCCGACGAGGTCGGCTTCATGATGACGCCGAACGTCAAGAAGACTTGGGCCCCGATCGCTCAGACGCCGGTCGTCGCCTACCGCAATCGGCGGCAGCAGAAAGTCAGCGTGCTGGGGGCCGTGGTCTTGCACGCCGCCACGGCGAAGATCGATCTCGTGTGCGACTTCCATCCCGACAGCTACGTCCGCGGCGAGCAGGCGGCGGCGTTCCTGCACCGCGTGCTTGTCGAGTATCCTGACAAAACGATCGATGTGGTCTGGGACAACCTCTCGGCACACAAGTCGCCAATCGTGAAGGAACTGGCGGCGGAGTACCCGCGTTTAAGATTGCACTATCTGCCGACCTACGCGCCGCAGCTCAATGCGGTGGAAGGCGTATGGAGCCTGACGAAGTACCACCGGATGGCGAACCACACGATTGGGGAGTTGGAGAAACTTCACGCCGAGGCCAAGCGACACTTGGACGACGTAGGCGGCAATCAGGCGTTGCTCCGCTCGTGCTTCGAAGGCGCGGAACTCGCGCTAAACTTATCCAGCGCTCAGTAACCGGGGTCCGCGCGTCGTCATTCCTGGTCCGCGCCGTTACATTTCCCACATGGCACGTCCTCCCCGTCCGCCGCGCGATGCTTCCCGTCGGTACCACGACCGCGTCGCCCGGCAATATGACTCGATCTACGACGATCCCTACTGGGCGTTCCACGACGAACTAACCTGGCGGATGATCAAGCCCTACCTTCCGCGCGACGCCAACGCTGGCTGTTGCGACCTGGGTTGTGGGACGGGCAAATGGGGTCTGAAGCTGCTCAAGAGTGGCTTCCCAACGACGTTCGTCGATAACGCCGCCGCGATGGTGGAGCAGACGCGGGCGAAGGTAGACGAACTTGGCGAGGCCAAGGCGAAGAAGGCGACCCTGCTCGTCGCCGACATCGTCGACCTTTCGGCGATCGCTGACGATAGTTTCATGCTCACCACGGCGATGGGCGACCCACTGAGCATCTGTTCCGATCCTGCCGCCGCCGCGCGGGAGATGTTTCGTACGACCAAGTCTGGTGGCGTCGTGATCGCGACCGCCGACAATAAGTTCGCCGCGCTCGACCATTACATCGAGCGAGGCAACCTGACCGCGCTCGAAGAGTTCGTCCGGTCCGGCCGAACGAATTGGCTAACCGCCGACGAACGCGAGCGATTCGAACTGACGACGTTCACGCCGGCTTCGCTGCGAAAGCTGTTCGAAAAAGTCGGGTTCGAGGTGCTGGCGGTCGATGGCAAGACCATTCTGCCGGTGCGGCAGAACAAGTACATCCTGGAGCAGGAGGAAGGGGCGGTCAGGCGGTTGATCGCGCTGGAGGAAGAGCTGGGCAAAGACCCGGCTTCGGCGGGCAGGGCGGCGCATCTTCAGATCGTTGCGAAGAAGCCGTAGGTGATACGGCAGCCGCCAGGGCACACGCCGTGTGCCCCTACAGCCGCGGGTCGGCGTCTCCCGTACCGGGCGGGCGGGGCTTGCGGCCCTGCTGGGTGCTGAAGCTCTGCAGATAGCTGATCCACATCATCGACAGGCCGAAGCTGTAGGCGCCCTGAATCACCAGGTCCATGTAGTGCTGTGTGGGCGGGATGTGATACCGCTCCACGCTGACGCCTTGATAGGTAATTGCCTTGACCGGCTTACCTTTGCCGAGGGGCGCGACGTCCACTTCAATCCGGCGATAGACGCCGATCTCTTTGCCGCCGGTGTCGAGTTTGCGCTGGACCTTGAGGTCGAGGATCGCCAGGTCGGTGTCGGAGAGGTCAAAAACCGCGCCCATGACGTATTTGCCGGGGTCGTAGACGATATCGCCGATACCGCCGCCCCAGTATTCGCTGAAGATGGGGAAGGACAGTCGGTAGTTATCGAGGACTGCGGGCCTGCCGGGCTTCATGGGCGGGGGTTTGTGCCCGAAATGGCGAGACCACTCCACGACAGCTTTGGAGTTGAGATTGGAGCCGTAGGCGAAGTACCACATACCCGAAGCGGCCGAAGCGGCACCTGCCTGCAAAGGCACGTATCGCAATCGGAGAGCCGTCCTCGTTCTCTTTTATCGGTTCGCTGCCGACGCAAAGTGCGTCATATTCAACCACTTACTGCAACCAGGGTTTACGCCGGATCCTTCCGCTGCGACCCGGCGCGTGGGTGTGATTCTGCTGAAAACAGCCGCAAGATCAACGCGGCGGAAGAGGGAAATCGCTTTACACCCCGAATCTTCAAACAGTACCCCTTGGAAGCAACACGGTTTCACCCGGATTCACACCGATAAGCCCGGCAGGTTGAACGCCGGCTAGTTAAGTCCCGGTCGCTTGAACATTCGCACCGACGGCGACACGGTCGATTTGCCCGCCGTCGTCCCAAGTGACAGCAACAGTTCGGTCATCCGTCTCGAAACATCGGGTTCGGCGAGCAGTTTCTGCTTCAACGCGATGTCGTCCACAAAATTGTACGCAACCAAGTCCGCCAGATCGGATGTCGACAGGGCTGACTGGGTCAACTCGGCGAACTTTCGTCCGATGGGTGTCTCCCCGAGCGATGTCTCTGAAAACAGCTGGTGGAGTGCCTCGCGACCTCCTTCGAGCGCACTTTCGTCGCTGATCCGCTGTTCGATCGGCAGCAGAGCTGCCGTTCTGTAGGGCGTGTGGTGTTCGCTGTCGTCGCCGGGGCCGGACAGTTCTTTAGTCACCCTGGCTCGCAGCACGCCCTGCAGAAGAAAGTTGAATCGGCCGTCGGGGAGTTCTTCATGGGAAACGATTCGACCGATGCAGACCACCGGCTCGATCGCCGGTCGGCTGTAGTAGCTCTTCTCCCATCCCGGCCGAAGCAACGCCATCGCGATCAGACGATTGCCGGCCAGGGCCTGCCGTGTCATCACCTTGTACCGCTCTTCAAAGATGTGCAGCGGGAGTACCGCTTTGGGGAACAGCACCACGTTGGGCAAGGGGAATAGCGGCGCAACCAGGCCATGGCCGCTGTCGCCGGGAGAATTGTATCCGCCTGTCGGCAGACCCGAGTCGTGACTCATTTCCTTCAATCTTAGGCGACTTCGCCTGCAATGACGCGGTCGGTACGGAAATGAAAGCCGGGCCGGCAGCTGTCGGCAATCAGTTGCTGCGCTCAGAACCAACCGCATTCTCTTCGATTCTTGCCCGCCGCGCGTCCCAACGACACCGCTGGCCGATCATTACAGCCACCCCCTGTTCAGGTCAGTCCGTCCCATTCCGTAGCTCCCTGTCTCTCACCATGTTGCCTTTTCGCAGGGGCGACAAGGGGCCCCGAAAGTGGCCCGCAATTCACGTAAGTCACGCCCCCACAAGTGTGGAACAGGCGTTTAACGATCGAAAACCAATTTCGTCCATGGGAGCTTCTGCCATGTCGTTCGAGACTCTTGAAAAGCGTCAGTTGATGAGCGTCAGCCTGATCGGCAACTCGCTCGAGATTCGAGGCACCGAGGCGGCCGATACCTACACCATTTCGAACTCGGCCTTTTCGCTGAAGGTCGTCGAGAACGGCACGACCTACAACTTCGCCCTCGGCAGCGTCGCGAAAATCAATGCGTTACTGAACGGTGGTAACGATCAGTTCAATACGCTCGGCGCCGGGCCGGTAACGCTTGCCGCCAACGCCGCCGCAGGCTCCCTGACGACCACCGCACTGCTCAAGACCAGCGTCGTTAACACCAAGATCATCACCACCGACTCGCTTGTCCTGAGGAATCTCCTGGTCACGGTTCCCATGGTCGTCGATGGCGGGATGGGCGACGACCGCATCGTCACCGGCGAAGGCAACGACACCATCCAGGGCAACGGCGGAACGGACAACCTCAAGGGCATGGGCGGCAGCGACTGGATCGATGGCGGTGTCGGCGGTGTTGCCGTCTACGCCCAGAACACCGGCAACGACTACATCGACGGCGGCGAAGGCAACGATACGCTCCACGCCTCCGACTACGGCAACAACACCATCCTCGGCGGTGATGGCAACGACTCCCTCTATGGCTACCAGGGCAATGACAGCCTCTTCGGCCAGGCCGGCAACGATTATGCCAGCGCCTATCGCGGCAACGACCTGGTCATGGGCGGCGCGGGCAACGACCAGCTGCAGGGCGGCGGCGGCAACGACAAGGTCTACGGCGAAGACGGCGACGACCTCGCCGACGGTGGCACCTTCGGTGCCGGCGCCGTTCTCGACAACAACGGCTTCGATATCGTCCGCGGCAACGCCGGCAACGATACTCTTCATGCCGCCGACTTCTCCTCCAACAAGCTCATCGGCGACGACGGCAACGACGCCCTCTTCGGCTATGCCGGCGACGACTACCTCAACGGCGGCGCGGGCACCGACACCATGAGCGGCGGCGACGGCAACGACACGCTCATCGCGATCGATGGCGGCATCAACGACACCCTGACCGGCGGCGCAGGCACCGACGTCATGTGGGGCGACCGCCAGAGCTTCTTGTTCTTCTCGCTCAATGACACCGTGACCGACGCCTCGGCGTTCGAGAACACCCGCACCGTCAAGATGGTCACCAGTTTCCGCAACGGCGCCGACAAGTCGCTGAACGGCGACAACATTGCCGACCCCACCGACGGCACCAACTACAAGAATTTCTCCAGCAACCCCCTGTTCGGCAGCAGCGGCCCCAGCGCCAACGATATCGACCAGGAAGCCGTCGGCGACTGCTGGATTCTCGCCCCACTCGGAGCCGTCGCCCAGGACAGCCCCTGGCGGATCCGCGGAATGGTCGTCGATTTCGGCGACGGGACCTACGGCGTATCGCTCGGTAACAGCTTCTACCGCGTGGACGCCGACCTCCCGACTCAGAGCGCGTTGAGCAACGACCAGACCTACCAGGGCCTCGGACAGGGCAACAGCCTCTGGGCTGCCCTTGTCGAGAAGGCGTACACGCATCACCGGACCGGCGCGAACACCTACGCTTCGCTCGCTGGCGGTGACCCGGCCGACTCCATGCGGCAGTTCAACGTCCAGTCGGTCGGTCAGTCCTACTTCGCCCCCGGCGGCAGCTCGGCTGCGGTCGCCAACTCGATTTACACCCACTGGAACAGCTGGCAGTCGACCGACATCTGCACCGGCAGCGTGGCCGCGGGTTCACCGCTGGTCGGTGGTCACTGCTACACGGTGACCAGCGTTACGCGAAACAGCTCCGGCGTGGTGACCAACGTTCGCGTTCGTAATCCGTGGGGCCCGGACAACACCGGCGGCAACCCGTTCGTTGACCTCACCCCCGCCCAGCTCGCGGCCTGTGAGATCTGGGTCACTTGGGGCAACGCCTAACCAAGGCTTGCTCAAGGGGAAACCATTGCTCACGACAGCCCATGCCGACTGTCATGACACGTGAGCCCCCAGCCGTGAGGGCGGACGGGCTCATGAATGCGGAAGAGGCCGCCGGGACACGTCCCGGCGGCCTTTACCGTTCCTATTGAACTGTTTCGGCTGGCGACGTCGGCAGCGCCCCGGGGATGAACATCCGGCATCGTTCGATCTCCGTGGCGATCTGTTGCACCATCGCTTCGAGCGATGGAATCTCTGCCGCGGCCGCCAGCTCCTCCAGCCGGCGAGCCAAGTCGGTCAGCCGGGTCGCGGCAAGACTCGCGGCAGCGCCCTTCAGCGCGTGGGCCGAAGCAGCAATCGCGTCTCGGTCGCCCGTCGATATGCTTCTGGCGATGCCGTCGACGTACGTCCCCGACTGCCGTTCAAATGCGTTGAGGATGCGTCGGGCGAATGCCGACTGCCCGAGGCAGCGGTCGAGCAATTGGGGTACATCGATCGCCGACGAGTCACTGCTGGCGGCCTGCCCGGTCGCCTCCGCCACCTCGACCGTTGGCAGAGCCGGGCTGGGGTCCGACACGTCGGCGACCTCTGGTAATGGCAGAACAGACTGGATCGCCTCGACAAGACGTACCCGATCCAGCGGCTTGGACACATAACCGTCCATGCCGGCCGCCAGGCATCGCTCGCGGTCGCCGGTCACAGCGTTGGCGGTCAGCGCGATGATCGGCACCTTCGTCGTACGCCCGCGGCAGGGCTTGGATGATTCGCGCCGGCGAATTTCGGCCGTGGCGGCAAAGCCGTCCAGTTCCGGCATCTGGCAATCCATCAGCACCAGGTCGTACGTCGGGCCATCCACGTTGAACAGCGCATCGACCGCCTGCCGTCCGTTGTGAACGATGTCACAGGTGAATCCCAGTAGCGTGAGCAACTGCTCGGCGACCAGCTGATTCACCTCGTTGTCCTCGGCAACCAGTATTCGCACCCCCGTGGCGGGGGCATTGGCCACCGAATCCGTACGATCGTAAAGGCCGGGATACACGACACCTGGAATGGTGCTCGCCAGCGCGTCGAACAGCGCCGACTGGCGGACCGGGTGCGTCAGGCATCGGTGGAAGCCTGCGGCATGAAGCGCGCTGACCGACAGGGGGCTATCCAGATTCGACAGGGCAATCAGTCGCAGGGTTGGCAGGGCCTTGGCTCTTCGCACCGCCTGGGCCAGGGCGGGGCCGTTCGTCGCGCTCGGGTCAAGATCGACGATCGCAATCCCGAACGCGCGGCCGATTGCGGCATTCTCCTGCAGCAGGTTCATCGCCGCTTCGACCGTTGGTGTGACCGCGTGATCAACGCCCCAGGTTTTCAGATAGCCACACACCTGGCGGGTGCTGTGCCCGCTGTCGGACAGCAGGATCACGTGCAGTCGCGCGACCTCGCGAGTCACCACTTCGATCGCCGATTGCTCCGGGCATGCCGAAAGGCGTACGGTAAACCAGAAGGTAGATCCCTTGCCGGGTGTGCTGCTGACGCCTATCCGGCCGCCCATCAATTCGGCAAGCCGTTTGGAGATCGCCAGTCCCAGCCCGGTGCCGCCGTACTGGCGTGTCGTGGAAGCGTCGACCTGCGAAAAGGACTTGAACAGGCGATCGAGCCTCTCCGGCGGTATCCCGATCCCGGTATCGACGATCTGGAACCGGAGGTGGATCGATTCATCAGCCGGCGTGCCGTTCGTTTGGGCTCGCGGTGCCGGGAACTCGGGTGGGTGACAGGGCTCGCACTGGATTGTGATTTCACCTTTGTTGGTGAACTTCAACGCGTTGTTAACCAGGTTGGTGACGATCTGTTTGAGCCTTGCACCATCGCCGATGACCCTTCGGGGCACCTTCGGATCGATCGACACGTTGAGAGCAATGCCCTTCTCGTCTGCCCGGCGCGAAAACAGGTCTGCTACGTGCTCCACGATTTCAACCACGTCGAATCCGTAGGCCTCAGCCTCCATCTGGCCCGATTCGATCTTGGAAAAGTCCAGGATGTCGTTGATGACCGACAGCAGGCTTTGGCAGCTTCGCCGGGTGGTATCGACGAAGCGTCGCTGTCGCTGGTCCAGCGATGTCATCTCGAGCAGTTCCACCATTCCGACAATGCCGTTGAGGGGCGTCCGCAGTTCGTGGCTCATGTTCGCGACGAACTCGCTTTTGGCGCGGCTCGCTGCGTCGGCGGCGTCGCGCGCGGCTTCCAGATCGCGGTTCGTCGCGACCAGGCTCGCCTCGCTCCGCCGTAGCGACGCCATCATGCGCTCGGCGATCCCCATCGCCCGACGGCGGCTGTTGTTGAGCGACCAGACGATCGCCGCGGCCAGAACGCTGAACAGGCAACCGCCCGTGAGCATCGTCGCCCGTTCGCGCTGGGTCGAGGCGATCAGCTGGTTGGCATCAAAGCTGGTGGACGGAACGGAACTGGCAAAGACCCACGGGTTCTGATCGACAACGCCCGCAGGTTCGGCGCGATGGTAGGCCATGCCGGGTGGCCGCGAATGGTTCTCGATCGCCAGCTGATGCGCAGGGTCGATCGGGGTGGTCGCCTGTGACGACCTGATCGTCATTCCGGTCGACTTCTGAAACGCCAGACAGAAGGGGTCGTCTATTGCCCGTTCGAGGATTCGCGTGCGGATGATCGCGCAGATCATTCCCTTGAAGCGTCCGTCGATGCCGTAGAACGGCACCGAATAGACAATACCCATCCGAGCCGAATTGTCGCCCGCCCGTAGCGCCGAAGCGGTGAACTCGCTGTTGTCGCAGGTAATGACCGGCTTGCTGGTCATCGCGGGATACTTCAATCCTTCGATCGATGCTTCGGTTGGGTAACGTGACGCGAAGACGGCACATTGCCGTTGCATCTCCCGGTACTCATAGATCTCAACCTCTTCCAGCTTCCCTTCGCCTCTGGACCCTCCAGGCGACTCGTGGGCGTGCCCGCCCGTAGGGTCGCCGGTTCTGCCCACGATGATCTCATCGAAGGAGATGATCGGCTCCTGCATCTTCTCGGTGACAGGATCGAGTTGATCGGGATTCAGGTCGCCGGGGACAATGTAGATCTCGGAGACCGCCACGTGCGATGCGACATTGTTGTAGAGCTGCTGCACCGTCTCGCGCGGATCGCCGTCAAACCCCTCTGCGTGGCGATTGATGTTGCGAACGCCCGGGAGCAGGGCCATGGTTCGAAGTGCGTCGTAGGTCAGAGAGAAGGTTCGGTCGAAGCTTTCACGAGACGCGAAGTACCTTGCATCACTCTCGCGCGTGAAGGCCTTCTGCGCGTCGGCACTGATTCCGGTGCCCACCACCAGCCAGAGAACCCCCGTCGCCGTGAGAGAAAGCATGAACGTACCGACACTCCACGCGTCCAGGCCGAATCGGCCGATCAGCGAGGAGTCCTCCGGGCGTTCGCGGGAGCTGGTCATAGTTGCTCTGGTAAGAGGAGTAGGGTCGCAAGGGCGGCAAGGTGCCACCAGCTATTCGACGGATGCCAATGCCACGCCGCACGGCGACCCCGCCATGGCGCAGTTGATCTCTACGCAATATCGGCCGCCCGTAACGAGGTCAGCAGCAGGAAGTGGAGCGATCCGGTTCGAGCTGTGTGGGGAAATCCCTCGCGCCGCGAGGCATTCAAGTGCCCCGCGGCTGGGGACGACATTCCTTGCAGGATCGATTGTCGACGCGTTGCCTTTTGGCCCTATCGTCGCCCCGCAAGGTTACCCGATGCGAAAGTCCACCACCGTATACATCGTCGATGACGATCCCATCTGCCGGGAACTCGCGGAGTTTGCGATCGAATCCGGCGGTCTCAGGACCCACAGCTTCGATTCGGCCGCGTCCTTCTTTGCCGCGTTCAAGCCCGATGAATGCGCCTGCCTCGTGCTGGATATGAACATGCCCGGCATGAACGGTTTTGACGTGCAACTGAAGCTGCGCGAGCTGTCGGCCGCGACGCCGGTAGTTTTCGCGACCGCTGAGGCTGATGTCGCCACCGCCCGGGTGGTACTCCGCAACGGTGCCTGTGACATCATCCAGAAGCCCATCGACCCCCGCGAACTGCTTCGACTGGTCCGCCGCGCGATCGAAGGTCCGCTTGCCGCCTGACTCGATCACTTCGTCTTAAGCATTTCCGTTGGCTTCGCCTGCCGGATGAATGTCATCAGGTCGGCAAAGTCCTGCGCTGTCAGCCCTGCTTCCAGGCCTTCGGGCATTAGTGACAGTCCGGTGCCGCGCAGGCTTACGATGTCGGCCCGCAGGACTTCGATTCTCTTTCCATCCGGGGCAATCAGCAGCACGCCCGCGCCGCTTTCGCCGGCGAGAACGCCGCTCAGCGTGTCACCGGCTTTCGTTTCGATCACATAGCTGACGTACTTCGGTTCGACGGCGCGGTTGGGATCGATGATCGCTGTCAGCAGGCCTTCGGAAGACTTGTCGCCGATGCCCGACAGATCGGGCCCGACGGCGTTTCCTTTGCCGCCGGCGACGTGGCACGCCGCGCATGCTTTGACAAACACCGCTTCGCCTCGGACCCCCTCGCCGCGCAAGGATTTGGCTGGCGCGAAGGTGTCGAGCACCTTCTGACGATCGGCGTTTCCGCCGCGCATGAGCACGACGCCGGCCCTGCCGCGGATCTTCTCATCCTTATGAGCTAGCAGCGCCTGCCGCCGGACCGCGTCAATGTCCTGCGGCTTAACCTCGTCTCGCTCGACGGCCGTTAGCAACATTGCAGCCCAGGCCGGACGCGACAGCAGCGCATCGAGCATCGCGCTGCGGACGATGGGGGATGCCTGTTTCCACGATGCCAGAAGGGTAGCCGGTGCGGCGTCTGCCTTGGCCCGGACGATCGCGGCGACTGCAGCGACCTGCACCGCTTCCGGGGTTTGTGGCGTCAGGCACCGCCGTCGCAGCTTGTCGATCGCCTCGTCGATCTTCGCCGTCGGCCGCCCGAGCATCGCCAGTGCGGCGACGCGGCGGTCGAGGGGCTCGCTGGTGCGGAAGGCTGCCCGCTCGGCGTTGTCGCGCAGTGCAGACAGGCGGAAGCACGCCGACTGACCGGCCTTGGAATGGGTATCCAGCATCTGCCGCACGAGCTGATCCTCGTGGAGGTTCTCGGCAGTCGCCGCGTCCAAGGCGGCTGCGACGGCGTTGAATCGCCAGGCCGGCGGCGCGTTGTCTTCCTCACCAGCGAGGTTGGCCAGTAGCACGGCGAGCGTTTCGAAATCCTTCTGCGCCGCCGCCATGCGGGTCAGCGGTGTCACGATGCCCGGCGGTGGGGCGATCTCCGGGCCGGTCACCTGCTTGACCAGTTCCGGCAGCCAGGCAGGGCGAACCGACGTCATCGCCGCAGCGACAATCATCGGCTCGTCCGTGTTCTTGAGAAGAATGTCACCGAGCGCCTTGGCGGCGCGGGGATCGTCCCACTCGCCGAGCGAATACGCGACCTGTCGGCGAACCTGCGGGTCGGCATCGCTCGCAGCTTTGACGAGCGAATCGGCAAGCTTCGCGTGGGTTGACGCAAATCGCTCGCTCAGCCGAGCGGCGTGCATCCGTACACTTGGATGCACATCGGTCGAAGCCAAGACGAGGGCGTCGGCGAGTGCGGTGGCGGGGTCGGTAAGTGCGGGGACTTTCGGATCCGGCGGGAGACCTGGGATCTGTCGGAGCACATCGAGCGTGCAGAGCGCGTGCAGCCGAGCCAGGGGATTACCGCTCTCGGCTGCCATGCGCTTCATCGCCGGAACGGCCGACCGATCGCCGTGCTCCACGAGCAGTTGCTGTGCCATGTCCCGCTGCCAGCCGGACGGAGAATCGAGCGCGGAAACGAGCTGCTCGGCGGTCATCCTGTCGAGCCGCGGGATCGGCCGTTTTGCCACGCCGACAGGAGCGACGCGGTAGATGCGGCCCTTGTCGGCCCCGGCGCGCAGGTCGAGCTTCGCCTGCCAATCCTTGGGGATCCACTGCGGGTGCTCGATCACCAGCCGGTACATGTCGGCGATGTAGAGTGCACCATCCGGGCCGACGCGGATTGTCGTCGGGCGGAACCAGTTGTCGGTGCTGGCGAGGAACTCCGACTGCTGTTCGTCCGCCGCGCGATCGCTGTGGAACGTCGTCCCCTCCGGCTTCATGACCTGCCGCGCGACCAGGTTGTGCACCGGCTCGCTGACGAACATGTTCCCGGCGAAGTGCGGGCCGAACAGGTCGTCGCGGTAGACGATCGTCGAGCAGGCAGACGTGAAGTGGTTCGCCGTGTGGAAGTCGTTGAACCGCTCCAGCGTCCGGCTGATCGGAAAGACCGGCGACGCGCCCGGCACGCGCGGCACCTCGATCCGCCCCGTGGCGCCGGCGTAGAACGGGTTGCGGCGGTGGTACTGCTCGTCGGCCCAGAGGTGGAACATCGGGTGCGTATTGTCGTTGCCGAACCAGTTGCCCCAGTCGTCGCGCGAGCGGAAGAACTGCGTGACGCCGGCACAGGTTTCGAACTCGCCGGTATCCGGCCGCAGCCGAATGTCGCGGCCGCGGATGTCGACCACCTTTCCGGTCTTGATCGACTTGATCTGGCCGTTGGAGTGGCCGTTGGCGCCGTAGAACCAGCCGTCCAGGCCGTAGGTAAGTCCGTTGATGCGGTGCTGCTGATTGCCTTCGGAGAAGCCGGTGAAGAGGACTTCCCGTTTGTCGGCGACGCCGTCCCCGTCGGTGTCTTCGGCGTAGAAGATGTCCGGCGCCGCCGTGACGATTACGCCCTTGCGGTACGGCGTGACACCCGTGGGGAACGGCAGGTTGTCGAGGAAGGTGGTGGCGGTTTCGTAGAACCCGTCGCCGTCGGCATCGGTCAGGATCTTCACCTTCCCGCCGGCCTTGCCCTTGCCATCGACGCCGAGCGGGTAGTCGCCCATCTCGACAACCCAGAGCTTGCCGTCGGGGCCGAACGCGAATGCGACAGGGTCTTGCACGACCGGTTCGGCGGCGACAAGTTGGGCTTCGAAACCGGGCCGGGTCTGGATGGACTTGAGCGAGGCCCGTGGCGACCGCGGCTCCGGCATCTGGTTGCCGAGCAGTTCCGCGAAAGTGCGCTTGATGACAAGGTCGGGTTCCTTGGCAGTGTCTTCGTTCTGCCACCAGAGGGCGCGGCTGTGGACGAAGAAGCCGTTGTTGGATTTGTCGTTGCGGAAGAATGGTGGAATAGACTCCGTAGCGGTGTTGTCCTCTGCTCGCTTGCGGTAGACAAGATGAGGCGCCCAACCTGCCTCGAAAGACTCAAAGCAACGCACGAAGATCTTTTCATCGTCAGAGTACACGGCGTCGAGACGACCGTCCTCGTTGAGGTCGATAAGCCTTCCATTCCAAATTTCGTTTGCACCTGCTTGGTGCCAGAGTTGATCCGGGCCTGGGATACTCTGCAACCATCCATCGCTCAATCGAAAGACACCTTTTGCTCCCTTCAAAGCAATGACTTCGCAGATGCCATCGCCATCAATATCGCGGAACCGGATGTCGCGCTGACTTGGGGCTTGGATGAGGTGCCCGGCAAGGTCGTCGTCTCTCTGCCACCGATCTCCGTTGAACCGCCACATGTCTGCGGCATTGCCAAACTTCGCGTCAATGGCAAGTGCGCAGGCATGTCCATCTGCAGTCAACACTGCAAAACGGGGGACGACGACCTTCGTTCCGTCAGGCGCAGAGGAAGTGACGGGAAATAGGGTTCCGATAGTCGCCCAGGAATCGGCTTCGGGAAGATAGATTCGAGTCGCTCGCTTTCGTGTGTTCCCGATCACGACATCCATGTATCCATCGTTGTTCACATCCAGTAGCCGCACGCCATTGTCATCGCCGGGGTTCTTCGGATCGCGTGTGTCACGGATCGGCTCCTCCGCCAGAAGGTTCTTATCCAGCCTCTCCTGGCACTCCCTGAAGTTCAAAAACTTCACCCGCTTGCCGTATTTCGCTTGCGCGTAGTCAATCAGCTCGACGATCTGCTCCGGCTTGATCCAGCCGTGCGGGTGGAAGATGAGGTTGAAGACGCCCTTCTTGATGACGATCGCGTCGAGTGCGGCCTTCCAGTCCTCCACCGTCCGCGGGCTGTTCTTGCCGTTGACGTTCTGCGCCGACCAGTCGCTCGGCGTGACGCAGGGGAACTCCCAGATCGCGCCGTCGATGACATACGGGTAGGGATAGTCTTCGATCGTGTTGACGAAGTTCTTGAACGGCACATACCGGCGAAACCGTTCGGTGCCATCGGGGTTCATCACCAGCTCGCGCGGCAGCTCGGGGTCGTTCGCGGTGATGATGTTCATCACCGAGCTGTCGATGGTCAGGAACTTCCCGCCAGGCGTGACGGCGTTCATGATCTCAGAGTAGATGCGCGGGCTGGGCGTGTTACGCGAGTCGCAGCAGGGCGTGCGGAATGCGACCGGCTTGTTGTTGGGGATCGCGGCCATCTGATCGACGGCGTCGTCGTAGGTCTTCTTCGCCGCTGCGAAATCGCCGACCTTCCAGATCGGGCAGGGGTGGTCGGCGGTGTGGGCCTCGATGCTCAGGCCTTCTTTCAGCCAGGTTTGCAGTTGCGGCGTCGCCGGGTCGATCTTGCACGTCATGATGCTGACGGGTGCTCGGCCGTCGATCTTCTTCAGCCTGTCGAGAATGGGACGCAGGTACGCTTCGTACTTGGCGGCGTCGCGCATGTCGTCGATGCCGAGGGTGATGACGGCATCGACGCCTTCCTCGCCCACCCACTGCGGTGTAATGAGTTTCGGGAAATCGCGGTGGACGTAGTACGGGTCGGCGGGCTCATCGAGATAGGCCAGGCGGTTGCCGTTGACGGGTCGAGTGGCAGGCCCGGCGATCGCGGTCGCTGCGACGAGCAAGGCGACGACGCACGCGACCCAATGCCACGCAGACCCGCTGCGGAACACCGGCCTGTCTGATCCCTTCGAGGCTGGTTCGAGCAGACCCATACGACCCTCCGGTGAGTTGCTGTCGAGACTTGATCTGGCCCCGGCATTCTACCGGCCGCGGCAGTAATGCGGCAGTCGATTCGACGCCGATCCGCCGCGTTGAGTAGACTGACCGTATGAGCAGCGACACCGGCGGTGCGAGTCTCTTCTGGACCAGCGACGAGCCCGAGATTGCCGCCGCACGATCTGAAGCGGCCAGCGGCAGGCTGCTCGAGGCCGAGGCCATCCTTCGGCGACTCCCCGGCAGCATCGCCGCTCAGGAGGGGCTACAAGTTCTACGCTGGATCCGCCGGGACTATGGCCTGGACGAGGGGCAAATCGTCGCGAAGCTGCGAGAATCGATTCCTGATGTGACCGCCGCCGACCTCGCCCGATGGCGGACGGAAGGCGTGTTGCAGCACCGCGTGATCGACGGGAGGCAGGCCTACTTTCGAGCAGAGCCGGCGAATCTGTTCCGCTTCTGCGAAGAAGCGAAACGGCGCAAGGTTCTCCCGGCCGACTCGCCGGGCGGGTGGACGCTCGAGCAGCATCTCGAACGGGTGATCGCACAGGTCGAAGCGACGGGGAAGGCCAGCGTGGTGCCGATCCGGCAGGAGGTCGATCTGGAACTGACAGTGCCGCCGGGTACGCCGGGCCTGGTCGCCGGTGCGATCGTCCGCGCCTGGCTGCCGTTTCCGCAGGAATATCGACAGCAGCAGGCGGTTCGACTGGTGTCGAGTTCGCCGGCTGTCGCGTTCGTCGCACCCACCGCAACGCCACAGCGGTCGGTTTACCTGGAGCATCGCGTGCGGTCGGCGGACGAGCCGGTACGGTTCGCCGCGACGATGGCGTTCACCACGTCTGCGTACTGCCCGTTGCTGGCAAAGACATCAGCTCGCGACGATAGGCCGACCGAGGCCGATCTGACCGAACGCCGGCCACACGTCGTGTTCTCGCAACCGATCCGCGCCGCGACGGCCGACGCCGTCGGTGCCGAGCGGGAGCCACTGGAGCGCGCCCGCCGCATCTTCCGCTGGGTGTGTGCCAACATCGCCTACAACGCCGAGGAGGACTACGGCATCGTCCCCAGCCTGGTCGAGCGGGCGATCTCGCGCCGGCGCGGCGATTGCGGCGTGCAGGCACTGCTCTTTATCGCGATGTGCCGTTGCGCCGGCGTTCCCGCCCGCTGGCAGTCAGGATGGCAAACCCAGCGCGTCCGCTGGAACATGCACGACTGGTGCGAATGCTATGTCGAGCCGTGTGGCTGGATTCCCGTCGATCCTTCCTACGGGTTGCGCGCCAGCGACGATCTCCGCATCCGCGAGTTCTTCTTCGGCGGAATGGACGCGTATCGACTGATCGTTAACGTCGACTACGGCCGCCCGCTGGTGCCGGCCAAACCTTCGCTGCGGAGCGAGCCATTGGACTTCCAGCGGGGTGAGATCGAGATCGATGGGAACAACCTTTACTTCGATCAGTGGAACTCGAAGTTTCGGCCGCGGTGGTTGGATGAAGAGCCGTGACAAAGTCACGAGACGTCATCCGAATCCTTCCGCAAGCGAGGGAATACTCAGAGATTGTGCACGTTCGTAGGGTGCAAGTCGGAACGACTTTCGCGCAGGATTGGGCCCATCGGAGGAGAACTTGAAGCACTTGATCTCACGTCGTCTTTGGCTGTTCGCAGTCCTCGGGCTGCTGGCGCTGGCCAATAGTCCGGCTCGCGCCGCTGAGCCCGCGCCGCGGATGAACATACTTTTCCTCTTTGCGGACGACTTCTGCCGCTACGCCGGCTGTTACGCCGGGCTTGATGGCAGGCCTACGCCGAGCGACATCGTCAAGACGCCGAACATCGATCGGCTGGCACACGACGGTGTCGTGTTCCGCCATGCGTTTGTGACAGCGCCGTCCTGTACGCCGTGCAGAAGCTCGCTGCTGTCCGGCCAGTACTTCTTTCGGACCGGTCGCGGCGCGATTCTGAATGGCGCGGTCTGGGACCCGAGCATTCCGTCGTTCCCGCATCTGCTGAGGGATGCCGGGTATCACATCGGCGAAACGTACAAGGTCTGGAGCCCCGGCACGCCGAACGATGCCCCCTTTGGCGGCGGCAAGAATGCCTACGAGAAGGCCGGCGGGCAGTTCAACAACTTCTCCGAAAACGTCACCTCGATGGCGAAACAGGGCATGCCGATCGAGGCCGCGAAGTTGAAGCTGCTCGATCAGGTGAAGGGGAACTTTGGTGCCTTCCTGGCGGACCGAAAGCCCAACCAGCCCTGGCTGTACTGGTTCGGGCCGACCAACACACATCGCAAATGGGAGAAGGGCTCCGGCAAAGCACTTTGGGGAATAGAGCCGGAGTCGCTCAAGGGCAAGCTGCCGCAGTTCTTCCCCGACGTGCCCGAGGTTTGGCAGGACGTCGCCGACTATCTCGGCGAAATCCAGGCGTGGGACGCAGCGATCGGCGTGATCCTGACCTCGCTCGAGGCCGCCGGCGACTTGGAGCGGACGATCATCGTTGTCAGCGGCGATCATGGCGCTCCCGGATTTCCCGGCGGAAAGTGCAACCTTTACGACTACGGCACGAATGTCGGCCTGATCGCCCGGGTACCCGGCGTGAAGGGCGGCCGGGTGGTTGACGACTACATCAACCTGATGGACCTGGCGCCGACGTTCTGCGAGATCGGCGGTGTGAAGCCGCCGGACGTGATGACCGGAAAGAGCGCGCTCAATGTGCTCAAGTCGGATCAGTCGGGGCAGATCGACCCGACCCGGACCTGGGTCGTCACCGGGCGCGAGCGCCATGTTGCCACCGCCAGGGCCGATAACCTGCCCTACCCGCAAAGGGCTTTGCGGACGCCGGAGTATCTGTACATCCACAACTTCAAGCCCGACCGCTGGCCGCTGGGCGATGCCGCCGGGGCCGCCGGCGACAAGACGCCCGCCCAGGACGATCTGGAAAACAACACCTACGCAGCTTTCGCCGACATGGACGCCAGTCCGACCAAGGCGTTCCTGGTGATGAATCGCAACAGTCCGTCGATCCGTTGGTTCTTCGAATACGCGTTCCTTCCCAGGCCGGAGGAGGAGCTGTTCGATCTGAAGTCGGACCCGCAGCAGGTGAAGAACGTCGCCGCTGATCCCGCTTACGCCAAGGCAAAACAGGAGATGTCGGCCCGACTGCTCTCAATCCTGAAGGACGCGAAGGACCCGCGTGTGACCTCGGGCAACGATGTGCCCTTTGAGAAGCCGCCCTTCACAGACGGGCGTGCCCCGGCAGGCAAGCGCAACGCTGCTCAATGAGAATGTCACCAAAATCGAGGTTCCGATCCTTAGTTTGGTGCAAGTCCCGCGGCAGTATTTGCCGCGGGACTTTTTCATTCGGACGTCTCCGTCAATCACTGTGCGCAAGTGGATTCCCGGACCCAGCCTTTCAGTGCTGTCAGGTCACATGGCACGACACTGGCCGATAACTGTCGGTTCGCCGCTCTCCAGTACTGGAGTGGGGGTTCTGGTCACATCTCTGCACTTCGGGGTGGGTCCCATACGCTCGACAGGGCCAGTAATCGCGCAGCATCTGCGCGATGTTCACGTCGAAATCGGCGGATCAACTCGCTTGATGGGTCGGGTTGGCTTCGCGTGTACCGCCGCGAGCACTTTTATGGGCGCTAGCAAGAACTCGTTTTGGTAGTGCTGCAATTCATCAACCACGTATGCCTTCGCTCCGATGCTTGTTCCCGACAGCCTGTGCGGCGTGTGACGGTTGGTTCAGTAGTGCCGATCGGTCCGCTCAGGCAGTTAGGGATACGGGCCTTTAGTCGGGAGCACGATCATGTCGAATCGCCAACGCGCCGTTCCGTCCATTGTGATGTCGTTGAATTCCGCCGTCAGCCGTGCCGTCGCGAAGATGGCCGGGAATCACGCGTCGTTCGAGTCGCTCGAGCAACGGACGTTGATGGCGGCGCAGCCAACCAGTTCGATGGCGTACGACGCCGCGGGCAATCTGCACCTGGCCTACTACGACGAGGCGGCAAAGAGCCTCAAGTACACGAAGCAGTCGCCGGGCGGAGCCTGGACGACAGCAATCACTATCGACGCCACCAGCAGCGATGTCGGCAAGATGCCATCGCTGTCGGTCGATAGCGCCGGCCATCCCGGTGTCGCGTACTTCGATGCGACGAACGAAGACCTGCGCTACGCGTTTTTCAATGGCACGACCTGGAAGAACGTCGCGGTCGATACGAAAGACTCGGTCGGCCAGAACCCGTCGCTCGCCTTCGATGCCGCCGGCACCGCGATCATCAGCTACTACCGAAAGACGACCGGCGATCTGAGGCTCGCCACACTCAAGAGCTTGGCCAAGAACAAGTGGACGATCACGACGGTCGCCAAGAAGGGGGACGTCGGGCAGTTCAGCAGCCTGGCGATCGACCCTGCCACCAACAAGCCGACGGTCGCATTCAGCGACAGCGCCGGGCAGGTTCAATTCGTCGCCAGCGGCAAGAAGCCTGTTGTTGTCGATACCGTTTCGCCAGACGTCGCCAACGTGGACATCGCGTTCGGCAGCAACGGCCGGCCGACGATCAGCTACTTCGATCCGGCCAGCGGCGCGATAAAGCTTGCCGAGGCCGGCGATGCAAAGGCCAAGTTCTTCACCAACGAGCCGATCGCCGAGGTTCCCGCCGGCAGCAATGCCAACCCGACGCTGATCATCGATCCGTCCACCGGCAAGCCGCAGGTCGTCTATTACGACGCCGAAGCGAATGGCGTGTTCCTGGCCAAGAAGGATGCCGGCGGCCAGGAGGTCGAAAAGGAACAGCTCAAGGCAGGTGGCGGCGAAGGATTCATCGCCACCCCACAGCCGGGCAATGACTCGATCAGCTTCGCCGTCGTCGATACCACCGGCGAAGCCGAGGCGCCGGTCGAACTGGCCAACACCGAAACCACCCCGCTGCCGCCGACGAACGTGACGGCGATCGCCCAGAGCGAGAACGAAGTTCTGATCACCTGGGTCGATAACGCCAACAACGAGACCGGCTTCCTGGTCGAACGTTCGGTCGACGGCACCGTCTGGTCGGAAGTGGCCCAGGTCGCCTCCGACATCACCGAGTACGTAGACGACACCGCAGAAGAAGCGACGACCTACTACTATCGCGTCAGCGCCACCGGCGGCGCCGGCGAAACGAGCGTCGGCACGACCGCGCCGCGTGTGTTCGGATCGGCAATCGTCACGTCGGCCAACAGCACCGTCGCGACGACGACGACACTTCCGAAGGCTCCTGCGGCTCTGGCGGGAACGCCGGTGTCAGACTCCAGGATCGATCTGACCTGGACGGATCGGTCCAGCGCCGAGACCGGCTACGTCGTCCTGATCTCCACGGACGGAGCCACCTGGGAGGTGCTGGCGACGCTTGGCGCCGACAGCACGGCCTACAGCGCGACATCGCTTCCCGAAGGGACGACTCGCCTGTTCGCCGTCTACGCAACAAGGGGAAACCTTGCGTCCCACTGGTCGCAGGAAGTCGAAGTGACGACCAAGCCGGCCGCTCCCAGCGGCCTGACAGTCACCCAAATCTCCACTTCGCAGCTGAACCTGTCCTGGACGAACCACGCCGCCGCCGCCGACCACGTGACGATCGAACGGTCCACCAATGGCACCACCTGGACGACCGTCGCCAACCTGACGCCATCCACAGCCACCTACAACAATACCGGCCTGTCGGAAGGCACGGCGTACTACTTCCGCGTGAAGGCGGTCGGCGTTCACTCCAGTGCCTACTCGAATGTTGGCAACGGCACGACCAACCCGCTCGCCCCGTCGAATCTGGCGGCCACGGCCGTTTCGCCCACCCGCATCGACCTTTCCTGGACCGACAACACCACCGGCGAGACGTCCTATCTCGTGCAGCGGGCCTCGGGCGGAGGGGCGTTTGTTACCGTCGCGACGCTCGATGCCAACGTCACAACCTACGCCGACACCGGCCGCACCGAAGGTGTTTCCTACAGCTACCGCGTCAAGGCGGTGATCGGGTCGGAGGCCCAGAGCAGCTTCTCGGCGGAAGTCAGCAGCGAAGCGCTACCGTCAACCCCCACCAATCTCGTCGCCGAGCTGGCCGCCGCCGGCCGTCATGTGGCGCTCACATGGACGGACAACGCCACCGGCGAAACCAGCTACGAGGTGCAGCGGCTGGCGTTCGGGTCGGAAACCTGGACCACGCTCGCCACGCTTGCCAGCAACGCTGCCTCCTATACCGATACGTCTGCCGCCGAGGCGACGACGTACACCTACCGCATCCGCGCGATCAATTCCGCCGGCGCGTCGGCATTCAGCGACACGTACGTCGCGACAACCGTCCCGGCTGATCCGACGGGCCTCATCGTCTCCACTCCGGCCAATGACACGATCAACCTCTCCTGGACGGACAATTCCGCCGGTGAGACCGGTTTCGTTGTCGAACGTTCGACCGACGGCGTCAACTTCACCACGCTGACGACCACCGCCGCCAGCGTCACCACGTACGAGAACGCCGATCTGGCGTCGGCCACGCAGTACACGTATCGCGTCAAGGCGATCAATGGAGCGGGCAGCAGTGGCTACACCACCACCGTCGCCGGCACCACTCGCACCGATGCCCCGGCCGATCTGGTCGCGACGAGCGTCTCGGACAGCCAGATCGATCTCGCCTGGTCCTCTGTTACGGGTGCCCAGGAGTATCGCGTCGAGCGATCGGAGGATGGCGGTACCACCTGGACGCCGATCGCATACACGGAGACCGCGGGCTATAGCGACGAACTGGTGGACGAGGCGGTCGCCTATAGCTATCGGGTGCTGGCGTCGAATGCCGGCGGCCTGAGCGAAGCAAGCTCCGACGACTCGGTCACGACGCGCCCCGCCGCCCCGACCGGCCTCTCGGCTGTTTCGAGCGACGGCGAGAGCGTCAGCCTCACCTGGTCGGACAACTCCGGTGGCGAAACCGGGTACGTCGTCGAGCGAAGCGCCGACGGCGGCACAACCTTCCCCACCAGCTTCAGTGTCGACGCCGACGCCGAGTCCTACACCGACACCACGGTGACCGAAGCGACGGCGTACGTGTATCGCGTTCGCGCCACGGGCGTCGGCGGGCCTTCGGCCTACAGCAGCAACGCGAGCGTGACGACCCGACCGGCACTGCCGACAGGCGTGGTCGCCACAAGTGTCTCGGCCTCGCAGATTTCGATCGCGTGGGAGGACAACTCCGCCGGCGAAACCGGCTACCGCATCGAGCGGTCGGCCAATAGCGGCGCCTCGTGGACGACCGTCGCCACGCCCGCCGCCAATGCCGAGCTGTACACCGACAGCGGCCTGAGCGCCGCGACCGCCTACGCCTATCGCGTGGTCGCGACCAGCACCCAGGGTGATTCGGTCGCCAGTGCCGACAGCACGGCGACGACGCGTACCCTCGCCCCGACCGAGCTCGAAGCGGTGACCAACTCGGAAGACCGGATCGACCTGAGCTGGTCGGCACCCGCCGGCGCGTCGGGCTTTGTCGTTTACCGCTCACTCGACGGGGTGAACTACACTTCGATCGCCACGCTAGGCAGCTCCGAGCTGACGTACTCCGATACCGGCCTGACCGAGGCGACCGACTACTACTTCGAAGTCGTCGCCACTAATGCCGGTGGCGAGTCCGCGGCCGCCGGCACCTTCGGCACCACCAAGCCGCTCGCGCCCGATACCGTCAGCGTTCAGGCCAACAGCGCCACCAGCGTTACCGTCACCTGGTCGGACAACTCCGCCGGCGAGGACGGCTATTACGTCGAGGTCTCCACCGACGGCGGAAGCACCTTCAGCGACGCCGGCCAGGTACTGGCTGATGTCGAGACGCTGAACGTCACGGTCGCTGAAGGGACCAGCCCGGTGTTCCGCGTGCGGGCGATCAAGAGCGGCGTCTTCTCCCCTTACTCGGAGACGGCGACCACAGACACCATTCCCGCCGCCCCGTCGGCGGTCGCCGTGAACAGCGTCAGTGCCGCCAGCTTGAGCGTCACCTGGGCCGACAACTCGGCGAATGAAACCGGCTTCCGGATCGAGCGATCGACGGATGGAATCAACTTTGTGCAGGTCGGAACGGCCGACGCCGGCGAGACGACCTTCACCGACACGGGCCTTGATGAGGGCACGGAGTACACCTACCGCGTTCGCGCCACGATGGGCGTGAGCCGCAACAGCGCTTACAGCGACACAGACAGTGCCGTCACACGACCGGCAGCGCCGACCGGCCTGAATGCCGCACTCGTCGTCGGCGGCGTGGACCTGACCTGGACCAACCTGTCGGTCAACGCAGACTCGTACGTGATCGAGCGATCCAGCAATGACGGCGACACCTGGAGCCAGATCGGCACGGCCAACACCACCAGCTATAGCGACACGACGACCTCCGCCGGCCTTTCGTACCTTTACCGCGTATTGTCCGTGAACGAAGGCGGCGCTTCCGTGGCCAGCAGCGAGGCCGCTGCCACGCTCGTGCCGAACGTTCCGCAGAACGTGACGGCAACACTGCAGGCTGGCGGCGACGATGTCACCGTCTCCTGGACCGACACCGCCGGCGAAACCGGCTACAGCCTGTACCGCAGCGACGATGGGGGCTCCAATTGGTCGCTGATCGCGACCCTGCCTGCCGGCGAAACCAGCCACGATGATGCGGTCTCGGAGAACGCCGAGTACCAGTACCGGGTCCGCGCCTTCAACGGCAGCGGCGAGTCCGTCGATAGTGCCGAAGCGATCGTCAACACCACGCTTGTTCCGGCCAGCGGCGTCGCCGCGACGGCGACGCCGACCTCGGTCACCGTGACGTGGGACGACAACTCCTCCGGCGAGGCCGGCTACAGCGTTCAGCGTTCGAGCAACGGCGGCAACAGTTGGACGCAGGTCGGCACCGCCGCTGCCAATGCCGAAACCTACACCGACAGCACCGTCGCGCAGGGCACGAGTTACCGCTATCGCGTGACGGCAACCAATGGCCTGGTCGTTTCTACACCTTCGTCATCCACCACGATCATTACCCGGCTGGCAGTCCCCACAGGCCTGACGGCTACATCACCTTCGTCGTCACAGATTGATCTTAGCTGGACCGACAACGCCACCAACCACTTGGGTGTGCAGATTCTCAAGAGCAGCGACGGCGTGAACTTTACGCAGGTCGACTTCGTAAACGCCGGCACACATACCTGGTCCGACACCGGCCTGGATGAGGCGAGCACGTATCAGTACAAGGTCCGCGCCGCCAGTGCGATTGCGACGTCGGATCCGACGTCTGCAGTGGTCGGCCTGGTGCGTCCGTCGGCCCCCTCGCAGCTTGAAGCGACGGTCGAATCGGATACCGCGATCACGCTGACCTGGACGGACACCTCGGCCGGAGCCACCGGCTTTACGATCGAGATCTCCGACGACGGCGGCAGCAACTGGGCCGTCGCCGGCACCACCAATGGCGCAACGACCTTCGCCGACACCGGTCTGACGGAAGGCACCACCTATGTCTACCGTGTCGCGGCGACGAATGCTTCGGGCGCATCGACCGTGGTGGGCCTGACCGCCACCACGAACCCGGCTGCCCCGACCGGCTTGTCGGTCACGGCCGCCAGCCCGACGCAGGTCGATCTGTCCTGGACGAACGTGTCGGCAAGCGACACCACCGTTCGCATCGAGCGCAGCGAGGACAGCGGTCCATTCACCACGCTTGCCAGCGTTGCCGCGAGCGAGAACACCTACAGCGATACCTCGGCCGTCGAAGGAACGGACTACGCCTACCGCGTGGTCGCTGTTTACCTGAGCGATTCGGCCGCGAGCAACACCGACACCGTCACCACGCCGCCTTCGGCCGCCACTGCACTGCAGGCCGACGTGCTCGGTGATACGTCGATCGACGTAACCTGGACCGACACCTCCGCGCACGAGACGGAATTCCGAATCGAGCGGTCCACCGACGGCGTCAACTTCACCTCGATTGCAACGCAGATTCCGAACTACAACTTCTACACCGACAATTCCGGCGTCGAGGGTACGAGCTACACCTATCGCATTGTCACCGTGCAGGATTCGCTGGAGACGACCTCCGCGACGATCACCGCCCAGACCGCACCGGCCGCGCCGAGTGGTCTGTCGGCCGCTTCGCCGGCGGCGGGGACGGTCAACCTCACCTGGAGCGACAACTCGGCCAACGAGACCGGTTTCATCATCGAACGGTCGGACGACGGCGACGAGTTCGCTCAGATCGGCACCGCCGATGCCGGCGAGACCACGTACAGCGATACGACAGTCGCCGCGGGTTCCACACACTACTACCGGGTGCTTGCGGTCCAGGGGATCAATAGCGCCCCCACGGGTGAAGTGACGGGCGTAAGCCGTCCGGCCGCGCCGGCAAACTTTGCCGTCACCGCCCTTAGTCCAACGACATCGACGGTCGCGTGGGATGCGGTCACCGGCGCGACGGGCTACACCATCGAAATCTCCACCGACGCCGGCAGCAACTGGACCCAGGCCGGTACGACCACGTTCGCAACGAGCTTCGACGACACCGGTCTGACAGAGTCGGACGACTACGTCTACCGCGTGATCGCGACCAACGCCGGCGGGGCGAGCGTGGCCTCGGCGACGGTCAACATCCACACCCTGCCTGCGGCGCCGACCGATCTGGTCGCGACGGCTTCGATACCGACGCAGGTCAACCTGGCCTGGACGGACAATTCCACCTCCGGCGTCGCCGACATCCTGGTCTACCGGGCCCTGGGCGAGCTGCCGGCCGAGAACGACTTCTCCCTGCTGACGACACTCAGCCCGGGCAGCGAGAGTTACAGCGACACGACGGTGCAGGGTGGCCTGGCGTACACGTACAAGCTGGTCGCCGACGACGGCGACGCGGTCAATGGCAACGTGACCGACAGCGTCACCACGCCGCCCGCCGCCGTGACGGCGCTCAATGCCGTCTCCAGCACGCCGACAACCGTTGACATCAGCTGGACGGCTTCCAACGGCGCGACGACCTACACCGTCGAGCGTTCGACGGATGGCGTCAACTTCGCCGAGCTGGCTGAAGTGCAGACCAACAGCTACAGCGACGAGACCGCAGTTGAAGCGACCGAATACACATACCGCGTGACGCCCACCGGCGCCGGCGGAGATGGCCCCACGGCGACCGATGTGGTCACCACACTTCCTGCGGCGGTGACGACGATCACCGTCAGCGGCTACACCGCGACCAGTGTTGATCTTGCCTGGACCGACCCCTCGGCCGGTGAAACCGGCTTCCGCATCGAGCGGTCGACCGACGGCGAGAACTGGACCACCCTCACCACCACCGCGGCCGACGCCGAAACCTACACCGATTCCACTGCGGTCGAAGCCACAACCTACGCTTACCGTGCCGTGCCCGTCGGCAGTGGCGGCGATGGTTCGGCTGCGGTCGCCGATGTCACCACGCTACCAGCGACACCGACCGGTGCGGTTGCGACGGGTGTCTCGTCTACGCAGGTCGATCTCGCCTGGAACGACAACTCGGCCGGCGAACAGAGCTACACCATCCTGCGGTCGGTCAGCGGCGGCGGGTATACCGTGCTGGCCAGCGGCCTGGATGCTGGGACCGAGAGCTACTCGGATACAACGGTGCAGCCCGGCACCGCGTACGCCTACAAGCTGGTCGCCGAGGGTGTCGGCGGTTCGTCCGCCGAGAGCTCCGCTGCCACCGTCACCACGGTGCCCAGTGAGCCGGCTGATGTGACGGCGACGATGACCAGCATCACTGAAGTTGCGATCGCTTGGACGGATGTCTCAGGTAACACCAGCTACCGCATCGAGCGTAAGGCCGGCAATGGCGCGTTCGCCGAGATCGTCAACAGCCTCGGGGCCGATGCCACCAGCTACGACGACGAAACCGCGGTCGAAGGCACGAGCTACGTTTACCGCGTGTTCGCGGTGAATGCCGGCGGCGACAGCGCCCCGAGCAGCGAGGCCGCGGTCACCACCGCGCCCGCCGGGCCGAGCAATCTCGCCGCCAGCGATACCGACGCCACGACAATTCACCTCACCTGGGACGACAACTCCTCGGGCGAGACGTCGATCACCGTGCAGCGGTTCGACGATTCGGCGTGGGTCACCATCGCCACGCTCGACACGGATACCGAGTCGTACGATGACACCGTCGCCACCGGAAGCACGCACACCTATCGCGTGTTCGCGAGCAACACCGGCGGCGATAGTGCCCTGAGCGGCACGGCATCGGCGACTACCGTTCCGGCCCAGGTGACGGGTGTCACCGCCGTCGCCAGCGGTACAACCACCGTGGATGTCGCCTGGAGCCTGGTCAGCGGAGCGACCGGCTACCGCGTCTATCGCAGCGACGATGCCGGGGCGAACTTCAGCCAGCTCGGCACCGATCTGGACGACGAAACCGCGTCGTTCGAAGACGCGACCGCCACCGAAGCGACCGCGTACGTGTATCGCGTGGAGGCGTTCAACGCGTCGGGCGCTGGCGCGGTCAGCGGCAATGCCGCCGTCGCTACTCCGCCGATCGCTCCGACCTCCCTCATTCACACAGCCGCCAGCACGTCGGGCATCGATCTGCAGTGGGTGGACAACTCGGCCCACGAGACCGGCTTCCTGGTGCAGCACTCCACCGACGGCGGCACGACCTGGGAGGACGTCGGCACCGTCGCCGACGTTGACGGTACCGGCGACACCACGTCGCTTACCGACAATGACGTCGTCGAAGGTGCGACCTACCAGTACCGCGTTCGCGCACTCTTCGGCGACGCCAGCTCGGCGTGGACTTCCGTCCACACTGCCGACACCGAGCCGGAGTACACGACCAATCTCGCGGTTGCCAGCTTCACCAACACCGCTGTCAGCCTCACCTGGACCGACAACTCGGCCGGCGAAGCCGGATTCAGCGTGCATCGTTCCGGCGACGGCGGCACAACCTGGACCACGCTCGCGACGCTCGACCCGAACACTACCGCCTACACCGACAGCACCGCCGTACAGTCGACGGCGTACCTGTACCGCATCCGCACGTTCCGCGGCGACGCCGAGGGCTACACCTCGAACGTCTCGGTGACTACCCGCCCGACGGCGGCCACGGGCCTGGCGGCGACCGCGACGAGCCCGACCTCCGTCGATCTTGAATGGACCGACAATGCCACCGCCGAGGACGGCTACAAGATCGAGCGGTCGGTCGACGGTGGTACCAACTGGTCGCAGATTGCTTCGATCGCGTCGGGCAGCGAGAGCTACACGGACAGCAGTGCGCCGGAGTCGGCGACGACCAGCTACCGAGTGATCGCGTACAAGGGCGCAATCGACTCTGCCGCCAGCACGGCCGACACCGTCACCACGCCGGTCGCAACGCCCAGCGGGCTTGCGGTCACCGCGACGTCGCACGATGCCGTCAGCCTGAGCTGGACCGACAACAGCGGGGCTGAAACCGGACAGCGGATCGAGCGCTCGACCGACGGCGGCAATACATGGTCGGCACTGGTAACGGTCGCCGTGGATGCCGTCAGCTACAGCGATACCACCGTCTCTGAAGACACGGCTTACAGCTACCGCATCGTCGCTCTGGTCGGCGAGGCCGAGAGCAACGGGAGCGCTGCCGATGATGTCACCACGCCACTGGCGATGCCGACGACGCTCGCTGCCACGTCGCCGACGGCCACCAGTGTCGCGCTGACCTGGACCAACGTTTCAACCGCGGCCGAAGACGTCGTGATCGAGCGTTCCGCCGACGCCGGAAGCAACTGGACGACGGTCGCGACCATCGCCGCGTCCAATGACGACTACACCGACTCGACCGTCACCGAAGGCACGGCTTACCTCTACCGCATCAGCGCGGTGAAGACGGGCAACGCATCTGCGACGACCGGATCGGTCGCCGTCACCACGCTGCCTGCAGCCCCGACGGGCGTATCGACCACGTCCATCACCACCACCGGTCTGACGGTCACCTGGACCGACAACGCCGCGGGCGAGGACGGCTTCGAGGTCGAAGTTTCGACCGACGGCGGCGACACCTGGAGCACGGCCGGCACCGCGGATGATGTCGCCGGCACCGGCGACACCGGTTCGCTCGTGCAGACGGGCCTCACCGAGGGATCGACCTACGTCTACCGCGTCCGGGCGACATCCGGCGGGCGGCTTTCTGCCTGGAGCTCAACGCACACCGTCGATACGCGCCCGGTCGCACCGAGCGCGCTGGCCGTCACCACCTTCACCGATACCGTCGTCAACCTGGCCTGGACGGACAACTCCGCCGGCGAGACCTCGGTCGAGGTCGATCGTACTACCGACGGCGGCAACAACTGGACGACCATCGCAACGCTTGCTGCAGATGCCGTCAGCTACAGCGACACCGGCCGTACGCAGTCTTCGGAGTACGTCTACCGAGTCCGCGCGGTGCGCGGCACGAGCGCCTCGGCGTACACGTCTGATGTCACGGTCACCACCCGGCCGACCGCGGCTTCCGGCCTGACGGCGACGGCAGCCACGCCGACCTCGATCAACCTCGCCTGGACGGATAACGCATCCGCCGAGGACGGCTACAAGATCGAGCGGTCGGTGGACGGCGGCGAGAACTGGACGGAGATCGCGCAGGTCGCCGCCGACGCCGAGAGCTACACCGATGCCCTGGCGCCGGAATCGGCGACCGCCAGTTATCGAGTGATCGCCTACAAAGGCCTGATCGACTCGGCCCTGAGCAACGAAGATTCCGCGACCACACCCGTCGCCATCCCGAACGATCTGGCCGTCTCGGCGACCTCGCACAATGCCGTCGGCCTGAGCTGGACGGACAACAGCGATGCCAATGATTCGCAGCGAATCGAGCGTTCCACCGACGGCGGCACGAGCTGGTCCACGCTCGCGAGCGTTGGGGCCAACGAGTCCACCTACAGCGACACCACCGTTGTTGAGGACACCGCCTACGCGTACCGCATCGTCTCGCTGGTGGGCGAAGCCGAAAGCACGCCGAGCGCCTCTGATGATGTCACCACGCCGCTGGCAATGCCGACGGCACTGGCGGCCGCGTCGCCGACGGCGACCAGCGTCGAACTGACCTGGACGAACGTCTCGACCGCCGCAGAAGATGTCGTGATCGAACGCTCGGCCGACGCCGGTGCCAACTGGAGCACGCTCGCGACGATTGACGCCGTCAACGACAGCTACACCGATTCCACGGTGTCGGAAGGGTCGGCGTATCAGTATCGCATCCACGCGATCAAGACCGGCAACGCGTCGTCCACGACCGCGGCTGCCAGCGTCATCACCTTGCCGGCCACCCCGACAAGCTTTGACGCCACGGTCTTCTCGCTCAGCCAGATCGACCTGGCCTGGAACGACAACGCCGGCAGCGAGACCGGCTACCGCATTGAACGTTCCGAGAACGGCGGCGCCTACAGCGAACTGGTCACCGTCGCGGGAGACGTCGAAAGCTACAGCGACACCTCGGTTCATGAGGGCGGCACGTTTGCCTACCTTGTTTACGCACTCGGTGCCGGTGGAAACTCGGCCACCGCGACCGACACCGCCATCACCGCTCCGGCTGATCCGTCCGGGTTCACCGTGACACCCGTCACCGCGACACGGATCGACGTCGCCTGGAGCGACAACTCGTCCGGCGAAACCAGCTACGTGCTGCAACGCTCGACCGATGGCGGCAGCACTTGGTCCGCCTTGGCGACGCTGGACCCCAACACCACCAGCTACAGTGACACGTCCGTCACCGAAGCGACGACTTACGACTACCGAGTCCGCGGCGTGCGAAGCTCGGCCGTCTCGGGCTGGGTGGCCGGCGATGCCACCACCGTACCGGCCACGCCGACCGGCCTTGTGGCGACGGTCCCGGCGGGTACGCCCCGTGTGAACCTCGCCTGGAACGACAACTCCGCCGGCGAGAACGGCGTGCAGGTCGAACGGTCGGAAGACGGCGGCACCAACTGGACGCTCCTTTCCACCGCGGCAGCCAACGCCACCAGCTACAGCGACACGACGGTCGTCGAAGGCACGACCTACCAGTACCGCATCCGCGCCACCAGCGCGGCGGGCAACTCCACCTGGGCGACTTCGGTGACCGCCAGCACCTTGCCGGCCACACCGACGGGCCTCTCCGCGACCGCGATCAGCTACAACCAGGTGAACCTTGCCTGGACGGATAACTCGGCGAGGGAGAACGGGTTCCTGGTCGAGCGTTCGATCGGCGGCGTGACTTGGTCGTCCGTCGCGACGCTTGCCGCTGACACGGTCAGCTACAGCGATACGGCTGTCGGCGAAGGCTTCACGTATCAGTACCGCGTTCGAGCCACGACGGCTGCGGTCAACGGAAGCCCCAGCGGCACCGCCAGCGCGACGACGCCCGTCGCCGCACCCACCAACCTTGCCGCGACCGCCGTCTCCACCACGCAGGTCAACCTGACCTGGACGGACAACTCGGCCGTCGAGAGCAATTACAAGATCGAGCGGTCTACGGACGGCGGCTCGACGTTCTCGGCCCTGACCACCGTCGTCGCCGGCAGCACCAGCTACAGCGACACGACCGCCACGGCGGGGACGACCTACGTCTACCGTGTCCGGGCGACCAAGGGTGCGATCCTGTCCACCTATGCCACCAGCAGCGCGGTGACGACCGCGCCGACCGCGCCGAGCAACCTCGCGGCAACCGCCGCTTCGCACTCGGACGTCAATCTCACCTGGACCGATGCCCAGGGCGAGACGGCGTACACCATCGAGCGGTCGGCCAACGCCGGATCGACCTGGTCCACGCTCACCACGGCCGTCGCCGCCAACGCGACGACGTACACCGACACCACCGCGACCGAAGAGACGGCCTACCTCTACCGCATCCGGGCGACCAACGCCGCGGGATCTTCGGCGAACGTGACGTCGGCCTCGGTGACCACGCTCCCCGCCGCGCCGGCCGATGTCGTCGCGACCAGCGAATCGTCCGACACCATCAGCCTCTCCTGGACGGATGTCAGCTCGGCCGAGAGCGGCTACAAGATCGAACGCCAGATCGAATCCAGCGGCAACTGGGTGCAGATCGCCACCGTCGGGGGCAACGTCACGTCGTACGTCGATCCGACCTGCGACGAGAGCGTGGCGTACGAGTACCGCGTGCGGGCCACCAGCGGGCCGCGGAACAGTGCCTACAGCAACACCACTGTGGCGACGACCATTCCGTTCCCGCCGGACAGCCTGGTCGTCACGGCAACGTCCGCCAGCAGCATCAGCCTGCAGTGGACCAACCCGTCAAACGCACCGACGATGGTCATCGAACGTTCGACCGACGGCGGCGACACGTTCACCGCGATCGGCACGACCGGCCAGGGCGGGACGACGTACACCAACACCGGCCTGTCGGCCGATACGACGTACGTCTACCGCATCCGGGCGTACAACGGCGACGGCGGCTTCAGCGACCCGACCAACACGGTCGTCGCGGCCACCGACGCGGAGTAACCGCAAGGCTCAGGGCCTTGTGGCATGGGGAAGCGAGTACGCTTGCCCATGCCACCCTGAATCGGTCTTTCTCACATGTACCCCAGGGCGAACGGCATCCGCCGTTCGCCCTCTTTCATGGATGCCGGGCGTACCGACGACTTTTCCGTTACACTCCCCGTTTCGACCCGATTCGGAGATACTGCAACGATGAACGTCCTTCTGCTCGGCAACGGCGCCCGTGAACACGCTCTGGCCTGGAAACTGGCCGACTCGCCTCGCGTGAAGTCGCTTTACGCGCTTCCCGGCAATCCCGGCACCGCCCAGGTCGCCGACAACGTGGACATTTCGCTCTCCGATTTCGCGAAGATCGAGCAGTTCGTCCAACAGAACCGGATCGAGCTCGTCGTCGTCGGGCCGGAAGATCCGCTCGCCGCTGGCATCACCGATCACCTGGCCAAGACCGGGGTGCGCGTGTTCGGCCCGAACAAGGCCGGTGCCCAGCTCGAGGCCGACAAGTGGTTTGCCAAAGAGCTGATGCGGCAGCAGTCGATCCCGACCGCCGAGGCCCGCAGCTTTACCAGCGCCGATGCCGCGACCGAGTTCGTCAAGGTCCGCAACGCGCCGTGCGTCGTAAAGGCGGCGGGGCTGGCCAAGGGCAAAGGCGTCAGCGTCTGCTACCGCGTTGCCGACGCCCTGGAAGCAATCGACCAGGCCATGCGGCAGAAGGTGCACGGGGCTGCCGGCAATCGCGTCGTCATCGAAGAGCTCATGTCCGGGCCGGAAGTCTCGGTTCTCGCGTTCGTTGATGGCCGCAGCATCTACGTCATGGAGACCAGCCAGGACCACAAGCCGGTCGACGATGGCGACACCGGCCCGATGACCGGCGGCATGGGCGCGTATTCGCCGACGCCCGTCATCACCGACGCCGTCCTGAAGCAGGTCGAGCGCGAGGTTCTCGTGCCCACGCTCGACGGCCTGGTCCGCGACGGCATCGACTACAAAGGCGTCCTCTACGCCGGCCTGATGGTCACCGCGGCGGGGCCGCGCGTGCTGGAGTTCAACTGCCGCTTCGGCGACCCCGAAACCCAGCCGCTGATGATGCGCCTTAAGACCGACATCGTCGACATCATGGTCGCGGTCTGCGACGGCAAGCTCGACCAGATCACGCTCCAGTGGGACCCGCGGCCGGCGATCTGCGTCGTCGCCTGCAGCAAGGGCTACCCCGGCAAGTACCCGACCGGCGTTCCCATCACCGGCGTCGCCGACGCCGACGCCATGCCCGACGTCAAAGTCTTCCAGGGCGGTACGAAGATCGTCGACGGCAAGCTCGTCACTGACGGCGGCCGCGTGCTCGGCGTTACCGCGATCGGCAACACCATCGCCGAGGCCCGCGAGAAGGCCTACAAGGCGATGGAAAAGATCCACTTCGACGGCATGCACTATCGCAGGGACATCGGGCACCAAGCGCTGCGGTAGGGGGCTATCAGGGTGGCATGGGCAAACGAATACGTTTGCCCATGCCACCCAAAAACCCTCCAATTCGCGATTCATCCGCGCTTCTTCCTCATCGCTTCCAGCGATTCTTCACGCTTCATTGACTCCAGTTTCCGGTACGAATTCACCGGCCGCTCGAAGCGGCACACCGCTCTGAAATCACACCTCGGGCAGGGCGATTCGTCTTCGAACCAGTACGGCGCGACGTCGATCTCGCCGGCGGCGATCTTGCCGGTCAGCTCGGCGACCTTCCCTTCTACGAAATCGAGCAGCAGCCGAAAGTCCTCTTCCTCGGCGATGTCGGTTGTCTCTCGCAGGCCGAACGAGCCGTCCTTCTTGTAATACATCGCGACGACGGGGGAATTGCCGGCCTCTGTCTCCTTATCGAACGCCTTGGCGTGGGTGTCCTGGATGATGCCGCGCGGCTTGCTCGCCAGCAGGAACTCCGGCGTTGTCGGGTCCTGGGCTTCGCTGGGGTGGTCAACGTCCTGCAGGTTCCGCCACAGGCGCGACGTCAGGCCGGCAACGGGAAGCATCGGGCGGCCGCGCATGGTCAGGCCGGCCCGGTCGATTACCATCATCGAAGCCAGCAGCCGCAGCGTCAGCCCGTGAAACACGCTCGCCATCGACAGCCGTTGCTCGGTCATCCGGTAGTCGTAGACGGCCAGCGCCTGGGTCGGCGTCTTGTCGATGCGGTCGATCTGCCCGCGCAGGCGGGCGGTCGAGCCGTCGGGCATCATGATCGGCGGGCTTTTCAGCTTGGAGTCGTCCCGTCCGAACGGCACCGCCGCCCGGATAGGCGTGAACTCGCCGCGCCGCAGTTGCTCGGTCATCGTGGCGAAGATCATTCCGAGCATGCGCTCGACACGGGTGACGATGTAATGCCCCCGCGCCTCGGCCAGGAAACGTCCGCCGTGCAACTGCCGGGCGATCGGCTGCACCCAGTTCCGCACCAGCCAGGCGATCTCGTCGGGCGTGAGCTCGACGAGGTTTCGCTTCGTGTTCAGCACCGCATCGATCACCCGCTGCAGCACGTCGTGGTAGATTCGGCTCAGCTCCAGGTTCGAAATGTCAGCGGTCGGCCGACGGCTGAGCTTCAGTCCGTACCCCGCAAAGTGCTGGAACGGGCATGACGCAAAGCTTTCGAGCTGGGCCGCGCTGACCGTCAGCGGCGGCGCGAAGAGCTGCTGGGTGACGGCTTCGGACAGCTTCGGATGATTGCTGTAAGTCAGCGACGGCCACGCGAGGTTGACGAGCCGGTCGACGGCGACGCACGACTCCAACTCCGACGTGACGGACATCCTTGGGTGGCATCCGAATGGTATGGCGACCGGGGTGTACGGCCTGCTGGCCAGCCAGTCGTAGAGCGGCCGTCGCCAGTCGTTTGCGATCGGCGAGCTGGCGTCGGCATTGGCGTCGTGCAACTGCCGGGCCCAGTCGAGCATCGTGCCGACGAGTGCCCGCGGCGTCGACAGTTGCTCCATCGGCGACTGGTGGCATTGCTCCATTGGCGCATCGGGGACCAGCGCCCGCAGCCGGTCCCAGAATTCCGACGAATCCAGCTTCGCGCCGCGTTCGCTCGCCTGGGGTCGCGACACGATCAGCCGGTGCGACGCCCGTGTGAACGCGACATACGCCAAGAATCGTTCGTCGAGCTGCTTGCGTTCGATATCGGCGTCGATCGCGATGTTTCGCCGGTGCAGTTCGCGGCGTTCGGGTGCGGACAGCAGCGAGCCGTCGCGGTGGGATCTCGGGAACATCCCCCGGCTCAGGCCCAGGACGAACACCGCCTTGGCGTCGATCGATCGCGTGCGGTCCACCGTGCCGACGAGCACCTGGTCGAGCGTGGCCGGCGGGATGGCCAGGTCGAAACCGTCGAGACCCGTTTCAAGCACTTCGATGAACTCCGCCGGGTGCATTTCCTCGTCGCCGAGCACTTCCACCATCTCCTGCAACAACTGCTGAAGCTGGCTCCAGACCTGCTCGTGCTCGCCGGCCTGCTCGGGATTGCGCTCTGCTTCGGCGTCGATCCAGCTGGCGACGGTTTGGCGGACGCCGAACGCTTCGATCACCTGTCCGACACCGATCGCCATCGTTCGCAGCGTCGCCGGCCCCGCAGTGCGGCCGAGCAAAGCGATCAGCGGGTTCAATCGCTCCTGCAGGTGCGAACGGACCGCGTTCAGGTCGCGCCCCGTGGGCGGGAGGGTGGTTTGTACCGCGGTTACATCACCGGCCGCTTCGGCTTTCGCCAGGGTATCGTCGGTTTCGTCCGGCGGCGGGGCGGCGGGCTCGAACTCTTCGTCGCCGGGCAGGCTCTCCCGGCTGTAGCCGAGCGACGTTTCGTTCAGCCACGCCGAAGCGGTGATGCCGAACTCGCGTACGCGGTTCTCGAGCCGGTCGGCCTCGGGCTGGGTCAGGCCGGACAGTTCGGTCTTGCCGAGTGCGATCACCGCTTCCGGCGACCAGCGGTCGCGGGCGATCCACACCGCCGCGCGGACGAACCGGATCAGCGGATGGTGCGACGCCGGCCGACGCCGGTCGGCAAAGTACGGAATGCCGTGCTCGGCAAACGCCGCATGGATCAGGTGCAGGTAGTCCGACATGCCACGGACGAGCACCAGGATGTCGCGCCGGCGGAAGCCATCGGTGCGGAGCAGGTCACCGATGCACGCCGCGACGCGCTGAACCTCGGTGCGGGTGTCGGGGGCTTCAATGAAGTCGACGGATGCAGGATCGGGGGCGACGGATGAAGCGGTGGTGTCCGACGACCAGAGACGGGCTTCAATGTGCTTCAGCGCGTCGGCCTGAAATCGCCGGGGCTCGTGCAACGGCAGGGGGGATTCGATTTTCACGCCGGCCTTCTGCATCGTGCGGTAGAGCCGCTGGTAGGCGACCTCGGTGCGATGGAAGGGGCTCAGATCGTCGGGCAGGCGTTTGGGGTCGCCGAGCACGGCGCTGTCGGGCGGGAGGGTGAGGTTGATCTCCATCCGCTCGGCGACGGCGGCCACTTCGGCGAGGGTCAGCCGTTCGTTCTCGGTGAACTCGTAGAACGCGTCGACGAACACCAGAGCGCTGTTGAGCGATTCGGCGCGGCGCAGCCGGCGGGTAATCTCCTGCCGCCGCTTCTCGGGGTCGAGCCGATCCTGGCCGAGGTATTGCTGATAGTGGCCGTACAGCAGTCGGAGGTCGGCGAGCTTGGCGTGCAGCGACGGCGAAGCGCCCGACTTGCCGAATTGATCGATGACGTCGCCGAGATCGGTCAGCGGCTGGCCGGACCGCTCGAAGTCGTCGAACATCGCATCCACCGATGCGGCCAGGCCCGGCCGCCGGGCGGACGAACCGAAATAGCGAAGTTGGTCATGGTGCCGCCAGAGCAGCCGACCGATGACCATCTGCCGACCTGCCGACGATACCTGGGGCATCGCCATGCCGCCGACTTCGTCGAGGACGGCCTGTCCGAGCGATTCCATGCCGACGACGCGCACCCGGGCGAACGCGCCGAGACGAGCGACCAACGCCCGTTCGTATTCGAACGTCGCCTGGCGCGGGACGATCAGCCAGATCGGCCGGCCCAGCGGCTGACTGCGGCAATGCCCGGCGACGAGGTCGAGGGTGCGGTAGGTTTTGCCGGTCCCGGCGCGGCCGACGACGAATTGAACGGGCATTCGGCCTCCTTGCCGGGACGGGAAATCGGCTCCCCCGCGGCAACCGCGAACGATACGGGTCAGCACCCGTGCGGGCAAGAATTCGGGCGGTCGGCGCAGGGCAATCGCATGCGCCCATTGTGGTGCAGGCTTTAGCCTGCATCCGAGCATGTGCAGGCTGAAGCCCGCACCACAAACGCCACCGCGCACATTCGAGTCAGGCACATGCGATTGCCCTGGCGGTCGGCGACTGTGTTGAAAGCCATTGAGTGCGATTTAAAAACAGCGTTATAGCGAGTGCTCATCGCAGATCTCGGTGGCTTTGTTTTGCCGAATTCGTCGTTTTGGCGCCACGCGACTGTCGGACGATTCCGTTGCTGGGTGGCATAGGCAAGCGTACTCGCTTGCCCGTGTCGAACGGCAATCGGCGTCCACCACGGGCAAGTGAGTACGCTTGCCCATGCCACCCCAACAGGCTCACAGATTCGGGCGGAACGATCGACGCACTGCTCGAGCGGGCGTCGAAAACGGTCGGGGGAAAACCGCGTTAGCATATTGTACGGGTCGCCCGTGTTCTGTCCAATGAAAACTTGTCCTCCCCAGAAGCCCATCCGGCGGGCAATGCCCGCCCTTCGTGAAGCACGCCTACGTGAAGTGAACAGGCAGCGCCATCGCCATCGCCCAGATGAACATCACGAAGCCGAAGACCACTTTCAGGATCGTGCCGTAGAGTCGTCCCTTGGTGGCGACGGCGCCGATGACGATCGTGTGATAGACCTTCTTGCCGGCGATCCATTCACCGAGCGTTGCGCCCAGGAACGTGCCGGCCAGCACGCCGATGAGCGTGCCGACCACCGGGATGGGGATGAGCCCGGTCAGGAAGATCGCGCCCGCCAGCCCGCCGACGATCGCGCCGACTGAACCCCATCGGCTGCCGCCGATCTTGGAGGTCGCCCGGCCGGCGGCGAGGAACTCGACCACCTCGCCCACCGTCGCGAGCACCAGCAGTGCGATCATCGTGTAGAGGCCGACGTAGGCCCATCCCGTAACCCAGCCGTAGAGAAAGGCGCACAGCAGGATGAGCCAGTTGCCGGGCAGCGTCAGGACATTCAGCACGAGCCCGCAGATCAGCAGCAGGGCGAGGATTGCGTAGTAGAGCCAGTCCATTGGGGTGCGGTCACTTGAAGACAGTTCCGAACGAGACGACGCGTTTGCGTACACGCCCACGGACAGCAGTCCGTGGGACCCACCGCGGCGCGGTGGGCGTGGTGCATCGAGCCAAAGACAGATCATCGCCAAAGACGGATCACTGTAGTCCGATGAGTCTCAGCAAGTCGGCGCGGTAAATCCACGCAAGAGCGAGCAACGAGATGACAACGGTCAGGAATACGAGCCGGGCAATTCGGACCGCCGACCGACGATCCGCCCAGGCACCGACACGGGCAGTGACGAACTGTTCCGTGACATCGGGGGAGGGACCCAGTGCGACAACGGCCGTGCGAAGCACACGCGTCAGAGGTTCGAACTGTTCGCCCGCTAGCGCCCGCATCGCATTGTCGGCGGCGCGAAGGTGGTTCTCGGCGGCGGTGGTCGAACAGTCCATCGACACCCCCAGCAGCCGGCTGTTCATCCGCTGGCCATGATGCAGGATAAACGCCTCGGCCTGCTGCGGTGGCAGTCGGCGGATCCCGCGGACGAACGCGGCCCACGCGGGGGTTTGCTGGTCGGAAGCGACCGCTTTCACGAGCAGGTCATCCGCCGAATCGGGCCGGCCGGGCGACACCCTTCGGACCGTCTGAAGGGCGTGGTGCGAGAACCAGTGCTCGGGATCGACGTGTTCGTTCCAGCGGGGCAGCACCGTCAGCGCGTGGCGGAAGCTGATGTCGACGATGCGATCTGCGAAGTCGGCGTCGCCGCAGAGGGCACGCACCAGCCGACAAACGCCGGGGTGCACTTGTCGGAAGACCGCTTCAATCGCACGGCGGTTCCCGCTTCGGGCGCGTTCGAGCGTGTCTTCACCAATCTCGGTCATGGGACGGATGATACCCGCTAAACAGACACGCCCGGAACGAAACGTTCCGGGCGTGTGGGATTGCATGATGACAAGCTTCGCGAACTGTTAGGTCGCGTCGCTGCTGGCGGCCTTGGCGAGCTGACCCTTTTCGGCTTCGCTCTTGCCGTCGCCGTCGGTGCCGGTCTCGAAGTACAGGTGCTTGACCTTGTCGTCGTTCTCTTTCACCGAGATACGGATGACATCCTTGCCCTTGAAGGCGCCACGCAGGATGTCTTCCGACAGCGGGTCTTCCACGTGCTGCTCGATCGCCCGACGCAGCGGTCGAGCGCCAAAGTCGGCATTCGTTCCCTTCTCGATCAGGAACTCCTTGGCTTCGTTGGTCACCTCGATCTTGAGTCCGTGATCGACCAGGCGCTTGGTCACCTTCTTCAGTTCCAGCTCGACGATGTTCTCCAGGTGGGAACGGTTGAGCGGACGGAACACGATGACGTCGTCGAGACGGCCGATGAACTCCGGACGCATGAAGCGTTCGAGTTCCTTCATGACCGTGTCCTTGATCTGCTGGTAGTTGCGCTCTTCCTGCTGGCCCGATGCCTTGCGGCCGAAGTTCGAGAGCACCATCGACGGTCCGCCACCCTTGATCAGCTCCGAACCGATGTTCGAGGTCATGATCATGATGACATTGCGGAAGTCGACGTGCCGGCCGAACGAGTCGGTCAGCCGGCCTTCTTCCATGATCTGCAGCAGCATGTTGAACACGTCGGGGTGGGCCTTCTCGATTTCGTCGAGCAGGACCACGCTGTACGGCCGACGGCGGATGCGCTCGGTGAGCTGGCCGCCTTCTTCGTAACCGACGTAGCCCGGGGGCGCGCCGATCAGCCGGCTGACGTTGTGCTTCTCCATGTACTCGCTCATGTCGATCTGAATGAGCGCGTCTTCGTCGCCGAACATGAACTCGGCGAGCGCCTTGGACAGCAGCGTCTTGCCGACGCCGGACGGTCCGAGGAACAGGAACGAACCCATCGGTCGGTTCGGATCCTTGAGGCCGCTGCGAGCGCGGCGGATCGTCTTGCTGATCGCCTTGATCGCCTCGTCCTGGCTGATGACTCGGCGGTGCAGCTCATTTTCGAGTTCGAGCAGGCGCTGGGCTTCTTCCTTCTCCAGGCGCGTGAGCGGCACACCGGTCATCTTGCTGACGACCTCGGCGATGACTTCTTCATCGACGACGCCGTCCACTTCCTTGGCGCGGTCGCGCCAGGCCCGCTGCATCTCTTCCTTCTTAGCACGCAGCGTCTCGGCGCTGTCGCGAAGGCGGGCGGCTTCTTCGTACTCGGCGTTCTTGACCGCTTCGTCCTTCTGGATGCTCAGCCGTTCGATCTGCTCTTCCAACTCGGCGAGATTTGGCGGCTTGGTCATCGACCGCAGGCGGATGCGGGCACCCGCTTCGTCGAGGACGTCGATTGCCTTGTCGGGCAACGCACGGCCGGTGATGTACCGGTCGGACAGCTCGACCGCGGCTTCGAGAGCGGCATCGGTGATCTGCACGCGGTGATGCGCTTCGTACCGATCGCGCAGGCCGCGAAGGATTTCGACGGCGTCCTTCTTGTTGGGCGGCTCGACCGTGACCGACTGGAATCGGCGGGCCAAGGCGGCGTCCTTCTCGATGTACTTGCGGTACTCGTCGAAGGTCGTCGCACCGATGCACTGGATTTCGCCACGGCTGAGGGCGGGCTTGAGCACGTTGGACGCGTCGATCGCGCCTTCGGCTCCACCGGCACCCACCAGCGTGTGCAGCTCGTCGATGAAGAGGATGACGTTCTTGGCGCGACGAACTTCGTTCATCACCGCCTTGATGCGTTCCTCGAATTGGCCGCGGTACTTGGTACCGGCGACCATCATCGCCAGATCAAGCACGACCAGCCGTCGGTCGGCAAGCAGCTCGGGGACCTGACCGGTGATGATCATCTGGGCGAGGCCCTCGACGATCGCGGTCTTGCCCACGCCGGCCTCGCCGAGGAGAACGGGGTTGTTCTTCTGCCGACGGCAGAGGATCTGGATGACCCGCTCGATCTCGTTCTTGCGACCGATGACCGGGTCGAGCTGGCCCTCTTTGGCCAGTTCGGTCAGGTCTCGACCGAAGCTGTCGAGTGCGGGGGTTTTGCTTTTGCCCTTAGAGGACTGTTTTTCCTGTGCAGGTTCTTCAGTTTCCACGCCGGCTCCCAGAAGGTTGAGAACTTCCTCCCTCACCTCTTCCAGCTTCAGATTCAGGTTCATCAGGACCTGTGCCGCAACGCCGTCGTGCTCGCGAAGGAGGCCGAGCAGCAGGTGCTCGGTGCCGACGTAGTTGTGGTTAAGGTTCCGCGCTTCCTCGATCGCGTACTCGATGACCTTTTTGGCCCGGGGTGTCTGGGGCAGTTTGCCCATCGTCACCATGTCGGGGCCGCTCTTGACGAGCTTCTCCACCTCGAGTCGAACCTTACGCAGGTCGACGTCCAGATTCTTCAATACATTTGCGCCCACACCGGAACCTTCCTTGACCAGGCCAAGAAGGATGTGCTCCGTTCCGATGTACTCGTGATTGAAGCGCTGGGCTTCCTGATTGGCCAGCGCCATCACCTTACGAGCCCGATCTGTGAACCGCTCGAACATATTGTTCTCCTGCTCGGCACTGATCTTCCCCGGATTGTCCGGTGAAGCCATGTGCTTCATCTTTTCAATACATTTCCGTCGCCTGCCTTCGGCCGGCGAGGGTCGTGAGCCGCATCCCTGCGGGGGTTCTCACGAATCAACGAGTTCCGCTACGAACACTGTCTTCCGTTCCGTCGCGTACAACAGCCGCGACCATCGACTGCCCGCTGGCCGCTCGCGACCGAACGATTCTAGGTTGCACCGCCGGGTTATCAAGGAATCGGCGAGTGTTGTGTTACGGAGATTTTTGGCAGTCGCGTTTCGCCGGTTTGCCGATAATGGCAGGCGGTGATGGTGCGCGCACGTCCGCGGGTTGAGCCGGCGGGCTGCTTCGGCTATCACCGACTGCTGGATCGGCCTCGAGCGGCGTTTGCCCCGGTGGCCGCCAGTTTGGCATTCGCTTGCGGAGTCCGGATGAAGTTTTTCTCGCTGTTATTCGATCTGCTGCGACACCTCGGAGAGGACGCCAAATGGGAGGCGATGATCACTTATATCGGCACCACAAACCTTTACGTGGTGCTGTTTGCGATCGTATTCGCCGAAACCGGCCTGGTCGTAACGCCCTTCCTGCCGGGGGATTCGCTCCTGTTCGCCTTAGGTGCTATCGGCACGCGGGACGTGGGCATCAACCTCCCGTTGATTACAACCCTGCTGATCATCGCCGCGATCATCGGTGACGCGGTGAATTACTGGATCGGCTTCAAGCTGGGTCCGAAAGTGTTCAGTCGCGACGAAGGGCCTGGGGCAAAGAAGGGCGTGATGGACAAACTGCTGAATAAAAAGCACCTGCTTCGGGCCCAGGAGTTCTACGAGAAGTACGGTGGCAAGACGATCATCCTGGCCCGGTTCGTTCCGGTCGTCCGCACGTTCGCCCCTTTCGTGGCCGGCGTCGGCAAGATGAATTATCTCAAGTTCGCGATGTACAACGTCGTCGGGGCGATCGCGTGGGTGTCAATTTGCGTTGGTGCCGGCGTCCTGTTCGGCAGCACGCCGTTCGTGAAGAAGAACTTCGAACTGGTCATCGTCGGCATCGTGGTGATTTCGGTCCTGCCGATGGCGATCGAGTTCATCCGGGCCAAAAGGGCGGCTAAGTCAGGCGGGTCGGCGGTGGTCGAAGTCGCGACCATTGGCAAGAGCGAGGAGACGGCGATAAAGTGAGCGGGTCGTACGGTCGCCGGTCATAGCCCTTGGCTTGGCCGGCTTTCACGTCCTGATTCCTGTCTCTTCGGGGGCCTCCCACATGACCACCTCGACCGAGTTTGTGACCTGCCCGCACTGCGGCGCTCAGAACTACCAGACCGCCCAGCTCTGCCATCACTGTCAGATGGCTCTACCGACAGTGGCGACTTCGCCGCGACTGGTGACCGGCGGCGCAGAAGCGACTTCCTCGGCCGGGGCAAAGCTCCAGAGCGACGAACTTCGCAAACAGTCGAAGAAGGCAACCAATACCCTTCTGGCTGTTGCGATCCTTAACCTGGTCGCAGGGGCGATCTTTTATGCGATCGGCTCCCAGGCGGGCCGCAACCGAATGGATGAGACCGTCCTGGCAACGATTCTGGCAGTCAGCGGCCTGTTCGGGGCTCTCTACTTCGGGCTCTGGTTCTGGGCGCGCAAGACTCCGTTCCTGCCTTCGCTCATCGGGATGATCATCTACGTCATCTTCACGGTGGTGACATTCGCGCTGAATGCGTCGTCCGGGAAAGTGACCATTCCGTGGTTGAACATTGTGATCATCGCCCTGCTCGTGCAGGGGATGAACGCTGCAAAGAAGAGCGACGAGATCAAGCGAAAGTTCGGATTGCAGTAGTCATTCGGCAGCAATTCTCCCTGCCTGTTGGAGAGGCGACGCGTGGTCATCGAGCACACCTTTGTCACCACCATGCCCGTCGGCCAGGCGCTGACGACGGCGGGGGAGTTTCTTTCAGCCCGCGGATTCCAGGCCCAGGCCGAGACCGCGTTCACCATGGGCGGTGCGTGGCAGGCGATCGAGCTCTTGCGCGGCAAGGCAGGGGCGGGGTCGGCGAAATCGCTTTCAGAACTGCCGCAGCGGGTTCGACTGGAGTGGGACCGTGGCAGAGTCGTCGTAGCGGCGTCGATCTATCCGAAGAACGACAAGCACCAGAAGAACCATGTCACGCTGCTGGACCCGACTACCTCGGACATCGCCGCCGTGAAAGTTCCCGAGGCGCTGGGCTGCCTCTTGTTTACGGTGGTTCGGAGCCTTGAACTGCTCCTGGCCCAACGCAATCCCGAAGAGGCCGCCAATACCTGGCAAGCCATGGAAGCGGGCGTTGCCCGTCGCGCTGTAGCAGACCGCCAGCGGCTCAAGTCCTACCGCAACCGCCTTCTGGTGATTTTCGGGGTTGGTATCCTGGCGGTCGTTTTGGCGATTCTGGCCTTCTCACATTGAACTGATCAGGGCACCTGTTGCCGCGCCCGCTCTCAGATAGCTCACACTCCCTGGATACCTGCTGTAACGCAGACCTCATTCCAAGGCTGTCGCCGAAACACCGCTTGGGACGGATCTCGTATGATACGGGAATGGAACGGTCGGTGAGGGAGACATTGCTTTCTGTTCGGCAAACACCGTGACGGTCGAACCCTTCCATTTTTGATCGCGTCGCCTACATTCTGCCGCGACCGGAAGCAGTTCATCCATGGCCCTCCCCGACACCGACAATCTAAGCCTTACCGATTTCGTGGACCGCGAGACGCTCCAGGAGATTCAGGACTCGTTCGCCGCGGTGGCGCAGGTGAAGGCGACCATCACCGACGCCGAGGGCAACGTGCTGACCCAGGCGATGCCGACGCGCGGTTTTCTGCGGCGGCAGCGTGCCCTGGCCGAGGCCGCCGGGCTGGCCGAAGACGGGCAGCCCACCCGGGCCGGTGCCGAATACGTCGCTCCGATTGTCGTTGACGACAAGCGCGTGGGCACCATCCGCATGTCGGCCACTTCGTCCCCGGCACCGATCGACGAGGGCAAGCTCCAGCAACTGGCTCTGAAGTACGGTCTGGACATCAAGCAACTCAAGACGCTCGCCACCCAGCTCAATCGGGCGCGCGGGGGGCAGGCGGCGTCGATCCAGTTTTTGTTCCTGCTGGCCAACGCGATCGCACGGCTCTGCTTCCAGGAATACCAGCTCCGCCAGCGGATCAACGAGATCACCGCGGTTTACAGCATCACGATGATGCTCTCGGAATCGCGCGACCTGAAAAAGGTGCTGAACCGCGCGGCGCGGTTCGTCGCCGAGGTGATGAGCGCCAAGGCCGCCTCCATCCGCCTTGTCGATGAAGAGCGCGATGAGCTGACGATCCAAGCGGTCTTCAATCTCTCGCCGCAATACCTGAGCAAGGGTCGCATCCAGCTCAGCAAAGCCGAGATCGACCTTGAGGCGCTCGGGGCCGACGGCTTCGCGTTCGTTGCCAACATGCAGGATGACCCGAGGGTGATCTTTCCGCAGGAGTCTGCCCGCGAAGGCATTGTGTCGATGCTTTCGGTCGGCATGCGGTACAAAGGGCGGCCGGTCGGCGTGATGCGTGTTTATACGGACCACGAGCAGCGCTTTAGCCCGCTGAAGATCGACCTGCTCAAGGCGGTGGCGGCGCAGGCGGCGGCGGCGATCGAGAATACGCGACTGCTGGAAGACGCGGCCGTCGCCGACGCGCTGGAGCGCGAAGTCCAGACCGCTGCCGACGTCCAGCAGCGGATGATCCCGCAAACCCCGCCAGTCGTTCCGGGTCTCGACCTGGCCAGCGTCTATGTGCCGTGCTACACGCTGGGTGGCGACTTCTTCGACTTCATTACGCTCCCCGACGACAACCTGGGCCTGGCGATCGCCGACGTCAGCGGCAAAGGCGTGCCCGCGAGCTTGACCATGGCGATGGTGCGGTCATTCCTGCGGGCGCAGGTCGATAACGTCTATTACCTGTACGAAGTGGTGAAGCGAATCAACCTACTCGCCTGCCGCGACGTACGGCCGGGAGAGTTCGTCACGCTGTTTTATGGCGTGCTCGATGCGCGCAACCGCCGGTTCACGTACTGCAACGCGGGTCATCCGCCGGCGATGCTTTTCCGCAACGGGCAGGTGACGGAGTTGAACGCCGACAACATGGTGTTGGGGGTCGATCCGGACGAAGACTACAAGCAGTCCTTCATTCACCTGGAGCCGGGCGATGCGCTGCTGCTGTACACCGACGGCCTTCCCGACGGCCGTAACTTCCTCGACGAGGCGTTCGGCCGGCAGCGTGTGATCGAGGCGTTCAAAGAGGGTGGCAAAACCGCCGAGGAGATCGCCCAGAACGTGCTCTGGCGTCAGCGGAAGTTTGTGGGGATGGCCAAGCGAACGGACGACGTGACGATGATCGTGGTGAAGGTTCGCTAAGTGACGGGAACGAACCGACGGCGACGGACGGTTCGCCCGATCAGTGCTTCCGTCCCCGCCACAGATGCCGCACGCCCTGCACCGCGCCGGTCGGCGTGGGGAAGAGCAGATTCTTCAGCGCCCGCCCGAGCCAGTCTTTCCACCTCAGCACCCGGATGCGGAGTTCCAGCCGTTGCAGCGAGGCATCGCGCGGGTCGAGCCGCAGGCCCTCTTCCACCCAGTAGGTGGCTTGTTCGTACTTGCGGAGCCGCTCGTACGCCAGCGCGAGGTTGTAGACCGCCATCACGTGCTTGGGATCAACCGCCAGGCAGCGTCGGCAGCTTTCGATGCCGTCTTCGAAGCGGTCGCAGAGGAATTGCGCGACGGCCAGGTTCTGCCAGCCGTCGGCGTGGTCGGGGTCGAGAGATACAAGGCGTTTTAGGCAGGCGATCGAGGCGCGGGACAAGCCGGTGTCGATCAGGAGATTCGACAGCTCCAGGAGAATCTGGGGGTTGTGCGGTCGCAGGAGCATCTCGGCGCGTAGGTGCTTGCGGGCCAGCGTGCGTTCCCCACGCGAATGGTGAATGCCGGCCAGCCTCAGGTGTGCGCCGGCAAAGGTGGGGTCCAGCGCCAGAACTCGGCGAAAGGCGTCGGCGGCGCGGTCGTGGGCGAAGGCAGTGCGCTCGGAAAACGCGCCGATGCGGAAGCCATTGGCATCCGCCGATGCCGCAGACGCCAGGCCCGCGCTGGCAGCGCCGTGTCGCAGGAGCCACTGACCGTAGTGGAAGTAGCCGGCCGGGCGTTCGGGGGCCAGTTCGATGGCGCGATGGAACTTTTCCCCCGCCTCATCGACCCGGCCCATCTCGATCAGCAATTCGCCCAGGTCCAGTAACGTGTCGGTATTGCCCGGCTCCTTGCGCAGTGACATCAGGTAGTGCTGGCGCGCGGCCTCAAGTTCCCCCTTTTGCCAAAGGGACTCGGCGATGCGGAGCTCGATCTGCGGAAAGCTTTCGTCAAGTTCAGCGGCCTTGCGGAAGCACCAGACGGCTTTGTCGAGATTGCCCCGTTCCAGCAGGCTCAGTCCCAGGTTGTGATAGCAATCGGGACACTGATCCTTGAACAGCCGGGCGGTGTAGAACATTTCCTCGGCGCGCTGGTGGTCGCCGATCTCGGCGTAAGCGAGGATGCGGTTGCAATAGCTCGGTTCGTAGCTGGGATCGACGGCCTCGATGCGCTCGAAGGTGGCGATGGATTCGTCGAGTCGGCCGAGCCGTCGAAGGTCGGCGCCGATGTGCGTCATCGCGTGCAGGTCGTTGGGTTCGATCTCCAGGGCCCGGCGGTAGGCATCAATCGCCTCGTCGAATCGGTCCATTTCGTCGAGCGTCAGGCCGATATTGAAGTACCAGGCGGCGTTGTACGGATTGATGTTCGTGGCGGCGCGCAGTTCCTCCAGCGCCTCGCTCCAGCGTTGCTGTTCAAAGAGTTCCTGGGCTCTTTCGACCCGTCGCTCGGCATCATCCCAATCGTTCATCGGTGTGCAGCGTCGAAAAAGGTCAGACCTGTAGCGTCACGTGACGCGGGAATGTACCCGCCCCATTGAAACGCTGGCAAGCGCCATCGGTTCGACGCGGATAGAATTTGCCAGCAAGGGTCCGGCTTTTTCGCGAGACGGAAATGGAGTAATCTTCGGGGGTTGACGCGTTGAAGATCGGCGGTGTCGACGGGCGGTGCGAGGTTTGGGCGAGCGACGTGCCACGGCAATCGGAGCGGAACGTCCGCCCGGGCCGCGTCTTGCTTCCGCTGCCGGCATTCTTTGGCAGACAGGGGTCGAGGTATTTGACGGCGGTGGCAAAGTCATGGCAAAGAGTACGAGCCCTGACGCTGGCGGTCGCCGCCACGGTGGGTTTCGCACGTCTTGCATCGGCCCAACCGGCGGGGGACGCCAACCCCGGCGTAATCAGCGCCGGCAAACTGGCGCAGACCTATCTCCAGCAAGAGGTTACGGCTCTGAACTCGGGCCGCCTGCAGGCCGAACGTGACGACGCCGCGCGCCGCCTGGTCGCCCGTCGAACCGATGTTGCACGCCAGGAGATCGCCAAGGCGCTGGCAGCCCGGCCGGAGGCGTCACCGGCGGCCTCCACCCCGCTCGCCGCCGCTCGCGGCATCGCCGACGATGTCGATCCGGCACCGGAGTTTGTACCGGCGTTGGAAGGGCTGTTGGGGGTCGATCGCACCCATTCCGAGTCCGCCGCCGCCGCCCTCATCGCCATACGGACCGATGCCGCGCTGGCCTCGCTGACTCGGTTTGTTTCGAATCCGGCGGCGCGGGGCAGCCCGCTGGCTGTTATCCGCATCATGGGCTCGTCCACCGACCGGCGAGTGGCCGAGACGCTGGTCAACCTGACGACCAACCCCCGCACCGACCAGGTGATCGCCAACGCCGCCGCCGACGCGCTGGCGTCGATGACCCTGCTGTCGGAGAACGGGCGCGACCCCATCGCATGGGGACGCTGGTGGCAGTCGGCCCGCGTCAAGCCGGCCGAAGCATTCCGCGCCGAACTGCTCGACCAGCGTCGCCGACGGCTGCCGGGCGAGGCGTTGAGCGATGTCGATGCCCTGGTCGGTCGGCTTTTCCAACTAGCCGAGGAGCGCAACCGACCCGAGGCGATGCGCCGGGTTCTCGAGTCGCCGGACGCCCGCTTTCGGTTGGCCGGTGTCCGCCTGGTGTTTCAGACATTCATCGCGACCGGGCGCCTGGTGGATGGCACCGCGGTTCGACTGCGCGACATGATTCGCGACCCGTCGCCGGACGTCCGCCAGGAAGTCGCCCGCACGCTCCAGGGACTGAACGACGCCCAATCGCTCGAGCCGTTGCTGGCGCAGCTGGCGGTCGAGCCCGACGCCGGTGTTCGCGTGGCGATCATGGCGGCGCTGGTGCCGATCAATGACCGGCGTGCGGCGGCCGAGATTGTTCCGCTGCTGAACGACCCATCACTGCGCGTGGCGGTGGCGGCGGCAGAGTCGCTGGCAAAGCTGGGCAACGTCATCCGTGCCGACCCGGCGCTGACGGCCCAGGTCGTCGGATCCCTCAGCCAGACACTGCTCGGACGCGCACGCCAGGACCCGACCGGAGAATTGAAGGCCGCCTGCATTGAAGCATTCGTTCCGCTCCGCGATCCGCGCCAGCAGACGAACTTCCTCGGGCTCCTAAACCTCAACGAAACCAAGCGAACGCGCGTCGCCGCGATCGCCGGGCTGGGGGCGATCGGCGATCGCAACGCCGGCAACGCCGTCGTGAACTGGCTCCGCGGCGAGCCCGAAGCGATTGTGCGGCTCGCGGCACTCGGTGCTCTGCGCACCGTCGGGACATTCCAACTCGACGAGGCGATCTTCGATTACACCAAGACCCAGGTCGAGCCCGATGCCGGAAACCGCAAAGCGGCGTGGGATACGTTCGTCGCACTGCTTCCCGATGGCAGCAACCAGCGTCTGACCACCTGGGCCGAGCGATTCTTCCGGGCCGGCGAGTTCGACAGGCGCATTCCCGTCCTTCGAGAGATCCTCAAGAAGCAGGAGGCCGCCGTCCCCGCCGAGGCGCAGGCCGCGGCCATCACCCGGGAGCAGATCGGCGAGTCATACATGAAGCTGCAGCCGCCCCAGCCGCAGGCTGCGATCCCTTTCTATCGCGACGCACTGACCTACTGGCTGGCCAACAACGGCGCCCAGCAGGTGATTCTCGGACTGACCAAGTCGCTGCTGGAAGCCCAGATCGCTGCCCGCCAGTATGCCGAAGCGGTCGCGTTCGCCGGCGAATCTATCAAGAACGATCCGAAGCTGATGCCGGATGTGATGGCGATCCTGACCAGTGCCGCCGACAGGCTGAATGAAGTCGCGCAGCCCCGCGACGCCGAACGGCTGGCGACCGAAGCTCTGAAGTTGACCAATGTCGACCAGCGGTTCAGGGCACGTCTCGACGCGGCAATTCGTAAGTCCAAGGAATGAAAGACCGTTGCCTCGAACGGCAGCCGTGTGGCTCCTCCCTTGCCTAGCCACCTCAGCCCGCTTAGCTTCCACGTCTATGCCAAGCTGGCCGCGTGCGGTCCTCTTTGATTTCGACGGCGTTCTCGTCAATTCCGAGCCCCTTCATTACCAGGCTTTTCGAGAAGTCCTGGCAAAAGAGGGCATCGTCCTGACCGAGGAGCAGTATTACCGCGACCTGATCGGACTCGACGACCGGGGCGCCTTTCGATTTGCCTATGGCCTCCACAGTAAAGTGCTGACCCCTAGGAAGTTCCTGCAGCTGATGGCCGAGAAAACCCTGGTGATGCGCGACCTGGTCTACCGCCGAAAGATGACCACGCTGCCCGGCGTCGGAGAGCTTGTGCGGCAGTTGTGGCGTCGCATCCCGCTGGCGATCGTGTCGGGGGCGATGCACGAAGAGATCGAGGTCATGCTCGAAGGCGTCGCCCTTCGCGACTGCTTCGGGACGATCATCGGCTCGGAAGACGTGACCGCCGGTAAGCCCAACCCGCAGGGCTACCTGATGGCGATGCGGCAGATCTCGGACCGGCTGATGCACGAAGGGAAGATCGAGCACGCGCTCACGCCGGCCGATTGCCTGGTCGTCGAGGACGCACCGACCGTCGTCCACAGTGTTGTGAAGGTCGGCTTCCCGACGCTCGCGGTCTGCAACACCTACGGGCCCGAGCAACTCGCCGACGCCAAGTACATCGTCGATTCGCTACAGCCGGCGGAAGTGCGGGCCAAGGTGCCGGCGCTGGGACTGAAGGAGTAGCCTGCTCAACGTCGTGCCACAAAGGATTGTGACCATGTCGAAGTCGGGTCGGAATTGCCTGGGTCTGGGTCTGCTGTTGATGACGGCGACGGCAGGGGGCTGTCGCCCGGCGCGTCCGTCACCGGCGGCCGGCCCGCTGACCCAGCCGGCTCCCAGCACCGAACCTTCGGCCCCAACTTCGGTTCCCTCCCCGGCCGATGCTTCGTCGCAGACACCTCCGGCGACACAACCCGTGCCACAGACGTCGCCCGCCACCACCCCGGCGTCCGCGACAGGGCCCGCCACTGCCGCAGCCACTAGCCCGTCAACGTCGGAGACGCCCGAAACGAAGCAGGCATCCACGCAGCCAGCATCCACCCAGCCAGCATCGACCCAGCCAGCATCGACCCAGCCGGCGACGTCCCCTTCTTCGCAGACTCAGCCAGCTCAGACCCAGCCCGCTGATACCCAGCCCGCTCAAACGCAACCCGCCCAGACGCAGCCCGGAACGCCCTCCACTGCGCCCAGCACACAGCCACAGGACATTGCAGCAACGCAGCCGGCCACGTCGCCGACAACAGCGCCGGCGAGTCAGCCCTCAACCCATCCAACGGCCGATACGTCGCCCGCCGCTACACAGCCGTCGCCGACGACGCAATCGTCGCTGACGCAACCCTCGGCGAGCACCGCGCCCGCGACAGAGCCGACGACCCGTCCGGTGCCGGTCGTGAGCACGCAGCCGTCCAGCCAGCCATCGGTTTCGGGAGTTGCCGGCGACGTTTCGTCCCCGATCGCCGACGGCACACCGGCCGGTGCCGCGACTGCCTCCATGCAGCCAGTTCTGCCATCGGCCGACATCGGCTGGCCTAAGATTGTGATGGGCGCGATAGCGGGCCTCGTGCTTGCGGCGCTCGCGGTCGGGCCGCGGCTGGTCCGCCAGTCGGCCTCTGACACCTTGGATGAGAGCAATCACGGCGCGTAGCGATGGCTGAGTCACCCGCGTTATCTTCTGATTCCGCTCGCCGCTGGGACGTCGGCTGCGTGAGCTTCCTGAACGCCAAGCCGCTGATCCAGGGTTTGGACGTCGATCCCAGGGTAAGCCTTCGTCTGGAAGTGCCTTCACGACTGCTGGGCGGTTTGCAGGAACGTGCGTTCGATGTGGCGCTGCTCCCGGTGATCGACTATCAGCGGCTGGAGGGTCTGCGCGTCATTCCCGTCGGCGGAATTGGCTGCGACGGGCCGACGCTGACGGTGCGAATCTTCAGCAAAGCACCGCTGGAACGAACCGAAACGCTTCTCTGCGACACCGACAGCCACACTTCAGTCGCACTGGCTCGCGTGATCATGGCTGAACGCTACGGTCGGCGGCCGACATTCGTCGATCTGACGGATGATCTTGCCAATGATCCTTCGCTGCCCCGGTTGCTGATCGGCGACAAGGTGATCACCGACGAGCCTTCGGATTGCCCGCATCAGATCGACCTGGGCCAGGCCTGGAAGGAACTCACCGGATTGCCGTTTGTTTTCGCGGCCTGGATGGGACGTGTCGATACCAGCCTCGGTAACCTGCCCGACATACTGGCGATCGCACGGGTAAAAGGCCTGGCCGAGATCGAGCAGATCGTCGCCAGGCACGCGCCGATCCATCGCTGGCCGCTGCCGATTGCGCGTCAATACCTTGAGTCGTATCTTCGATTTGAGATCGGCGAGCCGCAGTTGGAGGCAATTCGACTGTTCCACCGGCTGGCGGCGAAGCACGAGGTCTTCAGTCATCTCCCCTGGCCGCTTCGCGTGGGTTAGCCCTTAACGTTCGGCAACCGTTGCTCGTTGTTCGACGTCTTTTGAGAGCCGCTGCTCCAGGCCCTCGTCCCGGCCGATCGCGTACCAGTATGCCGCCGGAACCGGCTCGGCCGCGAACGCCGCGGGGTCGAGGGCTTGCAGCCGTTGGTTGCGCTGCTCTTCGCGCGTCAGGGCGAAGATTTCCTGGTACTGTGCCGAGAACGTCACCCGGTGCTCGATAACCGAGTACCGCTCGATCAGCACCTTCGGTGAAGCCACGAAGGCCCCCGACTCGTCGCGAGTGACGTCCCACCGCACGGTCCGCCGAATCGTCGCAAGCGAGCTTTCCATCCGACCAAAGAACGACCCCGTGTCGAACCGCCAGGGCTCCAGCAACTGCGCGGAAACAAGCGGGAGCGAAGTAAAGATGCCCAATCGGTAGTCCTGGCGATCGGGCTTGAAGCCGGCGTTGCGGGTGACGCGGTAAATGGTCTGCCAGAGCGTATCGAAGTCGTCGGCCTTGGCCGACGCCAACGCAGGCATTGCAAGGTAGGTCGGTGCTTCGGCCTCGGATTTGGGGACGTCCGTGACCCGACTGCCCTCGGGCCGGCTTTTCCCGGAGGCGATGCATCCGGAAAGCACGCACGCGCAGGCGAGCCCCGCGAGGCCGGAACCGAGCGATACTTGCAAAAATGGCCGTTGCCTCATCTCAGCGATCCTTCCCGACATCCAGTCGCAGTGAAACATCCGGCGGCGACGCCGAAAGATTCTCGCCGAGGGTGTGAATGACGATTCCGTTCAGTGCCATAGGCGTTCCCAGCGAAGCCCCTGCCGTGATGATAATGCGATCGCCGGGCTTCGCGAACTTGCGGTCGATCGCCAGCCGATCGACTTCCCGCACGAGGGTGCCCAGGTCGTCCGGCGGGACCATCTCCTGTGGGATCACGCCGTAATGCAACGCCATCCGCCGCAATGCCCGGTGGTCGCTCGACAGCGCGATGATTGGGACGTTGAAACGGTACTTGGAAAAGATACGGGCGGTCGCCCCCGTCTGGCTCCAGACGATCACCAGCTTCGCCTTAAGGTCTTCGACCATCTGCCATATGCCGCGGGCCAGTGCCGACGACATCTGGAGTGTTTTGAGCTGCAGTCGTGCGTCGCGCGGCGGAGGAAGCGTCGCCAGGTATTGCTCTGTCTTCTCGGCGATGTGCGCCATCGTGTGGACGACCCCGACCGGGAACTTGCCCACCGACGTCTCACCCGAAAGCATGACTGCATCGGTTCCGTCGTAAATCGCGTTGGCCACATCGCTGACTTCAGCCCGCGTCGGCGACGACTGTTCGATCATGCTTTGCAGCATCTGCGTCGCAACGATCACAGGCTTGCCGGCGACCTGGCACCGCCGAACCAGGTCCTTCTGGATGATCGGCACGTCCGCCAGGTCCATCTCCACGCCCAGGTCGCCGCGGGCGACCATCAGACCGTCGCTGGCGTCGATGATCGATTCAATCTCGGTGATCGCCTCGGCTTTTTCGATCTTGGCGATCAGGTTGATGTCGCTGACCTTATTGACCAGGTGCTGGCGGATCAGGTGAAGGTCGTCGGCCTTGCGGACGAATGAGAGTGCTAGGTAATCGAGGTCGTTTTCGATCGCCCAGTCGACGCACTGCCAGTCACGGTCGGTGATGGAGGGGATCGAGACCTTGGTCGTCGGCAGATTAATGCCCTTGGCGCTCTTGAGGATGCCGCCGACGGTGCACTGGCATTTGAGCTGCGAGTAGGTCTTGTCAATGCAGACGAAACGAAGCAGGCCATCTTCGATGAAGATGCGATCGCCGACCTGCACGTCATCCACGAAGTGGTCGTAGATGGTGCTGACGCGGCCATTGCCACCGAGGATGGGGGCTCGCTGAATGATCAGTTCGTCGCCGACGGCGATCGGCATGCCCCCGACGCCGCCCTCATCAGCAACCTTGCCCAGGCGGATTTTCGGCCCGCAGAGATCACCCAGGACTGCGATCGGCTGGTCGAACCGGGCGGCGGCTTCGCGGATCAGCCGCAGCGTGTGCAGGTGCTGGTCGAGTTCTCCGTGCGAGAAGTTGAGCCGGCAGATGTCGCATCCGGCTTGGAAGAGGGAAAACAGAGTCTCAGCCGAAGAAACGGCCGGCCCCATGGTGGCGACGATCTTGGTGCGAATCACGCCGGAGATGATACGAGGCACCCACGCGAATGGAAGTGGGCTGTCGGCCGACCGCCGCCGCCGGTGGATCGACGCAACGACCGCTGTGCTAGCGCCGCGCTCACGCGGCGTCAGTGCGCGATGGCGTCACGATCTGTGCCCGCAGTTCCGTGGCCCGCTTGGCGAGACTGGCCACCTTATCGTGTGCGACGCCGATCGGCGTGGTGAGGGAGTCGTTCCATTCCATCGCCTGGGTTGCCAAGTTCAGTTCGGGATCTTCGTCGTCCGCATGACGCCACCCCGACAGCATCCTGGCGACCTTCCGCTGCGTGTTCCAGCGCAGCGCCAGCCAGAGAACGACAAACCACACCGCCAGGAACGTGACGCTCTTGAGAAGGTAGTTCACCCCCAGCACGCTGACGAGAATGCCCAGCGTTTGAGCGAAGGTGATGGACTCCTTCTGCGGCAGGATCGCTTCCAGCATCGGCTGAATAATCGGGAACCAGAGCAGGGCACCGATCGTCAGCAGCCACCTCGCCGGCGCGAGCCATCCACCCGACGGCGTAAGGCGCTGGCGGGCCGCTTGGCGCTGACGTTCGACGGTGCCGGCGAGCCGGCGGCTCAGATCGGCCGACGCGTTCTCGGCATCCATCTCCTCCCACAGTCGCTGGTTGCCGTAGAGCTGACCGATGGCCGGATGCGCCTGCCGCAACTGCGCGAACGCCGACTGAAGCACCTGCCCGGCCGAGAATGACTGGCTCCGGAGGTGTTGCTCGACCATGCCGTCGGCGCTCAGCATCGCCGACGGCGACTTTGAAGCGAACGCCCGCACCATCAACATCAGCGGCGAAAGCAGCGTGTGAACCAGATTGACCAGCGGCCAGCGCCCGACGCGCTCGGCAAGGATCTCGTCCGATAGTGCCAGCTTGTTGGCAGGGTCGGCGGCGATTTGCGGGAGGACCTTCTCCACCAGCGGTGTTGTGACCCGCTGTTGAATCGTTTCCTGCGCCTCGGCCAGCAGTCGCCCCAGCCGGTCGGCCTGGCCAGATAGATCCTGACGGGTGAGCCAATCCAATAGCGACCTGTCCTGCCGTTTCGACGCCAGCTCCTTGCTTTCGCGGACGGCTTCCCGGGTTTTCTGGCGGGCGAGCAGCGTGCGAAGCTTTGGCAGGTCGTACTTGTCGGGACGCCGCGAGCTGACCACATACACCGATGGCGACTTCTTCAGTCCCGTCGTCCGGGTGATGCGGCGGGCGAAATCCTCCCGCAATTCAGCGGCGGCGGTTTCGCCGCCGTGTGCATCCAGCTGGTCTGCCTTGGTGAGACAGAAAAGGAAATTCCGCGCATCGTTCCCCGCCGCCACCTGACCCAGAACCTGTTGCGGGGCCATGTCGGCGTACTTTTCAACACTCTGCGCCCAGATCGGGAACAACATGTGTCGCAGCATCTGTCGCGTAACGACCAGGTGCGACTCATATTGGCTGTCGATATCAGGCAAGTCGAGCAGCACCTGCCGTTCCAGCCCGGCGACCTGGTGGACGACCACGCGAAACTTGCCCGCCACCTCGCGGTTGAGCAACTCCCGGACCTTCTGCTCGCGGCTGTCGTGAACGTAGGCAATCGCGATTTCGGTCCCCGGGCCGTGACCGATGACCTGCGACATCTGCTGGCCGACAATCGCATTGACCAGCGCCGTCTTGCCGACGTCCTTCCCGCCGATGATGCCGACCAGGTAAAAGTCATGCTCGACCGCGTCGTCGGCGGTGTCGATCGGCTGTTCGAATTCGAGCACTTCGCCGGCGAGTGTCGGCGCATCCTCCATGAGCAGTTCCGGGGAGGCCGCACCGGTCAGGTCCATGGTGTCGCGGACGAGTTGTTCCACGGCTGGGGTCATGGAGGGGGATTGTCGAATGTTGATTGTCGCTTGTCGATTCTCGCGATCGATTGTGCCGTTCGAACTTTGCGCCGAGGATCGACAATTGTGCGGGAGGTGAGCCCCTAATCGACAATTGACAAACGACAATCCACAATGGGGTGCCACCAGCGCGTTCTTGCCGTATCGCAACCGGAGACTCTGCCGTGACCGATGGAACCAAAGGATCGACGTCCCGGGCCGCTTCTGCACTGAGCCGGATTCCGCTTTACAACCGGTTCCGCGATCAGGCCGGGGTATGGGAGACGCTCCGCGCGTCATGGCTATGGATTTTCCTCGCTGTCCTACTGCTTGCGGTGGGGTGGATGCTGGTCAAACCGGCACCGCCGGGGAAGGTGGTTATCGCGACGGGCAGCAAGGACGGCGCCTACCACTGGTTCGCCCAGCAGTACGCCCAGAGCTTCAAGGACAACGGGCTGGCGCTGGACGTGCGAGAGACCCAGGGATCGATCGAGAACTACAGGTTGCTGTCCGAGCCGACCGACGGCAAGTCCGATGCGGAGGTCGTCAGCGTCGCGATTGTGCAGAGCGGCACCGCGCCCCCCGGCGACCACTCCGACCTCCGGTCCATCGCCAGCCTTTATCTGGAACCGGTCTGGATCTTTCACCGCGGTGATCCGGTGACGACCCTGCCGCAACTGGCGGGCAAACGCCTGGCCGCCGGTCCAGAAGGCAGTGGCACCAGGTCGATCGTCGAACGACTGCTGGCCGCCAACACCCTTCCCTGGACGTCAGACCCGAAGGCGACCGCGTCCGGAACCACCCCGATCCGGTTCGACCCCCGCAGCGGCCGGGCGGCAGCCGATGCGCTCAAGGCCGGAGAGCTGGACGCCATCGCGCTGGTCTTGTCGCCCCGGCACCCGCTGATCGCCGAACTGCTCCATGAGCCCGGCGTTCGGCTCATGAGCTTCGAACATCACGAGGCGTATGCCCGCGTGTTCCCCTTCCTGTCGGACGTGAAGCTGCCCAGAGGGACGATCGACCTGGCCCGTAATCTTCCGTCGGAAGACGTATATCTGTTGGCACCGGCGGCCAATCTCGTCTGCCGCGAAGACCTGCACCCTTCGATTGTCATTCTCCTCTTGAAAGCGGCGACCCGGGCGCACGAGCGTGGCGACCTGCTGTCGCGAGCGGGAGAGCTGCCCTCCACCCGGTTCGTCGAGTTTCCAGTCGATACGTCGGCGGCGGAGTACTTCAGATCAGGGCCGCCGTTCCTGCAGCGATACCTGCCGTTCTGGGCGGCCGCGTTGGTGGACCGGATGAAGATCCTGTTGCTGCCATTGCTGACGTTGATTCTTCCGCTGGCACGCATCGCGCCGCCGCTGATGGTCTGGCGGATTCGGTCGCGGATCTACCGCTGGTACCGCGTGCTGCGGGAGATCGATCGGCGGCTGCGGCTGGAAGTTACGGGGGAAGCGGCCTCTACCGCCGCGGCACTCGACCCGCGCCGGTTTGACGACGACATCGCCACGCTCGTCGAGATGGAGAAGGAGCTTTCGGAGGAGAAGGTGCCGCTGTCGTACATGCAGGAGTTCTACAACCTGCGGCTGCACACCGATTTCCTGCTGCGCAAGCTCGAAGACCGCGTCGGACGACAGGGCGGAATCGATATGAATTGGGGCGGGATGCCACCGGATTGAACAAGCGGAAGATTCGCCGGAGCCACACGGATTCGCTCTGCCTGTCGCCGGCGGTCGTCACTCTTACTATGCTCTGGCAATGAACCTTGCCACGTTCCGCAAGCTGCTGGCGATCGATCCGTCCGACCCGTTGAGTCGATTCGGCCTGGGAAAGAAGCTGTTCGAAGCCGCCGGGTCTGACGAAGCCCCGGACACCGCGGCAGCCTTATCCGAAGCGGTCGAACACCTGTCGATCGCCAACGCCCGTGAGCCGGGACATCTGGCGACGTATCATTTTCTGTCGCAGGCGCTCATTCGCCTGGACCGAAAGACCGAAGCGCGTGACGTGCTGACGCGCGGCATTGAACGGGCGAGCCTGGTGACCGAAGGAATGGGACGAGACCTCGCCCCGGCGATGCGGCAGATGCTGGCGACGTTGGATGAGGGGCCGATGTAACGAACGAGCCGGGTCGACCCAATCCCGGGATATCACCGTCTCCAGCAATAGGCTTCCATCTGGCTACCAAGGCGGACACACTTCTTGTAATTTTCTATTTGACGCAACGTACTATGAGAGACTATATATCCTTCTTCACACGTTAGTGTCTTTGGGCACAGCGGTCGACGAGGTCGTTCGAGATTGTTTTCAATGTTGATGAATACCAACCAACTTCATGCCCCCAGCCATCGCCCGGCCAGCCTTAAGGCCGGCATTGCGATGAGCGCGCGTCTGGGTTGGATGCAGGTTGAAACCAAGGCAGCAGTAAGTGTATCGCCGTGGTCGGTCGTCTCGGGAATTGGGTCGAAGGGTCTTCTGGTTACGAAGACGCATGCTTGCGAGATGACAAAAGCCGACGGCAATCGCCGTGATTTTTCCGCACAACCTCCGAGGTGACCGAACGTTACATGTTGAACGTTTCGAGCCCCGGAGACCTGATCTCCGGGGCTTTTTGCGTTGGTGGTGAGAGCTGTTTCCGGTGAGTGCTTCCGGATTTGGCATGCGTCGCTGCCCCGGGTTGGTTAGCCGCGACGCGAAGCGGAGCGCGATGCCGGTATGACGAGAAATTGAAAAACTTCGGTCCGCGATACGGACCACACGAACCAGCCAGCATCGGCCGGCGGCGTACACGGGCGTTCTCAACGTAGTTATGAACGTTCCTAATGTATGTTCCGCGCACGGGTTCTAAACGATGTTGGCTATGTCGCTCCATGGTAATGGGGCGCACCAGTAGCTCATTTGGTTAGAGCACCAGACTTGGAATCTGGAAGTAGCAGGTTCGAATCCTGCCTGGAACCCGCGACCAGGGTCTAAATGGTCACTCGGCTGCTAACCGAGCAAATGCAAAAGTCTTAACCGACTTTCGCCATCACCCGCGGCGCGGAGTGGCGTCTCGAACAGGACCGGCGGTGGTGGTTGGATGTACGACCATCACACCGGACGTATCAGCCAGCGGCCCGGGACGTCCGGGTCGATCGACGCTGACCGGGCGACAAAGGCAATGCTTCTAGGGGCGGTTGTCCTTCCGCCGCCGCATCCGCTTGATCGATGTTCCGGGACACGTTCCACGGGGCTCGTTCGACGGGTGCGGCGGTTGGCGGGGTAACGACGGGTGAAGCATCGCCGCGTCGCCTCGCTCGGCGGACATCGACCCAAGGCCTCGGGCCCCGCCGAACGCCGGGCCGTTGCTGGATCGATCGCCGCTTCGTCCGCGATTTTGAGATCAAACTGGCTGCAGTGCAGGGCATGGGCGTTTCGCTCATGTCTTGGCGGCGGCCAGATGACAAGAACACGGGCGAGACGCCTGTGCCACTGAGAGAACAGAGAGGAGTGTTCCCATGAGACATGTGATTCTAGCGTGGTACGCCTACAGCGAGTCCGGCGAAGCCGGTCGTGGCCTGTTGCCGCGACCGCATCGGATGGCAGAGCTGTTCGATCAGCCCACCGCCGCTGAACTGGATAGGCCCGAGTACGTCGCCGGATTGTTCGGCGACGTCCGTGAGCTCGATCTTCAGGTCGGGGCCTGCGAGTGGAAGCACCTGTTCGGCCGGTACGGCCTGACAGGCCTGATCGACCTTGCCAAGCAGCGCGGCAATTGGCCCGATGATGCCACCGATACGAACGTCGCCGAGGCGATCTTTCAGGAGTCGCTTGAGGCGGGTTACGACCCGGTCTCGGGCTTGATCGGTGAGCTCAAGGGCAATGACGGCAATGACGGAGCGCGTCAGTTTCAACCCACATTGCTGCCGTCACATCCCGTCCGCGCCTTCGAGCGAAGCGAGATCGCTCCGCGGACGGAACTGAAGCGGTTGAGTCATGTAACGTCGAGCATTTAGTCGGGCGACCAGGCCGGTTCGCCCGTCAAAGGGCGACCGAGATGTGAATAGGCCGGCGACCCGGCCTGCTCGCCCGATAGCTGCTTCGACAGTCCTTTTACGCACCAAGGGAGGTGCGCTATGTCTCTATTCCATACGATTCGTATCAAGCAGCACGAGCGCGGCTTCTGGTTCCGCCATGGCGAGTTCCAGGGCCTCGTGCAGCCGGGTGAGTACACGATCTGGTTCTGGAACCGCAACCGCGACCGGATCGAGATCGTGAGCACGCTGACCACGAAGTTCGAGCACCCGCTCGCCGACGTTTTGCTCGCCCGCGGCGATGTCCGCGACGCGTTGGTCATCGTCGACAACGCCGACAACGAGCGCGCGCTCGTCTGGCGGGATGGCCGTCTGGCCCACGTGCTGGGTCCCGGCCGGTTCGCGTTCTGGGCCGTGCCGTATCGCCTGCATGTCGAGCGGTTCGACGTGAACACGTTCACGCTGAGCCACCCGCGCCTGCAGGCGATCCTCGGCCACGGTGAGGCGTCGCGCTGGCTCGACGGTGTTCAGGTCGGCCAGACGGAAACGGCGCTGCTATACCGCGACGGCGTCCTGATCGACTCGCTCAATCCGGGCCTGCACGTCTTCTGGAAGGGCACGGGCCGCGTGGTCTGGAAGGCCGTCGATCTGCGCGAGCAGGTCGCCGACGTCGCCGGCCAGGAAATCATCACGGCCGACAAGGTGTCGCTGCGCGTGAACCTCGTCGTGACGTGGCAGGTCGCCGACGCCGTCAAGGCGGTCGCGGCTTCGGCCGACCACGGCCAGGCGCTGTACCGCGAGGCGCAGCTCGTGCTGCGGGCGGCGGTCGGTGCGCGGACGCTGGACGCGATGCTCTCCGACAAGGAGACCGTCGGCGCCGAGGTCCGTGATGCCCTGGCACGCCGGGCAGAGACGCTCGGCCTGGCGGTTCGCGGCGTCGGTCTGCGCGACATCATCCTGCCGGGCGACATGAAGACGTTGCTCAACCAGGTGATCAGCGCGCAGAAGGAAGCCGAGGCCAACCTGATCCGTCGCCGCGAGGAGACGGCCCAGGTCCGCAGCCAGGCGAACACGGCCAAGCTGCTGTCGGACAACCCGGCGCTCCTGCGGCTGCGTGAAATGGAACTGCTCAAGGACGTCCTGGTTTCGGCCAAGGCGACGTTCGTATTCGGTCCCGGCGACCTGGCCGAGCAGGTGCGCTCGCTGGCAAGCGTGGAGAAGTGACGGACGATCGAGGATAGAGGCGTCAATGGGTGGCGGTTCGCACGCGTTCCGCCATCGTCGAACCTCTATCCTCGATCACGTTTTCTGAGTTTCGACGGTGACGATAGCTTAATTGGCAAAGCGCGAGGTTGTGATCCTCGAAGTTGTCGGTTCGACCCCGATTCGTCACCCTGAATAGCAGGTTCTGATTCAGTGGAAGGTGTTACGCAGCGCCATTCCTGCATCCCAGATCAGGTACCACCCCAGCACGAACGTCAGCAGGTACACCACCTTGGCGAACAACTGGTCGTTGAGCCTTCGGTTGACCCAGAAGCCGAACAGGGCACCGCCCACCACCAGTGGCGCGAGGTACAGCGAGAGCATCAGCGTGCCGCGCGAAAACATCTCGCTGTATCCGTACGCCGGCAGCTTGGCGGTATTCAGCAGGAAGAAGTAGATCGCGCAGGTGCCTACGAACACCCGCCGATCAAGCCGCTGCGGCAAAAGGTAGAGCGCGATGATCGGCCCGGCGGCGTGTGCCAGAGTACTGCTCGCTCCGGCGAGGACGCCGGTTGCGGTGCTTTTGACCGGTCCGGGTGCCGCGGAAGTCGCGAGCCCGTGCCACGTGCGGTACCAATGCAGTCCGACGAGGATGACGGACTCCAGTCCCACTTCCAGTTTGATCAGGGGCACGACCAGATCCTGCTGGCGGTGAAACCACCACAGCAGAAACCCGCCCAACAGGACGCCGACAATCGATCCTGCAGCCAGCCGGCGGACGTTCGTCCAGTCGAAATGCTTTCGGTGCTGCCATACGGCGATCAGGTCGCCGAACACGAGCAGGGGAAGCATCAGTCCCAGTGCCGCGGCGGAGGTGTAGGGGTGTGCCCCATCGCCACGACGGTCATCGGCACGATCATCAGCCCGACGCCGGAGCCGAAACCGCTCTTGGTCACGCCAATGAGGAAGATCGCGAAGAATACGAGGAGCCACCACCAGTTCATCGGAGCGGGGGAGGATAGGGACTGGCCAGCGGTATGCAACTAAGGCAAGACGCGGCAGTCGCCAGGCGACAGCCGCGTCTTGCAGAATTCTTGAATCGACCATGTCGCAATCAGCGGAAAGCCGATTACTGGAAGATGTCGTGGCAGGCCTTGCAATTCGACGTGCTCTTGAGTGCGGCGAGCGAGGCGGCGTCGCCCTTGGCCTCAACGGCCTTGGCGGCGGCGAGCATGGCAGCCGTCATCTTCTGCCATTCCTTGAGGTCGCCCTTCTCGGGCTTCGACAGCGCGAGCGATTCGTAGTACTCGACAACCATCTTCTTCTCCTCGGCCGTTCCCTTGCCGGAGACGACGTGGGTATAGATGTTGTTGCCCTTGGGCTTGTTCAGCTTCTTCATCGCTTCTTCGATGCTGTACTTGGCCGCGCCGGCGGGCTTGTCGGCGGCCAGGAGCGAGGTTCCGGTCACAACACTGACGGCGGCGGCAACGACAAGGCCGAAACGGGCGAAACGCTTCATAGAACTGTCCCTTTGCGGTGTAGAAGATAGCCCGGGGCCGAACCAACTTCGGTCCGTGGCTTCGCGAAAGCTACCATGACCGTTGCTGCGGTCAACAAAAACCTTCCCTCGGGGCTCCTTCGGTCATGGTATGCTCTTCAAACTCACGGAATTGGCGCCGCCGAGTCAGGGCCCGACGCGGCAATCCGAGTCGTGTTCAGGTCGTGTCAAGACCATCGCCAACGAAGCCGGGGCTTCAGCCGATGCCTTGGAAGTGTAAGATGCCTTCGGAGACCCCATGGCCAAAGTTACGATTCCCCCCAACATCGGTAAAGTCAAAGTCGCGATGACCCTTGGCAACAAGTGGACCGTATGGAACGGCAAGCAGGGGCAGCACGAATTCGTCATCATTCTGAACGACCGCAAACAGGCCGAAGAGGTTGCCCGGCAGATCAACTCCAAGGAACACGACGGCGAGATCACCTTTGACGCCACGCCGAAGAACCGGGGCTGAACTGGCGGAGGGCTGGCCGCGGGATTGCAGAGTACCGATTGAAAGCCAGAATCCCCCGCGGTCCCCATGAGCGACTCCCCTGAACAGCCACCACCCGCCGTGCCTGTCGATCCATTGCCCGCCGACGTTCCGCTCCAGCGTTACAAGCTGACGATCGCGTACCGCGGCACCAACTATCATGGCTGGCAGACGCAGTATCCGACGGCGACCTATAAGGGCCCCAAGCCGCCGGAGGGGGAGGGGATTCCGACGATTCAGGAAATTGTCACCCGCACGCTGCGGACCGTGGTTCGGCATCCGTTGACGCTGTCGGGCTCCAGCCGGACCGACGCCGGCGTGCATGCCAAGGGGCAGGTCGCGCATTTCACCACGGATAAGGTCCAGATCCCCATCCTGGGCATGCGGCGGGCGGTCAATGCCCGGCTGCCGGAAGACATTCTCGTCCGATCGATCGAGCCGGTGCCGATCAATTTCGACGCGGTCAAATGGACCCTGTCCAAGCGGTACCAGTACTCGATTTGGAACGAGGAAGACCGCCCGGTCATGTTCCCCGACCTGGCATGGCACCGCTGGCAGAAGCTCGATCTGGATGCGATCCGGTACGCCGCCAGCCAGCTCGTTGGCACGCACGATTTTGCCACCTTCTGCCGTCCGGGGCACGGCAAGCTCGATACCGTCCGCACGGTGCTTGCCTGCGATGTGACCTACCGCAAACCCCGGCTGGTGATTGGCGTGGAAGGGACCGGATTCCTCTGGAACATGGTTCGCATCATCGTCGGCACGCTGGTGGAGATTGGCCTGGGCAAGTACCGGGCAGACGACGTCACGAAAATGCTGGAAGCGAAGGACCGCCGGGCAGCGGGGGGTACCGCACCGCCACATGGGCTTTACCTGCAATGGATCAAGTTCGGCGACGGTCCGACCCGGCGCGGCGGTGACGAGGACGAGTAGGGTCGGCATCGCGGACCGAAATGCGACGTGGGCAGGAGGGGAAAAAGACGGTCCGCAGTGGGGACCCTACAATCACTCGCCATGACCGCCTCGACATTAAGTCCTGACCGCGAACCCCGGACCGTGCAAGAGACTGCGTTTTCAGTCGCCGGGATGGACTGCGCCAGTTGCGTGAGCCATGTGGAAAAGGCCGCCGCCAGGGTGGCCGGCGTGGAAGTGTGCAGTGTAAACCTCGCCCGCGGGCGGGCGGTCGTGAAGTTTGATCCGGCGAAGACGGATGTCGAGCACATCGCCGCGGCGATTACCGATGTCGGCTATCCGGCCGCCGTCGAGCCGACCGATGATGTCGCCGGGGCCGAAGTTGCCCGACTGCAACGCCACGATCATGACGCCCGCGCCTGGTATCGACGATCAATCATCGGCTTGGTGCTCTGGTTCCCGGTCGAGCTGACCCACTGGATACATAACGGGTTATCGGATGGACATGCCGCCCACCGGATCACCTGGATGGACTGGCTCTCGCTGGTGACGTCGTCCCTGGCGATCGTGCTTGTCGGCGGCGGATTCTACCGCGGGGCCTGGAAGGGCTTGCGGCAGGGCGTCAGCAACATGGACACGCTCATCGCGATGGGCGCGAGCGTGGCCTACGGATACAGCCTGGTCGCGTTCGTCGGCTTTCTGGCCGGCGGATGGCAGACCAAACCGCCGCTGTATTTCACGGAAGGCACTGGTCTGCTGGCGTTGATCAGCCTCGGCCACTGGCTGGAGGCGCGGGCCAGGCAGTCGGCGGGGTCGGCAATCCGAGAGCTGCTCAATCTCACGCCGGCGGTGGCGCTACGCGTGCCGAAAAATGTCGAGGCGGATGGGATGTTGGGTGCAAGGGCGGGAGCAGGGAATCTCGGCTCGGGTGATCAAAGGCCAATGCGGCGGATGTCGCTCACGGTCGTCGACTCACCCGTCACACCGCCGGGTGCGACCGCAACAACCGACCACCCAACCGTCCCCGAAGAGGTGCCCGTCGCTCAGCTCGACATCGGCGACCGCATCCTCGTACGGCCGGGCGATCGGGTGCCGATCGATGGTGTTGTCGTTGAAGGCCGATCCGCCGTCGACGAATCGATGCTGACCGGCGAACCGATCCCGGTTACACGTGACGTCGGCGATGCCGTCATTGGCGGAACGATCAACACCGACGGACGCCTGATCGTCCGCGTCACCAAAACGGGCTCGGCCACCGCGCTGTCGCAGATCGTCCAACTCGTCGAGACTGCGCAGTCGAGCAAGCCGCCGGTACAAAAGCTGGCCGACAGCATCGCCGCCGTTTTCGTACCGATCGTGCTGGGGATTGCCCTTGTCACGGGCATTGGCTGGTACGCCTGGGGATCAGCCCACGGCTGGCCGGCTTCAGACATCTGGGGCATGGTCGCCCGGGCGGTCTGCTCAGTGCTGATCATTGCCTGTCCGTGTGCCCTGGGGCTGGCGATTCCCGCCGCGCTGATGGTGGGTACCGGCCGCGGTGCCAAGCGGGGCATCCTCATTCGTGATATCGACGGCCTGCAGCAGGCCGAGCGGGTTGGCGTTGTCGTGCTCGATAAGACCGGCACCGTCACACAAGGCAAGCCGGTGGTATCCGGCGTTCATCCTGCCGGCGACACGACAGAGTCGGAGTTACTCGAACTAGCGGCGACCGCCGAGCAATTCAGCAGTCACCCGCTGGCCAAGGCGATCGTCGCATTCGCCGCAGCACGCCGGATTTCCCCACGGCAGAACCTGCAGGGGTTCCGAAACGAACCAGGGTTGGGTGTCGTCGCGGTGATGGACGGGCGCGAATTGCTCGTCGGCACAGGCGCGCTGGCCGGCATCGATCAGGCCGATCCGGTGGCGGCGGATACTGTCGGCACGAAGGTCTTCGTCGCCTTGCGGGATGCATCGGGCGTTCGATCGCTCGGACTTATTCTGCTGGACGATCAGATCAAGGCCGATTCGGCGGCGGCGATCGGTGACCTGCATGCGATGGGCCTGAAGACCGTCCTGCTCACCGGCGATCATGCCGCGGCCGCTGCGGTCATTGCTCGGCGGGCCGGCATTACTGACGTGCGTGCCAACGTTCGCCCCGGCGACAAGGCCGCCGTCATTCGCGAACTGCAGGCCTCGGGCGGCATCGCGGGACGGCCGAGCGCGGTTGCCATGGTCGGCGACGGAATCAATGACGCTCCGGCGCTGGCCCAGTCCGATCTTGGGATCGCGATCGGGTCGGGTTCCGACGTAGCAAAAGAGACCGGCGACATCGTGCTCGTCAGCGGAAGTCTCAGGGGTGTGGCCGCCGCCATTCGGCTGAGCCGCGCCACCATGCGGACTATCCGCCAGAACCTGTTCCTCGCGTTCGTCTACAACGTGATCGCGATACCGCTGGCGGCGTTCGGGCTGTTGAACCCTCTCATCGCGGCGGCGTGCATGGCGCTGTCGGACGTCAGTGTCATCGGCAACGCCTTGCTGTTGCGGCGTTCGAAAATCGACTGACGATCCGTCGTCCTTCGCGACGGTTGGGTGGTCTCGTCGCCATTCGCCGGGCGGACCGTCTCAAGCGGCTGCGCATTTGCCGCTGAGTAAGGGCAGAACTGTCGTTTTTTCCATTTCAAAGCGTCTTGACTCCAACATGAGCGATGGCTTTAATGCCGCGCCGACTCGGGAAAGGGCAATGCCAACTCTCAGCCGGGATTAGATGAGGTGTGGGTTAGCCGCCGAGCGGCGCACTTCAGAATGCTACGCGAGATTGCAGAACTTCAAGGGAAGTTGGAGACGCACCATGATGAAACAAAACCGCAATGGATTGGCGGACGTGCTCGTATCGTCGCGACTGGCCGCAGGGCGGATCGCTTTGCCGCTTACCGAAGACCTGACACTCGGCGGCTCGATGGACCGGGGCTCGATGTTCGGTGAGGACATTCTTGCCCTGGGTCTGCTCGGCGGAGCGACGGCCTTGCCCGCCGTGCCGAAACAGGACGACGATGCCGTTTTCGGTTTCGCCCTCCCCGAAGCCGCCAAGCGTCCGGCCGCGGACGATGAAGACGAAGACGACGAAGACGAGGATGAAGACGAGGACGACGACGAAGACGATGAAGAGGAAGACGAGGAGGACGACCTCGACGAGGATGAAGACGACGACCTTGACGACGACGAGGACGAAGAAGACGACGACGAAGATGACGAAGACGACGACGAGGATGAAGATGATGACTTCCTCGACGACGATGACGACGATGACTACGACGACGAGGAAGAAGACTTCGCCGGCGAAGACGAGTAGTCTCGCGGTGATGGATGAACTTCCATGGCTGGGTCAGGCCTGACCTGTGCCACAGGAACCACAATCGAAGAAGGGACGCCCCGGCGGGCGTCCCTTTTGCGTTTAATCGTCAGGCTGTGTTCCCGCGCGGCGGTTTGGGAGTAGTCGAGGTTCTCAATCTCGATCGCCACCGGCGCGCCGGTTCGACTTCACTTCCGACCTCTTCCGCTTGGATTCCAACCGACGGCGTTTGGCAGCCTTGCTGGGTTTGGTGGTGCGGCGCTTCTTCGGGCGGACCATCGCCTGGAGTACGAGTTGCCGCACGCGGGTCAGGGCGTCTTCGCGGTTCTGGTGTTGCGAACGTGACGTCTCGGCGATGATGTGCAGTTCGCCAGCGTCGGTGATTTTGCGTCCGGCGAGCGCCTTGAGCCGTTCGAGTGCCTCCGGATGCAGGCCGGCGATGGCATCAAGCCGCACCCAGACCTCGGCCTTGGAATTGACCTTGTTCACGTTCTGCCCGCCCGGTCCGCCGGACCGGGAGAAGGCGATACGCACGCCCGAATCGGGCACGCGAACGCCGGGGGCCAGTTCGATGCCGTCGGGCTGCGGCGGGGGGATGAGAGGTTCGTCGGCGGTCACTGGCTGCCTGCGGGTTGGGTGGTTGCCGACGTTACTGCCGGGACGAGAACAGCCGGCTGTGTGGCGGCTTCAAGCACTTTCACGCGGTCCTCGGCGGCGGTCAGCTTCTGCTTGACGGTGTCCAGCCGGACGTACCGCAGCGCCGAGGCGAGAAGGATCGTCACGAACATCAGCGTGACATTGATCTTGAGCCACTTGCGGTGGTTGTTACGAAGCGACTTGCCCGCCAGCAGCCAAAACGAAAGCCCCATCACCAGCAGACCCAGGACCAGGTGCGGCCCCCAGAACATGTGGTGCCGGCCCATGTTCAGCTTATAGGTCGGCCAGAGGCGGATCGTGTTGTAGATGCCGCTGACGAGCAGGAAGAGCACCGCGGGATGGACGAACATCTTGAACACCCGGCGGATGCGAAGGAGCACTTCTTCCCGCTTGGCCGCATCGTCAATCAGTTTCAGCCCCGCCGGCACGGCAAGAAGCATGAGGAAAGCGCCTCCGACCGCGATAACGGCCGAGACGATGTGAAGAAATCGCATGAGGACATCGAGAATTGCCATGATGGGCGAATAGTAGGCCAACTCCTGAGAAACGGGTAGGCCGGCGGGGTGGATGGATACTTGTCACTTGTCACTTGTCACTTGTCACTTGTCACTTGTCACTTGTCACTTGTCACTTGTCACTTGCGCGCGACACAAGAGAGGTGCAGTGACCAGTGACCAGTGACAAATGACAAATGACAAATGACAAATGACAAATGACACGCTTCCTTACCGGGCCCGCACCCGCTCGATCACCATCAGGATCGGTGCCAGCAAACAGAACGTCCCGAAGATGCACGAGCCGACGCCAATCGCCACCGCGAGCCCGAGCGACTGAACCGCCGGAACGCTGACCGTGATGAGGGAAAGGAACCCCAGCCCACTCGATACCGCACAAACGAGCACTGCCTGCGAAGAGCCGGCAATGCGAACCAGCAATGGCGGCTGCGGCGGGTCTGCCGGTGCGCCGCCCTGGCGCTTCTTCCAGCGATAGTCGGCCAGGCTGACGAGGTAGATGCCGTAATCGACATCAATCCCGATCAGCATAGGCAGCGCGATCAGGTTGATCAGGTTCAGCCGCAGGTCGAGCCATCGGGCTGCCGCCGCGAGGACGATCAGACTGAAAATCGTTGGCAGCAGCGCCAGTAGCGTGTTGGTGACCGAGCGATAGTGAAACAGCATGTAGAGCACGCACAACCCGGACGAGATCGATAGTAGCAGGGGCAAGTCGCGCTGAATGGCGACCTCGGTGTCCATGCTGATGACCGGTAGCCCGGTCAGCGTGACGCCGTTCAGACCTGCCAGAGACTGGCGGGTTGCCGTCACCAGGGCCTCGCGCCGGTCCCGGCTGTCGGTGGGCCGGTCGATGAAGACCATCGCGATCGCCTCGTTCGCCGGCGAACCGACGGCGATCGATTCGGCCGGCAGCAGGCTTCGCGACAGCGCCGGGAACCGCCGCAGGTCGTCCAGCGAAGGTGACTTCTCCTGTGACAGGGCCATCCGCAGGAACTCTGTGTAGCCCTCGTACTGTTTGGGGTCGAACGGACTATCTTCGATCGCAGCTTTGAAGTCGGCGATCACACGGTCAATCTCGGCGGGCGTCACTACGCCGCGCCGGCGGGCGACGGTGGCCGGGTCGGGGAGCAATGTCCCCAGCCCAAAGGTTCCGGTCACGCCCGCCGATCGCACCGCCGGCGAGGAGAGTCGGCGGTCCACCTCGTGCGCCAGTGACAGCAGCGCATCCGGAGAAGACGCCCGCAGATGGACCAGCAATCCGCCCGGTGATGAGCCGAACCGCTCGGCCAGTTTCTTCTCCGCGGCGAGCGGCGGGTTGGGCTGGGGGTGCATGACGTGCAGATCCGATTCCAGCGGCAGCACACCGCCGGGACGCGTGCCGGCATAGATCGCCGACGCCGCAAGCACGGCCAGCGAAATCGCGATCAGGGCGATGCGTCGGCGGTCGATCGCCGCCAGTACGCCTTCGATGGGAAAGCGAAAGGGAAGCCGTCGCGTCTCGGGGGTATCGTGCCTGGCAAGCCGGCGGGTGTCCCAGAGCGTCAGCACGGCCGGCAGGATGAACACGATCGCGACGAACGCGCAAAGCAGGCCAAATGACCCCAGCAGGGCGAACTCCTGCAGCGTTCGCACGCTCGAAAATGCAATCGCCACAAAACCGATTATGGTGGTGAGCCAAGCGACGAAGAGCGCGCCCACGGTCGTCATGGCCGTCCGCCGAACGGCCTCGGCGGGCGAGCAGCCGTCGCGTAGATGGCGGAAGTAGCTCGCGAGGTACATGACCGAGTGGTCCACGCCCATGCCCGCGAGAATGCCACCGACGACGGCCGCGATCGGGCTGATGCTCGGCCGCACCCAGCCATAAACGCCGAAGCCGATCGCGACGCCGAGCAACACTGGAACGATCTCCAGCAGGAACTGCCGGATCGGCCGGCGATAGAAAATGATGAACAGCAGTTGCAGCAGGATGACTGAAGCGAAGACGTTTTCGATCGAGTCGGCACGGATGGTCTGATGGCTGTGGTCGGCGGCGGCGTAGGCGCCGATGTAGTCGATCGTCAGCCCGTCGGTGTTCGCAACCTTGGCGACCGCGGGAAGTGTTTTCATCATCTTCTCGCAGTAGTCGAGATCGCTCGACGTCTGCGTGCCCGTGACGCGGATGAGAATCGCGCGGCCGTCGGGGCTGATGAACTCCTCGCGTCCCTGCCAGGTGGCGAATTGGCGTTGCGAGCCGAAACGCTCTTTGACGAACTCGTGGAGTCGCAATGGGTCTTTGAGCAGTTGCTTCGCCGCCGCCCCGGCCGCCGGGCCGGGCTGGCTGATGAGTGATTCGTTCTGCCGGATCTGGTCGCGAATCTCGCCGGCGGTCAGCCGCTGGCGGGCCCGCGCGAATGCTTCATCATCCAGGTAATACAACCCCGACGGCACGAGCACCTGCTCGATAAACGTCCGGAATGCCGGATCGGGTGCGTAAGCGACGCCCGCGGTGATCTGGCGCGCGTCCGGCGAGTTGGCGACGGCCTGCGAGAACCGCTCGGCGAATGCCAGTAGCTTCTCCGGCGCGGCGTCCTGACCTTCGGCCATAGAAGCGAGAAGGATCAACTCACCCGAGGCGGGATAGGCGTCCAGCACGCGAACCAGCGCATCAGCCGACGGGTTGCCGCGCGGGAACAGCGCCGACAACGACGTGTTTGCCTTGAGGCGAAATATTCCGGCGATCGCGATTGCGGTAAGCAGGCCGGAGATCAGCAGGGCAAGCCAGGGCCTTCGGGCGGGGAATGTCAGAACGCGTTCGACGAGACGGGCAAGACGACTGTTTTGTGCGGAATCGGGCATAGATGGGTGACGCCGGTGTCTGAGCGTACTTGCGACGACCCGGATCCTTCGGCGTCGCGCAGCATCCGGGTCCACGCGCGTACGCTCAGACACCGGGGTGTTTGATCGGTCAGCTCGCGTACTTCGTCGGGTCGGCCACGCCCGCTTCAATGAACCCCTTCTTCCGAAGCAGGCAACTGTCACAGTGCCCGCAGGCGAAAACTTCGCCGCCGCGCGTCACCGGATCGTAACACGAGTGCGTCATGCCGTAGTCGACGCCCAGTTCGACACCCCGGCGGATGATCTGGGCCTTGGTCAGGTGGACCAATGGCGCATGGATGGCAAACGCCGTCCGTTGCGTGCCCAGGCGGGCCATCTGCTGGAAGGCTTCGATGTACTGCGGGCGGCAGTCGGGGTAGCCGCTGAAATCTAGGGCGTTGACGCCGATATAGACGTCGTCGCAATCGAGGACCTCGGCCCAGGCCAGCGCGTAGCTGAGGAAGATCGTGTTGCGGGCGGGAACGTAGGTGATCGGCACGCCTGCATTCATCGCCGACTCGTCGCGGTCCTTGGGGACGGCCAGGTCGGACGTCAGCGCGCTGCCGCCGAACACGCGGAGGTCGATCGTGATCGTGCGATGCTCGGCGACGCCGTAGTGCCGGGCAATGCGGTCGGCGGCGTCAAGCTCGTGGCGGTGCCGCTGACCGTAGTCGAACGACATCGAATAAATCGGACCGAACCCTTCGGCCTTGGCGATCGCCAGGCAGGTGGTCGAGTCCAGACCGCCGCTGGTCAGGACTATGGCTGGAAGCGGATCATCAGGCATGGGGTGATTGTAGGAAGGATCGCGACGGACGCGAGGCCAAGCGTGGCCTTACTGACTTGGCTGTTTCCGCTTCAGCACCATCACTTCAACATTCCGCATGCCGTCGGCGACGTCCAGGCCCCTGAACGTGGAGACGATGTCCAGCGACAGCCGGGGGTCCGCCTCGGCGGGCGACTTGGGCGCGCTGGCGTTCCAGACGTCGCGGGTGACGACATACCAATCGACATTCTTGGTGAGGTCGAGCAGCTTGCCGGTCAGGATGTTGGAAGGGTGCTCGCGAATCGTGCCACCCTGATAAAACGCAAGGCTCGGCTCCTTATAGTCCAGCATCAGGACCTTGCCGGGCTCGGTGGCCTTGTTGGCGATCAAGACGTCGGCGGTCTTGGGGGCCAGTTGCAGGTAGTCGCAGCTCGGCAGGAAAACCCGGAACAGCAGGCCGTACATCAGCAACCCGCCCAGGCCCATCGCGACCAGTGCGCGCTGTGTCTGGCCGGCGAGGAAGGTGCGGACGACGTACGCCGCGTAGGCGATTGCGGCGATCGACACGATCGCGAGGATGATCCACGGCTGCGGCGTGAACCAGGTCGCCGCCAGCCAGGGGGTCAGTCCGAGCAAACCGAAGACGATGCCCCAGGCCACCGCGCCCCGCCGAAAGGCGCGGTCGGATAGCGCCGCCACACCATGCCGCAGGCATTGCACGATCGCATCGGCCGTCAGGATGGCCAGCGGAACGAAGCAGGGGAGCAAATAGTGCGGGAGCTTGGTCTGGACGATCTCAAACATAAGCCAGGGGCCCAGGACGGCACCCAAGGCAAAGCGGACGTGAACCAGATGGCGTCGTTTCCACGCGAGGACGATGGTCGCCGGCAGCAGCAGGCTCCAGGGGAGAAAGATGCCCCAGATCGCAGCGAGGTAGTAGCCCGGCGGGCCGGAATGGCCTTCCTGGCCAACCTTCGATCGGTGGATGACTTCCTTCTCGATTACTGTCCAGATGTAGCCGTGTTCGCCGGTCGAGCGGGGCGCATCGGGATCGGCGGCGCGCTTGCGCTCCGATCCCCTGGCTGCCTCGGCACGTACATCGGCCGGCAAAGCGGCCCAGCGCTGCTCGACCAGAATCACCCACGGCAAACAGACGGCGACGACCAGAACGATCGCCGTCATGACTTTGAGCAGGATGCGAGAGGCCGGCGCTTTGGAGACCACCAACGCATCTGCTGTCGCGACAGTTGATCGCGCGTAGTCGAGAGTGGTCGATGGAGTTCGTTCTTCAGTCCGGCCTTCGAGCTCGGCCGACTTCTTCTTCCAGCGCAGGGACCAGGTCAGAAGTCCGTAGCCGACGAAAGTCATCGCATGAATGCCCAGGCCGACCGGTCCTTTGGTCATCAAGGTTAGTCCGATAGCCAGACCCAGAATGCAGAAGACCGGCCAGGTTCCGCGGCCTCGCCAGATCAGATACAGGCACAGCTGAGCGATGGTGATGAACAGCAGCAGGACCGAGTCGGTCAGGCAGGCCTTGGCCGAGACGACCGTCATCACGCTTGCGGCCATGACGAGCACCGACCAGAACGCGTGTTCGGCCGACAGACCTTTGCGGACGGCGACTGCGAGTAGCGTGAGGGTAAGCGCCATCGCGATCGCCGACGGCAACCGGGCGGCGAACTCATTGACGCCAAAGGCGGTCATGCTCGACGCCTGCAGCCAGTAGATCAGCGGCGGCTTGGCCAGGCGAAGATCGCCGAGATAGCGGGGAAGCACCCAGTCGCCGGATTCGAGCATCTGACGGGAGCACTGCGCGTAGCGGGGCTCGTCGCGGTCCCAGAGCGGTACGTCGGCGTTGCCGACGAGGTACACCACGAAAGCGGCGACGATCAGGATGAGGGTGGCCCTTGAGAACCGGCGCGGGTCAGTCATTGCTGGGGGAAGGTAACGGCAGGAGAGGGATTTGTCGTTGCCTTCGAGGACTCGGAACAACCGAACTCGGTGATTCGCGAAACGGAGAGCGGCGGGAAGGCTTGACGCCTCTTCCGCCGCCCCGACAATCCGCCGCCACATGGGATTCTCCTGGACGCTCTTTCTCACGCTGCTCGCCGCCTGCGGCATCATGATGTTGCTGGAGTGGCGTGGCGTGCCGACGACGCTGTCATTGACCTTCAAAGGCGACATCAAGCGGGAAAGTCGCTGGCTGGCGCAGTACGGGCAGGCGGTCTGCACGGTGGTGGCGGCGGTGCTGGTGTGGCAGCTCGATCATGCGAACCGTCACCGCGCGGTGCCGGTGCTGGTGGCGACGTTCGGGGCCACGCTCGTTGCGACGGTGATCAAGAAATCCTTTAGCCGGGTCCGGCCGGGGCGGGAAAACGCGGGGAAGTTCCTCGGGCCGAGCCTCAAGCATGGGAACTACAAGGAGAGCTTTCCGTCGAGCCATAGTGCGTGCGCCGTCGCGCTTTCAGCGACGCTGGCGGTCATGTACCCGCCGGCGGCGATCACGCTCTGGGCCTTGGCGCTGGGGTGTGCCGTGCTGCGGTACCTGCTCGATGCCCATTGGCCCAGCGACGTGCTCGGCGGAATAGCGCTGGGCTACGGGTGTGCTCACCTGGCGTTGTTCGTCTTCGGGGCCTGACCAACGGTGTCAGCAATCCTGCACCCGCGTCGCCGGGTCACATTCGCGCTGTCGTTCACGGCGTTGCCGGCTTGGTGGCGGGCTGCTGGTACGTCGGCCGCATCGGCACTTCGAGCACCGTCAAATCCGGTTTCGTGGCCGGCTGCGACTGCGGCACCTCGCCTGTTTTCATCCCGTCAAGGTGCTGGTCGAACATTCCCGGCACGATCGCCTTGGGGGTGAGCTTGGTTTTTTCGATCTCCTGCCCGCTCATGCCCTCCAGATCGGAGGGCTGTTGAGCCACGTGCGGCGTCAGGAAGATCAGCAACTCGGTCTTGGTCTTGTTGATCTGCACCCGCGAGAAAATCTGGCCGAGCAGCGGGATATCACCCAGTAGCGGCACCTTGCTCACACTCTCGGTCTTGCGGTCTTCCATCAGCCCGCCGATGACGATCGTGTTACCCGTCCGAATGCCTACGCGGCTCGATGCCGACCGCTTGGCGATGACTGGTGCCGTAACGCCGGGGGAGATCGGCACTGTCGAATTGGTGAGCTGGCTGATCTCCGGAATCACATCCATGATCACCAGGCCGTCGGGGCTGATGTGTGGTGTTACATTGAGGATGATGCCGACGTCCTGGTACTCGATCGTGTTGATCTGCTGGCCCTGATCGGTGATGCGTGTGTTCGTAATAAACGGCACCTCGTTGCCAACCGTGATGCTCGCGAGCTGATTGTCGCTCGCGAGAATGTACGGCCGCGACAGCACCTCCAGCTTGCCGGCGGTCGCGAGCGCACGAAGGGTGGCGTTGACGTTCGATTCGAGCAGTTGAACGACCAGGCCGCCCGTTGCCGCATTCGGACCGGTCAGGCCGAAGTTGGTGCTGCCGATCTGCCCGTTTCCGTTGGCTCGCTGATTCAGGATCGAGAAATCGACGCCGACATCCGTGCCGTTGTCGTGGGTCACCTCGGCGACGAGCACCTTGATCAGCACCTGAGGGGCAGGGCGATCGAGCTCGGCGACAATCTGCTTCACCTGCCCCTGGTACTTCGTCGCCGTGGTAATCAAGAGCGAGTTGGTGTCGTCGTCGGCGACGACGAAGACCTTGCCGGTCAGTTCGGTAATCGCCCGCATGGACCCCTGCGAGAGGTTGCCGGGCAGGTTTTGGTTCTGACCACGGTTGAACGGGAATCCCCCCGCTTGTCCCCCAAAACCTTGACCGATCGGGTCGAACTGCGTCGACCCGCGGCCGTTACGGGATCCGGTCAACGAGCGGTTGCCGGTGGTTCGACCGCCTTGATTGCGCGGGTCGTTCTGGTTTCCGAACCGGTTGCCGTTCTGGCTGTTGTTGGGCTGAACGTTGCCGAACAGGATGTTCAGCACGTTCTCCATCTTGGCCGCCTGCCCGTTCTTCAGCCGGTAGATGAAGAGTGTCTCCTCGGTGACGGGATTGGAGTCGAGCTCCTTCAGAACAGCCTCGACGGCCGTCAGTGTCTCGATCGGGGCCTGGACGATGATCGTATTGGTGCGCGAGTCGGAGGCGGCCGTCAGCTTTCCGCGTGTTGCGCTTAGCGTGACCGGCGGCACGCCGGCGGGTAGCGGCGCGGCAACGCCGGTGCTGGGGTCGGCATCGAAGATGGTGTGCAGCATGGCGACCGCGGACGATGCGTCGGCGTTTTTCAGCTGAAACACCCGCACGATCGAATTGGCCGCCGGGTTGGCATCGAGCGCCTTGAGCAGTTGCTCGATGATCTTCAGCGACTCCGGCGGTGCTGTGATCACCAGTGAATTGGTCCGACTGTCGGCCGCGGCTGTAATGCGGGCACTCAGTGCGTCGTCGATCAACTCGCGCGTACGCGACGAACTTGAACTTGAACTGGAACTCACCTGCACCGGCGGCGGCCGAAACACGGTGGTGATCAACTGCGCGGCCGAGGTGGCATCGGCGAACGTCAGCGGAAACACCTTGATCTCGGTCGTCGTCGCCGGATCGGAATCGAGCTTCTTCAGAACCTCGTCGATGATCTTGAGCGTGCTGGCCGGGGCCGTAACCACGAGGGTGTTGGTCCGGTCGTCGGCGGCGGCGATGACGCGAGCGCGCAGCGCGGCGTCGGCACCTTCCCGGCGCGGCGACTCACCACGCGGTTCGCGCTGCTCCTCGGGCCGAAATACAGCACCAATCAGCCGCGACGCCGAAGCGGCATCCGCAAACTTCAGAGAGAAGATGCGAATCTCGCTCGCGACCGATTCGTTGGACTCCAGATCCTTGATGACCTCATCCACCGTCTTGAGCGAATCGGCCTGGGCGGTGACGAACAGCGTGTTGGTTCGCTCGTCGGCGACGGCGTTGATACGTCCGCGCAACGCCATCTCGGCGGTCTGCAGCTTGGGCGACTGACCCGGCACCTGATCCGCCGGCTTGAGTAATGCGAGGATGAGCTTCGAGGTCGCCAGCGCATCGGCGTGCTTGAGCGTGTAGCGGTGCAGCTCAGCGTTGCCCGGCTCGTGACGGTCGAGGGCGGCGATGATCTGCACGACCCGCCGAACATTCGACGACGTGTCGGTGATGACGATCGCGTTACTGCCACCGTTGGCGGCCACATCGGCCTCGGTACCGATAAGCGGTGCCAGGTCCTGGCGAAGCTTGACCGCGTCGACATTGCCGATCGGGATGACCTGGGTGATCAGGGCGTCGGATACTTCGATCGATTCCGGGTCGGCCCCGAAATGCACCGGCAGGTCGGACTTCTTGGCGGCATCGCGACCGGTCACCTTCAGGACCCGGCCGTTGCGGATGACAGTGTAGCCGTTGGCCTTGAGGACGGTGTTGAGAAGCGTGACGGCTTCATCGGCACTGACCGGCTGCCGGCTGACGACGGTGACCCGTCCTTCGACCGGGGCGTCCTTGATCACGACGAAGCCGGCGGCCTCGGACAGGTGCTCGAGCACCGCGTCGAGCGGAACGTTCTTGAAGTCGAGGCTGATCGGTGCCGTCGGTTGCGTGGCGGGCAACGTGGCAGGCTGGCTCGCCGAAGGAGTGGTTGCGGGCGACGTAGCCGGTGGCGCGGCGGGAAGCGTCGCAGGAATCTGCGCCGCCAGTGTGCCGGCAAGGCAGCCGGCCAATACCGTCGCCGCAGCGAAATTCGTAGTTCTTGGCATGTGCGCTCTTCCGGCCTTGGAAACGATGTGAACGAATCTGGATCTAGCTCGCGACCTTCTCGGCGGACTTGCTACGTTCGCGATGGCGTTCGCCCTCGGCCGGTGTCGCTTCGTCGGCCGGTTTGTGCTTTTCGGGCTTTGCAACGACCGGATCGATTGCCAGTGCGCCGCTAAGTTTCTCGCCGATCGCTACCCGGGTGTCGCGTCCTTCGGCCTCGTACCGCAGGCCGTCGAAGCTGACATCCGAAAGGCGTCCTCGCGCGATCGATTCCCCGGCGAAGAGTCTTCGAACCTGACGGGTAGAAGTGTCTTCGATCAGTGCGGTGAACTGCCCCGATTGGTGCATGATCCCACGGAGAGCGAAGCGATCTTCAGGGACGGGAGCCACCGCTTCCTGGCGGCTGCGGGCGGAAGTTGACGATCGCCCGACCGCGAACAGGTTGCGATTCAGCAGCGGTTTGTATTTGTCGGGCAGGGGGAGTGGCTCAAGTGCAGGAAGTGGATTGATCGTTGGGCGCGTCGAAGGGAGACCGGGTGCGACGGCGGGTGGAGCGCCGGCAACCCCATCGGGATTGACACCGGCCATCGCCCACCAGGCGATTCCAGTCGCCAGCATTACGGCGAACAGCAAGCCAGTCGTTCGGGTCAACGTTCGTTCTCCGCGTGTGAAGTGGGGCCCGGTCGACCATCCGTGTCGAACGTGGCTCAGCGTCTTCGTACGCGGCAGAAATGTAGAAAACAGGCTTCTACAACGATGCGAACCGCCCGCCGCCCGGACGCATAAGTGATACGCCGGGAGGCGAGCGCTGTTGCCATGGACCCGTACGGGGAAGTCTCAGGCCGCCTTGGACTTGGCAATGACTTGCTTGATCTTCTCCAGCAGCGCAGGTCCCTCGAACGGCTTGACCACGTAGCCGCTGATACCTGCCTTGGCGGCGGCGATCACGCGATCCTTTTCCGATTCGGTGGTGCACATGACCAGCGGAGTGGTCTTGTCCTTCTCGCGGACACGCTGCACGAAAGTGATGCCGTCCATGTTCGGCATGTTCCAATCGACCAGCGCCAGATCGACTTTCCCGCCGACCGAGGCGAGCACCGACAGCGCTTCAAAGCCGTCGGCAGCTTCGAGGATATCGGTGCCGGGGCCGAGTGTCTCCAGGACACGGCGTTGGATCGTACGCATGGTCTTCGAATCATCGACGAGCAGGATCTTCATGGGGGGGCTCCTTTAGTTTATGTTCGGGCGTCCGGGACTCGCATCAAGGGTCGGCGTATTCGTTGAGTGAGTCGTCTAACTAGGCGGCGACCGGCACGGCGTGTCGCTTGATGTTCAGTTCGATCGAAAAATCGCCGTACTCACACCGGCACGGAATGACCAGGCACGGCAGGTCGCGCAGTGGCGGCACGCTGTGGTTCGCGCCGAGGATCACCAGCGGCGTCGAGATGCCTGCGGCCTCGCCGAGCGTGCTTTTGGCCGTGCCCGCGATCATGTTCGTCAGTTCTCCGACGGCGTCGGCGAAGTCGGCCGAGTCAGGTGCGAACTCTGCCCCGGCGAAGCGGGCGACCAGGTCCAGCGCCGTTTTCTGCGGAAAGGCCAGGACGGCAGACCCCCGCAAGGCACCCGAGAATCCGATTACGCCGGAAACGTCATGGCACTCGCGAGAGTCCTTTTTGACGTGGGGTTCAAGGATCGACACCTTGACGCGCACCATGGTCTGGAACACTGTCCGTACGGATTCGATGAACGCCGGTATCAGCTTGACGTGCAGGCCTTCGGTATTATTGGTTACATCTGGCATAGAGCATCTTTCGTCCAAAACTCCCGGTCGCTGAAAACGACAAACTAGCGATTCGTGTGAACGGCTCGGCTCTTCTCCCGTTCCATGACGGCGACGGAAAACGGGTGCCCGCCGCTCTCGAAATGGTGCCGCCCGATGACCCGGCTGCCCGGTACGCGAGCGGCGTAGCTGACGCCGCCAATGACGGTCGGGAGCGACAGGTGACTGGGGCCGGGGAACAGCGGCTTGAGATTTCCGCCGATCATGTTGGCCAACTCGCCGAGGGCGTCGAGCTCGTCACGGCTGGTGACGGAGGCGAGCGGCACGTTGAACATTGAAGCAGCGGCGGCGGCGGCAAGGTCGTGAGTGCAGTGCAGCGCCACGGTCCCGTCCCAGGCACCGGAGATCTGAACGTAAGCCGCCATTTGCCGTTCCGAGGCAGCGACCGATCCGCCGGAGTCGCCGGTCGCGACGGGCATGCGCAGTGTCTGATCCCAGACGCCGGCGACCAGTTGTTCGACCTGGTCGGAGGTGATTTCTGGTGTTGACGTCGATTCGGCGATTGCTGTGTCGTTGGTGTCCATCACGCCGCCATTCTGGCCGTAGGCCGGTAGAAGCCACTTCTATCGAGCTGTACGCGCTCGTAGGAGGCGTCAATGTTCAGGGTCGTCTCGGCACCGCCGAGAAACAGGCCGCCGTCATCCCGCAACAGACGTCGGGCCTTGCCGAGAATCTGGCGTTTGGTCTCCATCGAGAAGTAGATCAGGATGTTCCGCATGAATATCAGATCCAGGCGTGGCATCGGCAACCACGGACCGGTGATGTTCATCTCGCGGAAGTCGATCATGCTGCGGAGCTTCTCGTCGATCTCCCACTCCAGGCCGTTGCGTTTAAAATACTTGACCAGAAGGCTGGCGGGCAGCCCACGGTTGACTTCAAGTTGCGAGTATCGACCCGAGCGAGCCTTGGCCAGAACGTCGGTCGCGATGTCCGTGGCGAGGAAGTAGATCTTCCAGGTTCGCAGCTCGGGAAACGCCTCCAGCAGCGTCATCGCGATGGTGTAGGGCTCCTGGCCGGTGCTACTGGCGGCGCACCAGAGATTCAGCTCCTTGGTCGCCCGGCGCTTATCCAGCAGAGGCGGCATGACATTCTTTTTCAGGACTTCGAACGGGTGAATGTCGCGGAAAAAGCTGGTCTCGTTGGTGGTCATCGCCTCGCACACCCGGCGGGCCAATGGCTCGGCGAGGGCGCCAGTTTTGAGCTTCTCGATGAGGCTCGCCATCGACGCCTGGCCCTCCTTGCGGAGCAGGGGTCCCAGTCGGCTTTCGACGAGGTATTCCTTGCCCTTTTCGAGAACGATGCCAGTGCGTCGCTCGACGAACTGCGAGATGAAGTCAAACTCTTCGGCTGTGGTTGCCATTGCTCTCACGCTCCCTTTCTAAACAGCCCCGTTCGACCGAAGGCACGCCTGTTGACGGCGTCGGCAATCTGATCCAGTGGAAGGACCGCGTCGGCCGATCCGTCGCGGGCGACGGCTCCGGGCATACCCCAGACGACACTGGTCGCTTCGTCTTGAACAAGCATCTCGCCGCCAGCGTCGCGAATCTGTCGCGCGCCCAGCATGCCGTCCTGGCCCATGCCCGTCAGCACCACTCCCAGCACACCCGCCCCGTGGGTCGCAGCGACCGATCGGAACATCACGTCAACCGCGGGGCGACACGAGTTCTCCGGCGGTTCCTGGTTGAGTGCCACCCGGAAACCCGCTTCGTGCCGCTCGATCCGCATGTGGTAGTCGCCGGGGGCGACATAACCATGACCGGCCTGAAGGATGTCGCCGGCGGCGCCTTCCTTCACTTTCAGCTTGCCGCCGATCGAGAGTCGATCGGCCAGCATTCGCGTGAACATCGGCGGCATGTGCTGCGTGATGATGACGGGCACCGGAAAGTTTGCTTCCAGCCCGCCAATGAACGTCGCCAGCGCGACAGGTCCGCCCGTCGAGCACCCGACCGCCAACAACCGCACGGCCGACGGTCCGGTGGGTTTCAAAGTGTCCGAAGCCGACGGCGGCCGGACAATCGGGCGCGGTCTGGGCGGCACTGCCGCCACCGCAGGCGTCTGCATACCGCAGATGCCCTTGATCTTGCCGACCAGTTCGGTCGAGATCCGACGTATCGCTTCGCCGACATTGCCGACGTTCGACGGCTTGGTCACATAGTCACTGGCACCCGCGGAAAGCGCGTCGAGTGTGGTCGATGCCCCGCGCTCGGTCAGCGTGCTGAACATGATGACCGGCAGCCGTCGGTGCGTTTTTCGCAGCTCCCGGACGGTGGTCAGACCGTCCATTTCCGGCATTTCCACGTCCATCGTGACGATGTCGGGGCTCACCTGTCCGATCATCTGCAGGCCGATGCGGCCGTTGGCGGCCGCGCCGACCACTTCCAGGGACGGATCGGATGCGATCACGTCGCCGAGAATCCGTCGGATGACGACCGAGTCGTCGATGATGAGTACGCGAATCCTTCGCATGTCTTCTCCCGAATCCAATGGCACAGGCTTCCAGACTGTGCCGCCTGCACTGCGTCGCTTCAGGCCGCTTCGGCACAGTCGATGCCGAGCAGCGCCAACTTCTCGGTAATGACGTCAGCCGTGAAAGGCTTCATGACGTACTCGTTCGCGCCCGCTTCGAGCGCCTTGACCATCTGGGAGATCTCCGTCTCCGTGGTCACCATCATGATCCGCATGTCGGCACGCGTGCCGTCCAGGCGGATTGCCTTGACGAACTCGTAGCCGTTCATCTCGGGCATGTTCCAGTCCACCAGGGCGAGGTCCACCGGGCCGGCGGACGCGAGCCTGGTGAGGGCCTCTTTCCCGTTGGCGGCCTCGATGACCTCGAAGCCCCGGGGAATCAGGGCCTGCCTGAGAATTGCCCGCATCGCACGTGAGTCGTCGATTACGATCGCTCGCATCGGGGTGTCTCCGTTGGTCGGACCCAGGTGCGGCGGGGGGCCGGCACATTGCCGGCGCCTCCCGCCGCGGGATCGGGTTCGAAGTGGTGGGGTGACGCTTCGGGGGGTCGCAGTCCCTCGAAGCGTCGTCCCCGCCGGGGGTCAGCACTTGAACTTGGACACCAGGCCCTGGAGGTCCGACGCCATCCGGGACAGCTCGCCGGCGGCACGCTGCGTGTCGCCCGAGCCACTGCTGGTGCTCTTGGCGGCCGTCGCGACACCGGTGATGTTCTGGGCGATCTCCGTCGAGCCCTTGCTCGCCTCGGCGATCGTCCGGCTGATCTCGTTGGTCGTCGCGGTCTGTTCCTCCACCGCGCTGGCGATCGTGTTCGAGAAGTCGTTGATCTGGTTGATGATCGTGCTGATCTGGCCGATCGCCTCGACTGCCTCGTTGGTGTCGGTGCGGATCGCTTCGATCTTCTGACTGATGTCTTCGGTCGCCTTGGCCGTCTCCTTGGCCAGTTCTTTGACTTCGTTGGCGACGACCGCGAATCCCTTGCCGGCTTCGCCGGCGCGGGCGGCTTCGATCGTCGCGTTCAGGGCCAGCAGGTTCGTCTGCTGGGCGATGCTCGTGATCAGCTTGATGACGTTGCCGATCTCAATACTGCTCTCGCCGAGCTTGGCGACCGTGCCGTTGGTCTTGTCGGCAACCTTCACGGCTGTCGTCGCGACCTTGGCCGCTTCCGTGGCGTTCTTGGCAATCTCCTTGATGCTCGCGGACATCTCTTCCATGCCCGTCGCGACACTGGAAACGTTCTTGCTCACCTGTTCGCTCGCGGCCGAGACTACGTTCGCCTGGACGCTGGTTTCCTCGGCGTTGGCGCTCAGGGTTGTGCTCACGCTCGAGAGCTCTTCCGAACTGCTCGACAGCGTGATCGCGTTCTGGCCGATCGCGCCGATAGTCGTCCGCAGCTCGGCGAAGAACTGGCGGAGTCCGTCTCCCAGTTGCCCGATCGCGTCGGCACCGCTGACGGTCACCGTCTTGGTCAGATCGCCCTGAGCGGCGGCCGTGACGACCCCAAGGATGTTATCCACCTTCGCACGCAGTTCTTCGGCCTGCTTCTTCTCCCGTTCGGCGGCTTCCTTGACCGCCCGCTCGGTCGCGAGCCTTTCGGTGATCACTTCCCAGGTCACCATCGTGCCCAGGTAGTTGCGGTTTTGGTCGAGCACCGGGCTGACGAGCAGATCGAGCGTCTGGTCGCCGAGCTGAATGTTGGCACGGTGCGGCAGGTTCTTCTGGTCGCCCAGGATGTTGCGCTGATGCTCCGGCCGCTTGTGGAAGATGTCGATCGATTGCCCGACGACCTGCTCGGCCTTGACGGGCAGGAGCTTCTCGATGCTCTTAAGCGTCTTGAGCGAAGCCGGGTTCATGAACCGGATCTTGAGTTCGCGATCCGCGTACATCATGTTCACGGGCGCGTTCTCGACCATGGACAGGATTCGGGCTGCATCGGTCGCCTTGGCGCATCGGTCGATGCCGTCGGAGACGAGCCGGCCGATTTTGCGAAGCACGTCGAGTCGCTCCTGGGAGGGTTCGAGTGTCTCGAGGGAGAAGAAGTCCATCGTCCCGACAACATTTCCGCCGACAACGATCGGGAAGCAGACGCCGCTCTTGACGCCCATCCGTTGGGCGACGGGTGCGCGACAGCAGTCTTTCATATCTCCGATGTCGGGGGTGAAGAACAGATCGCGATTTCGCCAGGCGCGGCCACTGAGGCCTTCACCTTCGCGGAATCGGGCCGACTGGGTGACGCGGCGGAACTCATCGTTCACGTCGCCGGCGTCCAGGGCGAACTTCAGTGTGTTGTCGGCGGCATCGACCTTCCAGTAGGACCCGTAGGCCCAGCCGAAGGCAGATCGCACGCTGGTCAGCGCCGCGGCAGCGGCTTCATCGGGGTTCTTGGCGGCGCCGACCGCCTCCATTGTCTCGGTGACCGCCTGGGTGTTCTGTTTGGCTTCCTCGAGCTTTGCCTGCAGACCCGCGAGGGTCTCGTCCGTGCCCGCGGCTTTCTTCATCGGGATTACCGGGCGGGGAAGGCTCTTGGCGGCGGGTTTGTTCTTGAGTGTAGCGTTCATGGTCAGGTTCCTTTCGGGATTCGTCTTGGTTCGAGCGATCGGTCGCGTTCCGGAGTCGGCGCGGACCGGGTACGTCGGCCTGATCGCATCGGCGAACAGGTCATCAGACAGGGCAACAACGGTGGCATGACAAGTGGTTCGGTGGGTCGGCCGGCTATCCGTCCGGAGGCCCTGTGGCGGCGTGATTGATCGCGTGATGAATCATGATTGCGGCCCTGTCAATGATCGCGGTCTGCGACGAATCCGTCCGCTTCAGACCATAAAGGCGGTCGCGTAGTTCAAACCCCGCAGCGTAACGAACAACATGCCCAGGTTGCGATGCGTCTCCTTGCTGGCCTTGTTCCCGTGCAGTGCACGGCGTCCGAGCCAGATCATCACCACATAGCACACCAGGACGCCCAGCGAGATGCCGGCATGAATCCAGATCATCATCCTGATCTGGCTGACGACTTTCTCAACCGCGTGACGGGTGGCTTCGATGTACAGCACCAGTAGAAGGTCCATCACGAACGCGGACGTCATGATCCGCATGTGCCACGCGGGGCGCTTGCGAAAGTAGAGTCCGCATCCGACCAGGACCAACACGATTGCAGAAACGATGTGCAGCATGAGAGGCTCCTTCCAATGAAACAATCCGCAAATTGCCAACTCGCAACCGCAGTCATGCGGCCAGTTGGGTGACGTCGACTGAACGATCGACGTCGAGGATCAGCAACAGACGCTTTTTCAGCTTGAACACGCCTTCGATCAGCTCGCGGGACGGGCCGCGCAGGGTCTCCGGCCGTGGCTCGAAGGAATCGGCCTCGACCGACACCACATCGCCGATTTCGTCCACGAGCAGACTGACGGCACCCTCGCTGTTGCGGACGACGACGTTGATCGGAAGCGCGCCCGCGGCCCGCGGCGGCAGGCCCAGTCGCGGACGCAGGTCGATCGCCGGAACGATCTGTCCGCGAAGATTGATCAGTCCCGTCACCACCTTGGCGGCCAGCGGTACGCGGGTCATCTCTTGGTAGCGAATGACTTCCTGGACCTTGCGGACGTCGATGCCCAGAAAGAGCGATCCGACGGTGAAGGTGCAGTATTGGTTTCCATCTGTCATTTGGTTTCTCCGTAGCAGTCAGATCGCTTGCGGCCGGCGTCGCACGGCGGGTCCCTGGAACACTTGAGCGAGAGCTATGCCGCCATGGCCCGGGGCATGATGGGCTCTTGCGACGTACGGATAATGCCGGCGATATCGAGAAGCTCGGTGACGCGGTCCTGGATGACGGCACTTCCCAGTACGCCCGGCGCGCCGCCGGTCTTCTGAACGGTCAGTGCCTGCTCGACGATGTCGAGGATGCGATCGACGACGAGCCCGATGCTGCGTCCCTGATCGGTGTAGACGACGACGCGGATCTTCTCGCCCTGGCTTTCGCCGAGCGGCAGCGTGTTCAGACGCCGGTCAGCCAGCACGGACGAGAGGTACACCAGCGGCATTACTTCGCCGCGGTACTGCACCACGTCTTCCACCCCGGTTCGTTCGATCTTCGAGCGGTCGAATTCTTCGAGTCGGGCAACCGCCGACAGCGGGATCGCCACCCGGCGGTCGAAACCCGTCCCTGCCCGGTCGCCGTTGACGTTTAGCAGCAACAGGGTCTGACGGACCTCGCCCTTGGCGGCGGCGGCGTCGTGGTGCTCGGCGGCACCGACATCGCGGTGGTCCGCGACAACGTTCGCCGCCTGCGCCAAACCCATGACGTCGAGGATCAATGCCACTCGGCCGTCTCCCATGATGGTCGAACCGGCGAACGCCGTGATGCCCTTGAGCTGCTTGCTCAGCGGCTTGACGACGATCTCTTCGGTGTCATTGATTTCATCGACGATCAGGCCGAACTGGCGGTCCTCGGCTTGCAGGATCACGATGTTGAGTGCTTCGAGCGTCGCCGGGTCGATGCCGGCCGTGGACAGTCCCAGCGCCTCATTCAACTGCACGAGCGGCAGGAGCCGGCCGCGAAGCCGGTAGACCGGCGCGCCGTGGATCATTTCGACACCCGTGCGGGCGTCGTCGCCTTCCAGGCGGACCAGTTCCAGCAGGCTGACCTGCGGAATGGCGTAGCGGTCTTTGCCGGTGGTGATGATCAGGGCGGGAATGATCGCCAATGTCAGCGGGATCTTGATCCGCAGTGTCGTTCCCTGCCCCTGCACCGACTGGATGTCCAGGGTGCCGCCGATGCGTTCGATGTTCGTCTTGACTACGTCCATCCCGACGCCGCGGCCCGAGACATTGGTCACCTTTTCCGCGGTCGAGAATCCGGGAAGGAAGATCAGGCCGATCGCCTCGCGATCGCTCATGCGGGTTGCCTGCTCGGCGGTGATCAGCCCTTGCTTCAGCGCCTTGGCCTTGACCTTGTCGAGATGGATCCCAGCGCCGTCGTCGGCGATCTCGATGTTGACTTGGCCGCCTTCATGGAACGCACGCAGATACAACCGCCCCTCGGCCGGCTTGCCGGCCTTGATGCGGGCTTCGGGTGTTTCGATTCCGTGGTCGGCCGAGTTGCGGACGACGTGGGTGAGCGGGTCCTTGATCGCCTCGATGATCGTTTTGTCGAGTTCGGTCTCCTTCCCGTCCATCTCGACGCGGATCTTCTTTCCGCACATCGTCGCCAGGTCGCGGACCACGCGGGGGAACTTGCTCCAGATGTTCCCAATCGGCTGCATCCGCGTCTTCATGACGCCTTCCTGCAGTTCCGTCGTGATCAGGTTGAGGCGCTGGCTGGTGGCGGCGAGATTGCTGTTCTCGACGCGGGCGGTGAACTGGATCACCTGGTTTCGCGCCAGAACCAGCTCACCGACGAGGTTCATCAGTTTGTCTAGCAGCGAGACATCCACGCGGATGGTGGAGTCTGAAAGCCCTGCGGCTGCAGGGGAGCTGGCCGCCGCAGCGCTCTGGTCGCCGTGGTCGTCGTGGGAAACAGGTTCGGCGGGTTGTTCCACAATGGCGGCGACGGGAGCCGAGGCGGGCACTTCCGACGCGACCGTTGTTTCGGGCGCGGCTTCCACGGTGGTATGAACCGCGGTCGACCGAGCGACCGGCGCGGCCATCTCGGCCGGGGCTGCGGCGGCAGTCGGCGTGGTGACTGCTTCTGATTCCTTCAGCCGAGTGAGGGTCGCGATAACCTGGGGGAAGGCGTCATCACCTTCGGCATTGGTCGTTTCGATGTTCGCCAGCAGCTTCCGGATCGCGTCCACCATCGCCAGCAACCCGCTGACGATCTGCGGCGTAACGGTCAACTCGCCGTCACGCAGTCGGCTCAGCAGGCTTTCGCCGACGTGCGAGACGGCCTCGAGCTTTCCAAAACCCAGAAACCCGCAGGTTCCCTTGATGGTGTGAATCGTGCGAAAGATGCTCGAGAGCGTGTCGCGCTTCTCGCCCGGTTGTTCGAGTTGCAGCAACTCGCGATCCAGCCGGTCGAGGTTCTCGTAGCTCTCGATCAGGAACTCTTTAACGATGTCGTCCGTGGCGTGCATAAACGATACCTCCGCGCCGATTCGGGAAACGAAAAAAGGCACGGTCGAACATCCGCCCGGCTTTCGCCGAGTTCTGGAGGTTCAACCGTGCCTTCAACTTGCAGGTCCCGTACGACGTCCTGCCCGCTAAGGCGGCCGGCCTGGCGTCCTGCAGGAAGTGATTCGCTGCGGATCAGGCCGACTGCTATGTCTGTGAGGGATATCGGTCAGAGGCAGGATTCAATGAGCAGTTTGGACCGATTTTTTTGCGGCGTCGTTGCGACTGCCGCTGCGGTTACTGGGAAGGCTGCTTTGGCGGATTACGAGACCAGGCGTTCGGTGTCAGAAAAGCGCGTTTCGGTCTCCTGCCCGGCGAGCACCGCCTCGAGTCGCTTCCGCAATTCACCCAGTTCCCGCGACCGAAACGCGTCCTTGGTCTTGACGAGGGTCTCGACCGTGTCGCGAATCGCGTTAACCGCCGACACCGGTGTCGGGCAGCCGAGCTTCTTTCGCGCCACCTCTTCACCGCTTCCGTTGGCGTGGGCGTCTACAACCGCTTTCATGTCGCTGAGCACACCCATGACGTTGCCCATCGACAACATCAGGAATGCGTCTTCCGCAGACTTGGCTTTACCCGCTGAATGTCGGATTGCTTTTACCGTCACGTCAAGGTCGCGGGTCCAGTCGGCCAGTCGTTTGTGCGATTGATGCAGCGTTCGCAGCAGCCGGGCCTGCTCAACCGCCCGTGCTACATGCGCATACAACTCGCCGAGGTCGAAAGGCTTGACCAGGTAGGCTGCGATGCACATTCGCACCGCGTCGGCGGCGGTTTTGACCGTGGGGTATCCTGTCGCCACGATAATCTGCTGCTCTGGTCGGATCGCTGAAACCTGCTCGATAAACCGCAGATGGTCGTTGCCAGGCATATTGAGGTCGGTCATCAGCACGTCTGGCTCGATCTCCAGCAATAGACGCCCGGCTTCTTCGGCGCTTGCGGCCGTAGTGACCTCATACCCCTGTCCGCGCAGCAGTTCCGCTGTCGCAAATGCAAAAGTTGACTCATCGTCCGCGAGCAGAATTGTTCCCCGATTCATCGCTATGCTCCTTCGGGCGTCGGCACGGTGACAATAAATGTCGAACCCGAACCGACGACCGTTTCCACCTTGATGCGGCCACCCATCGCCTCGATAAGGCTCCGGGACACCGCCAACCCTAGACCCGTTCCCGAACTGTCGGAACCTGACTTTGTCGTGAAAAAAGGCTCGAAAATCTTCGACATCAGGTTCGTCGGGATACCCACACCCCGATCCTTCACTTTCAGTTGTACGCTGGCGATATCCAGCCGGCCCATTTCAATTTCCACGGTCTGACCGTTTGCCGACGCGTCGATCGCATTCTGGATCAGGTTGTATAGAACCTGCCGCACGTCTGATTCAGGAAGCGTGACGGGGCAACCACCCGGCGGCACGTCGACGCTCAATGTAATATGGCGACGACGCGCGGCCTGGTTAAGGAACAGCACAACATCGCTGACCGTCTCGGCCAGCTTGAACCGGCGGGGTATCTCCCGCCCGGGGCGATGCAGATCGAGCATCTGACGAACGATCCGCCCCATCCGATCGATTTCTGTCTCAATCAGGGGAATGAACCCGACATGCGGGTGCTTCGGGTCGACCCCAGTTTTCACCAGTTCGAACGCGTTCTTGATCCCCGCGAGCGGATTGTTGATTTCATGGGCCACGGTCGCGGCCATGCGCCCGGCGACGGCCAGTCGCTCTGATGCCAGCGCGACGGCCTCGGCCTGGCGGCGGGCGGTAATGTCGGTGTGCATCACGACGGCACCGCTGAACTCGCGGTCGTTCAGCGCCGTGACGGTCATCGAAAACCACATCGTCCCGTCGTTGATCCTGCAAGAGTATTCGGACTCGAACCGTTGCATCTGCCCCGCAAGCACCGCACGGATGGAATCCGCCATCGTCTTACATTCGGGAACCGTGTCACTTGCTGCCGTGCAGACGTCGATGTAGCTCCTGCCGACGCCCATGCACGGGTCTTCCGCACCGTTCTCCAGCCCGAAGCGCCGCCACGACTGGTTCACTGTCCGAATCATGCCATCGCGATCGAGGATCGCGACCATCGACGTAAGAGAGTCAAGGACAGTCTGACCTACGTTGGTGCGGTTGCTGCCAATACCACATGGAAGGCAGACCTGATGCGCCAACGAACAAACTTTGCAGCGATCGGATCGCTCCGGTCCTGGTTGCGAGGTGGCGGTGGCGGCTTCCTGGTTCATCGGCAGTCTTGCCATTGTAGGCTTCACGAGCCTACACGCGGACTATTTGTGGTTTCGGCGTGGTCATTCGTAAGCGAACGGCCTGCTCCACTTTCGGCTGTTATGGTTATCCCGCATGAGTCGCCACACACAAGATCTCGTCGCAGTCCCATTGAGCCCGGGCTTATGAATTCGCGTACATTCATTCGCGGGTTTTCAGGTACTCGTTTCACCTAAGTCTCGATCTGGGACGGTATTGATGAACTGGTCAGGCAAACGTGTAAGCGGGTTTCAAGTTGCTTTGAATCCAAACTGCCGCCTGTAGAATCGCGCCATGCCATCCATCGGCTTTCTCTCCGATGCCCGGTTCATCAACCACAAGACGGCACCGGCTCATCCGGAGCGGCCAGATCGGATTCGGGCGATTCACCGGGCGATTCGTGAGGCCGGGCTGGTCGATTCGGCAGACCCATTTCCCGATTTTAAAGGCACATTCGGGCTGACGCCGGATACCGTTCCTGCGGGCTTTAAACTGTTGGAGTTACCCCCACCTGAAGCAATAGACGAAAAGTGGCTGCTGACAGTTCACGGGGCACACCACGTCGAACAGGTTCATGCCGTCTCCGAACAGGGCGGCGATCTTGATCCTGACACGCCAGTGAGTCCTGGCAGTTTCGAGACGGCGTTGCTGGCCGTCGGCGGTTTGTTGCAATGCTGCGACGCTGTGATGGCAGGTCAGGTCAATCGCGCTTTTGCCGCAATCCGTCCACCCGGCCACCACGCCGAACCGGACAAGGCGATGGGGTTCTGCCAGTTCTCCAACGTCGCCATAGCGTGCCGCTATCTGCAGCAGCAGCATCGAATCAGGAAAGTTGCGGTGGTCGATTTCGACGTTCATCACGGCAACGGCACACAGGCCTGCTTCTATCACGACCCGTCGGTCTTGTTCATCAGTCTGCACCAGGACCCGAGCACCTGTTACCCGGGCACGGGGTATGAAACCGAGACCGGCGAAGGTGCCGGAAAGGGCTTCACCATCAATCTTCCCTACCCGCCCGGAACGGACGATGCGCAGTTTATGGAGTACCTGGACCGCAAGGTCGTCCCGGCGTTGGACAAGTTCGAGCCGGAGGTGCTCGTCATCTCCGCAGGTTTCGACGCCCACAGGGACGACCCGTTGGCCCAGACGCAACTGACCGATGAAGCGTACGAGGTCATGACCCGAAAACTCGTCGCCGTCGCTGACCGCCATTGCAGAGGCCGGGTCGTCAGCGCGCTGGAGGGCGGGTACAACCTGGAGGCGTTGGGTCGCAGCGTTGTGCGACACCTCGTCGGGTTACGGTGAAGGACCGGTGATGCCGGAGGCACGATTTCGGCAAGCGAGAGGATTCCTCATGAGACGCGCGTGTGTCCTGATCGCCTGTGTCGTTGTTGTAGTTGCCGGTTGCGGCCCGGCCGAGCCCAAGCGCACCGCCGGCACGGCGAACCTGCCGCCGGATCAACTCGCGATCCTTCAGATGAAGCCGCACGGTGCCCTGACCGTCTGGAAGGGCCAACCAGTCCACATCGAGAGCTTCTATATTGACGAAGGTCAGTATGCCGTTGCCGACGAGCAGGAGTTTTACGTACTGCCGGGCAAGCAGAAGTACACGATCGATTACGGTCCGTGCCTGCACGGCTGGTCCAAGGTCGAAGCGCCGTTCAATGCCGATACGAGCGTGTTCGAGGGGCCGTACGGGCGATTCGAGGCGACACTGTTGCCGGGTAAGTCTTACGTTGTTGTGGGGACCTCCAAACTAACGGGCAAAAACGCCGTCGAGACCGAGCACGGGTTCAAGGAAGTGGAGCCGTCGGTCAAACCGAAGTAGAACCCGTTAATGCTGATTGTCGATGCCCACCTCGATCTGGCCTACAACGCCCTGCGCGGGCGCGACGTGCTCGCGCCGGCCGTCCACCAAACTCCCGACGAAGAAGGTATTCCATCCGTAGGCGTTCCCGACCTGCTGGCCGGCGGTGTGGGGCTGATCTGTGCGACGATTTTCGTTGCTCCATCGATCAACGGCAGTAAAGGCTACACCAACGCCGACGAGGCACGCAGCGGCGCGATCCCCCAACTGCATTGGTACCAGTCGGTGGAGCAACAGCGGCGACTGGCGTTCGTCCGTAACGCGACCGACGTCAAAGCCGTTGCCACGGTTGCCGGCCCTGCTGACCGGCCGTTACCCGCGATCCTTCTACTGGAGGGTGCCGACCCGCTGCGTTCGCCCGCCGACGTCGGCGAATGGTTCGCCGCCGGTCTGCGGATGGTCGGCCTTGCCTGGAAGCGCACGCGATACGCCGGCGGAACCGGCGTGCCGGGACCGCTTACGGCAGACGGCGTGGAACTCGTTCGCGAGCTCGATCGTTTCGGCATCATCCATGACACCTCGCACCTGGCAGAAGCGTCGTTCTGGCAGCTGCTCGATCTCTCGGCCGGACCGATCGTCGCGACCCATTCGAATTGCCGCTCGATGATCCCCACCGATCGGCAACTGTCGGATGAGATGGTTCGTGCGATCGTTCAACGCGAAGGCGTGATCGGCATCAACTTCTTCGACAAGTTCCTGTTGCGCCCGGACGCCTACAAGACCCGCCGGGCGACGCTCGCCGATGTCGTCGAGCACATGAAGCACATGTGCGATTTGGCCGGCGATGCAACGCACGTCGCGATCGGAACTGACATGGACGGCGGACTCGGACGCGAAGAGATCCCGGAAGAGATCCGAACTTCGGCCGATCTACCCAAGCTGGCTGACGCGTTGTCGTCTGCCGGTTTCGGCGACGATGACGTCCGCCGCATCATGGGATTGAACTGGCTGCGGTTCTTCGAACGGGCGATGCCGACGTAGTAGCAATCACCTCGTCGGGGTACCTTGGTTTCGGGGAGACTGCGTCGAACATTGGACAGAATTGGGTCCGGAGCTCGTCTCCTTTACTTCTCATGCCATGATTCTTTGCATCGGCACCACGCCAACTTTCCAGCGCACGCTCGTCTTCGAACGCCTTACGCTTGATGACGTCAACCGCGCCATCACCTGCGACGACTACGCCAGCGGCAAGAGTATCAACGTCGCCCGAGTCGCCAGGTTGATCGGGGCGGAGGTCGTTGAGACAGGGTTTGTCGGCGGGATTCGCGGCGGTCAGCTTCGGGATAGCCTTTCGCAAGACGGCATTGTCCATGACTTTGTTGAAGCCGCGGTGCAGACCCGCCTTTGCACGACGGTGATCGACAAAGCCCGGGGTACGGTAACCGAACTGGTCGAGGAATCCGCCGCCGTCGAGCGGCCGGCGTGGGAGCGGTTACGCAGGAAGGTCGCGCATTGGATGAAGATGGCGAAAGTCTGTGTGCTGTCAGGCTCACTTCCGCCCGACGGCGACGAGGACTTTTACGCCGACGTCATCGCGACAGCCCGGCGACAGGGCGTACTGACGATTCTTGATACGAGGGGAAGGCCGCTGCTGCGTGCGTTGCGCGAAGACGGCTTTATTGTGAAGCTGAATCGGTCCGAACTGGCGACGACCGCGGGTAGAACCCTGCGGGGTGATGCCGGCCTCCGCCGGGCGATGCGCGAGGTCTGCCCGGTGGGCGGCCAGGTGATCGTGACGATGGGAGGCGAAGGTGCGATGGCGTGGGACGGAACTACATTCTGGCGCATTCCGGCACCGAAGGTGAAGGCGATCAACCCGATTGGTTCTGGCGACAGTTTCGCAGCCGGACTGGCGGTCGCCCTGTCCCGAGGCCAGAAGCCGGAAAAGGCCTACGCCCTCGCCGCCGTCTGCGGCGCCGCCAACGCGATGCACCCACGTGCCGGATATGTGGATCGGAAGGTCGTCACCCGGATTGCTGGTGGTGTCAGGATCAAGGCGATCTGAACCGCCGAGCACGATGACGCTTCGACGCGGGCGAGTTGTATGCATGGCCGCGAGTTAACGCGCCAAGGCCGCTGGTCGGGCTCGCCGACGGTTGTGTATCTTTCCGAAGTACGCGACAGTGCGATAGCGGAAGCGGTGTTCGCCACGAGTAAATGCGTGCCCTTGCCCCTGCCGCCCTGAATCGAGGTGTTTGATGGGCGTCGAAATCGAAGCCAAGATGCGGATCGCCGACCTGGACGCTGTCCGGGCGAAGCTCAAGTCCGTCGGAGCGACTTTCGTCGGTCGGACGAATGAAGTGAACCGCTTTTACGATGCCCCCGACGCCCGCCTGAGCAGTGCCGACCGCGGCCTGCGCCTCCGGACGAACGCTAACGCCGACACCGGCGAAGCAACCCACGTCGTCACGATGAAGGGGCCGCGGCAGAAGGGGGCGTTCAAGACGCGAGAGGAGCTGGAGTTCACGGTTGACGATGTCGATGCCGTCGCCAACGTTTTCGCACATCTGGGCTATCCGCTGAATCTGTCCTTCGAAAAGCGGCGGGAAAGCTGGACGCTGGACGGCTGCAAGATCGAGCTGGACGAGATGCCGGTTTTCGGCACTTTTGTCGAGGTCGAAGCCGTGGACGAGGCAGCAATCGAGGCGATCCAAAAGAAGCTCGGCCTTGCCGGCGAGCCGAGCATCAGCGAGGGGTACGCCACAATGGTCGCGAAGCATCTGAAGACAACAGGCGGGCGGGAATTGCGCTTTTCGTAGGGGCACACGGCGTGTGGCCGATCGTCGTCCACCGGCGATCGTTTTTCGTGAACGCGCCGTCGGGCACACGCCGTGTGCCCCTACAGCGCGTCGCGAAACCCTGGCGCGACGTGCAATCGCCTGAACATCAACTGCTTTCCCAGCGCCAGCGACATAGGCGACACCTGTCCGAACGGCAGCCGCTTGCCCTGCGACGTAATGACGAGGATCTCTTTCCCGTCCGAGACATTCCCCTTGGCTAGGTTCTGGTCATCATTCGCGACGGTCGGCTCGTATACCTCGTAGGGTGTATTGGCGATTTCGTCGAGGAAAAGATCGTAACGCGTGTCGCCGCCGGCGGATCGAACTGCATCCTCGGCCCGGGCGACGAACGCCTGCCGCTCGGCGGGGTCATCGATGTGGGTTAGGTCGATCGTCTTGTAGACGTCGCGGAACAGCAGCCCGCGGCAGAGTGACGCCAGCGCAGCATCCTTGCTGTCGGCCCAGACCTTGAAGCATTGGATGATCGAGACATCGTCAAGGTCGCGGAACTCGGGCATCGTCATCCGCTGGCCGGTCATCGCCTTGTACGCCACGCTTTCTCGAACCGGCCAGTCGAGTTGCCCCTGGATAAGCAGCCGTTTGGCGCGGTGCAGTGCCAGTTTGACCATCCCCTCGGCGGCCCGGACGACCTTGTGAAAGTACACGTTGCGGTACATGTGATAACGCGCCTGGAGATACGCCTCGACCGCCGAAACGCCTTTCCAGGTGACGGCGAGCCGTCCACTCTCGGGGTCGACCGTCAGGGCGTGCAGCAGCCAGTTCAGGTCGTAGTCGCCGTAGCCACTGCCCGTCTGAAGGTTGTCGCGAAGGAGATAATCGAGCCGGTCGCCGTCGAGCTGGCTGGAAAGCAGGTCGGTGAAGAGGGTTCGGCCGTATTGAACGTCGCCGTCATTGGAAGCCTTGGTGGGTGCTTTCCCACGCAACAGGCCGACGATCATCTCGGGCAGCATCTTGTCATGCTGAATGAGAATGCGATGGACGTCGCTCTCGGGGTCCAGAACCACGCGCTGGCCGAGCCGTTCGTGGTGGACGCCGGTCACCCGCTCGAACACATGGCTGAACGGCCCGTGCCCCAGGTCGTGCAGTAAGGCGGCGGCAACGGTGACGATTTCATCGGCCGGGTCGATCCTGGTCACCAGCGACAACTGTCCGAGCATTTTGCGGACGGTTTCCATCACCCCCAGGCTGTGGCTGTAGCGGCTATGATCCGCGCCGGGGTAGGCCAGGCTCGCCATCCCCAGTTGCCGAATCCGCCGTAGCCGCTGAAATTCGGCCGCATTGAGCAGTCGAAACAGCAGCGCGTCCACCGGCCGATCGAGCCGGAAGGCGATAACGTCATGCACGGGATCGCGGATGATCTTTTCACGCATACAGACCAGACTTTAGAGACGTCCTTCGCGGCACACAATCCGTACTCTCGCTTTTGTGGCATGGGCAAGTACCCTTGCGCGTGTCTTTCATCGTCGTCGATCGGCACCCATGCGTTCTGCCGAACACGGGCATGAGTACATGTCCATGCCACAAGACAGAATCGCTCCAACCGTGACTTACGACCGCCTTCACATTCCCGTCCTGCTCGAACCCGTACTGACCGCGATCAACCCGCGGCCCGGTCAGACGATCGTCGATTGCACGACCGGCCTGGGTGGCCATGCCTCAGCGTTGCTGCGAAAGGTTTCGCCCGGCGGACGACTGATCGGCATCGACTTTGACCCGGCGAACCTCGAACTCGCCCGGCCGCGGCTGGAAGAAGTCCTGCGGGTCTCGCCCGGCGGTGCGTTCGAACTGTTCCAAAACAACTTCGCCGCGCTGCCGACTGTCCTGCGCCAGGCGGGCGTGGAGCATGTTGATGCAGTACTGGCTGATGTCGGCGTGGCCAGCACGCAGATCGACAATCCCGAGCGCGGATTTTCCTACCGTCACAAGGGGCCGCTCGACATGCGCATGGACCCGACACGCGGGCAGCCGGCGTCGGCACTGGTGAATCGGCTCAGCGAACGCGAATTGTCCCAGGCTTTTCTCGACCTCGGCGACGAGACCGATGCCCTGGCGATTGCCGCTGCGATCGTCGAGTATCGCAAGTCGCAGCCCATCGAGAACACCCAGCAGCTCACGGCGATCGTCTGTCGCGCCCGCGATTTCACCCTGCAACGCGCCGCCGGTGCCAAACTTCATCCCGCCGCCCGCACGTTCCAGGCCCTTCGCATTCTCGTCAATCGAGAGTTGGCGAACCTCGATCGGCTTCTGGCCGTCCTACCGGATGTTCTGAGGCCCGGCGGTATCGCTGCGATCATAAGCTTTCACAGCGGCGAGGACCGCCGGGTGAAAGATGCGTTTCGCGACGGACTTCGCGCGGGCATCTACCAGGACGCCAGCGACGACCCGATCATCGCCGACGAGGCCGAGCAACGATCCAACGCGCGTGCCCGGTCGGCAAAACTGCGCTGGGCACGACGGGCTTGAATGGAGCGGGCCTGAACCGGATGTGCGGTGCATAGACCGGCGGCGTACACGGGCGTAAGACCTGACGATTTCATCCTGACGACGGATCGCGATATACTTACGCCATCGGCACCCGTAGCTCAGTTGGATAGAGCAGCGGATTTCTAATCCGCCGGTCACAGGTTCGAATCCTGTCGGGTGCGTTGGGTCCGGTATCTCGCCGGTAACCCTGCCCAATCTTCGCGCACCGGCAAGTTCCTGCAGCGGTTTCGAGCAACCATTCGGCACATCTTCCGGGGCACGGCGAAATTGATGCAGTCTGGCTTCTGAGAAAGTTAAGCCATATCGCGGATTTTGCTGATGTACACCTTGGCGTTATCTGGGTAAGGGCTTCCCGTCGGTTACGGGCACGCCTCTTGCAATGACGTCCACGGGCGATGGGCTTGCCGCGGTTCGCGAGCGGTTGCTGTATTCCGCCGGTATCGTGTTCGCTGGTTCCGTTGCCAGTGCCTTGAGGGCGACTTCATGGGCCACGGGTACGGGCGCTATCTCAAACTTTCGCTGTTGTCGGTCGCCGGGCTCGGGTTTCTCGCGTCCTGTGCGGGGACGGCGTCTCCGCCTGCGATCACCTCGGGCCAGGTTAGGGCGGACAAGTCCGCCGGCGACACGGGCGAAGCCCGGCTGGCCGCCCTTCATGTCGACGACTCGTTCGACGCACCCCGTCTCGAAAAGCAGTTCGAAGTCGTCGCCCGAAAAGTTATCCCGTCCGTCGTCGCGATATCCGCGATCGAAACGCCGCTCGCGCTGGATGACATCCAGCACCCCGGCAGCACCAATCCCGAAAAGCTGAACGCCGCACTCGAAGCGCTCGACCGCACCGTGGGGACCGGCTTCGTCATCGACTCGGCCGGGTACATCGTCACCAACGAACATGTGATCGGCCATGCCGCCCAGATCTGGGTCACCACCGACGACCAGCGCGTCTATCCTGCCGTCGTCGTCGGTTCAGACCCGAGGTCGGACCTGGCCGTGCTGAAGATCGCCGCCACGCACCTGCCGCCGGTCACCTTGGCCACCGGCGAGACCCGCCGGGGCCAATGGACGATGGCGGTCGGCAACCCTTACGGCCTGGCCGGCGACGGGGAGATGTCGGTCAGCATCGGCGTGGTGTCGGCGGTCGGGCGATCGCTCCCCAAGCTCTCGGGCCGGGAAGACCGGCTGTATCAGGATCTCATCCAGACCACCGCCCAGATCAACCCCGGCAACTCCGGCGGGCCGCTGTTCGACCTGGCGGGTAATGTCATCGGCGTGAACTGCGCCGTCATCCTGCCGGTGAAGCAGGTCAACGGCATCGGCTTTGCGCTGCCGATGGGCCCGCGCGTGCGGTCGATCATCGACCGCCTGAAATCGGGGCAGGAAGTGACCTACGGCTATCTCGGCGTTCGCACCAGCACGCCGACCGACAGCGAGTGCCGCGCCGCGGGGCTGCCAGGCCTGTGCGGAGCGCGGGTCGATTTCATCGAGCCCAACTCGCCCGCCGCCGACGCCGACCTGAAGGCCGGTGACATCATCGCGTCGCTCGGCGGATCGCCGGTCCGCGACAGCGAGCACTTCATTCGCTCGGTCGGCGACGCCGCGGTGGGCAAAGACGTGAGCGCGAAGGTCTACCGCGGGGGCAAGTCGGTAGCCGTCAAGCTCCGCCCGCGGCAGCGCGAGGTGGCGTCGGCCCCGGTGACGATCGAACGTCAGCGGTTTTTCTGGCGCGGCTTACAGCTTGGGCCCGCGGCCCGGGGTGGCGTGGCGGTTGTGTCGGTCGATGCCCAGAGCCCGCTCGCCGGGCAGGTGAAGAAGGGGGACGTACTCGAATCCCTCGCCGGCATCGCGTTGCGGCACCTTCCCGATGTGCTGGACGTCCTGTCCCAACATTCGGCCGCCGAGTGCGGCATCAAGGTATCCACGCCGGGGACGGTTGTGTCGGCTCGCGAATGACGGCTGCGCTTGTCGTCTCGAAGCCGAAAATTCACCACGAAGGGCACGAAGAGCCACGAAGAAAACAGAAAGTTGTCATATCAGGTTTTCGTGAAGCGTTGCCGCACCTCCGTGCGATGAAAGCGACTCCGGTGCCACGGGTCGGCGGTACTCCGCAGACCCGTGCTTTCGCGCGTGCCGGGCCAAGACACGGGTCTCCGGAGTACCGGCGACCCGTGGCACCAATTGGCGAACCAATTTCAGAACGACCACGCCGAAGGATCTGGTATCCGGTCCGACAAGTATTCGACCAGACACGGGTGTTCGCGTGCTCTTCAACGACCTTGCCATGACTCCCAGTTTTACGAGGTCCTTCGGCGTACCTCACGATGACAGTTTTCTCGCTTCTTCGTGGCTCTTCGTGACATTCGTGCCTTCGTGGTGAATCTTCAACGCGTGGCGAGCCGCCCCCACCTTGTCCGCCCCCGCATGTTCGTGAATAATCCGGGACTCGATTTGTCTTTTCCCGGTTTTTACGAGCCAACATGACCTCCGCCGAAATCCGCCAGCAGTTCATCGACTTCTTCGTGCAGAAGCACGGACACACGTTCGTTCCGTCGTCGCCGGTCGTGCCGCACGACGACCCGACGCTGCTGTTCACCAACGCGGGGATGAACCAGTTCAAGCCGCTATTCCTGGGCACCGAGAAGCGCGCCTATACGCGGGCGGTCAACACGCAGAAGTGCATTCGCGCCGGCGGCAAGCACAACGACCTCGACGACGTCGGCCGATCCCGCCGGCATCACACGTTCTTCGAGATGCTCGGCAACTGGTCCTTCGGCGACTACTTCAAGAAAGAAGCGATCGCATGGAGCTGGGAGCTGCTGACCAAGGTCTGGAAGCTCGACCCCACCCGGCTGCACGTCACCGTTCACGCCGGCGACGCCAGCATCGGCGTCGAGCGCGACAACGAAGCCGCCGACATCTGGCGGAAGGTCGCCAACTGGGAGCAGTACGGGCACAAGTCCGACGACCACATTCACTACGGCAACACGAAGGACAACTTCTGGGAGATGGGAGATACCGGCCCGTGCGGCCCCTGCACCGAAATCTTCGTCGACCGCACGCCGGACAAGACCGGCGGCCCGACGGTCCTGAGTGGTGAAGACCCGCGGGTGATGGAGGTCTGGAACAACGTCTTCATCCAGTACAACCGCGCATGGAAGACGGGAGGGGAGGCCGCGGTCAAGAGCTTTGATTCGACGCGCAGCGAGCCTCTCCCCGGCGAAGATGCACAGACCTCACGCGATCGTATTCGCGTGCAGAGTTTCGGGACATCGAACCGAGCCGCCTGGGTCGCTCAGAATTCAACGCTCGACGTGCTGCCCGCGCAGCACGTCGACACCGGCATGGGCCTGGAGCGCATCATCCAGGTGCTGCAGGGGAAGGACGACAACTACGGCATCGACCTGTTTGACCCGTTCTGGGCGAAGCTGAAGGAACTGAGCGGCATCACCTACGGCGGGAAGTACCCGAAATCCAACAGCGCCGATCCCGTCGCCGAGGCCGCCGATGCACAGCTACGCCACGACATCGCGTTTCGCGTGATCGCCGATCACATCCGGTGCCTGACGTTCGCGCTGACGGATGGCGCGGTGCCTTCGAATGAAGGTCGAGGGTACGTCCTGCGCCGTATCTTGCGCCGAGCCGTCCGCTTCGGCCGGCAGCAGTTAGAGTTGAAAGAGCCGTTCCTGCACAAGCTGGTGCCGGTGGTGGTGGAGGCGATGGGTGGGGCGTTTCCGGAGTTGAAGAAGGGTACGGAACGCGTGGTGGAGTTGGTGAAGGATGAGGAGGTTAGCTTTGGGAGGACGCTGGAGAGGGGGATCGCTCTATCGCTCTCTGCTGCTGTAGAAGCATTCAAGAAACAGTTCGATGAAGAGCATACGAATGTGCAAAGCGAAGAGCGCCTCCACTGCGAGATCGGAGGATTTAGTCATGGCGGCGTTTTGGAATCCGACATCCAGCGTTGGCGCGACGACGGTACGCTCCCGCTACTTGACGCCACGAGTGTGCGGATCATGCGACTGAAGTTTGATATTGCGGAAACGATCGAAGTAATACGCGCTGCCGATTTGAATGGGGCTATCGTCAAGAAGTATTTGAAATCCGCTCCTGTCATTGACGGTCACCGCGTTTTCAAGCTTCATGACACATTTGGCTTTCCCGTAGACCTCTCTCGCATCATGGCCGAAGAACGCGGCATGTCCGTTGACCTCGCCGGCTACGAGAAGTTGATGGAAGAGGCCCGCGACAAGGCCCGGTCGGGCGGGAAGGAAGAGGACACGAGCCTCTTCGACCTTCCGCCTGACGTCATCGCAAGTCTTCAGAAGCAGTCGGTTGCGAAGACGGACGACTCGCCCAAGTATGCGGGGACTCGCACTCGCGCCACTGTGAAGGCGATCTGGAACGGGCGTGAACTTGTCGAGAGCGTCGCCGCTGTCCCCTCCTCCGGTACTCCGGGGGAGGGCGAGGGTGGGGGTTTTTCGGCGAGCGGCATCACTGCAAACTCGGCGGACAGCGTCGTTGGAAGCAACCCCCACCCTAACCCTCCCCCGGAGTACCGGAGGAGGGGACCGGAAGCCGTCGCGGTGATTCTGGATCGCACGCCCTTCTACGCCGAGATGGGCGGGCAGGTGGGCGACGAAGGGACGATGAACGCGCCGGGCACGTCGTTCGCCGTCACCACCGCTCGCGGCGTGGGTGGCTACGTGCTGCATGTGGGCGAACTCCGCCACGGCGCGATCAAGGTGGGCACAGAGCTTGAGGTTGCCGTCGACGCCGTCCTCCGTCCGCGGACCGAGCAAAACCACACCACCACCCACATCGCCAACTGGGCGTTGCGTGAAGTCCTCGGCGAAGGCGTGCAGCAGAAGGGCTCGCTCGTCGACCCCGAAAAACTCCGCTTCGACTTCTCCCACAACAAGGCGATCGCAGACGACGAACTGGGGCGCATCGAGCAGCTCGTCAACGAATCGATCGTGCGAAAGCTGCCGGTCTACGCCGAGGAAGCGCCGCAGGAGCAGGCGCTCAAGATCAACGGCCTGCGGGCAGTGTTCGGTGAGAAGTATCCGCCGATGGTCCGCGTCGTTTCGATCGGCGTCCCGGTTGCCGACCTGCTGAGAGACCCGGCCAACGAAAACTGGCGGCAGTTCTCCATCGAGTTCTGCGGCGGCACGCACCTCAAGTCGTCCGACCAGGCGACGGCGTTTGCCATCACCGCCGAGGAGTCGGTCAGCAAGGGCATCCGCCGAATTGTGGCCCACACCGGCGACGCCGCCCGGCAGGTGCAGGCGGCCGACGCCGCGCTGGAGTTGCTCGTCGCCAATGCGACTCGGGCACCGAACGAGTTGCTGTCGGCATCCCTGCAGGAGATTCAAAAGACGCTCGCCGGGTCACCCGTCAGCCTGCGCGGCAAGCGACGGACGCAGGCGGCGATCGCCGACCTGCAGGCGCGTATCAAGACCTACGAAAAGTCACAGAAGCAGAGCGCGGCGTCGTCGGTCGATGTTTCCGGCATCGCCGAGAAGCTGCTGGCCGCAGCGACGCCCATCGGTCCAGGTAAGCTCGTCGTCGCCGACGTCCCCGACGCCAGTGCCGAGCAGCTGCTGACCATCACCGACTCGCTCAAGAAGCGCGCCGGGAGCTTTGGCATCCTGCTCGGCGGCGTCGCCGACGGGAAGGTGTCGTTCGTCGCGATCGTGAGTGACGACGTGATCAAGCTGGGCCTCAAGGCCGGCGACTGGATCCGCGACACGGCGAAGGTCGCCGGCGGCGGCGGCGGCGGCCGACCCCAGCACGCCCAGGCCGGTGGTAAAGACCCGACCAAGCTCGGCGAAGCACTCGACGTCGCCCGGGCCTTCGCGGCGAAGTACGCGGGCTGAGTGGCTCGTCCGTGGAGATCGCTCGAAACGAAGAGAACACGAAGGCGCGAAGGTACGAAGGACGCACGAAGTAGGAAAGACCTTGCAGGGTAGTCCACGGAGTTCGTCAGCTCTTCGTTGATGCCTCCAGAAGCCTTGTTTTCTCGACATCAGACAAAGCCCGATGTCGTCCGAAGATCGCGACCCGCGCGGCTCCTCACGAAGAGTCTTCTTCGTGCTTTCTTCGAGCCTTCGCGCCTTCGTGTTCTCTTGTTCTTCCCAGACCCAAGACGAACCAAGCGGTCACCGCGGCGGCGTCGCCGGGTTGGTGGCGGGCTTGGCCGTCAGTGAGGGGGCCAGGCGGATGAGGATCATTCGGCGGGGGCCTTCGTCGTCGCGGACGACTGCTATCGATCCACCGACGTCGTGGGAACCCAGATGCTGCGGCACGCCGAGGTCGCCGATGGGTTGTCCGTTCGCGGCATCGACGATGGCGTTCCCGCCGACGAGCCACGCCCGGCCGCCGTTGATGGAGGCCAGTCGGCCGGCGACGGGCGGCGTGCCTTCCTCGGGCGGAGCGTTGCCGACGGCCGGCGGCACCATCACCTGCAATCGCCGGACTTCACCAGGCATGACCTTGGCATCGAACTGCTGCCAGAGGATCGCCGCCTGGCCGTTGCGCTCGTACAGAATCGCGAGCTTTTTCCCATCCTGCGAGAACGCGACACCCGTCGGTGCCGCGGCCCACTGCTTGTCCACGCCGACGATCGGCGTCTTCCGCACCGTGTACGCCAGCACATCCACGACGGCGAGTTCGGCCTGTGGCTGGCCGTCGGTGCCGAGCGTTTCGCCGACGATGGCAAAGAACCGGCCGTCGGGGCTGGCGGCGCGGTTGGTTGGCGTCCAGGGGCCGGTCGGAACGTAGTTGTCCCGGCTGATGCCCCGGTTCCTGATATCAAAGACCAGCATCGCGGACCGGTCGCCGTCTTCGCCATGAACCAGAACGCGCTCGTCGGCGACGAAGCCGACGACCTTTGGCCGAGAGATCGCCTTGATCGGACTGCCGGCGGGCGGGAAGGGAACGCGCTGCGGTGCGGTCAGCAGGTCGCTGGTGGAAATCAGGTCGACGCCCAGCGTCGGGAACGCGCCGATTCGGGCGACCAGCGTTCCAGAAGGGTGAAGTGCATAGTTGCCGGACAGCGGGTCGTCACGCTCATCGTGCGGCGCGATGCGGGACGACACGCGGACCATTGTCTGAAGGTTCCAGACTTCCAACGCGTCGGCGTTAAGGCCCTGCGCCGGCCGAATGAACAGGGCGAACGGCGACGGCGTGATCGGGAACACCACCCGCTCGAACGGCGGCAGGGTCTTGGGGACATCGACCTTCGCCACCAGCGGCGAAGCCGCAACGACGACGCGGTCGGCGAGCGGATCGCCGGTGGGTTGTGCGGGCGTGGCCGGCGGATTGCCGGGGTTCGCCGGAGTTTCGGGCGCGCCGGGGGGATCGGATTGTGTCGGGCGGGTGGACGAGGCTCCCTGGCCGAAAAGCCGGCTGGCTGCGAAGGGGTCGGGCAGAATCGAAGCCATCGTCGCCGGCGGAGGGCTTGGCCGGGTGGCCGGGGGAGTGGCCACGGGGGGCAGCACTGGAGCTGCCTGTGGGACAGGATCGCCGGGCGGGCGTTCCGGTGTTTGCGGCTGCGGGGGCTGAGGTTCCGGGGGCTGCTCGGTCGGCGTGGGCTCGGTGGTCGCCGGCGGCGGATCGACGCGGGCGATTGTCGGCGTTTTGCCGTCATCAACTGGCACCGCGCGGGGCTCCCATGCCAGCCCTGGACCGACCGGGCTGGAGACCAGGTCGGGGGATGGTTTGCCGGAACGAGCGATCGAGCGCGCCGCTTCGTTAATGCCAAGCGCTGCCGCGAAGCAGACTGCTACGCCAACAAGAAACGCCGCCCCGGCCGCGGTGAGACTGATCGGCGATTCTTCGGGGGTCGGCCGGTACAGAAGCCACGCGAGGCCGACCGCGACGATGAGCGTGACCAGTACCGCGGGGATCGCACCCGCCGGGCTGCCGACGAGCATCCAGAGGATCAGCAGCAGGGCATAGGGAAACAGGGTCGCAGCTGCGACCCGCTTTGCCGGCGACGGCGGACGGTTGAACCGCGCCCATCGGCACCCCAGCGACATGCCCAGCCAGCCCAGCGGAAAGAACACCAGACCGAATCCGGCGATCGCCAGGAACAGCCGAAGGGCAATCGCCCAGCCGGCACCAGACTCATTCCCTAGGGAGATTTGGAGGAGCAACCAGACGACACTGACGCCGATCAGCAGCGGGGGTAGCCAGCGGTCCAGCAGGTAGGCGTAGGGAAAGTTGTGGATGTAGTTGAGCCGTGCGGCGGGCTGATAGCTTTGGAACGCGTGCGTGAAGACGGCGTCGCTGTCGCCCTGGCCGGTCAGCACCGGGGCGTCGAGCGGATTGACGCTCTCGGTTCCGCCTCGGGCCGTCGCCGGGGGGATGCGAAAGGCATCGGCGGCGGGACCGGCAAGTTTGCCTGCGGGGCTGGCGGCATTCACGCCGGCGGGGAGATCCTGCCGTGCGGCCGGCCGGCTATCGGTTGCGACAGCCGCGGCCGGGCCGCTGGTCAGTGCGAAGACGCTCCCGCAATCACGGCAGCGCACCCGGCGACCGGCCATGGCGTCAGCCGCGCGGTAGGGCTTGCGACAATTGGGACAGTTCGTCTGGATCGCCATCTTCCCCCCATTATGGCCGTCCGTTAGATTGGTGAAAGGATGAAACGGCCACAATTAGTGACACGTTACTGAAACGTTCCCACGGACTTGCCGTCGGCCGTCCAGACCCGCAGCACGCCGTCCTGCCCGCCGGCCACGATCAGCTTTCCGTCGGCGGATGCCGCGACGGCGTGCATGAACTCGGTCGCACCGCTGAGGGTTTTGGACTTGCTTCCGTCGCTCTTGAACGTTTCTACCCTGGCGTCGCCGGTACAGGCGACGAAGTCGTCTCCGGCGCGGTGGATGCTGGTGGCTTCCTTGTCGAATGTGGGCGAGGTCTTTTTGCGATCGCCGGAGGCGACATCCCAGAACCGAATGGCATTGTCGGCGCCGGAACTGACGATGGTCTTGCCGTCCTTGCTGATCGCGACGCCCAGCACGTGATGTGTGTGTCCCTCGAAGCTGCGGGCGACCTTGCCGCCGGGCAGGTCGATCAGACGAACGAACTTGTCGGCCGAGCCGGTGACGATCTGCTTGCCGTCGGCGGAGAAGCAGATCGCCTGGATGGTGTCGGAGTGGAGTTCGTCGAGCGACTTCTCGATCTTTCCGTCAGCGATCGAGTAAAGGGAAAGCTGGCCGCCGCGCGTGGGTGCGCCGCCGGCGATGGCGAGGGTCTTGTCATCGGGGCTGAAGTCCAGTGCCAAAACACGGTCGGCGAGAGGGGATTGGCCGTCGCCGGTGCCGATGGTTTTGTCGAGCGCCCAGTCGGTCGCCTCAGAGTCCTTCGCCGGCTTCCAGAGTTTGACTTCGCGGTAGCTGCCGGACGCGAGCAGCTTGCCGTCGGCGGTGAAGGCAAGCGATTGCACGAGATCGCGATGGGCGGCGGGGCGGGTGGCGTCGGACTTCAGGGCGGGGTCGGCGATGCGGCCGATGAGCTTGCCGGCCTTGAGGTCGTACAAATCGATCCCCACGCCACGGCCGGCGGCGGCAAGGCGGCCGTCGGGCGTGACCGCGACGGCGAGGATCGGCTGAATGCTCGGCGCGACCTGCCGCCAGGCGATCGGACCGGCGCCTTTCACTTCACCTTTGGCGCCCTGGCTGATCCAGAGCGCCATCAGGCCGAGTTGTTCGCTGGTGAGGTTCGGGGCCTTCACCTTGTTCCCCGGCGGGGGCATCGCCTCGATGTCTTTGTCGCTGTGGGCCGCCGACTTGAGCAGCATGCTTTCGGCAGGCTTGCCCGGGACAACCGCCGGCCCGCTGTCGCCGCCCTTAAGGATGTCGGCCGGTGTTTCCATCACCAGGCCGGCCTTGGGCTTGGTCTTGTTGTGGCACGCCAGGCAGGAGTTGTTCAGGATCGGCAGGAGCTCTTTTTCGAAGTCGACGGTGGAAGTGCGATCAAGCTTGGCAACCGGAATGGGTTGGTCGGCGGCGGGGCAGGGCACCGTTCCGATAAGCGAGGCGAATCCGACGATCAGCAGTGCTCTATAACGTGCCATGGTGTGTTCCAACTGCTTGGCTGTCCGTGACACGGGTTTCCAACCCGTGCAAGGTGCGTCGGCGTCGAGTTGTGTCAATCCTCAAATGGGCGGTCAAGACCCAGACAGGTTGCCGAGGATTTGAAGCTGCCGCCCTTCGGGTGCAGCTCGCACGGGTTGGAAACCCGTGTCACGGACAGCTACTTCTTCTTGTCCTTCTTCTCCGCTTCCGGTGCGGGAAGAACCCTGACGGTGATCGGCGCGGAGATCAGCGTCGTCGACACGTCCTTGGCGTCCAACTTCTTCTTGTCTTTGCCATTCTTCTTCTCATCCGGCTTGGCGGGTGGGTCGCCGCCGGGGCGCTCGTATTTGAACTGCGCCGGCGACGCCAGGTAGAAGATGTGAGTTCCCGGCGGGAGCTTGACCTGCTTGGTGTCCAGTTCGACCGTCGCCTTGTCGGCCTTGACGTCGATGCTGACTTCCTTGAGCCCTTTGAATGCTTCTGGCCCGAACGCCTTGAGCTTCAGCGCGGCCTTGATCTCACCAGCCTTGCTCAGCTTAAGCGGGATCGACAGCTTTTCGCCGCTGACGACTTCGTACACCTTGTCGTCGGCGGTCGTCAGCGTCAGCGGTTCGGCTTCGTCGCAGACCGCGATCGCCAGGTCGCTCACCACGCGGGCGACGATCATGTCGAGGTTGTTATTGTTGTTTGCCTTGGGGTCGGCGTTGGAACCGGCGACGACCGCTCCGGCGCGGGCCTCGCGCTTAAGCTCGCCGGTGTCGGTCTTGGCCGTCGCGACGACGCCGATCCGACCCGCCCAGGGTTTCGTATCGTTGGTTGCCGACAGCAGCAGGACGCCCACGCTCTCTTTACCGGAGATCGTCACCTGGTCGCACTTCACGTCCGGCGGAAGTCCGACGACCGACACGGTCACATCGCTTTCGAAGTCGTCCTGTCGGAAGAGGTTGACGCGGAGCACCGCCGTGCCGCCTTTACGGAGCACGGGGTTCCAGACGGCCGTCTCCGAGGCCGCCGCCGACACCGGCGAAGCGGCGAGCTGGAAATCGGGGGCAGGCTTGCGGATGGACAGGTGATAGCGGAGGGCGCCGTCGTCGCGAGAAAGGCTGAAGCGGTCGCGGGCGAGCAGGCGATACGCCCCGTCTTCCTTGACCTCCCACTTCATCGCAAAGTCGCGGGTCGATGTCCGAAACGCCGGCGTGCCGGGGTTCGATTCGTCCTCCGGACTGGTGAGGACATCGGCGAGCTTTTCACCCTTGTCGTCCTTCGTCACCTTCTGCACGACGACCAGCGGAGCGGCCGGCTGATCGAGCCGGTCGCAGACGATGCTGACGAAGTAGACGTCACCCTTTTTGGCGTCGAACGTGTAGTAGTCGCGGTCGTTGCGGGGGTAGAACCGCCCGGCGACCTCGGCCGGCAGCGACAGCTTCTGGGCGTTCTCCGGCAAATCATTTCGCTTGCCGGTTTCGATCGCTTCCGTCTCAACCTCGGGCTTCGTGCCGACGTACAGAATCGGCACGGCGTTCGACGTTCCGTAATCACTCTTGAGGCGGTACGCAAACCCGCTGAGCGCTGCACTGGACGGCGCGACCATTCCGGCCGACTGAAGTCGCTGGCCTGCGGCCGGCTCGATCGGAAGGTCGATATCGACCTGGATCTGTTCCAGTGGCTTGCCGTCGGCGGCGAGCAGTTCGCTCTTCTTTCCGCCGGGCAGGTTACGGCCGAACAGGGTAAAGGTGGTCTTCCCGCCAGGCTTGGAAGAGGGGGGAAAAACGTGGCTTAGTCGTGGGGCGGCGGAGGCGGCCAGGAGGTAGTTGAACTCGTTGCCGCCGCGATAGAGCGCATCACTGACGCGGATGAGGTAATCGCCATCGGCCGGTGCTGTGAAGTCGATGAAGCCGTTTCGGCGGCTGCGGTCGAGCTCGCGACCGGTGGCATCGTCGACCGCCAGGTTCGGCGACAGCTTCGAGTCGATCTCTTTCGCGACGCATTCGATCATTACCCGCTGCCCCTTGGCGGCGGTAAACGACCAGAAGTCGAACGCGTTGGCCGAGCATTGCCCGGCGGCGTAGGCATTGGGGGGAAGCTTGGCGGCGGCGTCGGGCGTATTGCCCGCCTTGGCACCCGCGGCCGTCTGGCGGTCGTGGACGAAGAACCCGCGCGGGTTTGAGATGCCGAACCGCCCGATGGCGCGGCAGTCGTAGACGCCGACGGGTACGTCGTTGCCCAACGTAACCGTGAACGTACCGGTCTTTGACTTACCGTCTGCTTCGCTCTTTTTAGCGTTAATCCCCGGGTGGCTGAAACGCAGCTCGGCGATGTCGTCGAGGTCGATGCCTTCGATCTTCACATCGAACGTCGTGCCCGACTTACCGCCGGGCGGCACGACGGCCGAGATGCGGGCCGCGGGCAACTGTGCGAGGGCGCTGGAGGCGATGAAAAGACTAACAACGGCGACCGAAACGGAACGGAGCACGGAGCCCTCCTTATTGGCATGGGCATGTACTCATGCCCGTGCGTTCGCGCGAAGGGCGACACGGGCATGAGTAAATGCCCGGTGCCACGGGTCGGCGGTACTCCGCAGACCCGTGCGCGAGTTGGACCGGCAGCACGGGTCTCCGAAGTACCGGCGACCCGTGGCACCAGATCGACGCATTTCGTCAAAACGTCACTTGCTCTCAGGATAACAATTCAGGCGCAAGACCTTCGTCAATTCGTGAACGGATTGTTGCCAACCACGTTCAATGATTGAACGAGAACTCCTTCGTATTAATCAGCGCCCAGATGATGTCCTCGTAAGCCTGTTTCTTCTTCGCGGCCGTATCCACCTTCGCCGGCTTTTTCTCGGGTTTGGCGGGCTTCTCGGGCTTGCCTTCCGGCTTGACCTCGGGTGGCGGTGCGTCGGCAGCGGTCAGGCGGTGGATGTAGTCGGTGCTGACAGCGATCTCGGCGGTCTCAGCCTCGCGGGCGTAGGCCCAGAGGTACAGCTCGCGGATCTTTTCCTCGTCCGGGCGTGGGTCCTGCGCCAGCTTCGCCGCCCGGCCGTTGGACACCTTGTCCTGCATGTCCTTGGCGTTGAGCAGATGCAGGCTCTGGGCGAGGCTCGGCTCGGTCGAGCGTTCGCACTCACACGAGCTGCTGCTGTCGGGACGACCGAAGACGGTCAGGAAATAGTTCTGGGCGTTGAAGCTGTTGTCGGGCAACTGCACGGCTCGCGTGCCTTCGGGCAGGCCATTGAACTTCGTCTTTGTCGCCGTCAACTGGTCGACCGCGTCGAGCAGCACCTCGGCGTTCAGCCGCTTGGGGTAGTACCGGCTGAAATTCTGCTTGTCGACGCCGTTGTGGGCGTTGGGTTGTGAGCTGAGCTGATAAGTGCTGCTGCGGCAGATCTCCCGGATCAACGCCTTCATGTCGAAGCCGTTGGCGGTGAAGTAGGTCGCCAGAGCGTCGAGTAGTTCGGGGTTGGTGGGCGGGTTGGTCTCGCGCATGTCGTCTTCAGGGTCGACAATGCCGCGACCGAAGAAGTGCTTCCAGTAACGGTTGGCGAGCGACTTGGCGAAGAACGGGTTCCGCTTGTTGGTCATCCAGTCGGCCAGCAGCATGCGGGGGTCTTCGTCGGCGGCGCTGGCGACGGGATCCGCACCGAGGCCGGCGGGCTTGACCGACTGCTTGGTCTTGGGGTTGGTCGCCGACGCTTCGCCGCGCTTGTGGAAGATGACTTCTTCCCCTTGAATCGCCCCGGCTTTGCGGCCGACCCGGCTGAAGAACGCCGAGAAGCTGAAGTAGTCCTGCTGGCTCCACTTTTCGAACGGGTGATGGTGGCACTGGGCACACTGCAGCCGCATGCCCATGAACAGCTGTGCCGTGTCTTCGAGCTGGGCCGTCGGTTCTTTCACCTGGCGGTACCAGCTGACGGCGGGGTTCATGTCGATGTCGCCGCTGGCGGTGACGATCTCGCGGACGAACTGATCGTAAGGCTTGTTTTCCAGCAGGCTGTCACGGACCCAGGCGTGGAAGGCGTAAGTGCCGCGGATGTAATTGGGCTGCGTCCGCTTGTTGCGGAGCAGGGCGCTCCACTTGTTGGCAAAGTAGTCGGCGTAATCGGGGCTCGCCAGCAGGCTGTCGATCAGTTTGTCGCGCTTGGCGGCGTCCTTGTCGGCCAGGAAGGCCGATGTTTCCGCGGGTCTGGGCAGCCGGCCCGCGATGTCGATCGTCACCCGGCGAATGAACGTCGCGTCGTCGCATACTGGCGACGGCGGCATGCCGATTTCCTTGAGCTTCTTGAACACCAGTTCGTCGACGAAGTTCTTCGCCGGCGGCAGGTCCTTCACTTCGGCGCCCAGCGGTACGGTCGCCCGGAAGACGGCGACCTTGCCCTGGTAGCGAATCATCACGGCCACGTCACCCGGCTGACCGGCGATGCTGACGTTGCCGTCCTCGGCGACCTTGGCCATCTCCTGCACATTCGGCTCGTACAACGCCGAACGGGTGACATCCTGCACGGTGCCGTCGGTGTAATGGGCGAGCACCAGTAGCTGCTGCGATCCGCCGCGGGCCATGATGCGGCGGGGCGGGTGGACGGCGATGTGCGAAACCTTCGGGTCCTCGGCCTTGCCGTAGGGCATGCCCTGGGCCATCCAGCTTACGATCAGGCGGTAGTCGTCAGTGCCGGCTTCGAGCCGCTTGCCACCGCCGTGCGGCGTGCTGCCGACGGCCTTGGTCAGCAGCAGGCTCTGCTCGGGGGAGGCGGGGAAGACGCGGCGGCCGCGGGCTTCCTTGACGATGTGCTCGTAGTCTTCGGTCGGTTCGAAGCCGAGCAGCGACAGGCGGAAGCCGTTCTGGCCGCCACTCTTGCCGTGGCACCCGCCGGAGTTGCAAGAGTTCTTGGTGAAGATCGGGACGACCGAATTGGCGAAGTTAATCGGCAGTTGTGATTCGATCTGCTCGGCGGTGAGTGTGAGTGACGCCGACTGGCCGGTAGGGGTCGTCGCGGTGACCGACGCCGTGCCGTTGGCCGTCGCCACCAGCAGGCCGTCGGCGTCCACTTTGGCGACCGCCGCGGGCGAAACGTCGAACTTCGCCTGGCGGGTGAAATCCACGAAACTGCCGTCGGGGAGTTTGCCGGTGAGCAGGAGCTGATGTCGGGCTTCAGAACCCTTGAGCTTCAGGGAGGTGACGGCTTCGTCGCCGGCGTGGAGCACGACGGCGGTCGGGCTCGCTGCGACGACCGGAATGCTGAGCAGAATAGTGAATATTGCGGCAAGCCGAACGCCGAACGCCGAACGTCGAACGTCGAACATCGAATGAGATCCCGGTCGACTCTGCGTTTCGATATTCGAAGTTCGGCGCTCGATGTTCGATGTTCGCATTTGAAGATCCCGATTTCTGAAAGTACTTCGCCAGTTCTGTCCCACCGTCAATTACACCAGTTCGCGCATCGGCTGGTACGCCTGATCGACCACGTACTGCGGCCGGCCGGACAGATCCTTGAGAGTGACCTTACTGGTATCGATACCGAGCTTGGTGTAGAGCGTGGCAAAAACTTCGGCGAAGTGGACGGGACGGTCGGCGGCCTCACCACCGAGGCGGTCCGTCTTGCCGATCGCCTGGCCCATCTTCATGCCGCCGCCGGCAACCAGCGCGCCGCAGACGCGCGGCCAGTGGTCGCGGCCGGCCTTGGCGTTGATCTTGGGGGTTCGGCCGAACTCGCCCCAGACAACGACCGCGACGTCCTTGTCCATCCCCCGTTCGTAGAGGTCAGTGACCAGCGACGACACGCCGGCATCGAGGCCCGGTAGCCGCTTGGCCATGCTCTTGAAGTTGTCGGAGTGGGTGTCCCAGCCGCCGTAGCTGAGCGTGACGCAGCGAGCGCCCGCTTCGACAAGCCGACGGGCGACACAGAAGCTGTCCATGGAGCCGCGGTCGTCCTTGGCGGCGCTGCGATAGCGCTCCAGGACGCGCGGGTCTTCCTTCTTCACGTCCAGTGCTTCGGCGACGCGGGTGCTGGTCAGCATGTCCATCGCCATGTGATTGAAGGCGTCGCTGCCTTCCATCTGGCCGGAGTTGTCGTACTCGGCTTTCATCTTGTCGAGACTGCCGAGCAGGGACTTGCGATCTTCCAGGCGGTCGAGGGTGACGCCGTTGAGCGTCATGTCGCGGCGGCCTTGGCCCGACGGCGAGAAGGGCGAGTGGCTGACGCCGAGGTAGCCGTAGGCTTCGCCGCCACGCATGTTGTCGCCGCTAAGGGTGACATAAGGCGGCATCGACCGGTTCGCCGCGCCGTAGACCTTGGACAGGATCGCGCCGGCCGTCGGCCAGCCGCCCGGTGGCATGACAGGTCGCTTGGAACGGCCGGTCAGGCACTGGAACGACCCGTGCTGCCCTTCCGACCCGACCACCGAGCGGATGACCGCCAGCTTGTCCATTATGCCGGCCAGCCGTGGCAGGTGCTCGCAAAGCTGGATGCCGTTGACGTTGGTGTTGATCGGCTTGAAGTCGCCGCGGATATCGGCCGGGGCGTCGGTCTTGAGGTCGTACATGTCCTGGTGGCTGGGGCCGCCGGGCAGGTAGACCATGATGAGTGCTTTGTGGTTCCTGGAAATGCCCTGGGCCGCTTCGGCGCGGAGCAGTTGGGGAAGGGTCAGTTGGCTGGCCCCCAGTCCGAAGGCCCCGATCTTGAGGAAGTTCCGCCGGGAGATGCCGTCACAGAAGCTCGCGCGCTTTCCGAAGATCGTCAGCATGGCAGGACGCCTTTCCGCCTCAGACCGACGCGAAGCGCCGGAGGGCATTTGAGAGATGGGCCTTCCGAACGCGGTGTTCGGGTTGGGTCCGATGTGTAGTTCCCCGGTACGGCCAGACCTGACACTTCACAACGACGTCACTTCTCTGGTGGGGCAGGCACTCTTGCCTGCCTCGGGCGGACGTACTCGTCCGTCCGAAGCCACCTTCTTAGTTCGGCCCGTTCCTTCGGCCACGGCGTAGAGTGTCCGAGGCAGACAAGAATGAATGTCTGCCCCACCAATGAATTGTGCTACCCGACCAATTCCTTCATCGGCTGGCAGCCGTCTTCGACCAGGTACATGGGCCTGCCGCTCAGGTCGGGCACGGTGGCCTTGTTCACGTCGATTCCAAGGTTGTGGTACAGCGTCGCGAAGACTTCGCCGAACTGCACCGGTCGGCTGTCGGCTTCGCCGGCGTCGCGGGTGGTGCTGCCGATGACCTGGCCCACCTTCATGCCGCCGCCGAACAGCAGCGCGCCCGACACCTTCGGCCAATGGTCGCGACCGCCTTTGTCGTTGATCTTTGGCGTTCGGCCGAACTCGCCCCACACCACCACGCTGACGTCCTTGTCCAGCCCGCGGGCGTAGAGGTCGTCGATCAGTGCCGACACGCCCTGGTCGAGCATCGGCGTATCCTGGCGCAGCGCCTCGGCGTTCTTGCCGTGATGATCCCACCGGCTGAAAGCGAGGGTCACCACCCGCGCGCCGGCTTCGACCAGCCGGCGGGCGATCAGGAAGTGTTCCATCAGCTTCGGGCCGCCGTCGTCGCGATTCTTGGGATCGCCTTTGCCGTACATCTCAATGATTTTCGGGTCTTCGTTAGCCAGGTCGAGCGCGGTCGAGAGCTTGCTGCTGGTGAGCATGCCGATCGCCTGCTGGTTGAAGGCATCGACGCCTTCCATCTGGCCGAAGCTGTCCATCTCGCTGCGGAAGCGGTCGAGGCTGGTGAGCAGGGCACGGCGGTCGCCGAGGCGATCGAGCGTGACGCCGTTGAGCACCATGTCTTCCTTGCCGTCGCCGGATGGCTTGAACGGAGCGTGCGGAATCCCCAGGAATCCGGCCTGACCGGTGTCGGCCCACTCCATGTGCCCCATCGGGGGAGCCAAGCCACAGAACGCGGGAATTGCCTTGTCCTGCGGACCGAGCACCTTCGACACGCAGGATCCGAGCGACGGCCAGCCGCCGGGCGGCTGTTGCCGGCGCGACTTGCGGCCGGTCATGCACTGGAACGCGTCGTGTGCGCCGTCGGCCCCGACCATCGATCGGATGATCGCGCACTTGTCCATGCGCTTTGCGAGCCTGGGCATCAGTTCCGAGATCTCGATGCCGCCGACATTGGTCTTGATCGGTTTGAACTCGCCGCGGATATCGGCAGGGGCGTCGGGCTTGAGATCCCAAAGATCCTGATGGGCAGGACCGCCGGGCAGGAAGATCATGATGACGGCTTTGTGCGATTTGCGGATGCCTTGCTCGGCTTCGGCGCGGAGCAACTGTGGCAATGCCAACCCACCCAGGCCCAGCGCACCGATACGCAGGAAGTTCCGCCGGGAGATGCCATCGCAGTAGCCGGAGTTGGCGGGTTTGGGGGCCAGAATGGACAGCATGCGATCTACTCCGTTGCAGCGTGCCTTCTTTTCATCGACACATCGTTAAAGCTGGCCGTAGCCGTGATATGAGCAATACGCTACGACCTGCTTGCTATATCAGGGTACTTCTGAGCGTCCCTAGCGTTGATGGGACTGAGTGCAAACATTTGAGACCTTTCGGGGCGATGTCGTAACCCGACCCGGCGGGCAGCGTACCGGACAATTTGACCCACGTTCAGTCCGTTTTCGCGACAAAACCGGATCGTCGGAACGAGTCCCGCGCCCCGGCGTCGGTTCCGCCTGGGAATGCTGACGAAAATTCGTTCTCTAATCAGTGATGGGATCGCGTCTTGCAGAAATCGAGGCCGAGCGGACGGGTTTTCCAGTACGTCTGGCACTGTCATTGTTATGTCGTTGGCGTCGCTACCGTCATTAGAAGGCAGCGACGAAATAGCCCATTCTTCCCCCCGATGGGAACGGTTTCTGCCTCCCACAACCCGAGAAACCTTCCCACAGCCCCACAGGGGCGGTCCATGCCCGGGACCGCCCCTTTTTTTTTTGCGCGCGTTTCTGGGAATCGACCTTAATCCGACTGCGAACATGGCACGGTTAGCCGCGACGCGAAGCGGAGCGTTAGATGCACAGTAGAAGTGTTTGCGTGGTCCGCGCTGACCCGCGCTCCGCTTCGCGTCGCGGCTAACCGGTAAGTCCGATCCACCTGCGATATCACCGTCGCCGTCGTCGCAGTGGATGATCGTTTGACATCACTGTCCTGAAGTTCCGGTCCGGCTTCTGCTTCCTGATCCATACCAGGAATGGCCGCATCTGCGGTGCTTCGCGGAGGCGCAGAATGTCGGCGTAGCTGCGGGCCAGATCGGTGTTACCGAAGATCGCGTGAATCTGCTTGTGGCAGGGACGACAGACCGGCGCGCGGTCCTCGGCTTTCCCGCCTTTCTGTTTTGGCGTGAGGTGGTGCAGCGTCACCATCCCGGGCGGGACGGATCGCTCGCACAACTCGCAGGTTTGCCAGGGGGCGTCACGTCGAGCCATTACTGGATTGTAGCCCGGGTCAATTCACCTCTGAATTTCACAAATTTTGTGCCACTGGTGCCGCGCGTCGCCGGTTCGCCTCAGACCCGTGCTGACTCCTCGGTAGTGAGTTCCTCAATGAAAGAGGGCCCCCGATCCGGGAGCCCTCTGGCTGACTTCAATGTTCGATCCGCTTTGCTCAGGTCTTGGCCTTGGCGTCGGCCAGTTCCAGCCGCAGGAGCAACACGGCGGCTGACAACTGCGGGTCGCTGCTCAGGAGGTTCTTGTCCGTGGCGACGGCGGGCTTCGTCGCGGGGGCCGCACCGTCACGCAGGACATCATGTTCCTGGCGGGCGTTGATCGCGGCCCGCATCTGCTCGGGGGTCATCTCGACCGTCAGGTCGGGCTCCACGCCCCAGTCAGTGCTGTTTTCTTCACGATGGATGCACTTACCGGCCGGCAGATAGTAATGGCTGGTCGTCAGCTTCAGCAGGGCGCTGCGATCGGTCAGGGGGAAGAGCATCTGCACGCTTCCCTTGCCGAACGTCCGCTCGCCGACGATGGTCGCCCGCTTCTGGTCCTTCAGGGCACCGGAGACGATCTCACTGGCGCTGGCCGAGTACTGGTTCACTAGTACGACCAACGGCAGGTGCGATTCGTCGGCGTCTTTCTTGGCGCGGGCGACGGTGTGCGGGTTGCCGGTTTCGCGGTCCGGGCGCGTCGAGACGATCACGCCATCGGTCAGGAACTTGTCGCACACCTCGGTCGCGGCCGTCAGCAATCCGCCGGGGTTGTACCGCAGGTCGAGGATGACACCCTTGGCGCCGCTCTCACTGAGCTTGGCAACAGCGGCGTCGAGTTCCTTGCTGGTCTCGGCGGTGAAGTTGGTCAGGCGGATGTATGCGATCTTGGTGTCGGCATCGATGTAGTAATCCCACCCGCCGCCCGGCAGGTGCGTGTAACCCTTGATGCTGATGACCTTGATCACGTCGCGCTTGATCGCGTAATCCTTCGACACGCCGTCGGGGCTGCGGACCGTCAGGTTCACCACTGTGCCCTTGGGCCCGGTGATGGTGCGAACGGCCTGGTTCGTGCTGATGCCCTTGGCGTTCTTGCCGTTGATATGGGTAATGATGTCGCCGGCCTTGATGCCCGCCTTGAACGCAGGGGTGTCTTCCAGCGGGCTGACGACCTTCAGGCTGCCGTCGTCGTCGTTCTGAATCTGGATGCCGACGCCGAAGAACTCACCCTGGGTGCTCTTGCGGAACTCTTCCAGGTCGTTCGGCCAGATCATGCTGGTGAACGGGTCGAGCTCGGCGAACGCGCCGTCGGCGAACTCGGAGACGAGCACTTCTTCGGGCAGGCCGATCGTCCGTAGGTTCTCGGCCTTGATCCGTGCCAGCGTGTCGCGGAGCACGAGCTGCTCGTTGGCGACGGTGGCGTCTTTGTTGGCGGCGATGCGCTCGTTCAGCAGGTTCAGGAAGGCTTCCCGCTTGGCTTCTTCGCCGAGCTTGGGGAACGCCTTGTCCAGACCCTGTGTGGTCACCAGCACGCGCAGCCCGTTGAGGCCGCCCATCGCCAGGGCCTTGTAGTTGGTGTCGCGGTAGTAGTTGTTGCGGGCATCGACCAGGGCGTCCCACAGCATGTCCATGCGGATGCCGCGGAGGGTTTCCTTCCAATCGATCTTGAAGTTGTCCTCGGCCTCGGGCTTGGCGGGCTTGGTCGCCGGCTGCGTGGTGGGCTTGAGGATCTCGTCGGCGGCTTCACGCTCCTTGCTCTCGGCCTGCTGGATTTCCTTCAGCGTCTCGGGGGTGTAGAGCGCGAGCAATCGAACCCGGCGGGTGACGGTCTTGAGCCGTTCCTTCCAGACCGGTTGAGCCGGCTCGAGCGAGCCCAGGTCGCTGTACAGCCGCAGCGCTTTGAGCCACTGCTCCTTCTTCTCGTACTCCTCGGCGTGGGTGATCGCGCCTTTGATGAGCTCGTCCACCCAACCTTCGGCACGGAATGCCTTCTTGTCGGGGGCGAGCAGGAAGGCGCGGGCGGCGGCATCGGGGACATAGACCGTCTTGCCGGCGGCCTGCAGCTTCTTGACGTCTTCTACGGCTTTCTCGTACTGCTTCTGTCGTTCGGAGGCGAAACCCTGTCGCTGGGTTTCGAACTCTTTCGTCCAGCCAGCCATCTTTTCGAGGGTCGCGTCGTCCTTGCTGATGCCGCGGGCCTTGTCGAGTAGTTCGCCGACCTTGGCAAACTCACCTATGCGAAGCGCCCGGAAGGCTTCAGCCTTGAGCTGCTCGACGGTGGCCAACTGGTCGGCCGATGCAACGGCGACTTGCGCCGGGGCGGCGACGGCCGAGTTGTGACGGGTCGGCCCGGACAGGATCGCGGCTGCCGCACCGGCCGCCACGGCCGCCACGAGCATCCACCGGCGAACATGCTTCTTCATGGGAGTCATCCTTAACGTGTACGAGCGGGTCTGTTGGGAGCACAAAGGGACTTCACGTCTTTCGGACGTCAGTCGGCTGGATCGACACTCTAAACAACGTCGAACGACAACGCATTATACCGGCGAATCGTCGCCCGGCGAGCAAAACCTGAAAGCCAGGGCCGAAGATCACCACGGAGACACGGAGGGCGACCTGGTCAATGAGAGCCGAATCAAGAATGGAGACAGAAGAATACTGACTAGGAGAACACCTGCCGCAATCGGCTTCTCTGTATTCCCGGTTCTTCATTCTTCGTTCTGCATTCTCTATTCGCGTTGTGTTGGCTGGTTGCCCTCCGTGTCTCCGTGCCTTGTATGTTGGATTCCGTACCGTCTGATGGTTCAATGCCGCATGCCGCTTCGCGGGCTTCGAAGCGTAGCGAGAAGCCCGCGAAGCGGCGGCGGACGACAGATCGTTCGTGCCCAGACGCCGTCATGGACGTCGTCACGGAGCCTGATCGTCGTTCGTCGCGTGCGACTAACCCGAACAGCCGACTGAACCCGTCGCCCCGGCGGCGGAGTTCGTATTCGCAAGGCAGGGAAGCCACCATGCAGCACGAAGCCAACAGCAACGCCGTTCCGTCCGCCGCGGTGTCCGATGTCTCGTTGCCGGTCGCCGGCATCGACGTCGCCAAGGATCAGCTCGACGTCTTCATTGATGTCGTCGCCCAGCGGCTGCGAGTCAGCAACAACGACGAGGGGGTCGCACGCCTCGTCGCCACGCTGCGTCAGCACAAGGTTCGCCTGGTTGTCCTGGAGTCCACCGGCCGGTACCACCGCGCCGCGGCCGCCGCGTTGCTTCAGGCCGGCGTCAACGTCTCGGTCGTCAACCCCAAGAACGTCCGCGCCTTCGCCGTCGCCGACGGCAGGCTCGAGAAGACCGACGCGATCGACGCCCAGGTCATCGCCTCGTTCGGACGGGCGCTCAACCCGCGGATTACCGCCAAAACGCCGGAGAAACAGACGGTTCTGGCCGACCTGGTCTCCCGGCGTCGCGGCCTGGTGCAGGTCCGGGTCGCCGAACGCAACCGCGGCCAGGGACAACTGCCCACGCTGGCGGCCACCCAGTCCACGAAGCTGCTGCGGCTGGTCAACCAGCAGATCGAGGATCTGGACCGCGCGATCGCCAAGCTGATCGAAGGCGACGACGACTGGCACAATACGTCGAAGATCATCGACTCGGTGCCCGGCATCGGGCCCGAAACGGCTAACCAGCTGGTCTCCAGCCTGCCGGAGCTGGGTAAACTCAACCGCCAGGAGATCGCCAAGCTCGTCGGCCTGGCGCCGCTCAACTGCGACTCGGGCACGCAACGCGGCCAGCGGCATATCCGCGGGGGGCGGGATCACGTTCGAAACTGCCTGTACATGGCGACGTTCAATGCCCGGCAACGCTGCGACAAGTTCCGGCGTTTCTTCGATGGTCTTGTCGGGCGTGGCAAGCATTACCAAGTCGCGATGACCGCCTGCATGCGTAAGCTGCTGGTCATCCTGAACGAGATGGTGAAGAACAAGACCCATTGGGACTCGAAGTTCGCGTCATAACTTTTCTGGAGCGTTCACTTGAAAAAGCACACAGCCGCTCCGTGGTGGTTTCGGCTTTGGTTCGACAGCCAAGGAGATACCGTGGCCAGTACCCATCCGTTGGCCGGGTGACGCATCTACAGTAGCATGCGCGATTTCCCGGCGAGTCGCAGGACGTCGGCCGGGTTTCTTCCGGTCCGCAGTGCCCCGAAAGGGCTGATTCTGTATGAAGACGATCTCGGAGCAGATATCCAACGCGTTTAAGGCCGCTATCGCGGCCGCGTTCTCGCCGACCCTCGACGGCATCGACATCGACCCGCTCGTCAGCCCGTCGGCGAACGAGAAGTTCGGCGACTACCAGTCCAATGCCGCGATGGGCCTGGCCAAGACCCTGGCCGAAAAGGCCGGTGAGAAGACGAACCCGCGCGCCGTCGCCGAGCAGATTATTGCGAAGCTGAACGTCGGCGGCATGAGCGACACGCCGCCGGACAAGAGTTGGATCGCCGGCCCGGGGTTCATCAACGTCAAGCTGTCGCCGAAGTGGCTCGCGGAGCAGTTGAGCCTGGCGGGGAAGACCGATCGGCTGGGGGTTGAGCCGGTCGCTAAGCCGCAGACGGTGGTCATCGACTACAGCGGGCCCAACATTGCCAAGGAACTGCACGTCGGCCACCTGCGAAGCACGATCCTGGGCGACGCAGCGACACGCGTCCTGACGTTCCAAGGGCACAAGGTCATCCGGCAGAACCACGTCGGCGACTGGGGCACCCAGTTCGGCATGCTCATCGCCAACCTGCAGGACAAGCAGTCCGCCGGCGGCGAGACCAAGCTCTCCGACCTTGAAGCGTTCTATGTCGAAGCCAAGAAGCGGTTCGATGTCGAAGTGCCGTTCCAGGAACGAGCCCGGCTGAATGTCGTCAAGCTTCAGTCCGGCGACGCGGACGCCCTGGCGATGTGGCGGATGCTGGTCGACAAGACGCGCGAGCACTATCTGCCCATCTATCGGCGGCTCGGCGTCCTGCTCACGCCGGACGATGAGCGGGGCGAATCGTTTTACAACACGCGCCTCGCCGCCGTCGTGGAGGAACTCAAGTCCCGCCAGATCGCAGTCGAGAGCGAAGGCGCGACTGCCGTCTTCGTCGAAGGCTTCAAGACGCCGCTCATCATCGAGAAGTCCGGCGGCGGATTCCTCTACGGCACGACCGACCTCGCCGCGGCGAAGTACCGCATCACCGAGCTCAAGGCCGACCGTGTCGTCTATTTCGTCGACGCCCGGCAGTCGCAGCACTTCGCTCAGGTCTTCGCGACGGTGAAGAAGGCCGGCTGGGGCGACAACGTCTCCATGGAACACGCCGCGTTCGGCACCATGCTCGGCCCCGACGGTACGCCGTTCAAAACCAAGACCGGCGGAACGGTCAAGCTCAAAGACCTCCTCGACGAAGCCGAGCAGCGCGCCTTCGACCTGGCCAAGCAGAAAGCCGCCGAGCGGGAGGAATCGCCGACGGACGAGCAGCTCAAGGCGATCGCCCACACCGTCGGCATCGGCGGCGTGAAGTATTCGGACCTTTCGAAAGATCGGGTCAGCGACTACGTCTTCTCGTTCGACGCGATGCTCGCGATGGACGGTAACACCGCGCCATACATGCAATACGCCTACGCCCGCGTCCGGTCGATCTTCCGCCGGGCGGCGGAGCGGGGGATCACGTTCGGCGACGGCGCGACGACAACGATCGCGCTAGACGCGCCGCAGGAGCTGGCACTGGCCAAGCAGATCCTGCGGTTCGGCGAAGTCGTGGAGCAGGTCGGTCGGGAACTCAAGCCGCACGTGCTGTGTGCCTACCTTTACGACCTGGCCGGTCGGTACAGCTCGTTCTACGAAGCCTGCCCGGTGCTGACGAGCGAGGAGCCGATGCGCTCAAGCCGCCTCGCGCTCGCCAACCTTACGGCGAAAGTGCTCGCCAAAGGACTGGATCTGCTGGGGATTGAGCACCCGGACCAGATGTAGTCCATCCTCTTTTTTCCCCTGTACTCAGCGGACCGGGCCAAGTCCGGAAGGAGCCGCGCACGAAGTGTACTCACGTAGTAAGCGGGGACGTTCCTGAACCGTCAAAGCTCCGATCCCCCTCACGGTTCCCGCTTACTGCGTGAGTACACTTCGTGCGCGGCTCTTCAGTCTCACTTTCGCCCGCGTGCAGGAGAGAGACGTTCTCACCTGCTTCACCTTACACCACAAAACTCACCAGCTTCTTCGGCACGTAGATCTTCTTCTTGATCTCCTTGCCTTCCAGGTAGCTGCTGACGCCTTCGGCGACAGCGGCGGCCTTGAGGACATCTTCCTGCGACGCATCGGCGGCGACCGTGATCTTGCCGCGCACCTTGCCGTTCACCTGCACCGCCAGCTCGACCGTGTCTTCAACCAGCTTCGCCGGGTCGTACGTCGGCCAGGGACGCTGGGTCAGCGACTTGTGATGACCCAGTCGTTCCCAGATTTCCTCGGCGATGTGCGGCGCGAACGGCGCGAGCATCAGCGTGAAGTTCTCCGCCAGCTCGCGCGGAACGCCGTCCTGTTGGGTCATCTCGTTGTTCAGCTTGAACAGTTCGGCGATCGCGGTATTGAACCGCAGTGCTTCGATGTCCTCGGCGACTTTCTTGATCACGCGGTGCATCTGCCGGGCCAGGGGTTCGGGGATGGGGCCGTCATACACGCGGTTGGCAGTACGGAGTGCCGAGTGCTGAGTACGGAGTGAACTCCCGTCATCCGCCTTCGTGCCTTCGTGCCTTCCTGCCTCCGTGCCTTCGTCTTCGGTGTCTCCGATCAGGTTCCGCCAGACCGCCCGCAGGAACCGCACCTGCCCGATGATGTCGCGGGTGCTCCAGGGCTTGGGCGCTTCCAGCGGGCCCATGTACATCTCGTACAGGCGGAAAGCGTCGGCACCGTAGTCCTTCACGATTTCGTCGGGGTTCACCACGTTGCCCCGGCTCTTGCTCATCTTGAAGCTGCGGGCGTCGACCTTGATCTTGCCGTCAGACTTCAGGAAGTAGCCTTCCTTCTTCTGCTCGACATCGGCCTCGGTCAGCCGCCGGCCGACCAGCTTTTGGCCCGACTTCCTGTGTATGGCGAACATCGTCACGGCCTTTTCGGTCGCCTCTTCGCCGATGTCTTTCACCTCACTGACGCTCACCTGTAGCGCGTCGGCGCCTTCCTCGAAAACGTGGAACTCCATCTCCCCCAGGATTAGCCCCTGATTCACCAGCCGTTGGAACGGCTCCGGCGAGCTGACGTGGCCCAGGTCGAACAGCACCTTGTGCCAGAATCGGCTGTAGAGCAGGTGCAGCACGGCGTGCTCCACGCCGCCGACGTACAGATCGACTGGCAGCCAGGCCTTTTCCTTTTCGGGGTCGACGAACCGCTGATCGTTGTTCGGATCGATGTAGCGCAGGTAGTACCAGCACGACCCGGCCCATTGCGGCATCGTGTTCAGCTCGCGGCTGAACTTGCGCGCATCGGGTGTGCCTTCCGGGACGACCTTCACCGTGCCGGCGTCGGTGACGACGCCCCAGACTTTCGTCCAGTGGGTCGCGCGGCCCAGCGGGGGGACGACGTTGGTGCCGCCCCCTTCCACCGGCCGCGGGCGGAAGTCTTCCACCTCGGGCAGCAGAACGGGCAGTTCGCTTTCATCGACGGCGTAGACATCGCCGGTGGCGTCGTCGTGCAGCAGGGGGAAGGGCTCGCCCCAGTAGCGCTGCCGGCTGAAGAGCCAGTCGCGCAGCTTGTAGGTCGTCGAGCCCGTGCCGACGCCTTTGTCTTCCAGGATCTCGATCATCTTCGCCTTGGCGTCGGCGGTGCCCAGCCCGTCGAGCGGGCCGGAGTTGATGGCGACGCCTTCGCTAGTGAAAGCGGCTTCCATTTCTGACGCCGGGCCGCTGTCCGTGACACGGGTTTCCAACCCGTGCTGGGGGCTTGATGCTGCTGAGGATTCACGATCCTCGACTCCGGACGTCGCTCGCACGGGTTGGAAACCCGTGTCACGGACGCCCGCGCCACCCGACGCCGGTCCCATCACCTGCTTGATCGGCAGTTTAAACTTTTTGGCGAATGCGAAATCACGCTCGTCATGTGCCGGGACGGCCATGATCGCGCCGGTGCCGTAGCCCATCAGCACGTAGTCGGCGATCCAGATCGGAATCCGCTCGTCGTTCACCGGGTTGATCGCATAGGCGCCGGTAAACGCGCCGGTCTTGTCCTTGTTGTCGGCCATCCGGTCGCGTTCCGATCGCGCGCCGATCTCCGTCCGGTAGGCCTCGATCTCCACGCGGTATTCCGGCGTCGTGATCTTGTCCACCAGCGGATGCTCGGGCGCCAGCACCATGTAGGTCGCCCCGTACAGCGTGTCGGGACGGGTGGTGAAGACGGTGATGGTCTCGTCTTCGTTGCCGTCGACGTCGAAGTCGACATTCGCACCCGTGCTCTTGCCAATCCAGTTCCGCTGCATTTCCTTCAGCGAGTCCGGCCAGTTCAGCAGGTTCAGATCTTCGATCAGCCGGTCGGCGTACGCGGTGATGCGCAGCATCCATTGCCGCATCGGCCGGCGTTCGACGGCGAAACCGCCGACCTCGCTCTTGCCGTCAATCACCTCTTCGTTCGCCAGCACGGTGCCCAGCGCGGGGCACCAGTTCACCGGCACTTCGTCCATGAACGCCAGCCGCTGCGCGTCGATGGTTTGTCGGCGTTCGTCCGGCGACAGTTCCTTCCAGGTGCGCTCGATGCGCATCTCACCGGCGACCGCCTCCATCCCTTCCTGGGTGGGGTTGATCTGGATCGTGCCGTCCGGCGCGACAACGTAATTCTCGTTCTGCAGCTCGTTGATCAGATGACCGATCGGCTTGGCCTTGTTTTCGATAGGGTCGAAATAGCTGCCGAACAGTTGCAGGAAGATCCACTGGGTCCAGCGGTAGTACTTGGGGTCGGTGGTATCGACTTCCCGGTCCCAGTCGTAGCTCAGGCCCAGCATCTTGATCTGTTCGCGGAAGCGATTGATGTTGGTCCGGGTGGTGTCGCGCGGGTGAACGTTATTCTTCACCGCATACTGCTCGGCCGGCAGGCCGAAGGCGTCCCATCCCATGGGGTGCAGGACGCTGTACCCCTTCATGCGCAAATAGCGGGAGTAGATGTCGGTGGCGGTCCAGCCTTCGGGATGACCGACATGCAGGCCGCTGCCCGAGGGGTAGGGGAACATGTCGAGCAGGTACGCCTTGGGCATGCCGGCGGTCTCGACCGGGTCGAGCGCGCGGAACGTCTTGTTCTGCTGCCAGTAGTGCTGCCACTTCTTCTCGATCGCAGTAAAGTTGTAAGCCATGGGGGAGGGGGATGATACGCGGAGCGAGCGGGTGCGTTAAGGCGTCTCATAGGAAGCGACGCACGGTCGAAACACGCCGGAGTACCTCACCCCGATTTTTACAGCGCCAATGGGGCTCGGGCGTCCGATAACTCTTTACGGCAGGGCGACGTCAAAAAATCTGCCTGATTTACTAAAGTCGGCCCGATACGTGAAGAAGTCAGGACGACGCTTACGCATCAGGGACGACGCCCTGAAGTTTCACACCCGCCGAGGCTCGGCGGGAAAGACCGGGAGGTCCGGATGTTGTTGCTCAATCAATCCTCGGTGGAATCCGACGAACTCTATATCGACGAAGACGGCCAGGAACGCCGACGCGGGCTCCGCGTGCGCGAAAACCGCCCCGTCAAAATCTACGAGCCCGGCACGGCCCGTTACTTCGGCGGGCAGACGGAAGACATCAGCGCCACCGGCTTGCGCATCGAGTTGCCCGCCTGGGCGGCGCTGCGTGCCGGCGAGACGCTGAACATTCACGTCGGCCTCAACGGTCGCGGCCAGACGCTGACCAACCGTCGGAGCATGCTGCCGGCGCGGGTCGTCTGGGTCCGCAGGGGTCAGGAGCGGTCGCCGATGATGGAAGTCGGCGTAGAGTTTCTGAACAACATCGGCGCCCACGTCCACGCCGCCTGATCGCCACAAACCGCCCGAAATCAGGGAGCCTTGGGTCAGGGAGTAACCTCCCGTCGACTCCGGGCTCCTTTGCGTTGGTACAACGTCGTGGTTGACCTCGGCCAAACCCTCCATATCTTCGGTCGGCCATCTGTCGCGGCCATATTTCACAAATGGATGACGGCTCTGCGCGTATAGATTCCGTAAGGAAGTCGTTGGTATTGAAGTGGAACTATCGTCTGGTGCAATCGTCCAAGGCACCGCGCCGTACAAGGGTAGGGCGTCAGGTCGAATGTCGCAGCAGGTGCCGCTCTTGCGGCTACAACAGGGATCGAGCCCGCTCTGATGGAGTTTGCTGTCAAGAAGTTTGCCCGTAACGTTTTGCTGCTGCATCTGTTGCTGCTGCTGGTGGTTCTGGCGTTGATGCTTTTTGCCTCCCGCGCGATCCGTGAAGGCGCCCGCGAGCAGGCCCAGAAGCAGGCCGAAAGTCGACAGCGGATTATTGCCGCCCAGACCGCGCGGGGCATCGAGGCGTTTTATCACTCCATCGTCAGCGACATGGACCTGATGCCCCGTCCCGAGGACGACCAGCAGGACCGCGACCGTCTCGGCAAGATGTTCTCCGAGATGACCCGCGACATTCCCATCCCGGTCTTCGGGCATCCCAAGACTGAACCCAGCAGCCCCGGCACCCAGCCTGCCCCCAGGAACCCGCTCTTTCCCAAGCCGGCGACCCGGCCCGGGCAGAAGGATTTCAGGGACCCCGAGGATAAGAAGAACCCGCCGCCGCCCAGTTCGACGCAGCGACAGCAGTACGTCCGCGGTCTGCTCCTGGGGCAGGTGCTCAGCCGACAGCTCGAAGAGCGCGTCTCGCACATGTTTGTCATCGGTCGCCCGATTCCCAAGACCGGCCCGGTGCCCATTCGCGAGGTGTCCGTCACCCCCGCCGAAGGCGTCGGTCCCACGCCCGAGCAGCTCGCCGAGCGATACCGCGACTGGCTCCGAGACGTCCACGCCCAGTCCATCAGCAAGTTCGAGCTCTTCGACGGCAAGGGCTACAACCTGGTCGCGATCCCCGTCACCCGGGGCAGCGGCGTCATGGTCGCCGCCGTTCCTGTCGCCACCATCACCGAACTGTATCTCAGCACGCTCAACAACGACCCGGCGACCGGCGTCCTGCTCGTCAACGACTCGCTCACCGTGATGGCATCGAGCCGGCCGAACCTCGTCGGCGTCAACATCAGCGCCTCGGGAGACCCCGACCTGGCGCTGAACCTCGAAGCGTCCAAGGAAGCGGGCTTCAAGGAATCCCGCGTCATCGAACACCCCTTCAAGCTCGGCGAAGAGAAGTTCGACCCGGCATTGCTCACCACCGAACCGATCGAAATCGCCGGCCGAAAGTGGTTCATCGTCGTCGGCTCTCCCTTGAAAGAAGTCGACGGCGTGGTGGCGGCGCTGTTCAGCAAGATCTTTATCTGGGCGATCTTTGTTGTCGCGGCCGTCACCGTCATCCTGGTGTCCACGTCGGTGCAGATGATCCGCAACCGCCTCCGCCTCGAGCGGGTGCAGACCGAAGCGATTCATAAAGAGCTCGACCGCGCCCGGCAGATCCAGCAGGCCTGGCTCCCGCGCGAATCGCCGCGCTCGCCCAACATTGACGTGGCGGCGGTCAACTTCCCGGCCAACCACATTTCCGGCGACTTCTACAACTGGTTCGAACTCCCCGATGGCCGGGTCGCCGTCGTTATTGGCGACGTGACCGGTCACGGCATGTCGGCGGCGTTCCTGATGGCGACCACCCAACTGCTCGTCCGCACCACCATGCAGCGGATCAGCGACCCGGCGGCCTGCCTCGACGAGATCAACCGCCAGCTCTGCACGCTCATCTTCAACGGCCAGTTCGTCACCCTGCAGATTGCCGTCATCGACCCCGACGGCGGGCCGATCGAGGTGTCTTCGGCGGGGCACCCCGCGCCGCTGCTGGCCGGCGACCGAACGTTCGAACCCCTGCCCGTCGAGTCGCAACTGGTGCTCGGCGTAGACCCGGACGCGACCTACCAGACCGTCACGCTCGACCTTCCCGTCGGCGCTTCGCTCCTGATGTTCACCGACGGCGCGCCCGACGTGCAGGCCCCCAACGGCAAGCGCTTCGGTGCCCAGGGGCTGCACGGCACCTGCCCGCTGCGGCCGGGCCGAACCAGCGACCTCAGCACGCACGATGCCCGCTGGCTTCTCGACGCCGTCGTCGCCAAGGTGAACCACTTCCGCGGCAGCCGCGAACTGGGCGACGACCTGACCCTGGTCGCGATTCGCACCAAGGCCCCGGCGTTGACCCCAACCGGTTCGCTGGTCGGCGTGGCATGAAGGTCCGCAGCCCGCTTGACACCATCGACGCAGGCGATAAAGTATCCGACCCGGTGACGTTGGCCGGACAACTGAATACAGACAGTGAATCCCGGGGCCATAGTGAAATGGGATCACGCGACCATGGCATGGTTGAATTTGGGGTTCAAATCCCCATGGCTCCATTCTTCCCTCCGGAAAATCCAGTTGGTAGAGCGGCATGATGTCCGCTTTGTTCGTGTACGCGATGGCACGCTCGTGCTTCGAGACGCGCCCAGGCTCTACGACACATCTGCGGTTCACGACACACCCGTGCTCCACGACGCACCCGTGCTCCACGACGCACCTCCCGTTCTCGACGCGATCCCTGAACATCCCTGCGGATTTCGTAATACCCCATGACCGATGGTCTCCGCGCGAACGCGAACCGCTCCGCGTCGCGGCTAACCATTTGGTACCACTCGATTGCTGACGAACGACACCGTTCGACGCTCCGCTTCGCGTCGCGGCTACTGAGCGCTGGATAAGTTTGGCGCGAGTTCCGCGCCTTCGAAGCACGAGCGGAGCAACGCCTGATTGCCGCCTACGTCGTCCAAGTGTCGCTTGGCCTCGGCGTGAAGTTTCTCCAACTCCCCAATCGTGTGGTTCGCCATCCGGTGGTACTTCGTCAGGCTCCATACGCCTTCCACCGCATTGAGCTGCGGCGCGTAGGTCGGCAGATAGTGCAATCTTAAACGCGGGTACTCCGCCGCCAGTTCCTTCACGATTGGCGACTTGTGTGCCGAGAGGTTGTCCCAGACCACATCGATCGTTTTGTCAGGATACTCGACAAGCACGCGGTGCAGGAACGCCGCCGCCTGCTCGCCGCGGACGTAGCTGTCGGGATGGAAGTCGCACACGAGATCGATCTTCGCCGTGGCGGCGTGCAAGACCACGGCCCCCAGCACGCTGACTTTCTGCTGCCGCCGATTGCGGTAGGCGACGACCGGCGTCTGAGCGATCGGGGCCCAAGTCTTCTTGACGTTCGGCGTCATCATGAAGCCGACCTCGTCGGCCATCAGAATCACTCCGCCGGACTCGATACTTTTTTAGAAGTTCCGGCCAGAACTCCGCCCGCCAGGCGGCCACCTTCACCGGGTCGTGCTCGCGTGCCCGACGTTGGGGCTTCTGATGGGAAAAGCCCATGTCTTTCAGCATGACGCCGATGTGGTCGTGGTGGTACTTCACCTGGAACTCACGCTCGATCAGGTCGGCGATCAGCTGTTGGGTCCAGAGATACTTGTCGAATCCGCACTCCCTGGGCGTCTTGAGCAGCAACCCGGCAAGAGTCTTACGCTGGGCCTCATTCAGCCGCGACGGGCGTCCGGGTGGTTTGCGCGACACCAGTGCGTCACGGCCGCCCTTGCGGTATGCCCGCCGCCAGGCTCGGACGGTCTGGTCGTCGACCCCAAGGTCTTTGGCGATTTCGGCCGGCTCGCGATCCTGCTCGAACATGTTGGCCGCGATGCTCCGGACCCGATCCCACTCCTGGCGTGTTCCTTTCTTTCGCATGGCGCGGATTTACCATCGATCCGCAGAGGGCGCAAGGGGTTGCGCGCTATGAAAATCTAGCGGTCAGTAACCACTGGATACCCGTCGAATACTGCCGAACGAACCCGAGCACGCTCCGGTCTGGATCTCACCGGGTTGGAACGCGCGCCGCGATCAATGGTTAGCCGCGACGCGAAGCGGAGCGTCCCCTGCCGAGTGGGTCTCCCTGAACTGGAGCGACGCGACCACGCAACTCATCCGCCGAACGAACCCGAGAATGTATGTCCGCCGGCAAAAGATCGTCGGGACCGAAGGTCGCCGCCGCGGTCGGTGAGTTCGCCGCGATCGGTTCCACAACCGTCGCGTTCCCAGCGACGACCGCGGAATCCGCAACGACGGTCGCTGCCGCGTCCCGCTCCGATTCCGCCGAACGAACCCGAGATTCACCCTCGACCGCCATCGCTTCGTCGGCTTCGGACGTCGCCGGCTCGCTCTGCCGCTGCGGCGCAGGAGCCGGCGCGCCGCGATTGCGCGTGCCGCCTTGCAGGATGCGCAACTCCCGGAGTGCTGACTGCATGGATCGTTCGATTTGCGATTCGTAGCGTTGAAGCAGCATGACGATCCCGCCGTTGGGGTCGGCTTTGCGAAGTTCGAAGATCAGATCGCCCAGGTCGTCCATCCCGCCGAACCCGCCGTCGGCTTCGCGTTGCTTGTCGCGGCGTGAGCAGAGGACCGCCGATCGGACGATGGGCATCCGCCGAAGCTTCCAAGCCATCTCCGCGACGCGCTCGGCGAGCATGACCTGGCAAGGCCCGACGGCGCCCAAGTCGTTGCAGAATGAGGCGACGAACGCCGCAAGCTCCGCCGGGTCTTCATCCGGCAGCAACTGGCCGCGGGCGCGCAGGCCGTGCTTCCACGCGTTCTGCGACGCGACCGCCTTACCCGCGTTCGACGTCGGCCCGCGCGATTTAGCGCCGTTGATGCGCGACTGCTCGGCGCGGGAATGACGCGGTGTGACATCGACCGCGGCCATGGCATCGTTCGCACCCGTGTCAGGTGCATCCATCACCGCTGCCCCGCGCGAAGAATCCAAGACCGACTCGACCGATTCGACCGACTGCATAAAAAACCCCTTTCGCGGCCGGGAAGCCGCGGTGAATCAAAGATGATTCGAGACGCGTGAGCACCCGATTTAACGGTTGACCACCCGCGCGCCTCGCGCCATTATGTTAGTATATTGTACGGTTCAGCAGGATTCGTACAAGAAGAATCTTGAGACGGGATCCTGGGAGGGTGTAGTGCAGATGTATGGTACTGGCGTGTTTTCCGGGTGCCATGGGCTGCGGTACTCCGCTGCCCGTGGCGACGCCTGACCGCTGTGACACGGCCACGCACCAGGCGAGTACGCGAGCCCATTGCACCCAGAAGCTGCCGACAACGTGAGTTACACCCATCTCGGCAGCCGGGCTTCGGTCGCCGATCACGCATTCTCGGTGCGGAGGCCTGCCACAGGTTGCCTTTGGCTTTCTCGTTATCGATCGCGACAATTCTGATTCACTTGCAGCGTTAAGGTCACCATGAAGAAACTCAGCCGCCTGGTCGCAACGTTGGTGTTCGCTCTTCTCCTGGTCTGCGTTGGTCGCGTTCATGCCGGCGTCGAGAAGCCCAACATCATCGTGATCATGGCTGACGACCTGGGTTACGGAGACATCTCCGCCAATGGCGCGACCGAGATCCAGACGCCGAACGTGGACAAACTCGCGGCCGAGGGGCTGCGGTTTACCAGTGGGTACTGCTCGGCGAGCACCTGCACGCCGACCCGTTTCTCGCTGCTGACCGGCACCTACGCCTTCCGGCACAAGGGCACCGGCATCGCACCGCCAGCCGCGCCGGCGATCATCCAGCCGGGCACCGAAACGATCCCCTCGCTGTTGAAGAAGGCCGGCTACAAGACGGCGGTGGTCGGCAAGTGGCACCTGGGGCTTGGCGGCCCGGACGGGCCGCAGTGGAACGGGCAGATCAAGCCTGGCCCGCTCGACATCGGCTTCGACTACTGCTTCCTGCTTCCGACGACCAACGACCGGGTGCCTTCGGTTTATGTCGAGAACGACCGCGTGCGCAACCTCGACCCGGCTGATCCGCTCTGGGTTGGCAGCAAGAGCCCCAGCCCGGGACACCCGACTGGAATCACCGAGCGCGACAAGCTGAAGCTCGATTGGAGCAACGGCCACAACCAGTCGATCAACAACGGCATCGGCCGGATTGGTTTCTTCACCGGCGGGGAAAAGGCCCGTTGGCGCGACGAAGACCTCGCCGACGAGTGGGTGAAGCAGTCGGTCCAATGGATCGAGAAGAACAAGGACGGCCCGTTCTTCCTCTACTTTGCCGCCCACGACATTCACGTGCCGCGGATGCCCAATGAGCGCTTCCAGGGCAAATCCAAGCTGGGCCTGCGTGGCGACTCGATCCTGCAGTTTGACTGGTGCGTCGGCGAACTGACCAAAACACTCGACCGCCTGAAGCTGTCAGACAACACACTGATCGTCCTGTGTTCCGACAACGGGCCTGTTCTGGATGACGGCTACAAAGACGGCGCGGTCGAGAAACTGGGCAAACATACACCGGCCGGTCCGTATACCGGCGGCAAATACAGCGTGTTCGAAGGCGGGACCCGAACGCCGTTCATCACACACTGGCCAGGGCGCATCAAGCCGGGTGTCTCCGACGAGATGGTCTGCACGATCGATCTGGCCGCGAGCTTTGCCGCGATGACAGGCGTGCCGCTCGCCGAGGGTGCCTGCCTTGACAGCTTCAATGTGTCGGGCGCGCTGCTCGGCGAGAAGGATGCCCGGGGTCGCACGGACCTGATCCAGCAGGACAATGGAACGAAGTTCGGGTTGCGAGCAGGCAACTGGAAACTGCAGCGGGGCGGCGGCGGACGCAAGGCACAAGGCGCAGCCAAGGATGCATTGTTTGATCTGTCGAAAGACGCCGCGGAACAAAACAATGTCGCCGCCCAATTCCCCGACATCGTAAAAGAGATGGGCGGCAAGCTTGATGCGGCGATAGCGGCAGGCCGTACGCGCCCGGCGAAATGAGAGCCACAACAAAAGACCAGGAAAGCCACGGAGACACCGAGACACAGAGGGCCGCTACATGCGTGTCTCCGAATCGCCCATGCGAGCCGCGACCGTAAGGGAGCGGACGGTCACCGCAGGTGGCCGTTCTGCAAGGTGTGGCTGCTGTCGCAGCCGTCCGCTCCCTTACGGTCGCGGCTCGCACGGGCGCGATTCGCGGACACCTATTTAGTGCTCCGTCAAAGTTAAGAATTGAAATTGGGTGCCATGGGCTGGCGTACTCGCCTGCCCGTGGTTTTGCGCGAGGAACGCCGTACCACGGGCAGCGGAGTACCGCAGCCCATGGCACCCAAAATCGAGATGCGAAATCATGTTTGTGTGCCATGCCCACGCCTGTCAGTCACTTTAGAACTGAGCGAATACATCCCGCGTGGGCATGAGCGAGCGACGCGATTTCCGCGTCTCGCATGCCCACGCGGAAAGCGGCCTCGGATCTCGGACGCAGGACGGCAGCGTGGGCATGGCACACGAAGTTCCGCTTTCAGACAGAGCCTGGTCTCCGTGCGCTCTTCTGCAAATCCGTCGAAAAGCCCTCTGTGCCTCCGTGTCTCTGTGGCTTTCCTGGTGTTTTGTTCCGGCGCGGCCAAGCATCAATCGATTGATTGATCACCGGCTTTTCAGCCAGTCGTCATCCTGCTGTGTAAACACGATTGGCTCGGTCGGAAGAGATTCCGGTTTGAATAGGGTCAGCAGGTCGGCGATCGTCGCGTGGTCGGTTACATCATTGATGCCGAGCCATCGGCCGAGCAGTGCCAGTATCCGGCCGGGTGGTACGCCTTGCGAGCGATAGTAGTTGAGGCGCGAATCGCCGTGCCGCTTGGCGAGTCGCCTGCCGTCGGCACCGACGACCAGCGGCGCGTGGCCATAGTGAGGCAGTTGGTTTGCCAGATTGAGCGCGCGGTATAGCAGAACCTGTCTCGGGGTGGATTCGATCAGGTCGTTGCCGCGAACCACCTGTGTCACACCGGCCGCCGCGTCGTCGACGACAACCGCCAGTTGATACGCGGCGGTGCCGTCGGCCTTGGCGATGACGAAATCGCCGAGCGTGCGTGCATCGATTGTGCATTCGCCGGCGAAGCGATCCGTCCAGGTAATGATGGAAGACGAGTCGTCGGGAATGCGAAACCGGATGGCCGGCTCGCGGCCGGTGTCGGCACGGGCGGCGGCAATGGTCGCAAATCGACCGCGGCAAGTTCCGGGGTAGATCGACGAACCGTCGTCGGCGTGGGGAGCGCTCGCCGCTAGTTCAATCTCTTTTCGCGTACAAACGCAGGGGTAGGCCAGGCCCGCATCGGTCAGCTGGCTTAGGGCTGCGAGATAGGCGTCCCCGCGATCGGACTGCCGGGTGGGGCCCTGGTCCCAGTCCAGGCCGAGCCAGCGGAGGTCTTCAAGCAGTCCGGCTTCGGACCCTGGTTTGATCCGCGGGCCGTCGAGATCTTCCACCCGCAATACAACACGCCAATGCTGCTTTCGCGCCAGGAGCCAGTTGATCAGAAAGGTTCGCGCGTTGCCCAGGTGCAGGGCGCCGGTGGGCGACGGAGCCAGTCGGGTGATATCCATCGATGGAAGGAGCTTAACCCGAAGAATGCAGAACTCACCACGAACGGCACGGAGAACACGGAGAAATCACGGAGGGTTCACGCGAACGTGATCGGTGCAAGTTGCAAATCGAGTGACTCGCTCAAGTGGCTTGTACGGTTCTTCTCCGTGCTTATCTCCGTGAACTCCGTGTTCTCCGTGGTGACTCGTCCGGCTTAAGCTCAATCGCAGTAAGGGGCGACTAACGGTGCCGAGTGCCGTCCCTCGTGCCACCCCATGGCAATAGGGCGTGATGTTGGCTGGCGGGTGTGGATCAGGCGAATAACTATGGCTTCCAGATAGCGCCGAGATCCGACCGGCGACTCACATCTAGTCTGACTCGGAGGATCCAGTGATTGAAAGCCGTCAGTTTGCGATGGGATTCAAGGGTTATCCGTATTGTCGGCGACGTTATTGTAGATCGGGAAACGTCTGAGAATCGTGTTGCACAAGGTTTATGGACTTGCGTGAATTATGAACAGGGCGTATGTTAATCGCGGTTTGGGGAGAATAAGGAAACTGTATTATGGCACGCACAGCGAACACTTCGACTTTGAATATTCTGGATCTCGAGCGCGTACTCAACGAACGCAAGCGGCTGCTGGACAAGCTGCTGAAAAAGCGGACCAAGGCGCAGGCCAAGGTTGATGCGGTGGACGCCGAGATCGCAAAGGTATCGGGCGGCGCGATCAGCCTCGGTGGCCGTGGGCCGGGCAGCCGTGCTCATAACGATCGCCCGCTTCCGGATTACATTGAAGAAGTCCTCGCCAAGAATGGCAAGCCGATGAAGGTCGGCGACATCATGGCTGGTGTGCAGGCGGCCGGGTACAAGAGCAACAGCAAGTCATTTAAGAATATTGTCAACCAGCAGCTGATCAAGGAACGCAAGCGTTTCAATCAGGTCAGCCGCGGGCTGTACGGCCTGCTGAAGAAGTAAACGCAGATACACATCTTTGCTAAAATAATGCTCGCGGTCCGCCAATGCGCGATCCGCGGGTGCATCTTTAAAGCGCGTGACGCTATCAAGGCAGCCGCGCACGAAGGAACAGGAGTAGCCTGAGACGGCGTTGCTCCCGCTTACTTCGTGCGCGGCTCTTTCTGCTTTTCTGAATCCGCGCCTGTCACTCTTCTCTCCTTCGCCGCAGGCGGTGGCGCGTCGAGCAGGCGGAAGCGGATTCGAAGCCATTTCTTCCCGTCGCGACCCGGTGCCGGATAACACTCCCTGAGTATCGCACGCAGCGCGGCCAGCGTCGGCAGTCCATCGGCCTGTGCGTCACGCCTGGTCATCCCGCGAAGATCGATCACCTCGACGGCCTCAATCGCGAGCCAGCCGACGCCCTGAGCCCACGCCTTTCCGCCGGCCTTCACGCGGGGACGGCTCCAGCGACGGATCGTCGTCACCTTGCGACCAGCCAGGATCGCCTGCTGCATCGGCTTCTTGAAAAAGAGCAGTCCCATCGCGGCGACCGATGATACACGCTTTGCCTACAAAAGGAATCTTTGTCTCGGACTCATACAATCCGGAAGGTAAGATTAATCCGCCCCGGCTCGGGTAGTGGAAGTGTTGCCGGGGTCGTCCCGGGAATGATCTTCTTGACCCCGTGGTAAGCCAGTCGTCGCGATCGGCCAAAGACGACCAGGTCGCCGGATTCGAGCGTGGTCTGCTCGTAAGGGTCGGTCCGGGACAGCCCGCCCATGCGGAAAACGCACGATGCGCCGACCGAGATGGATACCACCGGATAGCCCGACGCGATCGCCTCCGGCGATTCGCTGTTATCGACGTGGTCGCCGAGCTTGCTCCCGGCCTCCGGGTACCAGTTGACGATGCAACTGTCGAACGGGCGCACGAGGCCCTGGGGCAGGTAGCGGGTGGCGACAATCGCCCGCTGTCCGAGCATTTGCAGCGCGTCGGGGATCGGCGCACAGGCCAGGCCGTCTACATCCTTGCGCACGGTGTGATACTTGTAGTCGCGTGCCGACCAGTGGCGGCCGAGGCAGTTCATTCGCAGGCTCATCGCCTTGCCCCAGCGGGTTCGCGGAATGTAGAAGCCGGGCGTCAGCCCGCGGACCGTCTCGACAACGGCGATCTGTTCGGGTTCGTCGAGGAAGGCCTTCTTGTAAACGAAGTCATCCATAAGGGTCGTGCTGCGCCGCCGGTGGGGATTGCAGTGCGGCGTTCAGCCGATGGCGTGCAATATCTCACGCTGCCGGGGCGTCCAGCAACGTGGGGAATCGATTCGCAGGTCAAGGCAGCCGAGCCGTACCAAGATGGCGCGGGTCAGTCGATCAATGCCGGTCCCGGTCCTGGCGGCGATGGGCAGCGCGTCGGTGCCCAGAAGCTTGACGTCCCACGCCGGCGCGACGTCCGACTTGTTCACCGCGACGATTGCGCCCCGGTGGTGCCGCAGGACGTCGGCCTGCTCGTCGTCGAAAGGCCGTGCGCCGTCGAGCACGACCACCACCGCGTCAGCCGTGGAGACCCGGTCCTTCGCGTTGGCGATCGCGGTCTGTTCGATGACGTCATCGCTTCGGCGGATGCCCGGCGTATCGACCAGCATGACGGCGACCCCCTCAAGATTGGCAAGCTCTCCCACCCAGTCGCGCGTCGTGCCCGGAAGGTCGGCCGTGATCGACCGCTGCCGGCCGAAAAGCCGGTTCGCGAGTGTGGACTTCCCCACGTTGGCCGGCCCGACGATGGCTACCGTCGGCGTCAGAAGGATCCGCTGCATGGTGCGATCGGCGAGCAACGCTTCGATGACCTCACGGCCTGGCGGCGATCGTAACAGCGCCTCCCACGCCGCCGGCTGGGCCAGCACCACGCGAACGGCCAGTTCAGTCCGCGCGTGCGGCAGGGCGGCGAGTACTTCCCGCGATAGCGCGTCAGACGTTTCGGCGAGATGGATCGCGGCGGCCTGACCCCCGGCGGGCGAAGCCTGTTGCGCGGCCCCGGTTGCCAGCGATTCGACCGCGAAACCGCAGCGGCCCAGCAGATCGAGTGTGGCCCGCACAACCCAGGGTCCGCCGTGGACGTTCAGGTCGGCCGTACAGGAATCGACCAGAACGACCACCGGATCGTCGATCACCTTGTTGCCGTCGCTGAGCTGTCCGTGAACGGCCCGGCCGATGCGTGCCCGGCCGGAAAAGTGCGCGGCAAGGAACGGCCCGACGCCGCTCCCATGGATGCGAACGACAGCGATCGCTGCGGCGCCTGGAGGTGTGAGCAGTGCGGCGGTCATGAGGCGGTCAGCCCCAACGGTGGCGGGGCGGTCGGCGGCGTCATTTGCGGCGACATCATTTGCGGCGGGCGGAGATCACCCGGTCATTGCCGCCGTAGTCTTTCAGTAGGGTGGCGCTTTCCAGCTGGTCGTAGGTCGCCACCAGCGCCATCGCCTGTTCGCCCTGGTTGAACGCGATTTCCAGGTAAATGCGCCCGCCGGGCACCAGCCGGTCGTCGGCCTGGTCGAGGATGCGGCGGTGCAGGTCCAGCCCGTCGGCGCCGCCGTCGAGCGCGCTGACCGGTTCGAAGTTCTTCACGCTCGGGTCCAGCGCGGCGATGTCGGCCGATGCAATGTAAGGCGGGTTGGCGACAATCAGGTCGAACGGCCGGGCGTCCACCACGCGGGACAGCGGTTCGTAGAGGTCTCCCTGCTCGACGGTCACCCGGTCGGACAACCCGAGCAATTCGACATTGCGGCGAGCCACTTCGACCGCCGCCGGGCTGAGATCGACCGCCAGCACCTGTGACGTCTTGAGCTGTTTGGCGATCGCGCACGCGATGCAGCCCGAGCCGGTGCACAGGTCCAGGACGCGCGGCGACTCCTTGCCGGTTTCCATCCGCGCCATCTGCAGGACGTTTTCGACCAGCGTCTCGGTATCCGGGCGAGGGATCAGCACGTCGCGGGTGACGGCCAGCTCGAGCCCGAAGAAATAGGCCTTGCCGGTCAGGTAGGCGATCGGCTCGTGCTCGCCGGCGCGCTTGACCAAATCGCGGAATGCCGACAGCTCGGCGTCGGTCAGCGGACGTTCGTAGTCGGTGTAAAGCTTGATCCGCGGCTGGTTGAGCACGTGCGACAACAACAGCTCGGCCGAGAGGCGCGGGGCATCGACGGTCTTACGATTAAAGAATGCGGTCGTCCATTCGAGAATTCGCCGAACGGTCCATCGCTCAACAGCTCGCTGCATAAGGGGGAAGGTGTACCATGGATGACACTTCTTGGGGAGACAAACAATTACGATTGGACAATTCGGTGCGGTCCATAGTCCCCTCCCCCGACGTGTCTACGGAGGAGGGGACGGCCAGACATAGTGGGGCAGGGAGGGTGCCCGGGGACGTACCGCGAAGTACTCCCCAAGCCGCTAACCCTTACTTGCCGTCATACTTGATCCACATCGGAGACGCCCAGACCAGTTCGCCGCTGCTGGCACCGTCCATGTCAGGTGCCTGCTCGCCACGTACGTAGTAGTAGCTGGTCTTGCCGGCGGTGGGCTTGGGATCGGTCCAGGTGAACTCGACCTGCCGGGTGTTGGGGGTGATCTCGTGTACCACGACATCGTCCTTGACGATGACGACCTTGGCGATGTTCTTCGCGCCGACGATCTTCACCCGCAGCGCCGGGGCATCGGTCGTCGTGAACTCTTCGCCCATCAGGTGATCGGTGCCGCCGGTCCGGCAGCGGACATCCGCCAGGATGTTGTCGGTCGCACCGTAAACCCGACGTTTGCGGATCGCGTCGAGAATGGCTTCGCGGGTCGGCTCGCCGCTGATGAGCACGTTGCAGTAGCTCAGGTGGGTCGAGATGTGATCGCTGCTGCTCTGGAATGCCAGGCGATAACCCTTGAGCAGGGCGAGGTTGACGAAGCCCAGTGGCCGCCAACCGCCGAGGCTTTCCTTTTCGGGCGTGGACTGCTTGAGCTTCGCCTCGGTGACGGCCGAGCGCGGGGCGTCCGGCCGCTCGTAGTTGTTGCGGTCGCCCTGGTAGATCTCGACGAACGGTTCGACGATCGGGTCGTTGTTGCGCCAGTCGGTGCCCATCTGCGTGGCCGAGGTATGGCTGGCGCAGAGGCCCTTGAAGTGGTGAAGGTACATGTAGAGGAGGTTGGTGTCGGGTGCCGGCGCGAACTTGTCGGGCGACGAGATCGGCAGTCGAGGCAGCGACCGCACGCCGCGCTGGGCGAACATGCAGTTGCGATGGCCTTCAGGGTAGACGACCGAGCGCTCGTAGCTGTAGACGGGCACGAAGTGCCCCGGCAGGGTAAAGAGCGTGACGGCTTTCTGCGTGGTCCACCAGGAGTATTCGCGGCCGTTGCCGTAGTCGTGGTCGCCGTCGCCGATCCAGTCGAATGCGGCGGCATCGATCGCGTATCGCCACATGTCGAGCAGACCGCCGTCGCCGCCGCCGTCGGGCGAAAGCTCGGTATGGCGGTGGAACTCGCCGCGCCAGATCCGCAGCGATTCGCCGTTCAGGTCGTAGCGGTAGTCGCGCATCATCCTGACGTCGTTGCGTTCGGCAGTGGTGTCGGCGCTGACGCCTGCCGCTTCGGCCACCTTCGCGGCGACGACCTTGGGCGCGCCGGCGGAGCCGCCGAATCGGACGCGCTCAGCGTGGTGATAAAGATGTCGTTGTTGGGGTCCTGCTGGCCAGCACGACGTCCGCCGGCGTTCTTCCTGCCGGCGTTCTTCTTGGGCCTGGCGGGCTCGAGCTTTTCGCCGCCGGCCGGCGGAGCCTGGACGAGAACGACATCGTCATTCGACGCCGGATCGTTCAGCGCTGCCGCGCCGTCGTCGGTGATGCCGGCTTCGGCACCGGCCTGGTGAGGATCGCCGACCTTCGGAGGGTTTATCTCGCCGCGGCCGTCGCCCGAGAATGCGACCAGTACCCCGTCGCCGGTGGCGGCGATCGCGGGGCGGTTATCGAGGATGTTGTTCGAGCGTGGCACCCATGCGGCTTCGCTCCAGCCGTTGGCGTCGAGCCGCGTGAGGTACTCATTCCATACGCTGCCGACGCCCACGCGCCAGTTGCTGCCCGGCTTGCCGCGGAATGCCAGGAAGACGTGGCCGGCGCTGTCCACCGAGATGCGCGGATAGCAGGGGGCGATCGCGGTCTGCACGCGGGGATTGGGCCCCTTGGCGGCCGCACCCTTGGCGCCTTTGCCGCCGCGCTGTGCGGCGGCGGTTTCGGGCATCGCGTCCATGAGGTTTGCCGCGGGCTCCATCCAGACCCCTTCGGGCGTCATCGCGCGGACATCGACGTAACGCCCCTGCTGGTACAGCGGGGCTCCCTTCTTCTTGAGCGCGCCGAAGTCCTTGCCCCACATCTCCGGCGATGCCTCGTACGCCAGCCAGAGCTTGCCCGCCTGGTCAAACGCCATCGACGCCCGCCCCTCGAATGCCGCCGTGGCGGCGGCCGCCTGCGGTTTGCCTGGTGCCCCGTCCTTGCCGGTCACCGATATGTAGACGTCGTAGTCACCCTTGACATAGGTGTCCCAGGCAACGGCAACCCGGCCGTCGGCCGCGGCAGCGACGTTGGGTTCCCATTCGTTGGCGGCGAAGTCGCTCACCCGCGCCGGAGCGGAGAACTTCTCGCCCTCCTGATGCGCGGTGACGACGTTGAAGTTCGCGCCCCGTCCGGCGACCCACGCGAGCCAGACCCTCCCGTCGGCCGCTGTCGCCGCCGACGGCATGAAATCGGTTCCGGCACCGTTACTCAGGTTGATCGGCGCGCCGCCGCTCTTGCCGTCGGCGTCGAAGCTGCGGGCCATCAGTTCCCAGTTGCCGTGATCGAGTGTCGCATCGGCACCCAGGTGGGCCGAGTAGAACACCCACACCTTCCCGTTGCCGTCGACGGCCACCGCCGGTCGGTAGTATTCGTGTTTGCCGTCGGTGACGGCGATCGGTTCGCCCCAGGTGCCGTTGCGGCCCACCCGCAGATAGACCACTTCACCGCCCGTCGGCTGGGTCAGGTAGTCCAGGTCCTGCGGCTTCTCGATCTTGCGGATGGGGCCTTCCTGCAGCGGCCCGGTGTTCGGCCCGCTTTCCAGTGTGGCCGGTCGCTCGCGAACACCCTGAAAATCCTTGCCGCGGGTGAACGACAGGTAGACCAGATACGCGGTGCCGTTCTTCCCAGTGGCGATCGCGGGGTAGTCTTCGTCCTGCGTTCCTTCGGCCAGGGGCGACGTCGACGGAACACGCTCGATGAACAGGTTCCCGTTGAGCGCTTCCATCCCCTTGCCCATCGGAATTGCCGACAGCTTGAAAGTTGTCTTGCCGACGAGCGAGTCGAAGGTGATGGGCGTTTCCGGCTGCACGTCCTGGAGCGTGACCACCAGTCCGTTGTCGGTCATCGGCATCTGCCCGCCGTTGTCGATGCGCTGTTTGTCGGCCGAGCCCTGGACCGGCTGGCGGCGCGTCTGCACCTTGAAAGCCGCCCCGTCGGCCGAATCGCCCTGCGTCCAGCGGGTGCCGCTGATCTCGCGAACCTTGCCGGCGGCGACGTCGAGTTTTCCGCTCCAGTCGGTCGGCTCCTTGTCCTTCATTCCGAAGCGGATTCGAAGAGAGACGGCATTCGCGTCGGCTCCGAAAAGGGTCGTGAACGAACCCGACCACAACACCAATGCGGCGACCCACGGCGCAACATGCTGACGTAACATGCGATCCTCCAGAAATGTCCAGACCCCGGGCCGGTTCAGGCCCGCAATGCCCTAACGGCCTGCGCCTCCAACTATTGCCAAGGTGCGTGCTGCGTGCCGGTGTCGAAACATTCTGATTAGCGGTCGCACCGAAGGTGCACGTCTTTTGGATGGGACGTCGAAAAGAGTGCACCTGCGGTGCGACCGCTAATCAAGCTACGCGTGTTGGCTTCCGCGAGTGCGGCTCACCCCGCCGGGTGCATCGTTTCCCAGATGCGGGTGACGAGCCAGAATCCGCCGAAAACGGAGATGACGATCGACATCGCCGGGACGGCGATTCGGTCGAACCGTGGCTCGCGGCGCTTGGCCCAGAGCAGTAGCGGCAGCGCGATGGCAACCAGGCTCAGGTGCCCGGTTTCCACGCCTGCCGAAAACTGAACCAGCGGCCAGACGATCTCGGCGAACGAGTCGCTGGCGAGCTTCTCGCGAAGGTCCTTCGCGAAACCCAAGCCGTGAATCAACCCGAAGAACAGGGTGATCGCGCACCGCCAGGCGAGTTTGGGCCGGTGGATAAGGTTCTCGACGGCGACGATCAGGATCGTGGCCGCGATCGCGGGCTCGATGATGTCGCCGCTGATGTTCACCAGCTTCATCGCCGACAGTGTGAGGGTGACCGAGTGGGCGAGGGTGAAGAACGTCACGATGGTCGCCGCCTCGCGGAAATTGCGACAGGCCAGCAGCAGGGCGGCGATGAACAGCAGGTGGTCGTAGCCGAAGAGAATGTGCCCGATACCGTCGAGGAAGAAGTTAACGCGGTTCTCCATCTCCGGCGGCGGGCCGGGATCGGCCGGCATCGTGGCGGCGGCGGTGGTGGCGGGCGTTGTAGCCGGGCGGGTCGCGGGCCAGCGCGACGGGGGAATGTCCTTCACCGACATGGGGCGGTCGGCGTCGATCGTATCGACCAGCAGCCTGTAGGGATCAGCCCCGAATGCCGCCCCCCGGTCGTCGGTGACGATGATGTACTGCTGATGCCCGCGCGGCAGCGCCCGGAACTTCAGGAACTCCAGCTTCACCTCTTCCAACGCACCGTCGTAAGGATAGACAAGGTTGACCTGGATCATCCCCGGCTCTGGCTGAAACGCCTTTGCCGATGCCAACTTTGCCGGCGCGTGGTTGAGCTGTACTTCGTACAGGTCGGCGGCTTGTTTCTCGAACCCTTCGCAGACGCCTTTGACATAGTCGGGGAACGATCGCGGGGGGAACCAGTCGTTGAGATCGCGGGTGTGAACCGTCAGCTCGACCGTCACGTTGGATGCGCCGACGATGACCAGCCCCTGGCTGAACCCCTCCGGGTGTGCGGCGGCGGGGCGGGCAACCGCCAACAGCAGAAGGGTCGCCGCAAGCGATGCCCAGAGGCGCGACAGTTGCGTGTTGCACGGGTTCGGCAGGTCCGTCATCCTCGATCTCCTTGGCAACTCAGTCAGGCCCAGGCCCCTGGGAATCGATCTTGTCTCGGACGCAGGGGAAACGGAAGGGGGCGGCAAGATTGCGCTCGGTCACCGGTCTTGAACCGTGCGTTAACAACAGCGACGATTGCCCGCGTATCGTTTGTGATCCGACGGTGCGGACCGCATGGAGTAAAGAAAATGGATGGAACTTCACTCACCCGCCGCAACCTGCTGGCGGCCGCCATGGCGGCCGGTGTGGGTGCGGTACTGGCGTCACCGGCGATCACCCGCGCCAATGCAGTTGCAAATCCCGAACCTGCTAAAGACACCATGAAGCCGGAATACTACGAACTGCGCAGCTATCACCTCCGCCGTGGCCCGATGCAGAAGCGGCTCGACGACTACCTCCGCGACGCGTTCATTCCCGCCGCCGCCAAGGCAGTCGGCGGGCCGATCGGTGTGTTCGGCGTGTCGATCGGCATGAACAACCCGACCACGCACGTATTGATCCCGCACGCTTCGCTCGAGTCGTTCGCGGCGCTGGGCGGCAAGCTCTCCACCGACGCCGACTACGCCAAATCCGCCGAGCCATTCCTCGCCGCCACGCCCACCGAACCGGGCTACGAATCGCTCGACATCAAGCTGATGCAGGCCTTCCCGCACATGCCCAGGCTCGAACTGCCGGCGGCGACGGCGAAGAAGGAGCCGCGGATATTCGAACTCCGCACCTACCGCAGCCATGGCGAGCGGGCCGGTGCGAAGAAGGTGGAGATGTTCGACACCGCCGGCGAGATCGCGATCTTCCGCCGCTGCGGCCTGACGCCGGTCTTCTTCGCGAGCGACCTCACCGGCCCGGGCCTGCCGAGCCTGACGTACATGCTGACCTTCCCCGACTTGGCGACGCGCGAAAAAAGCTGGAACACGTTCCGCGTCGATCCGGAGTGGAAGAAGCTCAGCTCAACCCCCGGCTTCACCGACCCCGAGATCGTCGTGGGGATCGACAACCAGGTGCTGTCGCCGACGGCGTATTCGCAGGTCTAAAGCCGGGGAGCATCGGGGAGGCTGGGAACACTTCGGAGGAGGGGATCACCACGGAGTCACGGAGACACGGAGGTCAACTCGGTGAACGGCGCACATCTGTGATCCTGAGGTACTCCGAAGGACCTGGTAGCCCAGGCGAAAAGAGTTCGAACACGCCAGACGAGCGATTGCTGTTTCGTGTCCGTTATGTTCTTCGGCTGGGATACGAGGTCCTTCGGAGTACCTCAGGATGACAGATGTGCGCTGTTCGCCGAGTTGCCCTCCGTGTCTCCGTGCCTCCGTGGTGAGGTCTTTTTTTTGGTTCATCTCCCAACTCCGGGGAACGCCTGGCGGATCTTGAGGAAGAAATAGGCGTCGTCACGATACCCGTAGGCCATCCGCTTGATCACCTTGATCTTGTTGTTGATCCCCTCCAGCACGCTAGTGTTCAACGGGAATCGGCAGTGACTCAGGATCCCCGGCAAGTATCCCTTGAGCTTCCCGGCGAACCGCTTCAGCGGATCGATCCGGCTGCGGATCGCTCTGCCGTACCACTCATCCCAGAACTGCTTCGCGTAGCCCACGTGCCGGTAGAACCACAGCTCTTTCAGGTCGTCCTTCAGCACATAGACCGCCGCCAGCTTGCGGTTGGCCTTGAGCAGTTCCGCCAGCCGGATCCGGTCCTGCTCCTTCTCGATGTTGTCGGCGTTTCGCAGCAGCAGCCAGCGTGAGCCCTTAATCACCTTCCGCGCCGGCTTGTCGTCTTTCACCTTGTTCGCCTCGTCCACGCGGACCCGGTCCACCACCTCACGCCCGTACTTGGCGACGACGTGGAACAGGTCGTACACCACCTCGGCGTTGGGACAGTGTTCCCGCACCTCCAGGTCGTACGCGGCGTTCATGTCCATCGCCACCGCCACGATCCGTTTGCAACGCTCGGGGCCGAGCAGTTCGAAGAACGGCCGGACCTCCTCCCGGCTGCGGCCGCGGCCCACCCAAAGCACGCGTTTGCAGTTCGGATCGATCACGACCGTCGCATAGCGATGACCCTTCTGGATCGCGAACTCGTCCATCGCCAGCTTCGTCACGCCGTCGAGGTCGACCGGTCCGAGCGTACGCGTGAGCCAGGCCTTGTCGATCTTCTTGACCGTCTTCCAGTTCAGCCCGAAGTAGTCGGCGACATGCTTGATCGGCAGCACCCGGCAGAGCTGCGCGACGCTGCGGGCCATGCGGGTGGTCACGCGGGCGTAGGGCTCCAGCCAGTCGAGCTTCTCGACCTTCGGCCCGCAGTCCGGACAGGCGACGCGAACGCGATGCACCAGCAGCCGGGTCATGGCGTCGAAAATCGGCAGATCGTCGACCCAGCGTTCAGCGGTATCATGAATCGAGCGACAGGTCTTGCCGCAGCCGGAGCAGACGCGGGGGTGGTCGCGGACGGGATGGAGTTCCAGGTGAACTTCCGGAAGGGTCGGTCCGTGCTGGCCGGGTTCGACGCGTCCGACGGTCCCGAGCGTATAGCCTTTCCAGCCGCCGAGGAGGGCGGTAAGTTCTTCGATCGACAACGGCAGCCTCCTGCGTCTTGAAGCCTGGTAACTCCAAGATACGCAGCGGCTGCCGTTGCTCTATTCCTATCCTTCACTCCCCGCAGATGGGAGAAGAACCTTTTTTTTCCGTGGCGGCCTCGTTTTTCACGCGACAGAACGCTTCACCAATCCGACAGGCGCTGGCTTGAAGTCGGGGAAGACCCTGGCTGTTTGCGTGCTGCCGACGGCGTCGGTCAGTACTTCGGCAAGAATCGAGCGATAGTCGACTTTCACTTCTAGCCCGCCGGGGCCGGCTACGCCGGGGACGGCGGGAATGCCGCGCTGGTCGGTCAGGCCGGGCCAGTCGCCCAGGATTTTGCCGCCGGCGATTCTCCCACCCAATGCCATCATCGCGAAGCCTCGCCCGTGGTCGGTGCCGGCCGAGCCGTTTTCGTACAGCCGCCGGCCGAACTCGGTCATCACGATGGTCGTCACCTGATCGCGGCGGGTCGCCATATCGGCGTCGAACGCCGCCAGGCCCTGGGCGAGGCTGTTAATCAGCGTTGACTGCAGTCCGTTGCCCAAGCCCTGGAAGAAGTGGGTGTCCCAGTTGCCCAGGTCCACGCACGCGGCTTCCAGACCCAGGCCGGCCTTGATGAGCCTTGCCACCTCCATCATCGCCTTGCCGAACTCGTCTTTGGGGTAATCGACACCGGCCTCGGGCTTGTAAGGCTTGCCGCGCAGTTGCTCGACGCGATCGAGCAGTTGCAATGTTTGCTTTCCCTGGTCGCCGAGCACGCCGGCGCGGGTGGCATACATCTTCGAGAGCGCCTTGGCGACGGCGGATGATTTGCCGGCGGCGGTGGGAAGCTGGATCTCGTCGACCGATTCGAAGCTTGCCGCCGCCGGCGCACCCCGAAGCGATTCAGGCAGCGTCGGGCCGATCGCGACGGCCGCCAGCGGGCTGTCGCCGCCGGCAATTCGCGATCGCAGGTGACGCCCGAGCCATCCGCCGCCGATCTGCCGGCCGAACCCTTCGCCGTGCTCGATCTGGTCCTGCGCTTCGAAGTGCGACCCGGACTGGTCGTCCGAGCCGACGGCGTTGACGATCCCCAGCCGGCCTTCCTTGAACAGCGGAAAAAGGGGAGACATCTTCGGATGGAAGCCAAAGAAGTCGGTCAGGCCGATCGCCGCGTCGTCACCGGCTTTTTTGGGCTCGGCGATCGCGAGCGTCGGCCGGTTGCGGTAGTAGTCGGCGTCGCCGAACGGGACGACGATGTTCAGCGTGTCGGCCCCGCCGCGGAGAAAGACGCACACCAGCGTGTGCCCGCCGGGATCGGCGACAACAGGTTCGGCGGCAAAGAGGATCTGCCGCAGGAAAGCTCGGCGGGATGCGATGAGCATAGTAGTAGTCAGTCGTCAGTGGTCAGTCGTCAGTGGTCAGTGGTCAGTGGTCAGTGGTCAGTGGTCAGTCGTCAGTCGTCAGTCGTCAGTCGTCAGTCGTCAGTCATTCACTCTTCTCCGACTACTGACTACTGACCACCGACTACTCCCTTCAACACATCTGAAACGCCGGCGACGCCAGCACGAGCGCGATCAGGTCGGCGCGCTCTGACGCGCTCGTTCCATTTCCCGGCACGGCTTCGCGGATCGCTTCCATCTCCTCGGCGGTTCCGTCGCGACCGGTCAGATATCGGAAGTAGGCACCTCGCGCGTCGCCGCCGCCGGCGATCGCTTTCGTCAGTTTGTCCAAAGGCGACACCACCGTGGGCACCGATCCACTGGCGAGCGCGAACGCGAAGTTCCACCGCCAAAGCAGCGTGCCCAGCCAGGGGTCGGCCTTGTCGGGGTAACCGTCGGGTGTGGGGTACTGGAAAATGCCCTGCCCCATACGAACGAGATATTCGATCAGGGGGGCGTGGGCGTGCGTGTCGGCGGCGACGGCCCGCAGGCTGCTGGCGATGAACTGGAACGGACGTTTGAACTTCACGCCCTTCGCGGCGGCGAACTCTGCGCTGGTCAGGATCGTCCGCACGAGGGATTTGATGTCGCCGTCGGTCTGCGTGAAGACCGCGGCGACGCGTTCGACCAGCGGCGCGGGCGGATCCTCGGCGACGAACTTCTGGCACAACTTCAAAGCGATGTGCCGTGCCGTTGCCGGGTGACGGCAGACGATATCGACCAGCCGATCGATATCGGCCTCGCCGCCGCCGGCGGGTAGCGAGACGCCGAGAACCGCCTTGGCGGTGTCATCGTGCAGCTTGGGCTCGAAGAAGACCGATCCGCGGTAGAACCCCTTGCCGACCCGCCAGCCGGTGAGAGCACGAGCGGCTTCGTAAACATCGGTTTGCGTGTAGCCGCCGTGGACGCCGAGGGTATGCAGCTCGAGAAGTTCACGGCCGTAGTTTTCGTTGGGAATGTCGCCGGCTTTGGCGAAGGTGTTCTGATTGCCGTCGAGGTAGACGAGCATCGCAGGGCTGGTCGCCGAGGCGCGGATGAGGTCTCGGAACTTTCCCAGGGCATGCTTGCGAACCACTTCCTGGTCGTCCCAGGGCTTGAGGTAGATGCAGTCCCCTTTTTCGATGTTGATGTTGAGGTGGTCGGTCCAGAAGCCGACCATCACCTCGTAGAGCTGACGCCTGCTGTAGACGGCGCGGAGAAGCGTATGGCGAGATAGATCGGCGCGTAGCACCTCTCGTTTGAACTCGTAGCATTCGCCAGGGGCATCGAGCAGTTCTTCGAAGACGCGGGCGCGCAGGTCGCACGCGCTGTCGTCGATGTCATCGGGAGCGAGTTGGCGTTCGATCCAGGTCGACTGGCCGAGTGTCCGAACCTCATCGAGATCGCCCGGCCACGGCCCGTAGGCGGCGCGGCACAGCAGGTGATGGGCTGCATCGGTATCCGGGCCGGTCGGAACGGACAGCGTTTCGGGAACGTCGGTTCCCATTCGGCGGGTGGCTTCGCTGATGAGTTTTTCGCACCCGGCCAGCGGCACGACCGCTGCCGCGGCCCCGGCCGCGAGCAACGCCCGCCGGCGGGAGAACTGCGATGGCATCAGTGGCCGGCTCATCGGGATGCTCCGGCCAGTTCCCGGTGCGCGGCGGCGGGCTCGTCGTTGTATTGGACGGGTTCCGAATGCGAAGGTGGGAGCGCGGTCGGGCCGCGTTTGAGGAACGTCAGCGTGGTGGCGCCTGCACCCACGATCAGCGAGATCGGCAGTACACCGAACCACCCCAGCACCGGAAACAGGTAAGCCATCCCGAGCACGACCCCGCCGCGAACGGTCGCCTTCCAGGGGCGATCGCGATCGGCGGGGGAGGAGAGCCGGTGGCCGATGAGCGTGACCAGGCCCGCCATTCCGATGCCGGCGTAGATGAGCAGCGCCAGGCCGAGCAGGCCGGCGGCCAACTGTCCGGCGGTGCCGGCGCGAATCAACACCCGCAGAACAATCCCCGCAACCGCCGCCAGCGCCAGGCCCGCCAGCAGAGAGGCGATCATCGAGCGTTCGAGTTTCCGCGCCGATGCCGCCACGCGGGCAGGCCATAGCGCGCTGCTCATGAGCCAAACACCTTGAAGCGACAGCAGGAAACCCAGGATCGAGAATACGATCGCCAGGACATTGCCGTAGAGCATGAATGACCTCGATGGAGAGCCGGGATCGGGCAATCTGAATGTGGCTGCGTATGAGTGATGCGAGAACGCCGGAGGTGTAGGAGCGTGGTCGAACAACAGTTCGATGCGCGTATCAAAGCATCTGGCGTTTCGAATTCACCACGAAGGGCACGAAGGGCACGAAGGGCACGAAGATCACGAAGACGATTCGAATCAGGCTCTGTCGTAAAACCATGTTTGTGTGCCGTGCCCACGCCCCGTAGTCGCTATCGAACTCGACGAAGATGTCCCGCGTGGGCATGTGCGAGCGACGTGATTTCGACATCCGCATGCCCACGCGGAAAGCGGCCTTTGGATCTCGAACGCCGGGCGGCGGCGTGGGCATGGCACACCAAGTTCCGCTTTGAGACAATCCCCAGCACAAGAGTGTTCGAAACGCCTTGCGATTGCCATCTCCTTCGTGGTCCTTCGTGACCTTCGTGTCTTCGTGGTGAAGTCGAGCTTAGAACAGCATCGGACGACAAACACCCCTGCCTACTTCGCCGTCGGGGCTTTGTAGAACACCACGCCGGTCGCCTGTGTCTTGCGGCGATAGATCTTGTCGCCGCAGGTGACGTGCAGGTAGGCAAGATCCTTGCCGCCAAAGCCGCAGCTGGTGAGCGCGCCTTCCTTGGGCTTGGGGAGGATGCCGAGCAGTTCGCCGGCGGGCGAGAAGATCTGCACGCCAATGGCGCTGGTGACGTAGACCCGACCGGTGGTGTCTACGGTCATGCCGTCGCCGCCGGCGACGCCGGGCTTGGCGGGCGGGCACTGCATGGTGGCGAACACCTTCTTGTCGGCGAGGCTGCCGTCGGGCTGGATGGCGAAGCTCCAGATCTTGTCGCCGCCGGCCTCGGACACCATCAGCCGGCTCTGGTCGGCCGACAGCGTGATGCCGTTGGGCCGCTTGGACGTTCCCACGTCGGCCGCGACCACCGCGCCGCCTTTGCCGTCGAGAAAGCTGATCTGGTTCTTGCCGGTTTCGGTGAAGTAGATATGCCCGCGGTGCGACACGGCCAGGTCGTTTGGCTTGACCGCTTCGGCAAGCACGGTCACCTTGCCGCCGGGCAGTTCATACGCGACGACCTTCTCATTCCCGCAGGCGTACAGCCGGCCATCGGGGCCCAGCTTCGTTCCGCTGCGGCCTTCCTCGATGATCTTCACCGGCTTGGCCGGCGTCGGGCCGTCGCCTGGGGCGACCTTGAAGATGCCCGGTGGTGTGGCCCGCAGGTCGGAATAGTAAAAGTTGCCGTCGGCATCCAGCGATGGCGCATCGGCAAAGCTCAGGCCTTCGGCGACGATCTGCCACTCACTATCCTTGGCCATAACATCGGCGAGCTTGTCGCCGGCCGGTTCGGCGAATGCCGACGTGCAGAGCAGTCCGATCAGGGCGAAAACAGTCATTCGTTGCATAGGGGTTCCCAAAAAATGAGACATGGAATGCGAATCGCTTCAGCGAGAGCGCAACTCACGAAACGGCAGGGACGTCAACGCCGCGAGCGACCAGGTATTGCCGCGGTCGCCGTCGTACCGCCGGCTATTTCACGGCCTGCCGATGGATCGCCTGGTCCCAGGACTTGAGGTTGACGACATCGAGGTATGGTTTCATCGCGGCGGCTTCGCCGGCGGTGCCAAGTGCCTTGTAGAGCGTCCAGATCGGCTTCTTTCCCAGTGGTTCGGTTTCGTCATCGGGGAATCGTCGCAGGCCGATGCGCAGTCCGCCTTCATGACGGTTGTCGATCCAGTTGTGGTACTGGAACGCCTCGATCGAATCGAGGCTCCTGATCTTCGACCAGGCGTACGCCAGGCCGGCGGCCTGATCGGTCAGCGATTTGTCGGAGTAATCACGCGAGTTCAACCCCTGCTCGCTGAGATGGATCGTGCGTCGGGATTTGCCCAGGTACATCGTTCGGCGCTGCGACACCCACGCGTCGAGCACCTCGAGGTTTCGGAGTGTGATCTTCGGCGTATCGAATGAGAAGCCCGGCTGCTTGTCCTCCCAGGTCCGCGGGTTGCGCAGATCCTGCGGATAGGGGTGATGGGCGATCGCCCAGTCAAAATCCCCCTCAACCCGCGAGAAGCTCAGGAGCAGTTCCAGCAGATCGCGGCTGGCGTAGTACCGCAGCGCAGGGCCGCCGGCCTTGGCCCAGTGGTGCGTCAGGGAGATGAACGCCTTGGCGTTGGGGTCGTACTGCCGGGCGATCAGGTGTGCGGTCCGCATCGAGCGGTGGTAAAGCTCCAGGTACACATTGGCGGGCTTCTCACCGACATTCGTCCATTCCCAGCCGGCGTCCACTTCGTTGTGCAGGATGTAATGATGAATGCGGCCGAACTTGCCGTCGGCGCGGCCGTAGCGGCTGGCGAGAAACTCCATCGCGGCGGCGTAGGCGTCGCACCCCGCGCGGCTGGTGAAGTTCGGCATCGTGTAGGTGCCGGCGGGATTGGCGTCGGGATGGGCGACCAGCGACGCAAACGAGTCCTTCGCCGCCGACCTGGGCAACGGAATCAAGACGATCGCCGACACGACGATCTTGCGAGCGGCCGCATCGAGCATCGTGCGGTCGAAGCCGGCGACGGAGCGGTCCTCCCCCCACCAGGTTCGGCCGGCGTAATCGAATGCGGTTCGGCCCGGACCGGCATCGGTTCGCATGAACGCCGTGATCGGGATGTTCACCGTCACCGCGCCGATCCCGAGTTCGTCCAGATCGCTGGTCAGGCGCCCGGCGTGGAACCCGCCCAGGCCTTTCTTGCTTGTCGGCTTCATCGGCGGGGGTGTCTCGGCCGACGGATTGACGGCGTCGGCCCAGCGCGCGGCCGAAAGCAGGGTCAGAGTGCCGGGTTCCTGGCGGACCACCGCCCAACGGGACAGAAGCCGGTCATGACGCCGGCCGTCGAGCTCGGCATGTCGGTCCGTCGTAAGTGTGAAGCGCCCGTCGCCGGCGGGCGCAATCGGCAGGACGGTCGGCGACGACTTCAGGTCGGTGACGTCGGCCCAGAGAGGCACTTCCGCCAGAGATGCACCTAAGGTTCCGGCAGGGAGTCGGCCTTCTACACGGATAGCTTTCGAATCGACCGAGATCGCAGTGATCGATGCCGGAAACGGTCGTGCCAGGTAAGCCGCCAACCGCTTTTCGTGCTCGGCGTCGGCCGGACCCGGCGATGGTGGTGCGGCTGCGGACGAGCCTGCCGTAAACACAACGAGCAGGAGCAGATACTTCATGGGTTTAGTCATCAGATCAACGGCTCGTCGTCAGGCTTCGCCTCTCACAGGCTACATGAACGCCCGCCGTAATTCGGCGACGACGTCTTCACCCATCGGTGTTAACGCGCCGACGGACCGGGCGTTGATCAGGGCCTCGGCGGTCGATTCGAGCACTTCGAGTCGATCGAACGCGTCGAGCGGCGATTGGCCGGCGACGAGCACGCCGTCGTTCTCCAGAAGAAGCACGGGCCGGGTGGGGGAGATCAGGTCGGCCAGGCGATGCGGTTCGGCGTACTGAACGCCGTAGGGGACGATGCCGACGTCGCGCAGGAAGATGTAGCTTTCGGGAATGGTGCGGGCGTCCAGCAGGCTGGGAGCGACGGCCGATCCCCCGACCGCCGGCCCGACGACGCCGAACGCCGCCCCGTTGACCGGCATGGCGTTGACGATCGATCCGATCTGTGGATGCCGCAGGTAGATCGCCCGGTGTGCCGCCGCCGCGCGGCTCGGTCGCTTGCCGGCCTCGGCTTTGCCGCCGACGACGAGGGTGAGGTTTGCTGGCGTTGTGTGGGCGCGATCGATCCCCGTGCTGGTGATGACGAATGCGTCGTCGCCCAGGCGTGCGGAGTAGCTCCCTTCGGTGCTGGTGAGCAACCGCTGGCGGTAGCCACGCAACACAAAGTCGGCGACGAGCTGGCGGGCTTCCTTCTCCTGGCTTGTCGGCTCCGCCGGCTCGAACGATTGGGTCAAGCCGCGCGGTCGGTGTGACAGTTCGATCTGTGCCGATGACAGCCCGCGCAAATCGCCCAACCGCCGGGCCTTGATGGCGGTCTTGGCGGTGAACTCCAGCGTCTCAAAGCGGGCGAAGGCCTCGGCAAGCGTCGTCCCGGCGACGACAACGCCGTGGTTCTCCAGCATGACGCAGTTGAAGCCCTTGGCAAACACATCTGCCACGTTCCGTCCGAGGCGGTCGCTCCCTGGCAGTGCATAGGGCGCAAACCCCACTTCGCCGCAAACGTTTCGAGCCTGTGGAAAAAGCGTGGTGTCCGGCGACTGCCCGCAGATGCTGAACGCGACCAATGCAACGGGGTGCGCGTGGACGACAGCGCGTACGTCCGGCCGGGCATCGTAGATCATGCGGTGGAACGGGAACTCGCTGCTGGGCTTGTGCAGGCCGACGCTCGTGCCGTCCGTCGCGACGCGGACAATGTCGGTCGGCCGGAGCGACCCCTTGTCCACGCGGGCGGGCGTGATCCAGACGTCGCCGTTGTCTTCACGAACCGAGATGTTTCCGCCGGACGTGGTCGTCATTCGGTAGCGGTAGATGCGCTCGATCGTGTCGACAATCGCGTGGCGGGGATGAAGCAGGGAAAAGGGGTCGCGGTGGGTCATGGAAAGCTCGGCGTGTATTGGCGTGGGAGGCGAGGATTGATTCGGCGGCACGGAGGGCAAATCGACCCATCAGAAGCGAATGAAGCATGAAGGATGAAGAACGGGGAACGTGAGATATGGGGAGTCTCCTCACTCATGTCTGATCACCGAGTGACCCTCCGTGTATCCGTGGTGATCCCGTATTTCCGCCGATCAGAAATCAAACTGATCGATGTTGTCTTTCGTGAAGATGAACGGCTTGCCCAGGATGATACTTGTGCCGTCGATCCGCAGTTCGCCTAGCCGGCCGGCGGTGAAACTGGTCGCGCCGGGCTTGAGCGTGCCTTCGGCCGTCGCCTTGGCGGCGTGGACCGTCAGGTAGCCCAGGTCGGCGGTCTTCCAGAGCACTACCGCGGCGGTAACGCCTTCGTGGACGTACTTCTTGTTCTCGTTCGGCAGGCTTACGCCGATGACCTTCACGCCCGGGCGTGCTGACTGCTTGACCGCTTCAGCGCCGCCCGGAACGGCGGGGGAGCAGTTGCCGAGAATGAGCTTCAGGTTCGGATACTTGTTGATCATCCGCTTGCCCAGATCGGTGGCGATATTCTGGTTGTCGTCACAGTAGACGACCTCGGCGCAGGTGATCTTGGGATAGTCTTTGACACGCAGCAGGATGCGGTCGCGCCAGAGGTTCAGGTTTGCCGCGGTCTGCGAGCCGCTGATGATGACGAACTCGCCTTCATTGTTCATCGTCTTGGCGGCCAGGTCCATCAGCGTGTCGCCGATGCCGTCGGGGGTGGCCTGGTTGCAGAAGAAGGATCGCGCGTTGGCGTCGGCATCGGCGTCCCAGGTGACGACCTTGATGCCTGCCTCCTGTGCCTTGCGCAGCGCGGTCGACAAACCCGTCTGGTTCTCGACGGCGACCGCAATGACATCCACCTTCCGGGTGATCCAGGTTTCGACCAGCGTGTTCTGGGCGGCGGGGTCGGCGTTGTTGCTCGCCGGGCCGTCCCAGATCAGGTCGATGCCCAGTTCCTTCGCGGCCTCTTCGGCGCCTTTCTGGCAGGCGATGAAGTAGGCGTTGCCCTTGGTCTTGGGCATCATCGCAATGGTCAGCTTCTTGCCGGTCCCGCCGTTACCGGGCCCGCCCGATGCACGGGCGTTGTGCAGATCGCCCTTGATCGCGTTGACGAGCATGTAGTTGCCGCCGGCGATAATCAGCGCCGCGGCGACGATCACCGCGCAGAGCACGGCGAGTTGAGAGTTCCGCATGTCCAAGTCCTCCGAGGTCCCTTTTTGTGGTGCAGCCGTCGCGGCTGCGGCAGGCGTTACACCTGCGCCACGGCGTTTCTGCAGATAGTCCAATCCCGCCGCCGAAAGCAGCAGGACGCCGACGAGAATGCCGGTCAATTCGCGAGACGCGCTGGCGAGCGTCTGGCCGTTTTCTAGGAACGCGATCGCGAGCAGGCCGAGCAGGGTGCCAATGATGCTGGCCCGCCCGCCGAAGATGCTCGTTCCGCCGAGAACGACGGCCGTAATCGCCTGGAGTTCGAACCCCGAGGCGGCGTTGGCCCGCGCTTCGCCGAACCGGGCGACATAGATGATCGACGCCAGGCCGGCACAGAAGCCGGCCAAGGCGTACATCGACAGCGTCAGCCGATCGACGCGAATGCCGGCATGGCGGGCGCCGTCGGCCGAGTAGCCGATCGCCGACAGCGCCCGGCCGGCGGTCGAGCGATGGACCAGCAGGTAAAACAGCACGGCCGCGGGGAGGAAGATCCACAACTGCGTCGGCAGGCCGAGGGTCGTTCCCTGGCCCAGGTCGACGAAGCCTTCGGGAAAACCGCCGAAGCTTCCCTGCCCGCGTGTCAGCCCCTCGGCCACACCGCGGAACAACGCGAACGTGCCCAGCGTCACGATCAGCGGCGGCATCTTCCCACGGGTGATGAGCAGCCCGTTGAACGCGCCGCAGAGGGTCGCCATCAACACCACCGCAGGGACGGCCAGCCACAGTGGAACTCCGGCATCGTGCAGCTTGCCCAGGACAACGGCCGAAAGACCCATGAGCGAACCCACCGACAGGTCGATCCCGCCGGTCAGGATGATCGGCGTCAGCGCCAGCGCGATCAGCCCCAGGTCGGCGTTCTGGCGAAGGACTGTGAGAAGGTTTTCGAGCGAGAGGAAGTTTTCACCGAGCAGACCGAAGATGCCGACCTCGAACAGCAGTACCAGCACCAGCACCACCTGCTGGGGCGCAGGCGAGAAGTCGGGCCTGGTATCGCCCGGCAGGGTTTGAGGTTGAGAGGCGAACACCGTCATCGAGCTTTCACCTGCGAGGCTGTTCACGAAGGAAGAACGGTCCACGAATGAACACGAATTGACACGAATAAAAGGCCGTCAGATGTCACCCGTTGGTCTGATTCTATCGCAAAGGCTTGGATCAGCTTCGATGTCTTCATTCGTGCTCATTCGTGTTGATTCGTGGACCAGCTTGTCATGCCGCCGCCAGCCGCTGTGCGTTCGGATTCTTGTCTCGGCGTAACAACACCTCCGACCCGACGGCCAGCAGGATGATCGATCCGTAGACGGCTTTTTCCCATTCCTGCGGAACGTTGAGCGACGACAGGGCCGGCCCGATGATCGACAGCAGGGCGACGCCGGCGAGCGTGCCGAGCATGCGGCCGCGCCCGCCGGTGATTGCCGTTCCGCCGACGACGACGGCGGCGATCACTTTCAGTTCCAGGTCTTTGCCGAGATTAGTCGCGACGATGGGCTGGCGGATCGCTTCAAGTGTGCCGGCCAGGCCCGCCAGTGCGCCGGTCAGGACGAACACCCAGAAAACCACCTGCTTCGGTCGTACGCCGGCCAAGCGGGCGGCTTCAAGGTCCGAGCCGACGGCGTAGGGCGCGCGTCCTGCCGCCAGCGACCGCGTCGCCCAGACGGCAACGCCGAGCACGATCGCGGCCGTCACCATCAAGACCATCTCTCCACCGGCCTGGGGCAAGCCGAGCCACTGAAACCCCGGCGGAAGGCCCTGGACCGATGCGCCCTGCCTTGCCCACGACAATGCCTCGCGGCTGATGACCATCGTCGCGAGCGTGACGACGATGGACGGAAGCCGAAACAACGCGACAAACAGGCCGTTGAACGCGCCGATCGCGGCACCGCAACTGATCGCTGCGAGCGTGACGACTGGCATCGGCAACCCCGCTTTGGCGAATACCGCGGCCAACACTGCACAGACCGACAGTTGTGACCCGACCGAGATATCGATCTGCCGCGAGATGATGATCAGCGTCATCCCGACGGCCACCACAAGCGTCGGCGATGCCGAAAGCCAGGTGTTGCGGAACTCGGCCCAGAAGACGTCCGGCCGGGCGATGAACATGATCACCGCCAGGAGAGCGAATGCGACGAAGACGGCGAGCTCGCGGAAGTAGCGGGTCATGCTCGCCTCGCTAACTTGAGGTGAGGATCACGCTGTTGTGAGAACTCCGAATGCCGAACGCCGAACGCCGAACGTCCAACGCCGAATGACCAGGATGCAGATCCGTGCGCGGACCCTCTTCCTTCGATGTTCGGCGTTCGGAGTTCGATGTTCGATGTTCGCATTGATCTCCTACGCATTCGCCGTCGAGCTGCCCAGCGCCAGTTCCATGATCTTCTCCTGCGTCGCCTCTTCGCGGCTCAGCAGCCCGACGATTTCGCCGGCGTGCATGACGGCGATGCGGTCGCTCATGCCGAGGATTTCCGGCAGTTCCGACGAGATCATGATGATTGCCAGCCCGCGGGCCGCAAGGTCGCCCATTAGCCGGTGGATCTCGGACTTTGCCCCGACGTCCACGCCTTGCGTCGGTTCGTCGAGGATCAGCAGGGCCGGATCGGTCGCAAGCCAGCGGGCCAGCGCGACCTTCTGCTGGTTGCCGCCGGACAGATGCCCGACCGGCACATCGACCGATGGCGTCTTGATGCCCAGCCGGCGGACGAAGCCTTCGCTGATCCTGCGCTCTTTGCCGAAGTTGAGCAGTCCGCGGGCCGCGATCTGCTTGAGGACCGCGAGCGTGGTGTTCGCCGAAACGGGCAGTTCGAGTACGACGCCGTGACGCCGGCGGTCTTCGGGCACGTACGCGATGCCCTTGGCGACGGCATCGACGGGCGAGCGAATCTCCTGCTCCTCGCTGTGCAGCACGATGCGGCCGCTGTCGGCGGGGGTCAGTCCGAAGAGGATGCGGGCCAGTTCGGTTCGCCCGGCACCGACCAGCCCTGCCAGGCCCAGAATCTCGCCGGCCCGGACGCTCAGGTTGATTCCGCGAACGCCGCTGGCTGTGCAACCGAGGTGGTCGGTTTCCAGCACGACGTCGCCGAGTTTCGCCTTTGACTTCGGGTAGATCGCCGACACCTCGCGGCCGACCATCAGGCGGATGAGCTTGGCGCGATCGACGTCCGCCATCGCTTCGGTGCCGATGTAGCTTCCGTCACGAAGGACGGTGACGCGGTCGGCGATCTGCGGGAGTTCCTCGAGCCGATGGGAGATGTAGATCATCCCGACGCCGGCGGCGCGAAGTTCACGCACGACCCGGAAAAGGTTCTCCACCTCGCGCTCGGACAGTGATGCGGTCGGCTCATCAAGAATCAGCACCTTCGCGCCGCCGCCCAGCGCGCTGGCGATCTCGACCAGTTGCTGCCGGGGCATGGAAAGGTCGCGGACAATCGCCGAGGGGGAAATGTCTGCACCCACGCGGGCAAGCAGTTCGGCCGCCCGGCGATGGCGCTCCCGCCAGTTCAGAATACGCCACGGTCCGCCACGATCCAGCCGCAGGCCGATGTTCTCGGCGACGGACAAGTCCGGAAACAGCGCCGGCTGCTGATAGATGACCGCGATGCCGAGTTCCCGGCTGAGCTTCGGATCGAGCCTGTCGATCGTCTGGCCGGCGATCTCGATTGTGCCCTCATCGGGCTGGTGGGCACCGGCAATGACCTTGATCAGAGTTGATTTGCCGGCGCCGTTCTCGCCGACCACGGCGTGGACTTCGCCGGCCCGCAGTTCGAACGAGACACCCTTGAGCGCATGAACGCCGCCGAAGTGCTTGAAGATGTTGGTCAGGCGCAGGAGCGTCATCGCGCGGTCGAACGATGAGGATCAGGTTGCTTGGTGAACGTACCGCGCTGTAGCGTAAGTGTCGATGACACTCGAATAATCCCGCGCGGGGGCGAATCGCCCGGCCGATCCTGCTAGAATGCCGCTGGAAAGTTGTGAACGAGCGGCTTTCCAGCCCAGGTCTGACTCGTCAGGACCACGCATTTCTCCCTCCCCCCTCGCAGATGATCAAGCCCAGTCGCATCCTCGCCGAGAAGGTTACCGTCACCAGTCGCATTAACGTCGCGATCGCGGCCTTCAGGAAGGCCGGCGGTGAACCGCAGTCGGTTCACCTGACCAAGAGCGACGCGGCTCAGCTCGCGTACGAGGTGATGGCCGACGGGGGCCCGGCGGCGCAAGTCCTGATGCAGCACGGCATCCACAAAGCCGTGCCCACGATTCTCGGCCTGAAGGTCGTCTATCGCAGTCCCTCTTTCGGAGTCCAGTGATCGCCCACCAACTTGCCGCGGCAGGAATGCCGCCGGAATACCCGTACCCTCAGTCGCCGGCCTACACGTCCGGTGTGTTTGGGGGCTGGACACTGGTTCGAAAGCCTGCCGAATCGCGAGAACTTGGCTACTACAGCGGCCTCGATGTCGAGCCGCCGGGGCACTATATCGTCCACGGCGGTGACATCTGGATGTCCACCTCGCGTCTGGAACGGGAATCCCACGCCCTTCATCTGAAGCACGCCCGCGGCAGGGTCGTGGTTTGCGGCGTGGGCATGGGCATGTTCCTGTTCAACATCGCGTTGCTTCCGCAGGTCACGGAGATCATCGCCGTTGACCGCGACCCGGCGGTGTTCGACCTCGTCCGGAAAGGGGCCGGCTTCGAGAAGTGGGTGGGCGGCGACAAGATCCGCTTCCTGCATCGCGACATGATGGAACTGACTGCGGCCGACCTAGGGCCCGCCCCGATCGACTATCTGTACATCGACATCTGGCCGGAACTCGGCGACCCGGTCGCCCTTCAGCAGACCCAGGCGGTACAGAAGGTCGTCAAGGCCAAGGCCGTTGGCTGGTGGGGCCAGGAATTAGACTTCGTCGAGTGGGCGTATCGCCGGGCGACGCCCGAGCTGCAGGCGTCGCGTTTCGCGCCGACGTTCGACGATCTGCGCGACTTCATCGCCATGACCGGGCTGCCGATGGGTGACCTGACCGAGGCCTACGCCGAGGCCTGCCGCCGGGCCGCCGATGTGTACGCCATGTACGGCATTCTGGATTTCGCCGTCGCGGCGCGGCACGAGCGCGAGTTGCAGGCCGCGATGTGATTTTGCGATTGAGAATCGCCGATTGCGCATGGAGAATGCGGCACGGAGGGTCGCGTAGGCGATCCTCCGTGTTCGATTCCCAATCCTCATCTCTTCCCGGGAGGCTTCCATGCGCTTGGTGTCCGCACACCGCATTTCCGCTCTGGTCCTGATTGCCCTGAGCATCGTCACGTTTGCCACGCCGGCTCGCGCCGATGACGCCGCTGACGTCAAGGCCGCGATCGCCACGCAGTTCGATCTACTCAAGGCCGGCGACGTGGACAAGCTCAAGGCGCACTTCACCGAACGCCAGAAGGAAAAGATCACCAAGGAAGCGGTGGAAAAGGGCAAAGGTAACGCTGCGAAGATGACAATCGACGATTTGGTCGCGTCGGTGGACGTCGCTGGCGAAGGCGCCAAGAAGACAGCCAAGATCAAGATGAAGAACGGCCGCACACTGACGACGCTCATCCTGACCGACGGCAAGTGGCTCGCGGACACGATCTGGTTCAAGTAGGGCAGGGCCTGACGCTTCTGGCGCACCGCCTGACGCCTCCAACGGATGATCCTAAAAGGACCGCTGTCCGCGCCGCTTTCGGCGCGGACGCCGGACCTCTACAATCCGCCCGCGTAGCATGCACCTGGCCACGGGGACCGTTATGCGGCTTTTGCTCCGATTGAAGCACCTTTTCGCCCTTCTGCTCGTCGGCGGGCTTGTTCCGCCGGCGCTGGCGGCGACGCAGCTTGACGTCAGCTTTGGCTGGGATGGGAGCGTCCGCACCGGCCGCTGGACGCCGATCTTCATCTCCGCTTCCGATATCAAACCACGGCAGGCCCTGATCGAGTTCGACGCCCCGCAGGCTGGCCCTTACGTCATGCGGCTGCGCCAGTACATCACGCTGGGCCCGCAGCCGACGACTGTCATCCTGTACGCACCCGCGAGTGAGCGCTACGGCGATCCGCCGGTCGTCGTACTCCGTGATGCCGACTCGGGAAAGCTACTTGCCCGCTGGCCGGCCGACCCGGACAGCGGCACCAACGCTTACGAGAACACGCTGTCAGCGGAGCAGAAGTTCGTCGGCGTGACCGGGCCGAATCTTCGGTTGGCCAACTTCGAGCAGAATGTCGGTGTTCCCATGCGGTACGCCGGCATCAGGCCGGAGCTGCTACCCGACCAGCCGGTGGGGTACGACCCGCTGGACTTGCTCGTGCTGAACCGGGCCGACCTGAACACGATCGAGCCGTCGCGCCAGCAGGCGATCGCGGATTGGGTGCGGACCGGCGGCATGCTGCTGCTGTGGCCGTCGGACACGCCGACCCCAGCCGACAGCCCGATCGGGCGCATCCTGCCGTGCCGGGTGGGCGGGCCGAAGAACTACGCGTTCACCGACCAGCAGCGCATCAAAGCAGGGCTGGGGGATCGGTTTAAAGGGATGATGGGTTTTGCCCTCTCCCCGACCGCCGACGCCGAAGCGATCGACCTGATGCCCGAAGACGCCGCCGGCGCCAAGCTGACTGCCTATGCCCGCGACCACGGCTTTGGCAGGGTTGTTGTCGCACCCATCAACATCAATGAGCTGTTGTTCGATCGGTCCGACGGCGCAAAGCTGTTGCACGGAGCGCTGCTGAAAGGCGTGTTCGACTCGGAAGCGAGGAACCAGAGCAACCACGGCTACTACGCGCTCGACCCGGCCTCGCAGCTCCAGCAGGGTGCGATGTCGGACCTTCAGGATCACCTGGCGAATGTGCCGGGGGCGGGGCGGTTCGGGTTCTCGTACGTCGTCTGGGTGGTGCTGGGGATGATGGCCGTCGTCGGTCCGGTCGACTGGTTTGTGCTCCGCAAGCTCGGACGCCAGCCCTGGACGTGGGTGACGACCGCAGGCTGGATCGGGCTGATCACGGTCGGCGCGCTGTTCATCGGCAAGGTTTTCAAGAGCGGCGATCTGCACTATCGCACGGTAACGCTGATCGACCAGGCCGGCGATCAGGTCGTGGCGCGGACGACGCTTGCGGGTATCTATTCCCCGCGCACGACCGACTACTACATCGACGCAGCCCCGACCCGCGACGACGCCAACGGCAAGCCCATCCCGACGCTACAGCCCCCGACCGGTTGGTGGGAGCCAGCCTCGGCGATGCATTCGTACGGCGGCGGGGGAATGAAGCTGGACGTCCCGTTCCGCCAGACGACCGAGGGCAACCAGCCGCAGGAAATGACGATCAACGTCTGGAACATGCGGGCATTGCGAGGCGAGAACCTGGTCGCCGGCGAGCCCTTCATCAAGGCCGATCTGCGATGCCGGCCTGTCGGGTCGGACTGGCGGGTCAGCGGAACGATCGCCAATCGGTCCGGCCAACCGCTGAAGGATATTCGCATTGCTGTCCGCGAGGGTTACGTGGCCGACGCTGCTGGTCCGCCGTCGGTGGTGCCATTGGCGGAAAAAGATTCGGCCTATCGCGACAGCCGCGGCGACACGCGCCATATCAAGCTCACGCGAATGTTGCCGCTCATCCAGCGTGTCGATCCAGGCAAAACGGTCGAGATTGACGGCGTCGTCAAGGCCGTTTCGATGACGCCGACCGACGGGTCCGGTGGAAACGCCCGCTATTACAGCGAAACGCCTCCTCCCGACCCGGGCTCGGTCTGGGCGCTTGCGACAGGTCTTTCCGGGCGGCGGGCGGCGCGGGCCGACGAGGCGGTGAGCGATGGCACCCATGCCGTGATCTATGCCATCGTCGATAACCCGAGGCCCCCGGTGGTTCTTCGTGGAAATGAGCCGGCGATCGAGCGGCACGACACGGTCGTTCGTGCACTGGTGCGGCTGACCGCCGCAGAGAAGTAGGCATGGCGAGGCGATCGCGGGTCTCGCCATCTTTGAGCAGCCAATCACTTAATCAGCCAACTGACGGGACAAGCGATGAACGAAGCGCCTGGGCCAGAGTCGACAGACGTCGCAATCGCGACCATGGACGCAACGCCGCCCGCATTGATGCCGGGGCAGCCCGGCGTCGCCGTCTCTGCGCCGCCGGCAATCAGTACGCAGAATCTCACGAAGCGGTATGGTGCTTTGTGCGCTCTGGACTCGCTCAATCTCGAACTCGCCGCGGGAGATGTCTTCGGGTTCATCGGGCCCAACGGCGCGGGCAAATCGACCACCATGAAAATCCTCGCCGGGCTGCTCGAGCCCTCCAGCGGCAGTGCGATGGTCATGGGCAAGGCCGTCGCCGGCAATGGCGACTTTGTCCGACGTCAGGTGGGCTACATGCCAGATTTCATCGGCGTCTACGAAGACCTTAAAGTCAGCGAATACCTCGAGTTCTTCGCCAGCGCCTACGCCATTCCACGCAAGCAGCGCAAGAGTACGGTCGAGCAGGTGCTTGAGCTGACGGACCTCAAGTACAAGCGCGATGCGCTGGTCGATTCCCTCAGCCGCGGCATGACGCAGCGGCTCAGCCTCGCCCGCGTGCTGATTCACGATCCGCCGGTACTGCTGCTGGACGAGCCGGCCAGCGGCCTGGACCCCCGCGCCCGCATCGAAATTCGCGAACTGCTCAAGGAACTGCAGCGGCTCGGCAAGACGATTCTCATCAGCTCGCACATCCTGTCGGAGCTGGGCGAGTTCTGTAACAAGCTGGGGATCATCGAACGCGGCAAGATGATCGTGCAGGGTACGGTTGAAGAACTGATGGACCGCGCGCGGGCACACCCGATTATCAGCGTGACGATCATGGGCGACGCCGAGCGGGCGATCGGCGTACTGAAATCCGACGGCCGGGTCGATCGCGCCGAACTCGCCGCCCCGGTCCCCGGCAGCATGCCCGCGCCCGGCACGACCACGCTGTCGGTCGTCCTGCACGATCCCGACCAGCACCACGGCTTCCTCGCTGAACGACTCGTCGCCGGCGGCATTTCCATCGACAGCATTCACCCGGAGAAGCTGAAGCTGGAGGATGTCTTCCTGAGGCTGACCAAGGGCATGGTGCAGTAGGGATTCCTGATGACGAGGATCGTCCAGAGTATCTACTTCGTCTCTTTGGCGTTTCAGACGGCCGGTGTGATCGCATGGGCGTTGCTCGCAGGCGCGGTGCTTCGTCCCGTCGGTGACTTGTCGTTATTGTTCGTGATTCAACTGATAGCCGGTGGAATGTCACTGGGTCGCCCGAACGATGTCTCGCGGGCGGAAGATTTGGGTTGGTCCTTCGGTGTCTCGGTCGTATGGGCGACCGTCGGGTATGTAGCGTACATTCTAACTTCTGCCGCGCTGAACCCAGGACAGCCGATCCTCGGACTGCCTGCGTTCGTCGCCGTAGTTGCGTTCCTGCTTCTGGGCGGATGGCTCTTGAAAGCAGTGATGTAGCGAGTAGTTCCTCTAGCGGTCGCCGACGAATTGGTGCCGCGAGGGTGCAGTAGGAAAGCAGTTTTCAGGGCGGCGAAAATGCACCCTCACCTTCGATTTGCGATCGCATTGTCTGTCCTGGCCATGGTCGGGATCGCGGCACCATCCTGTCGTAGTGCAGTTGGCCACGACGAGCGCCCAGCCACTCAACCGACCGCTGTGGCGATTGGCAACCCTGACACCGTCGAGCCGGAGCCTGGTGGGAAGCGTGTAGTGATTGACGCGGAAAGTCGCGCGCATCAGCGGGATGCCAAGGTCCGCGAGTTGAATCGTGACATTCCGATGCTGGGCGGCCCCGGCGAGTTTGAGCGTCTGTCCCGCCTGATCCACGAAGCCTTCCCCGACGCGGCGGCAGCCACTCAGCATTCGGCGTCTCGGCCGGCGGAACCCGACTTTCCTCCCGCGGTCAACGGCCTGACGGCGCGAATCGACGACTCGAACTGGGGAGGCACCGGCATTCGCGTCCTGCTTCGCGTGAAGAACGTCTCTTCCAAACCCATCGCCATTCCCCGCGGGAATTCCTATAGAGGCACTGAAGTCCCGTTTCGGCTTATCTGCAAAGTCGGCAGCGGGAAATGGAAGCGAACGCCCTGGTCCAGGGATGAGGTCATGGCCGACGCCGCGACGCGGCCCGGCGTCGGCGGAACCGGCGACAAAGACCGGCTCCCGCCGCCCATCACCATTCGTCCGCTGGAGTCGGTCGTGATTCTGCTTCAGGGTTGGGGCACAGATGCATTGGCGGAAGCGTCGAACATTCGCGTGACATTGAAGGTGGCCAAGTCAGTCGCCGACGTGAATGCATGGGCAGGGGAACTGTCCACCACGCCGCGGAACATGATCACGCTCGACGGCGCGTTCGCGAAGATTCGTGGATCGCTTCCGTTCCCGGATCAGTTTCCCCAATTCGTGGGCCATTCGCCCGAGCTGCCCGGGAAAGGGATCTCGATGTCGGGGTCGCCTAACAAATCGCAAGTCGACGACCTCTCGCGGGCAAACTGGCGTCTCGATCGTGGACTCACGCTTTACGAGCATAATTCCGTGCGGTCTGAGATTGAGCGTCGAATGCACAACGAACAGGAGCCGGTGACAAGGCTATACTTGGCGGCCATAGCCGCGCTTCGGCAGCCGGGCGGGCGCGCTCCAGCTTCTGGAAGCGATGAAACTGACGGATTACGAGGAAGTTCGCAACGCGCACTCGGCCCTGCGAGTCGTTGCGTCTGGCGATTCCGATCACCTTCCGCACTGGCTCGCACAGCTCATGATCGCCGCATTGCGGGACCGACGTCATGTGACCGATCACCACTATGATTCTGCAGAGCCCCTCACGATCAGCTACCACGCTGACGAGGATGCTGACTTCCCATACCTGCTTGCAGAGTTCAAGCATCGTGATGCCGTGCCCACGTTGATTGAAATGCTCGACGGCGAGCACCCTTCGCGGGGCGCGATCTTCGCCCTGGTAGCCATTGGCGACAAGCGCGCCGTTGCGCCGCTATTGGCGGTGCTCAAACGCTCGGTCGAGAAGGCAGAGATCTTCGAGCGAGCTGCGAATGCGCTGGCACGGCTCAAGGCACGCGAAGCACTCCCAGTGCTTCTTACCCACCTGCGCCGCCGCGACATCATCGAAGCGGTCGAGAAGCTTGGAGACGTGGCCGCCGTTCCTGCGCTGGAAGACGTGGTGACTCGTCCGCACGTGCTTCATGAAGGCGGGTATTACACTGGTCTCGACAAGGCCGCGATCTGGGCCGCGAGGGTGGCGATCGTGACGCTCAAGGAAAAGGACCCGACGCCGCGATACTGCGAATTCCTCGCCGATCGCTCGCTCGGCGAGTTCGAGCGCCGCGGCATGGTCTGGCGGCTCGGCGATCGTCCCGATCCGGCGGCAATCCCGCACCTGATCACAGCCATAAAGACTGATCCTTCCGGAGCGGTGGTCAACCAGGCAATCACCGTGCTCTCGGTATACAAGCATCAGGCCGCGGTTGAGGGACTGATAGGTTGTTTCGACGCGGAATTTGAACAGAAGGCTGACTGGAAGCGTGCCTACTCTCCGGCGATGTTCCGCCAGAACATCGCCGAAACGCTACGCGCGATCACCGGCCAGTCGTTCGGCGCAGACAAAGCGACGTGGCAAGAGTGGTGGGATCGCGAGGGGCGAAATTCTTGGAAGCAAAGTCCATAGCAAAGAGAACGGAAGATAACAGGGGACAGTCCGGTAGGGTCCGCACTGCGGACCGACAGCACGCGAACTGCCCCCGGTCCGCAATGCCGAACCTACTTCTCCACGATCGCGCCGCGCGTGCTGGCGGCGATCGCCATGAGCTCGCCCTTCTCCTTCGCCGGCACCTTGAACTTGTCGAGCGACGCCGCCAGGTCGCTGGCGAGCGCGTCGAACTCGGCGTTTGTGATCTTCATGCCGGCGTGACTACTTTTCATGTCGCGGCCCTTGTACGCCTTGGGGCCGCCGGTCGCCTCGGCGATGAACGTGACCAGGTGTTTCTTGAGCATCGCGACCTGCTCACCAGAAGGCTTCCATTCCATGTCGGTGCCCTTGCGGAAGAAGTTGACCTTCGGGTTGGCCGCGGTTCGGCCGACAAAATCTTCGACGACCGCTGTCAGCGCCGGTTCGCCGCCGAGCCGCTCGTAGAGCGACTTCTCGGCCATCTTCGGGGTCATGGATTTGCTGTCGGACATGGCGTCCGACTTGTCGTTCTGACAGCCGCCGGCCAGCGGCAGCACCGACGCCGCAAGGACCGGAACCAGGCCGCTGACCACAAGCGAACGAATCGATCGGGGGCGCATCGCGATGCTCCTTCCAGATAGAAGAGGGGCAGCCGCACTCATCGGCGGCGATGCAGACCCATACGTATGACCGGCCGCAATGGATGACAAATTTGACGCGGGCTTCCAGCACTGCCAACCCGTGTCCGCGGTGCGGACCGGTACACCTCACCTGCAGTCGGATCCAAATTCGATCAACCCGGGCGAGTGATCTTGACCAGTTGTCCGTGAAGATTTGGGATCCTATTAACGGCGTCGTGAACGCGCCGCGCCATCTGCAGATAGTCGGCGTCGGTCGTGCAAGTGACGATCCCCGCGTGATCCATCGAACGCGCATGCTCGCGATGAAAGTGCCTTCGATTGAGGGTCAACACCGCACGATCAGACCGAGTGGCGAAAGCCACAACCTGATCGTCCGGGATTCCCTGGTTTGCCTGCCCCGCCTCCATCGAGGTCAGAACATCGTGACCGAGCCGACGAAGTTCCAGAACGACAGGGTATGGAAAGTTCTCATTGGAGTAGAACCGGGCCAATCATCCCTCCCGCGCCTCGGCCAGAATCGCCTCTTCAATCTCGGACGTATGGTCCCGGTAGTACGTCCAAGCCGCATCCAGATCGTCACGCGTAAGGCCCTGGAAATCGGCCAGCAATTGCGCTTCGGTTCGACCCAATTTCTTGAGTTGGACGAGGGTCCAAACCGCAATCCGCGTGTTCCGAATGCAGGCGTCGCCACCAGCCACGCCTGGTGTTTTCCGAATGGCCGACGCAACCGGGGTCGCCGGCTGCTCCGGCTCCATCGCCAAGTCGGCTGCAACTCGGGTCAGTAGTTGCGCCTTCTCCGCTCGCGTCATACGACGCAGAAGTTGTTCGGCTTCCCGGGCGACCATGACGTCATTATATGCGCGTTTTTCAGGCCGATTCCAGAAAGATTGTCGACCGACTCACGCCCAGTCGGTGCCGTTTGAATCTTACAACTCCGCAGTGATCAAACTCGCCAGCTCGCTTCGCTCGCTCTTGGCGAGCGTCACGTGGCCGACGAGGCCTTTGCCCTTTAGTCGTTCGACCAGGAACGACAATCCGTTGCTCGATGCATCGAGGTACGGGTTGTCGATCTGCGTCGGGTCGCCGGTCAGGATCAGCTTTGTGCCTTCGCCCACCCGGCTGGCGATCGTCTTCACCTCGTGCGGGGTCAGGTTCTGGCTCTCGTCGACGATCATGAACTGGTGCGGAATGCTTCGACCACGAATGTAGGTCAGAGGCTCCAGCACCACCTGCCCGGCTTCCATGAGCTGCTGGATGCGCTGTTCAACCGTGTGCAGTGCCGCCGCGTGGGTCTTGCCGTGTTCCTGCCCGTCGCCGGCGGTCAGGCGGTTGCTCAGCAGGTAGCCCATGTTGTCGAAGATCGGCTGCATCCAGGCCGTCAGCTTCTGGTCCTTGTCGCCGGGCAGGAAGCCGATGTCGCGCCCCAACGGCATGATCGGCCGGGCGCACAGCAGCTTGGTGTAGACGCCTTCGTTGAGCACCTTCGTCATGCCGGCGGCGATCGCCAGCAGCGTCTTGCCCGTGCCGGCCGAGCCGATCAGGCTGACGAGCTTCACGCTGTCGTCCAGCAGCAGGTCCATCGCCATCGTCTGCTGCAGATTGCGCGGGATGATGCCGAAGATCGGCCCGCGGCGGGGACGTACGGGGATCAGCGCGCCGATGTCTGCCTTGTAACGCGCCAGCGCCGTATGGTTCGGGTCTTCCTGGTCTTTCAGCAACACGAACTCGTTGGCGAGCAGGTCGGGCGCATCGACCCGGGCCAGCTTGTCGGTGAAGAGCTTGTCGATCACCTTCGACGACACCGACATCTCGCGATACCCGGTGTACAGCCGGTCGAAATCCACCTTCTGGTTTTCGAAGTCTTCGGCCACCAGACCCAGCGCATCGCTCTTGATGCGGGCGTTCATGTCCTTGGTGATGAAGATGACGTGCTTGCCCTGTTTCTTCAGGTCCAGCGCGCATGAGATGATGCGGTTGTCAGGGCTGTTGTGCGTCAGGCCGGGGAAGAGCTGCTGCGATTCTTCCAGGATGACGCGAATGCGGCCCTTGGGCTCGTGGGGGTGGGTTACGCCTTCGGCAAGGTTGCCGCTGTCGCGGAGCCGGTCGAGATGACGGATGACCGAACGGGCGTTGCGGCCGAGGTCGTCGGTGCCGGTTTTGAACTTGTCCAGCTCTTCGATGACGTCAAACGGAATGATCACTTCGTTGTCGGCGAAGAGGAAGATCGAGTTGGGGTTGTGGAGCAGGACATTCGTATCCACAACGAAGGTTTTCGAATGACCGTTGACGTGGCCGTTGGATGCAGTCATGAATGGGTGATCGCCTGGGCGGAAGATGCGGTCGGCTGGCCGGCGGGAATGAGGTTGACGTCGCCTCCGTGCGCCCGGCCGCGCGGGTACCGCGACCTCCTGAGACCGGAGGTTATCGGAACCGGTTGCCGTTGCAACGGGAGGGGTTAGGAAAGGATGTTTACCCATGTCGGCAGCCTCCGGCAGGTCAAGGAGTTGCGACGGCAAACGCCTGATACAAAATGTTTCCCGCGCCAAGGCTAACGCTATTTTGCCGATGAAGAAGATGCACCTTTTGAGAGTGCTGAGACGAGAGTGCTGAGTGCTGAGTGAAGCTTCGCCCTCAGATATCCGTGCTCAGCACTCAGCACTTTCATCTCAGTACCCATAAGGACTCCCCGTGACAGCGCTTTATCCCCTGAAGTTCAAACCCCGCTTCGTCGAGAAGATCTGGGGCGGCCGAAAGTTCGAAACCATCCTCGGCAAAACCCTTCCATCGCCCAAGCCCATCGGCGAAAGCTGGGAGCTGTTCGATTTTCCGCCCGGTGTGGTGGACAAGTCGGCCGGGTGGGTAAGCGCCGAGGTCGCCAACGGCCCGCTCGCCGGGCGGTCGCTGCACTCGCTGATCGAAGAGTTCGGCGTCGCGATTCATGGCGATGTCCACTTGCTGCCGGTCGCGGGCTCGACAACCGGGCAGTTCCCGATCCTGATCAAGTTCCTCGACGCCAAGGAAGACCTGTCGGTCCAGGTCCACCCCGACGACGCCTACGCCAGCAGCCACCCCGGCGCGTACCTCAAGACCGAGGCCTGGTACGTCATGCAGCATGATCCCGGGTCGCGCATCCTTAAAGGGCTCATGCCCCATGTCTCGCGCGAGAAGTTCGAACGCGGCATCGAAGCCGGCATCGTTGAATCGATGATCCAGGCGATCGCGGTCAAAGACGGCGACTGCCACTTCCTTCCCAGCGGCACGGTTCACGCGCTGGGCGCCGGCATTCTCGTCGCCGAGGTGCAGACGCCTAGCGACACGACTTACCGCGTGTTCGACTTCAACCGCATCGAGGCCGAGACCGGCAAGCCGCGCAAGCTACACGTCGCTGAGGCGCTCGAATGCATCGACTTCAGCGGCAAGCCCGAGCCGAAGCAGGAGCGCAGCCACGTCGGCGGCATGCACACCACCGTCAGCAAGCTGGTCGACTGCCCGTACTTCAAGATCGAAAAAGTGCGGTTCACCGAAGGCGTCCAGGAACCCATCCCGTACGACGTTCCGGTCGTCTGGATGATGATGGAAGGCCAGGCCGAGATCCGCGTTAAAGGCGGCCCGGTGACGACCATCGGCAAAGGCGAAACAGTCCTCCTTCCTGCCAAGATGAACGAGCCGACGATCAAAACACTGTCCGACTGCGTCTGGCTCGAGGTCACATTCCCGACCGGCGGATGAGCCGGGTGACCGCGACCAGGTACGCCAAACGAACCCGAGAAAGCGGCGCTGGCCGTGCGACGACGCGGCGCGACAACTGGGTGGCATGGGCAAGCGTATTCGCTTGCCCGTGGCGATCGCCGTCCGACGTTCGCACCTCGGACCGCCGAACGAACCCAAGCCGCTCCGCCAAACGAACCCGAGGCGTTTTGCCAAACGAACCCGAGATCCAGCGCAGTTGGTCGCCCGACACGTCGCGATCCCTTTGCCTGATCCGACGTAACAGTTCTGGCGGTGCTCAATCGCCGCAGAAAACCCTTGCTATTCTCAATGCATGTTAGTATATTGTACGGACGTATAAAGTCCAGCACGAAACTGGTCGTAGTGACCCGAGAACAACCGTCGCAGAGGGCTACCCGGGCGGGTGGGTTGGCGAGTGATTGCGCTTACGTCGCAGTCGGCGAATCGCGAACGGAATCACCGGTAGCAGCACCACCATCGACAAGGCATGGGTCTTCCATCGCCACAGCGACGAGACGGCGTACTTCACGTCAGGCTCGTGCTGTTGGCCGGCGAACCATGGGCGGGTGACGTGCGCGTGCGCGACGATGATGTCGCCGATCGGAAGTTGACCGCCGATGTAGCGCTTCTGGCCTTCCGATGTCCAGGGCATTCCGACCGTCTCCCCGGCTTGCGCGATCGCATCGGCCAGGGGCAGGTCGCCGTAGATTTGCGCGATGCCCATCATCATCGCCGTCGCGGACGGACTGCGGCCGAAAATCAGCGGGCCACTATCGACATCGCCCGGCCCTTCGATCCCCGACGGGTACTCCAACACGCATGGCACGCCAGCAAATGTGGTGACGAAGCGGTCTCGGAAGGTCTGGTACTGCGACCTGGCAAACGCCGGATCGATGTCAGGGAGATATCGCAGGATGACGACCTGCGATGTCGCCCGCGCCACGCTGCCGGGCTGGCCGTCCGGAAGGCCGGCGGTGTGCGGGAACAGGCCGGTCGCCGGGTCGAGCCGGTTGCGAGCGGCACTGAGCCAGACCGCGATGACGTCGCGATAGCGATTCTCCCCCGTGACGCGGTCATAAGCCGCCAGCGCGTGGATCGCCGGCAATGTGTCGCACGGCCAAGCGGCGTTCTCGTACGACGGCGGGAACGGCGTTTTAGAATTGCCTAGGGTCGCGGCGATCGCATCGCAATCCCGTTGCAGATCGCGAAGCTGGTTCGGATCGCGTCCCTGCTGCAGCACGACGATGCCGGCCCGCAAGGAGCACTTCCACGCCGAGTAGAACATGCCCCGTTCCGGCGGCAGGTTCGGCGGGAACGGCTCGCGCCCTGCGGGCGACTCGAGCTGTGCCAGGCACCCGACGGCTTCGTCAATCGCCTGCCGAGTATGCGATGGATCGCGCATCGCGAGCTCGACCCACGTCAGCCCGTGAAACACATAGCTGAAGTAGAAGCCTTCGGGGAACAGCTTCTGCATCTGTGCCGGCGAGCCCGCATCAAGGGCCGCGCGGTTGGCCGCCAATTGAGCGACCAGTGTCGGTGGCGCTTCGGACGGATGACGTGCCAGCGGCGACGCGCAATAGAGGCGGACATTGAAGAGCAGCACGGCACCGACCGCGACAAGCCAGCACGCGATGAGTAGTCGTCGCAAGAGCCTCATCGTCCTCTTCTGCCGCCGTCCGCACGCTGACCGCGGGCGACCCTTCTCCGATTCACCAGTTGCCTTCGTAGAAGAACTGCTCGCGGACGATCTTATCGGCGGCATTCACCGTATACACGCCCACCTCTTCCTGCGTCACGCGCTGGCCGGTGGCTTTTGGCGTGACTTCGAACGTGAAATGAACCGCGAACTGGTTGGGGCCATTAAAGAACGGCCCGCGGACCTTCTCGCCGTGCAGCGTCAGCCCGGCGGCCCAGTTCTTCGACTTCTGGATGACCGCTTCCTGCCCGGCAGTCTCGTTGCCGCTGGCTTCGACCGAGACGATGTCGGGGGCGTACATCGTCTGCATGACGTCGAAGTTCTTCCCCTGGTTGCACAGATCAACGAACTGCTTCGCGACGGATTGAAGGCTCATAACGACTCCAGAACACGTGTGACGGGACAAACACAATTACGTTTGCACGGCTGGGCCCAGAAATAGCGATCACAGCCATTGCCCGCGATTGTAGGCAGGTGCCGCCGTCGGCGCAAACGAGCGTTGTTGGAAACACACAAGCCGCCAGTGCCGATGGGCCGCGGGCAGACGCCGTCTGCCCCTACCTCGCCGCCAACTTCGCCTCCAGCTTGTCGAACGAGCCGGTCCAGCCCATCGTCATTCCGGCGCGGGACTGCACGAATGTCGCGATCTCCTCGGCGGTCGAATTTCCGTGCGGCTGCCACTCGACCGTGACACGGGTCTTGTCCGGGCCTTCCTCGGTGAACGTCACGATCGTCAGCATCGCCGGCGGCCAGGTGGGGGCCAGCGGATGTCGGCTGATGTTCTCCTGCTCGTCCACGAACTCCTGCGTGTAGACAAGCCGGTGTGGCCTGGCGATCTCGATGTAGTGCGCCCGGCCGTACATGGTGAGGTTGTTGCCGCCGGTCATCACATAGAACGTACTGCCGCCGGGGCGGATGTCGGCGCGGATGAACTTCATCGTGAAGCCGGTCGGCGGAATCCATTGCGAGAAGTGATCGGGGTTGGTCCACACCTCGAACATCGTCTCGATCGGCGCTGAGAACGTTCGGTTGATGACAAACAGCTCTTTGCCGGCCCGTTCCTTGCCGAGGTACTCGGCCAGCCGGTCCCAGGTCGCTTCGCCGCCGGCTTTCTTGATGAACTTCTTGATCTCCGTCGCCGCCTCGGGCGTGGCCAGGGACATGGTCATGTCCATGCGGGTCTTGCCGTCTTCTTCCGTGAAGAAAACGGTCACACGGAACAACGGCGGGCGGTCGTCGCTGGCTCCGTGGTCGTAGACGAGCTTTCGGCCCGGTTCGACTTCGTAGTAGGTGGTCTTGTTCGGGTAGTCGGTGCCGTCAGGCCCGTGCATGATGTAGGTCCAGTGCCCGCCGACGCGGAGGTCTTTGCTATGCGTCGTCAGCGTGAAGCCGCGCGGCCCCCACCATTTGGCGACCTGCTCGGTGTCGGTCCAGGCGTCCCAGACCGCCGACACCGGCGCGTCGTAAACGCGGGTGATGTAAAGTTCGTCGGGGCGGTCGGCGGGGCGCTTGGGCGGGTTGGCGGGCATGTCACTTTCCTTTCTGGTTCTGTTTCGCGGTGATCGACTTCAGATGCTCGTCGAGGCGGTCGAAGCTCTCTTCCCAGAACACGCGGTACTGCTCGATCCAGTCGACCGCGACCTTCAACGCGTCCGGGTTGAGCTTGCACGGCCGCCGCTGGGCCTCCCGGCTCTTGCTGATCAGCCCGGCCTTTTCCAGCACCTTCAGGTGCTTGGTGATCGCAGGCAGGCTCATGTCAAACGGTCGGGCCAGGTCCGAGACATTTGCCTCCCCCTTGGAAAGCCGATGCAGAATCGCCCGGCGGGTAGGGTCGGAAAGGGCGGCGAAGGTGAGGCTGAGCGTGTCGGGCATCGAAGTTAACCAATCGACTAATTAACTAATTAGTTAAGTATACACTCGTGCGGAGTTGGGTCAAGGGCCCGTTGGAAACCGTCTCTCGATGCGGTTCTGCACTTACCAACGGACAACCGCGACGGACTTGCCGGCCGTCGTCATGAGCGAGGCGCAATGTCTCGGTTCACATCAGGAGACGAGCAATTCCGGCTTGTTCGAGCCGGCTTCGCGGGAGTTGAAGCGGATGTACGGATCAGTCGCGGGATTCGGACTGATGTTGCGGAGCACGAGCGTCACGATGTTCCGCCCGGCCAGCTTTTCTGCGCGGATGAAGTTCGTGAGATCGAACTCGTACCACGCCGATGTCGTGCCGACGATCGTCGCGCTGGCCAGTACCGTGCTCGATACCGCCGGGCGATTGTTGTAGTTCAGCGAGCCTTCAGTCCAGGAGGTTGAACTCGACGAGCAGACCTGCGCCAGAAGGCTGGGAACGTTTGTGTTGTTCAACGAGCCGAACAGGCGGAGCCGCGCGGCACTGACGGTGGACACGGAGCTGAGGTCAAACTTGAGATACGCCTCCCGGTAGAGCCCGGAAGCCGGCGGCGCGTTCTTCACCTGGAGCGGCGTGGTCGCGCCAAAGTTGGTCCCGGACTGCCCACCGCTTTGCACATACGTGTCGGCGGTGGCGCTAAGCGATCGCGGTGCGACGTCATTGTCATCGATGCGCAGCATGACCGACGACTTGGCGGCGTTGTTCGAATACGCGTTGTCGGCGGCGAGCGTAAAGATGACGGTTTCAGACGGCTCAACGAGCGTGTCGTTGACGGGCGTGATCGTCACCAGGGCGAACGTTTCATTCGCGGGGATGTCCACGTAGTAGCGGTTGTCGAGCGGACCGATATTGGGCGTCAGGCCGGCGTAATCGATCGGGCCGGTGCGCGACTGCGGCCGGCTGGCCGTCCCTGACACGTTGAAGTAGACGCGCGTCGCCACGGGAAGCCTTTCCCCACGCGTGACGAATACCGTCGCGCTGTTGCCGGCTGTTTCGGACGCGACTGAGTCGATCGTACTAAGTTCAACGGTGGGGCCGAGATCCAGAACCCGGCCCAGTCGCGCGAAGCCGTCTGAAAAGATGAGCTTGTTCCCGGGGGCGTTGTAGAGCCGCCCGCCGACGAACGTATCGGCTGTACCGAGTTGCGCGGCGCCCGCATTTCCAAACGAGGTATCGATCTGGCCGTCTTTGGTGATGGCGTAAAGGTCGGCGTTGTTGAAGTCGCCGCTGAGCATGAGCTTGCCCCCGAACGTCTGCACCATGCTGACCTCGGACGAGTCGGTGGTGGTTCGAAGCGCGATGGGCCTGAAGCCGGCGGAACCGAAGGTGGTATCCACCACGCCGGCGGACGTGTACCGCACGACATTGGCCGTCTGGTTCCCGTTGCTGGGGTGTTGCTGCTTGCCGGCGACAACGACCTTTCCACCGGGCTGCAGAACGACAGAAACAGCGGCAGCGATGTAGGTGGAGTTGAACGTCTGCGTGAGTCGTCCGTCGTCGCTGAAACTGTTGTCCATGTCCCCGTTGGCCTTCAACCGGGCCACACCGAACTTGCCCCCGGCGTAACCAACAACGGAAATGTACCCATAGCGAGGGTTGGTCGTGGCCGTTCCCTGGTAATCGATCGCGCCTGCGTAGCCGCTGTCTTCTCCACCGAACCCCACGTAACGAATGCCGGTGCGTAAGCCGGGCGTCGCTCCGGGTGCGACGCTTGGGGTGCCGAACGTGACGTCGCGATTGCCCGAGGCCGTCAGGCGAAGAATCGAGACATCATCATTCGAGAAAACGTTTTCGGTTCCGCCAATCACTACGATCTTGCCGTCGCGCTGAATCAGGACCTGACCAGGCTGAGTGACCTGATCAGTACTGAAAACACCGTCGCCGTCGAACGAGGTATCCAGCTTTCCGTTGGGCAGGAACCGCATGACGCGCAGTCCATTGATTGGTACTGGTAGTTCGGAGTAGTCGACGGCGGCGACGACGATTTTTCCGTCGGGCTGAAGTGCGACGACACCGGGATTGTGTGAGGCCCAAATCGTCGGCGTGACGGGCAGTTTGAGGCTGCCTCCGGTTCCGAAGGTGGTATCGATCGACCCGTTGGCGTTCAGCCGGGTCAGGTTTCTGGCGTAGACGGTGAGAATCTTTCCGTCGGCCTGAACGGCAGCATCGATGACGTCGGTATCCAGTAGGCCGTCGCCGCTGAACGATGTATCAAGCTGTCCCGCCGCAAAAAGGCGGCGCGGTTCGAGGGCTTCGATCGTACGGACGGCGTCGGCATTCTGGCTTTGCGGCATGTATCTGTCCTTCTCACGGGGCGCGGTTAGCGTGTAATCCAGTACGCAGAGCACGATACTGCAATTGTCTGCTCGCCGTCCAGATCACGCTTGATGTTTCTTGCCAAGGTCGTGGATTCACCGGGGCGCCGATGCGGCAATACCGGGCAAGGCGTGATTGAAGTGACGGGGAAACGAAAACGCCCGCGGACGAGGTCTCGTCCGCGGGCGTTTGAATTGAGATCGGGGTTCAGCGAAAGGCTGGATTAGTAGCGATCGCGGCCACCGCGGTCGCCGCCACGGCCACCGCCGCCACCACCACCACCGCCGTAGCCACCGCGGCCACCGCCGCCGCCGCTACGACCGCCACCACCACCGCCGTAGCCACCACGGCCACCGCCGCCGCCACCACCGTAGCCGCCACCACCACCACCACCACCGCCACGGGGGCGGTCTTCGCGGGGCTTGGCCACGTTGACGGTCAGGGTGCGGCCGTCGACTTCCTGGCCGTTGAGGGCGTCGATCGCGGCCTGGGCCTCGTCGTCCGAACCCATCTGCACGAAGCCGAAGCCCTTGCTGCGGCCGGTATCACGGTCGGAGATGATCTCAGCGCTCTGCACGGTGCCGTGCTGGGCGAAGAGCTGCTCGAGATCCGAGCTGCTCGTGTTATAGCTGAGGTTACCGACATACAACTTGCTGCCCATGGAATGTCTCCTGAATTGGGCCTGACAGGACCCCGTGTTTACTTTCCGGGTCCGATGCGAAAGAGGCCACGTTCCGGCCCAGGGAGGTAGGAGAGGCGAAGCGATGCAGCAGAACGGTCGTGACGTGTCAGACGCGTAGCAGAGCCCAGTTCGTCGAACATACCTAGCGTATTCTATCGACAATTGGCCGTCTGTCTCGGTGAAAATATTCACCACGTCCGCTATTAGCCGGGCGGAGAAACCTGGGTTGCGGGGGGCCGGGGAAGACCGCAAAAGATGGGGACCACCACGGAGGCACGGAGACACGGAGGGCAATTCGGCGAGTGGCATAACCTGTCATCCGGAGAGCGAATGCGTTTTTGAGGAGCTGCGCACGAAGTAAGTGGGAACAGTCGGTCTCAGATCAAACTCCGCCTACTTCGTGCGCGGCTCTTCAAAAACTCACACGCCCTCCGAATGACAGGTTGGCGCTGTTCGCCAAGTTACCCTCCGTGTCTCCGTGCCTCCGTGGTGATCTCTCTTCCCTCGACTTGCGAAAGAGCCATCCTCTCATTGCAATACCGCTATGAATCGACGCCTCTTCCCGCTCGTCGCGCTCGCCGTCCTGGCCGTGTCCTCTCTTGCCAGGTCGGCGGATTTTCCGCTCGCCAAGGCCGTGGAATGCAAGCCGCGCGCGGGGCTGCCCAACTTCTTTGCTAAGGCCGCGACCGACGGCGCGAGCCTGAAGATCGCCTACTTCGGCGGGTCGATTACCGCACAAGCGGGCTGGCGACCCAAGACACTCGCCCTTTTCCGCGACACCTACCCCAAGGCGAAGTTCGAAGAGATCAACGCGGCGATCGGCGGCACCGGATCGGATCTGGGTGTCTTCCGCCTGCAGCAGGACGTGCTGGTTCACAAGCCCGATCTGCTGTTCGTCGAGTTTGCCGTGAACGACGGCGGGGCGGAGCCGGGTCAGATCTTCCGCTGCATGGAAGGCATCGTCCGCCAGACGTGGAAGGCACTGCCCGACTGCGACATCTGCTTCGTCTATACGCTGGTCGATGGTTTCGTCCCCACGCTGCAGGAAGGCAATTTCCCCCGCGCCGCCAGCGTGATGGAACGCGTCGCCGAGCACTACGGCATACCCAGCATCCACATGGGCATGGAGGTGGCGCGGCTCGTCAAAGATCAGAAGCTGATCATGAAGGGCACGCTGCCCAAAACCGACGAACAGAAGGCGGCCGCCGGCGGGAAGATGGTCTTCTCCCCCGACGGCGTTCACCCCTTCCCCGAAACCGGTCACGAGCTTTACCTCAAGGCGATCATCCGCTCGCTGCCGGCGATTCAGAAAGCCAGCGGAAAACCCGCCAAGCACGAACTCAAGGCCCCGCTGACCGCCGACAACTACGAGAACGCGAAGATGATCCCCATCACCAAAGCGACGCTGTCCGAAGGCGTCGTCGCGCTGACGCCGGCGTCGAATGACATCGCCAAGCGGTTTGCCAACCGTGTCAGCACGCTTCACAAGGCCGATCAGCCGGGCCAGACGATTGCCTTCAAGTTCAAGGGCACGCGGGCAGCGATCTACGACATCATCGGCCCCGATTGCGGGCAGGTGACGATCACCATCGACGACAAGCCGCCGGTCACCCGGCCGCGGTTTGATGCCTACTGCACCTACCACCGCCTGGCGACGCTTCTGATCGGCACCGAACTCGCGGATGCCGTCCACACCGTCAAGATCGAGATCCATCCCGACCAGCCGGACAAGGCGAAGATCCTGTCGCAGCGGAACGAGAAGATCGACAAGCCCGAGCGGTTTGACGGCCGGGCGTTCTACCCGGCGGCGATTTTGCTGGTGGGGGACCTGGAGTAACACCACGCCACGACCCGGTCATTCGATGGCATATTCGATCGTCACGGTCGCCTTGATCGTCTTGTCGATGCTCGAGGTATCGTTCACGCCGGAATCGGAGATCTCGGTCGAGAAAGCGGGCGTGATCTGGAACACGCCCTGACTGGCTGAGCGCAACGTCCCGAGGCGGTTGTTGGAATTCTTCACCAGTGCCTCGCCCCGCAGGCGGGCGTTGCCGGTGGCCTCGGCGATCATCTGAAGTTTGACGTCATCGAGCTTGGTGTAGCTGTACTGCGGCGGAGACGCCGACAGCTCGACGCCGTCGCGGATGACGGTGCTGATGTCGCGGGCGGCGTCGGCGATCGACTTGACGGTTGCCGACGCGATCGTCACCGACTGGCTGACGGAGTGCAGTTCGATCTGATTGGTGGGGTTGCCCTTGGCGTCGCGCGAGTAGAGGGTGCGAATGGCGACGGGGCCGAGTTGCACCTGGTCCCCGGCAAACCCTTTGGTCGCCAGGAACGCCATGACCTTGGCGCGGTCGGCTTCGAGCTTGGTGTACGCGGCAGTGAGTTCCTTCTCGCGGGCGCCGATTTCTGCGGAGAACACCGCGCGGTCGGATGAGATCGGCCGCTCGGCGTACCCTTTCACGGTAATGGTCTGATCACGCAGCTTGACCTTTTCGAAGCTGCTGCGGGCCAGGTTTGTCGAAAGCACCACCGCCGCGGGCATGGCCGCGCCGAACAGGACCAGCAGAAAGATATTGAACTTGGTATTGGACATGATGCGACCTCCTTGTCGCTGGGGAATGGGACGCTTCTGACGCTAACGGCTCGGGTGGGTGAATGCAATCCGAGGGATCACCAGGGCGTCAACGCTGTTGCGACGATCGGGTCAACGCGTATGCTCGCTGCCTCCTTCGCCACGCGGTGCGATCGAGGGTCGGCTTTTCACGGATCGCGTCGCCATGAGCTTTATTCGAACAGAACAACAGGAACCCGTTCGCCTTCGCCTGGTCCGTGATCGGACGCGGGTCCTTAAGCAGGGATACCCGTGGATCTTCCGCGACTGGCTGAAAGATTTGCCGGCAGCGCCGGTGGGCAGCCGGGCGGTGGTGTTTGACAAGGACAGCAAGCTGCTCGCGTTCGGGATGTATGACCCTGCCGGTCCGCTCGCCGTCCGGGTGTGCGGCGTGGACGGGGAGAAGCTCAACGACGACCTGGTGCTCGCCAAGCTCGATGCAGCTTTGGAGCTTCGCCATGGCCTGTTCGATGAAAAGACCACGGGCTTCAGGCTCGTCGGCGGCGAAGGGGACGGCCTGCCCGGCCTCACCTGCGACCTGTACGGCGATCACGCCGTGCTGAAACTGGACGGCGACGCGCCCTCGGCGTTCTGGAATGTGGATGCCGTCGCCGACTGGCTCGCCGAGCGACTTTCGATCGCCAACGTCTACTTGAAGTTCCGGTCCGATGCGCCGACGCGCGGCCGCGCCGTGCGCGGCAAGACGCCGACGGCGCCTGTTGAGTTCCTCGAAAACGGAAAGCGCTTTGCCGCCAACCTGGTGGACGGACAGAAGACCGGCTTTTTCTTCGACCAGCGCGACAACCGTGCCCGTATCGGCGACCTGGCCCGCGGGCGAACGGTGCTGAACCTCTTTTCCTACACCGGCGGATTCTCGATTTACGCCGGCGTCAACGGCGCTACAGACGTGACCAGTGTCGATCAGGCCAAGCCGGCGACGGAAGACGCCCGCCTGAACTGGCGATTGAACGATCTGCCCGAAGACGCTCACCACGCGGTTGCCGCCGACGTGTTCCAGTTCCTGGAAGAATCGCGCGCGGCGAAGCGAACGTGGGACCTGGTGATCGTCGATCCGCCGTCGTTCGCGCCGGCCGCCCGCTACGTGGAGAAGGCGACGCAAAGCTACCAGACCTTGTTTGCGTCGGCGTTGGGTGTGGTTGCGCCCGGCGGCATCATCGCGCTGTCGTCCTGCTCCAGCCATATCTCGTCGGAGATGTTCTTCGAACTGTCTGAGGTCGCGGTATCGCGAGCCCGGCGGCGGGCGACCGTCCTGGGCGTGTTCGGACAGCCGGCGGATCATCCGTTTCCGCTGGTCTGCCGCGAATTGCAGTATCTCAAGCTCATCCTGTTGCAGGTCCGCTGATGGACGACCCGGCGAACAATACCGAGACGGCCGACCTAGCGATCGTTGGCGGCGGGGCGGCCGGGCTCGCCGCGGCAATCTTCGCCGCCGAGGCGGCCCCGCCCGGACGTCGCATCATCGTGCTTGACGGGGCCAAGACACTCGGCGCGAAGATCCTCGTCGCCGGCGGCGGGCGGTGTAATGTCACCCACCACCAGGTTCGGCCACAGGATTTCAACGGTTCTCAGAACATCGTGCGCAACGTGATGTCGGCGTTCGACGTGGCGGCAACCATCCGCTGGTTCTCCGACATGGGCGTGGAATTGCGGCAGGAAGAGACCGGCAAGCTTTTCCCGGTCGCCAATACCGCGCGGGCGGTGCTGTCGGCGCTGCTGGAACGATGCCGGGCTCTGAATGTCGTGCTGCAAACCTCCAGCCGGGTGACGCGCATCGTTGCGCCGGATTCCGCCGAGACCACCGATGCAACCGACCGCCAATTTCGTATCGAGCACGCACAGGGCGTGACGTACTGCTCGCGGGTCATCGTGAGCACCGGCGGGCGATCTCTGCCCCGCAGCGGCAGCGACGGCTCGGGATGGGACATTCTTCGGCAGATGGGTCACACTGTGACACCAACCTACGCCGCGCTGGTGCCGCTGGTGCTCGATGCGAAGATGTTTCACGCGACGCTGGCGGGCGTATCACAGGACGTGGAACTGACGGTGACGTCCGGCGGCAAACGCATCGACCGCCGGACGGGGAGTCTGCTCTGGACGCACATCGGCATCAGCGGCCCGGTGGTGATGGACGCCAGTCGCCACTGGACGGTGGCGAAGGAGACCGGCGGCGAGCCGACGATGAAGTGCAACCTGCTGCCTGGAGAGACCTTCGAGAGTATCGAGCAGGCGATGATGAAATGGACCGCCGACCGCCCGCGGGCGTCGATGCTGACACTGCTGTCCACCAAGCTGTCGGAGCGCGTTGCGGCGGCGATCCTCGCCCATGTCGATGTGGCCCCGACGACGATCGCCAGCCAGCTTTCCCGCGACGCCCGGCGGACGCTGGCCCATGCCATCACCGGCCTGGTGCTGCCGGTGGCGCAGCACCGCGGCTGGAACTACGCCGAGGTCACCGCCGGCGGCGTGCCGCTGAACGAAATCGACTATCGGACGATGGAATCGCGGAAGGTGCCCGGCTTGTACCTCGCCGGTGAGGTGCTCGACTGCGACGGCCGCATCGGCGGGTTCAATTTCCAATGGGCCTGGGCGACGGGGTACCTGGCCGGCCGAGCGGCGGCGAGCAGATGAGGTTTTTGGGTGCCATGGGCTGACGTACTCGTCTGCCCGTGGCGGTGTTCCTGAAGGTGACGCGTCACCACGGGCAGCGGAGTACCGCAGCCCATGGCACCCAGCCCCATTAGCGGTCGCACCGTAGGTGCACGTCTTCCGACGGCGGTGTCAAAAGGGTGCACCTTCGGTGCGACCGCTAATCAGTCCTACGGAACGCCGCGACCTACGCGAGCGCTTCCCGGCAGTACTGCAGGCACTTGGCGACTTCGGTGACCGAGTCGCTGCCTTCCGGCACCGGGTATTCCAGCTCGATGTCGGCGTAAATCGGCCACTTCTCCTTCTTCAGCAGTTGCAGCACTTCCTTGATCGGCGTGTTGCCCGCGCCCCAGGACATGTTCCGACCCTGGTTGGTCTTGTCCTTCAGGTGCAGGTTGATGATGCGGTCGTGGTACTTCTCGATCAGCGGGATCGGGCTCTTGCCATTGGTACCGCCGACGTAGTGACCGATGTCGAGGTTGAAGGCGATGTACTTGCCGATTTCAAGCAGCGGATCGGGCTTGTCGAGCGACGGGAAGTTGTTCTGGTGGTTGTGGAACGCCACGTACACCTTGTGCTTCTCGGCGAACGGTGCGACGCGCTTGGCGAGTTCTTCGTTGCGCTCGGTGGTGATCGCGACGCAGCCCAGCGCCTTGGCGATCTGGAAGTTGAACTCGATGTCTTCGTCGGTCTTGCCGAACGGCGTCTTGTGGATGTGGATGTTCACACCGGCGTCGTTGTACATCTTCTTCAGCTCGGCGCACTTGGCGAGCTGCGCGGCACGGTCGGCGTCGGTCGGAGCGGCGGCGGGGGCCTTGGGGTCTTTCTTCGCGGGTCCGCCGATGCCGGTATACGCCTTGATCGGTCCGTCCATCAGTTCCGTCTCGCTCAGGCCGCTCTTGAGCAGCGCGGCAAGCGTGTCCTCGGCGGTGACGATACGGCCGCGATAGCTGTAGGTGATGCAGCCGATCTTGACGCCGTCGATGACGGAGTTGGGCTTGGCCGCGGCGGGCGCATCGGCGAGAGCACCAAACGCGCCGCGCGGCAGCATCGCCGCCGCGCCGAGCAGTGCCGCAGAACCCAGGAACGCGCGTCGGCTGACAGACTGGCCGGCCGATGGGCCGTCATTTCGCAAAATCATGGCTGTTTCCTCCGGGAGACAAAGACAGGGTCGATTCGCAAGGCGACAGGCTTGTGAGCATATCAGGGGCCTCGGCGACAGGCCACGATTTGCTCAGCAGGGCCGGTAGCCGAATTTCACACGCCGGCACGAAGACCCACATCGCGATAGACGCGCAACCAAAGACGGGGAAGCCACAGAGACACTGAGACACAGAGGGCCGACCGCCTCCACTGTTGATCAGTCATTTCAGCGATGCTTCTGTGAAAATGGGAACATGCGTCGAAACGCCCTCTGTGTCTCCGTGCCTCTGCTGCTCCTCCGCCTTTTGCTGCGGCTTGGCCGCGCTGTTTCTTCTTGTGCCCTTCGTGTTAAAACGGGGTGCCGACACGCATGAATATCCGGCGATCTCTCAAGGAACCATCCGATGCCCAACCGACCGCTACCCGCTCTGTTCCTCGTCGTTCTGGTGTTGTCCTTCCCTGCGGCGTCGCCGGCGCAGCAGGCACCGTACGACGTCTTCCCCGCGGCCGAGCCGCCATACTACCGCGTGCGGTACGAGGCCTCGAAGACGCCGGGGGAGCTGATCTATTCCGTCAACTACACGATCTGGATTCCAAAAGACGTCAAAACCCTGCGTGGCGTGATCGTTCATCAGCACGGCTGTGGCGAGGGCTCGTGCAAGTCGGGGCTGACCGGCGCGTTCGACCTGCACTGGCACGCACTGGCCAGAAAGCATGACTGCGCCCTGCTCGCCCCGGCGTACGAACAACCCGATAAGGCCGACTGCCAGATGTGGTGCGATCCGCGGAACGGCTCCAGCACCGCGTTCCAGAAATGCCTGGTCGATCTGGGCGAAAAATCGGGTCATCCGGAACTGGCTAAAGTGCCCTGGGCGCTATGGGGCCACAGCGGCGGCGGCCACTGGGCCGGCGGCATGGTGATGCTCCACCCCGAACGCGTCGCCGCCGCCTGGCTGCGATCCGGCGTGCCGATGCTCAAAGCCAACCCTGTCGGCTCGACCATCAAGGCGCACATCCTGCATGAGGCGGCCCTGAAGGTGCCCATCCTGTGCAACTTGGGCACGAAGGAAGGCGTTACCGTGAAGGAAGGGCGATTCGCGGGCGTGTGGCCATCCAACGAGACGTTTTTCAGCGAGATCCGGTCCAGGGGCGGGTTGATCGGCGTCGCCGTCGATCCGCTGACCGCGCACGAGTGCGGCAATCAGCGGTACCTGGCGATCCCCTGGCTCGACGCCTGCCTGAGTGCCCGTCTGCCGAAGGTCGCTGGTGATCCGCTGAACGCGATGCCCACCGACAAGGCCTGGCTGGCCCCACTCGCCGGCGGCGACGCCGTGATTGCAGACAAGTTCGCCGGCGATCCTCTCAAGGCGGTCTGGCTGCCGAACGAAGCGATCGCGCGGGCGTGGATGCAGTACATCGAAGACACCGCGGTGACGGACACCACGCCGCCTCCCGCGCCGACGAACCTGAAGGTCGCCGGCAATGAGTTGACGTGGGACTGCGAGGCCGACCTGGAAAGCGGCCTGGCCGGTTTCATCATCGAGCGCGACGGCCAGTTGCTGGCCAATGTCCCCGAGCAGGGCAAGAACCCCTTCGGCCGGCCGCTGTTCCAGAACCTGCAATACAGCGACACACCCGGACAGCCGCTGGTCGTCATGAAGTACACCGACACCAAGGCCGAAGCGGGGAAGAAGTACGCGTATCGGGTGATCGCGGTGAATACGGCGGGGCTGAAGTCGAAAGGCGACGCGGAATAGGCCGACAGTCAAGAATAACTGCCACTTCTCGCCAGGTCGGCACCCAGCCATCTGTCTATACGCTGCTGCGAGGGCAGCAAGTGGAAGGCTTCAGCCACTTCGATCAGTGCTGCTTCTTGAACACCAACTTCGCAAATTGATACAGGTCGCTCCGCCACACTTTGAAGTCATGGCCGCCACCCGGGATCACGTTGTAGACGTGGGGAACCTTGTTCTGCTCGAGCATCTCGTGGACGTTCTGGCTGATGCGGAATAGGCCGTCCTTGTTGCCGCAAGCGACGTAGAGCAACCGGAGCTTCTTGGTCGCTTCGGCGTGATCTTTGATGAGTGCCCCTGGCGGTCGGGTATTGGGGGCCGACGAGAAGCCGCCGACCCAGGCGAACGTGTCGAGGTTGCCGAGCCCGAAGTTGAGCGACTGTCCGCCACCCATCGACAGGCCGGCGAGCGCACGCGACTCGCGGCCGGTCTCCACAGCGTAGGTTTTCTCGATGAACGGGATCAGGTCTTTGAGTAGGTCGCTCTCGAACGCCGCAAAGGCAGGGGACTGTTTCGGGATCGGATCGCGCGGGCCGACATCTTTCGAGGCTCGCCCGTTGGGCAACACGACAATCATCGGGACCGCCTGCTTGTCGGCGTACAGGTTGTCGAGGATGACGTCGGGCACGCCGCCACGGACCCATTCGTTCTCGTCGCCGCCGATGCCATGGAGCAGGTACAGGACGGGGTATTTCTTGTTCGGCGTGTAACCCGGCGGGGTGTAGACGCGGGCCTTGCGTTTGGTGCCGACGGTGGACGAGTCGTACTCGACCAGTGCGACCTTCCCGCGGTCGATGTCTGCACGGCGGACGTCATACCCTTCGGGCGGTGGAGAAAGCACAGCGGTTTGCGTCGCGGCGGGGCTTTGTCCATGTGCGCTGAACGCACCGAGGGTGATCACAAATGCCAGCCAAAGCCAGTGTTGAGCGATTTTCATGTGAGTCCTAAGAGGTTTGACGCGACCGCCGGTCTGGCAGTGTCCTTTACTCGTACAGTTGTTCGCGGCCCGGGAATAATTTCGGGCCCGGTTTACATACCGTGCCGCGTGTGCTGCCCCCGTACTTTCCCCGCACGGCCGCCCCTGTTACAACTCCGGCATGCGAGCCTCAGGCATGGACGCCGAACTCCCCGATTCCCTCTATTCCAAGCTGAACGACCAGCAGCGTGCCGCGGCGACGGCGGGCGATGCGCCACTGCTAATCGTCGCCGGGGCGGGGACGGGGAAGACCAATACACTGGCGTATCGCGTCGCCCACCTGATCGCCAAGGGCGCCGATCCCGGGCGGATCTTGCTTCTGACGTTCAGCCGCCGCGCCGCCGCCGAGATGGGCAAGCGCGTGCGATCGATTCTTGAATCTGCTTCTGCTGCCCAACTTCCCCACCGCCCGGTCTCGCTACTTTCCAAACTTTGGTCCGGTACTTTTCACGCCGTCGGCAATCGCCTCCTTCGGCTGCACGGCCAGGCGCTGGGCATTGGCGACAGCTTTACCGTGCTCGATCGTTCCGATGCCGAAGACCTGCTCAACAGCGTGCGGTCGGAGCTGGAACTGGATAAAGGCGACGTTCGCTTCCCGCGCAAAGAGACGTGCCTGGCGATCTACAGCCGGTGCGTGAATGCGACTGATACCGTCGAAGACGTGCTGAAGAACCAATTCCCCTGGTGCTCGGGATATCCGGAGCAACTCAAGAAGCTGTTCAAGGCGTTCGTCGCCCGGAAGCAGGAGCAGAACACCCTCGACTACGACGACCTGCTGCTCTACTGGTTTCACCTGATGCAGGACGAGGAACTGGCCGCCGGCGTGCGGGCGCGGTTCGATCATGTATTAGTCGACGAGTACCAGGACACCAATCGGCTGCAATCCGGCATCCTGCGAAAGCTCAAGCCCGATGGCGTCGGCCTGACCGTGGTCGGCGACGATGCCCAGAGCATTTACAGCTTCCGGGCCGCGACGGTACACAACATCCTGGAGTTCCCGCAGCACTTCCCCGGGACTACCGTCGCGAAGCTCGAACAGAACTACCGAAGCGTTCAGCCGATCCTGTCCGCGACGAATGCGGTGATCGCCGAGTGCCCGCACCGGTACAACAAGGACCTGTTCACCACGAAGAAGGGCGGCGCACTGCCTCGGCTGGTGACGGTGCAGGACGAAGACAAGCAGAGCGATTACCTGATCGGCCGAATCCTGCAGCATGTCGAAGCCGGTATTCCGCTGAAGAAGCAGGCCGTGCTGTTCCGCACGTCGCACCACTCCGATGCACTGGAAGTCGAACTGAGCCGACGGAACATCCCGTTCGTGAAGTACGGCGGTTTGAAGTTCCTCGAGGCGGCGCACGTCAAAGACACGCTGGCGATACTGCGATTGGCGGAGAACCCGAAAGACGCCATCAGCGCCCAGCGCGTCCTGCAACTGATCGACGGCATCGGCCCGGCGGTCGCGAAGAAGGCCGTCCAGCACCTGTCATCGCGGCACTTTGATTTGAAGGCGTGGGAAAGCTTTTCGTGCCCGTCGGCGGCGTGGGAGCAGTGGCCGCCGTTCGTGGCGATGATGATCTCACTCCGCAATGACAAGCTGCCGCTGCCCGACCAGGTGGCAAAAGTGCGGGAGTTTTACGCGCCCGTGCTGGAGAAGAGGTACGACAACCCGACGGTGCGGAAGCGCGATCTGGAGCAGATGGAGCAGATCTCCGCCGGCTTCACGAGCCGCAGCCAGATGCTGGCCGAACTGACGCTCGATCCGCCCAACAGCACGCAGGATTTGGCCGGTCCGCCGTTGCGGGAAGAGGACTACCTGATTCTGTCGACGATCCACTCGGCCAAAGGGTGCGAGTGGGACTGCGTGTATGTCATCCACGCCGCCGACGGCAACATCCCCAGCGACATGGCGACCGGCACGGCCGAGGACATCGAAGAAGAACGCCGTCTGTTCTACGTCGCGCTCACGCGGGCGAAGGACTTTCTGGAGGTACTGTTCCCCCTGAAGTACTACGCCAAGAAGCACGCGATGGGAGACCGCCACAGCTACGCGCAGCTCACGCGGTTCCTGCCGGAGAACGTGTCGGAGAAGTTTGAAAAAGTGAAAGTCGCCGCCCCCGAGGCTGTCAGCGATACGCCCGTGCGGGTGGGACAGCCGAGCGAGGTGAAGCGCAAAATCGCGGCGATGTTCGGGTGAACGAGTTCAGCGATCGGAATCACCAGCGGCCGGCACATCCGTCGCTTCCGCGTCTCGCGTCTGTTCCGCTCCTTCGCTCAGCGCCAGGCTCGCGTGCTCGTACGTTCGGCGGTGTTCTTCGGGGGCGGGGTCGATCTCCAGGTCGTTCAGATCATCCCCCTGGTGAACCAGGATTTTCTTCTGGCGGATCAGTTCCAGCAGCGCCAGGAAGACGCCGATGATCTCGCTCTTGCTCGTCCGGCCGACGATGAGCTGCTTGAGCGTCAGCTTGCCTTCGCGCTTCAACCGGTCTTCGATGTCGGTGGCGTGCAGCTCGATCGGGGTGTCGTCGTAATTGACTTCATGAACCTTCGGCTTTCGCTGGCCGATCTCGCTCATCAGCTTGCTGAACGCCGACAGCAGGTCCCAGACCTGCACCTCGTCCATGTCAACCGGCGGCGGTTCGTCGCCGGTCGTATCGCGTTTGGCGGGGTAGCGGGCGAAACGGTCCTGGTGCTCGTGCTGTTTGCGGTCCAGTAGAACCGCCGTGTCTTTGAACCGCTTGTACTCCAGCAGTTGCTGCACGAGTTCGTACCGCGGGTCGGCCAGGTCCTGAGCGGCCGATCGGCCTTCCTTGCCCTCGTCGGGCTTGAGCTTCGGCAGCAGCATGGCCGACTTGATCTCCATCAGCGTCGCGGCCATCACCAAAAAGTCGCCGGCGACGTTGATGTCCAGGCCGGACTTGGCGCTGAAGTCCTTCAGCAGGTCCACGTAGTGCATGTACGAATCGAGGATCTGCGTGATGGGGATGTCGTAGATGTCTACCTCGTCCTTCTTGAGGAGGTAGAGCAGCAGGTCGAGCGGGCCGTTGTAGACGTCGAGTTCGACGCGGTATTCACGATGTTCCACGACCATCCTTGGCAGAAGCGCGGTTCGGACCCACGGATTCTAAGGCGGGGGGCGCGGTGGTGAAAGGTTGGGGGAGAACTCGGTGAGCCAGTTACTGCGAAAAGGCGCAGCCGGAGGTCGGATCTTTCGGCGCGGCGTCGAACGACAAAGCCGGCGGCGTCGTCCCACTGAGCCTGGCGACATTGGCCGACAGCTCGCCGAGTATTGTCGCGCTGTAACCGGGAAAGACCTTCTCTATGGCGCCACCGGGCGCCACCAGGATTGAGCTGGCGCTGGAGGTCACGCGATAAGCGTTGATCAGCTCCAACTTCGGGTCTGCGATCAGCGGGAACCCTGCGCCGGTTTCTTTCACCCAGTTCCTGGCGGTCTCGGTGTCGGCATTAATGACGCCGACGACCGAGCAGTTCTGGCCGTACTGCACGGACAGCCGCCCGAAGTACTTGGCCGCATCACGCGAGCAGGGGCAGTCCTTCTCGATGAAGAACAGGACCACCGGCCGCTTCTGCGCCAGGGCAGCCAGCCGCAGGGGTTTGCCGGCCAGGTCGGTTGCTTCAACTGGGGGCGCGGCCGTGCCGACCTGACGGTCGGCCGTGGCGGTCATGGCCGGTGTGATCGCATGCCGCGCACGGTCGGCCAGCCGGATCACGCCGCTGGCATCGGGTTTGAGCGTCGCGGGGTCATTGACCACGAGGAACTGGCCCATGAGGCCCCCGTCCTCGTGATTGGCCATGTGGCAGTGATACATGAAGGCGTCGGTATCGCTGGCGAAGTCGTCGAAGCGGGTCACAAATGTCGCCGACTGACCGCGTGGTATGTACAGCGAATCCTTCCAGCCCTGCTCGTAGTCGGGCACTGGCCCGTCGCTGCGTGCGACGATTTTGAACTGCACATCATGAATATGAAACGAGTGCCCGAAGGTCCGATCGTTCACGATCGTCCAGGCTTCCACCGCGCCGAGCTTGACGACATGATTCACCGTGTGCATGTCGTAATACTTGCGATCAAACGCGAACTCCCGATTTGGCGGACCGAAGCGGAGGATGTTCAAGGTGCGGCGCTCGGTCGCATCGGCTTCGCTCCAGAATTTGTTGCGGGTCAGTTCCGGTGGCAGCTTCGTGATCGGAGCGGCGGTGGGGGCCGCGACGTTCACGCGCAGCAGCCGAAAGTCGAGGTTGTTGAGATAGCTGCCGTTCGGCGGCGATCGTCCGGGCTCGCCGCCGGGGAATCCGAACGGCTGTCGGGCGTTGTACGCCATCAGGTCCACGGTCGCGCCCGGCTTGTCGCCGCTCAGGTCCACCAGGATCTCAATGCGCTCGCCGACCATGAGCTTGATCCGCGAAAGTGGCACCGGCTTATCGACCAGGCCGCCATCGGTGGCGATCAGATAAAACTTCCGGTTGTCGCTAAAACCGAGTTGGTAGCCGCGCTCGATCTCCGCGTTCAGGATCCGCAGTCGCACGAACTGGGCGGGAAGGCTGACCTTGGGGTCGAGCGTTCCGTTGACCAGTGAAAAGTCGCCGTATTTGTCGTTATCGCCGGCGAAAGTGAACTGGTCTGCAAGATTGAATCGCCGGCTGGTGAGCACCAGTGGGATATCGTCAACACCATAGGCACGTGGCAGCGCCAGCTTCGCCTCGATCGGGTCACGGATGATGATAAGCCCGCCTGCGCCCATCGCGATCTGCTTCTGAGTGCTTTCGTGCGGATGGGGGTGGTACCAATAGGTGCCGGCGTTGTTCCGAACGGTGAAAGATGGCGACCAGGTCGCACCGGCCGCGATGAGCTGGTGTGGGCCGCCGTCGGTCGCCGCCGGCAGGTGCAGGCCGTGCCAGTGGACGGTGGTCGGTTCGTCGAGGTTGTTCTTGACGTTGATCCGCACGGTCTCGCCCTGTTCGAAAACGAGAGTCGGACCCCAGAACCTGGCATCGTTGTAGCCGTATGTGTGCGTGGTCGCCCCTGGCCAGAGCGATTTGCTCGACTTGCCCAGCGCCAGGTCGAAGGTTTTGCCAGTGATCAGCGGTGGAATCCACAGGTCCTGGAATGCCCGCACCGATGTTGCCGCGGAAGGACTGGAGCCGGTCGTTGCCGTCTGGGCCGAGCACGGCGTCACGGCGACGAGGGTCGCCAGGGCAATCGTTGCCAACCGGAATGTCTGTTTCACGGGCATGGATAAGGCCTTGGCCAATGGGGTCAGTGCAGGAAGATCGAGAGAGACTAGATAGTGTGTGTCGTTCACTCAGGGCGTTAAGAGGCCGGTGGCGACCCGGGAAGGCTCCGGTTCACCACCGTCGCTTTGCGTCGATTGGTACTGCCGGCAGGCCAGAGCGCCGGTTGATGACCGACCGGACGGAGAGCTGAGTTGGCCAAGGCCCGTTGACCATCCCTATTACGCATGGGGCGGGCGCGGGTACACCGACCACGCCAAGAATCGCCAGGGACGACCGACCGTGCGGGGGCGACGGGCTACTTCTGCGATTTGGACGTTGCCGTCTGGATGGGGACCTCGCAGAAGGTGAGCGCGGCAATTCCGTTTTCGCCGCGCAGTAATGTCTTCTGGCTCCATGCCTTGCTATCGAGATAGGTCAGGGTTTTGGCGGCGAGCGGGGCCGACAGCTGCAGCGTCACAACGTTCCCATTGCACACGCCCGAAGCGATGCCGCCTGATACGCCGTCCAGGTAGAACTGCCCCTTCAGGCTGTCATCCCACTTCACCGGCTGGTCGAATTCCATCACCAGGCGGTCCGTCGTCCCGCTGGCGGCATAGGCACGACGAAGGTTCGGCGGCGTGATCGGGGCGGTGGGAACTTTGCCGTAGTGGTCGCGCTCGATCAGCGGCAGGATCAATCGCGCGAACTCGGCATACCCTTCGGGCGGGTAGTGGCAGCCGCCCGGTGGATCGATCCCCAGGGTCGACATCAGGCTGAGCCGGGAGAACGCCGTCGACAGGTTTCGCTGGACCTCGCGCAGGCGGTTGTCGGAGCCGTCGATGCCCATGGCACAGGATTTCGGCCAGATCTGGAAGACGTAATAGTGCTGGATGTTGGGGTAGTCCTGCTTCCATGCACCGGCCATCTCGACAAAGAGCTGGCGGTACGTCTGCCAGCCGAAGCCGCCGGTCGGCCCGTCGGCGCCCTGGTCGTTTTCGCCCTGGTGCCAAAGGACGCCCCGAATGCCATGCGTCAGGCCCGCCTGGCGGACCCGCCAGAGCAGACGGCCGTAGATGGTGGTCACGTCTTCGGGATCGGCGAAGTTGCGTTGGTGCTGATCGATGCGCGTTCCGCCGACTGCGCCGTTGATGATGCAGATCGGCATCTTCTGGCTTTCGACCAGCCGACGGGCAAGATCGAGCCCCCAGTAGCCGACCTGAAGTTTCGCGCCCTTGCCGCGGGCGACGGCATCGCCCCAGACGATCTGTCGCGATCCCTGGGGACTGCCTTCCATGCTGCCGAAGGTTCGAATCCATGTGCTGGTGAAGTTGACCTCGTCCTTGCCCCACGCGGTCGCTTCGGCGTTGGATTGGCCGTCGATCAAGTATGCGTCGCCGCAGACCAGGTTCGTCGCAGCGTGCAGGATCTTTTCGTCGTCGCCGGTTTTGGTCCCGAGTTTTACTGCGTACTTCACCAGGCCGGGCTTGAGCTTGACGGTGAATGCGTATCGTCCTTCGGCGTCGAGCTTCTGGCTCAGGTCCTGGTACGGCTTGTCATCAGCGGTCACGCGCAGAAACACTGAATCCGGCCGCTCGGCCAGTCCGCCATTGCAGAAGAGCGTGCCTTCGTTGCGGTCGTCGCGGGCGTAGAACTGGTTATCGATCGGCTTCTCGTCCTTTGTCGCCGTTCGATAGACCCAGGGGTCCTGCACCGGCTCGGTGACGGCAATCTCGATGGTTTGGGTGATGGCGGGCCCGCCGTTGCTGATCGTGGCCGTAATGCTCAGCTTGCCGCTGTTATGAGCGCGCGACAGGAGAAGGCCGCCCGGGATTTCCGATGAGGTGGCCGCGATGCCGGCGATCGCCCAGCGATAGGTCAGGGGGCCGGACCGCGTCGCCGTCAGGGTGTCGCGATTGCTGATATTCGCCTTGATTTCGATCGGTTCGCGTCCGTCCCACGTCGCCGGTGCTTCAAGAGTGAACTGGGGCTCGGGGATCGCTTCCTTGATCAGGACGTCGATCTCCTTGTTTTTCACCTCTGACGGAAAGACCGCCTTGCAGACGATGGTCGCGTTCTGATCTCCGGTGACGCGACCGGGGGCGAACATCAGCGAGAATCGGTCGACCGCCAGGGGGGTCTCAGTGCCGTCGCGCTTCAGGCTCCAATAGATCTTCAGGGCACCGGCGGCATCCGCGGTAAGGGTGGCGGTTGAGCCTTCCTTTACCTCGATCTTCGCCGGCGTCACACCGAACGACGAGCCGGGCCTGACCACCGGGCCGACGAGCGTTTGCAGCGGCTTCTGGTTCTCGTAGCAGAGTTTGACCCAGTCGGCCGACCGGGTGACCTTCGAAATGCGCACTTCGTCCATGTCACCGACGAAGCTGAAGTTGTTGTACCAACCGCCGATCCAGAACCGCGCGGGCGTCCGGACATTGAGTGGAGAGCCGGCGGATTTATTCGTGCCGTCGAGCACACCGTTCACATAGACGCGCGATTCGCCCTGTTGGTAGGAATGAGTGACATACACCCACTCGTCGGTCGGAACCCGGCTCGCACCGGACACGTTGCCGCCCGAGAAGTAGCAGTCCATCTGGATGTGTGGCGGGCTGCGAAACTGCATGACCACCTTGCCCTGCGCCTGCTCATTGCCCCAGGCAATGATCGTGCCGTTGGAACGCCGCGCGCGAATCCACGCTTCCGAGGTGTGCGGTGCCGCGCCGGCGGGGAAATTGGCGATCTTCTCGCCGCAGGCGATGCCTTGCCTTTCGGCGAACGTGCGGGCGGCACCGATCGGACCGGTGGTGGCTGTGGTGCCGCCATTCTTCGGCTGAACCGATCCTGCGTCGTCTGCCAGTGCCTCGTCCATGTGCAGAACGCTGAGGAACCCATTGTTGTCGTTGAAGACAGCCCGGCCGTCGGATTCGGACTTGGCGTCTGATCTGCCCCAGTGCACGCGGATCTCCTGGCGCTCGTTCCCTTTCAGGATCGGAAGTCTTACCCAGATGCTCGCTGCCCCGGCCTTGGCATCCCACTCGTCAATCTGGTACGCCAGCGGATCGCCACCAGGTGTCGAGAAACGGATGTCCTGGCCATTGGGCTGGGCCTGTGCGAAGTCGAAGAAGTCCCGGTGAAGCCGGACGAGGATCGGGAAATCTTTCTCCGAGGCTGATGCCGGGAGATTCGCGCCCTCGGGCGTCGTGAGAACGAAGATGGAACCCGTGTGTTTCCAGTCGCCGTAACCTGCCGCCGCGACTGATGAACCCGCGAGAACCAACACCGCGAGAAGCATTTTTGCCAGATGGGCCATGGGAGTTGCCGTCTTGTAGATGGGGATTCGGAACCGGCCGATATTGAACGCGGCTCGAACGAGTACATCGTTCGAGCCGCGGATGTGATGCGTAAGGTCGTCGATCTATCGCTGCAACGAGGCGGCGGTGCTATTTGCCGGCTGCGAACTGCTTGGCGTCTGCGTCGGGCGTGACCTGTTTGATGTTTGGCGTCACATCGACCTCGATCTGCCCGGTGATCCACTGCATGGCGCCGACGACCAGGCCTTCGAACTCCGGCCGCTGCCAGACGTCTTCGCGGTGGCCCATCGATGTGTAGAACACCCTGCCCTTGCCGTGCATCCGCGCCCAGGTCTCGGGGAAAGGCTTGCGCTGGTACATCGGGCCGGTCATCTTCGCCGGGTCCTGCACCAGGATCACGTGCAGGTCGGGCGCGAAGTTTTTCAGCGAGTACCACTCTTCGGAGAAGTCGGCGTTGTCGTACGCCTTGGCGCCGGGGAACTTCGGGTCCACGGCTTTGAGCAGCGACTTCTGCTGAGCGCCGTGGACGATGAATTCGCCGCCAATCATCTGGATATAGGGGTCGAACGCGTCCTGGCCCTTGTCATCGACGTCGCGGATCAGTTCGCCCTTCTGGTGCTTGGCGCTGTGGAAAGTGTCGGTCGCTGAGTGGAAGGCCATGAAGCCCTTGCCCTGCTTGATCGCCTCCAGGAAGGCGGCCTTGCCGGCGTCGCCCATGCCGGGTTCTTTCCAGAGGAGGGCACCCTTTTCCACGATCGCTTTGCCCTTATCGTCTTTCAGGGCTTTGCCATCGGGTCCCTTCTTGGGGACGGAAGCGTACTTGTCCGAATCCTTGGTCAGGTCGCCGGTGGTGTAAAACGCGAAGGCGTCGAACTTTGCGATGTTTTCGGGGGTGAACATCGTGCCGTCCTTCGAGCAGACGACCTCAAAGCCGTGCTTGGCGCCGATGTCGGTCAGGTACTGCTCGGCGAATGCGAGCTTGGTCGGCGCATCGGCAGGGCGGGTAATGGCGCTGTGCTGAAATCCGCTGGATTTGGTGAAAAAGAGAATCCGCTTCTTCGGCCCGTCGGCGGCTTGCGCCAGGCGATCGGCGAGCGGGGACAACAGTGCACCGCCGGCGAACAGACCGGCGAACTTCAGAACATCGCGACGATTCAATTGAGACATCTCGTGGCTCCTGCGACTTATGTAAAGTTTGGACGACTACTACTTGTACTACTCCCGATCGCGACAAATGTGCACAACGGACCGATTCCGGCCGTCGCTCGTTCGGGGTTTCAGCATCCGAGAAGACCGGACTTGGCTGCTACGCCGGCAATCCCGCAAGCTCCTCTTCGATCGCCCTGACCAGCGGCGCGAGCGTCTTTTCCGAGAAATCGAACCGAATCCCCGCGGCGGCGAAGAGGTCGGGGAGGGTGCGTGTTCCGCCCAGCGTCAGGGCTGTGCGGTAGTTGGCCAGCGCGCGGTGCGGGTCTTCCTTGGCCTTCATCCAGAGCTGCAGCGCACCGAGTTGGGCGATGCCGTACTCGATGTAATAGAACGGGGCGTGGAACAAGTGCAGTTGCCGCTGCCAGAGCGTCCGCCGTGCCAACTCGTGACCGGTCCAATCGACGCCTTTCCCGAAGCGGTCCATCAGCATCAGCCAATGCGCCGCGCGCTCCTCACGGCTATGACCCTGGTGCGTGTAGATCCAGTGCTGGAACTGGTCGATGGTTGCCATCCAGGGGAAGAACCGCAGGATGCCTTCCAGCTTTTTGCGGGCGGCGCGGGCCTGGCCCTCGGCGTCGTAGAACACGTCGAGGTGTTCGCCGCCGAGCAGCTCCATCGCCATGCTCGCGACTTCGCAGAACTCCATGGGTGCCGATCGCAGGAACACCAACGGCTCTTTGCGGCACGCCCACTGGTAGTGGAAGGCGTGGCCGCCTTCGTGCAGCAGCGTTTCCACATCGCGGTGCAGGCCCGCGGCATTCATGAAGATGAACGGCTGTTTGCTCTCTTCGAGCGAACACTGGTATCCGCCGGGCTGTTTGCCCTTTCGGCTGGCCAAGTCGAGGTTGCCGTGCAGTTTGAGCTGGTCGAAGTCGGCCGCGATGTCGGGTGACAGCCGATCGAAGATCTCGCGTGTCTTGGCGACGAACCCGTCAACATCATTCTCGGCGAACGGATGCAACGGCGAACGGTTCTGCGGATCGACTTCCAGATCCCACGGGCGAACCGAATCGATACCGAGATCTTTCGCCCGATCGGCGTGAAGCTTGGCCACCAGGGGCACCACGGTCGCGGCGATCGCGTCGGCGAAGCGCTGGCAGTCGGCCGGGGTGTAGTCGAACCGCTTGTTCGCCTTCCAGGCCAGGTCGCGGTAGTTGCGCATGCCGGCGTTCTGGGCGATGGTCTGCCGCAGCGGCAATTGCTTGTCGAAGATGGTCTCGATCCGCTCGGCATCCTGCAGCCTGCGGCTGGTAGCCGCCTCCCACGCGCCTTGACGGGTCGGGCGGTCGGTCTGCTCGTAGAACCGGGCGATCTGTTGCGGCGTGTATTCCTTGCCCTTGAACGTGACCATCTGCTCGCCGCTGATTTTGTCGTATTCGTTAGTCAGCTTCGTGACTTGCGTCTCTAACGGTACGTTCTCGGCGCGGAAGACCTCGACATCCGCCTTCCACTTGCGCTCGAGCATGGCGTACCAGCGGTCGCCGCGAAGTTGTTCCAACGCGGGGGAGGCCAGGAACTTCTTCTGCATCTCGAATGCCAGCGGCTTGACCTTCGGGTCCACATTTTCGACGTAGTGGAGATAGGCTTTTTCCAGGGCCGGGTCGTCGGTGTGGCAGGAATTGTCGATGTAGCGCCGGTTGCCGTACTCGTCGATCGCCGCCGACAGTTCCGATGCATCCTTCAGCCACGACTGAAGTTGCGCAACTGTTTCGACCGGCCGATCGAGCAGGATACGGTATAGCGGCTCGATCCGGTCGAAGTCGGCCAGGTCGATATCGGCCGGTACAAATGTTCGGCTGGTGGTGGCGGGCGCGGCAGCGGTCATGTCGTTGCTCTCCTGTGGGTGACGTATGTTAGGATGCCCGGCCGCAACGGCAAAGCCGTGTCGCCCGGCAAAGCCATGGCTGCCGGTAAGCCGTGATTGTGTCGTCTGGAGAAACGATGTCCCAAGAGATCGCAAACAGCCCGAATCCCAGCCCCGAGAACTCGCCGAGCGCGCCATCTGCCGCGAGCCCGACGACGAACGCGACCGAACCGAAGCCGAAGTGGACGTTCGGCCGGTTCTTTCGCGAGCAGATCCGCCCGCTGATCGTGCTCATCCTCGTGCTGATGGCCGCTCGCTCGACGCTCGCCGACTGGAATGACGTTCCGACCGGCTCGATGAACCCGACGATCCTCGAAGGGGATCGGATCTTCGTGAACAAGCTGTCGTACGGCCTGAAGATCCCCTTCACGACCATTCACGTCACCCGCTGGGGGCATCCCGAGCGGGGAGAAGTGGTGGTGTTCTTCGCGCCTCACGATGGCACGCGCATGGTAAAGCGCGTGCTGGGCGCGCCCGGCGATGTCATCGAGCTGGTGAACAACCGCCTGATCGTCAACGGCAAACACGCCGATTACCTGCCGCCCGATGCGAAAGTGATCGGCGACTATCCCGTGGTCCGGTCGGTCGGTGTGAAGTTCGGCACCGAAGCGCTCGGCGATCAGAAACACCCGGTCATGTTCACGCCCGCTCGATCGGGCAAGCCCGATTTCGGGCCGATCACCGTCCCCGAGGGTAAGTATCTGCTGATCGGCGACAACCGCGACAACAGCTTCGATTCCCGCTACTGGGGCATGGTCGATGAGAGCGAGATCGTCGGCAGGGCGATCGGCGTTGCCGCGTCGTTCGAGCCGGGTGGATTTCTGTCGGCACGGTGGGGACGGTTCTTCCGGTCGCTTCCCTAATGCGTTGTCTCGAATAGTGTGCTCACGTTTCGTAGTGTGCTCGTCTCGCGCTCCGCGTCGCGTTGTGGCCAACCGAGTGATCCGGTTAGCCGCGACGCCAAGCGGAGCGCGGGGTATTCGGAGACCCGACAGCAACCCCTTTCCGTTCCAACCCATGTCGCAAACCAAATCGTCGCGCAAGACCCCCGATCAACTCCGCTCCGCACGCTGGTTCGCGCCAGACGACCTGCGATCCTTCGGCCATCGCTCCCGGCTGAAGCAGATGGGTTTCTCCGAGGCCGATTATGTCGGCAAGCCGGTCATCGCCATCCTGAACACCTGGAATGATCTCTCGCAGTGCCACACGCATTTCCCCGAACGTGTCGAGCAGATCAAGCGTGGCATCCTGCAGGCCGGCGGATTTCCGGTCGAGATCCCCGTGATGTCGCTCTCGGAAATGTTCATGAAGCCGTCGGCGATGTATTACCGCAATCTGCTGGCGATGGAGGTGGAGGAGAACCTGCGATGCCACCCGATTGACGGCGCGGTGCTCGTCGGCGGGTGCGACAAGACCACGCCGGGGCTGATCATGGGGGCGACGTCCGCCGACCTGCCTTGCATTTACGTGCCCGCCGGGCCCATGCTCGCCGGCAACTGGAAGGGCACTCGCCTCGGCAGCGGCACCGACAGCTGGAAGTACTGGGCCGAGAAGTGCGCCGGGAACCTCCCCGATTGCGATTGGCGGGGCGTCGAAGAAGGCATCGCCCGCAGCCCCGGCACCTGTATGACCATGGGTACCGCCAGCACCATGACCGCAATCGCCGAGACGCTGGGGTTGTCGCTGCCTGGCGCCAGCAGCATTCCCGCGGTTCACTCGGCACACGGCCGAATGGCAGCCGAGAGCGGGCGGCGGGCGGTCGAGCTCGTCTGGCAGGATCTGCGGCCGTCAAAACTGCTCGCCAGGGAAGCGTTCGACAACGCGATTACCGTGGATATGGCGATTGGCGGATCGACCAACGCGATCGTTCACCTGATCGCGATGGCGGGGCGGGCCGGCATCAAGCTGCCGCTCGAGCGCTTTGACGAGCTGAGCCAGCGCACGCCCGTCGTCGCCAACCTTCGCCCCAGCGGCGAATACCTGATGGAGGACTTCTACGACGCCGGCGGCCTGCCCGCGCTGCTGAACCGTATCCGCCATCTGCTGCACACGGACGTCATCACGGTCAACGGAAGGACACTCGGCGAGAACGTCGCCGGGGCCGAGATCATCAACTCGAAAGTGATCGTTCCCGAGGGGAAGGAGCTGAGCCAGGCGGGTGCCACGTTCATCCTGCGCGGCAATCTCGCCCCTGACGGCTGCGTGATCAAACCGACCGCCGCCGAGCCGCGACTGCTCAAGCACACCGGCCCCGCGGTGGTGTTCGAAAACTACGAGGAGCTCAAGAAGGGGATTGACGACGAATCGCTGCCGATCACGGCCGACAGCGTGATCGTGCTGAAGTGTGGCGGGCCGATCGGGGCACCCAGCATGCCCGAGTGGGGGATGTTGCCGATTCCCAAGCGGCTCCTGAAGCAGGGCATCCGCGACATGGTGCGCATCAGCGACGCCCGCATGAGCGGCACCAGTTACGGGACGTGCGTTCTACATGTGGCTCCCGAAAGCGCCGTAGGCGGGCCGTTCGCCCTGGTTCGGACCGGGGATCTGATCGAGCTCGACGTTCAGGCTCGCAGAATCCATCTTCATGTCAGCGACGAAGAACTGGCCGTTCGTCGAAGCCAATGGATCGCGCCGGAGCGTCGATACGAGCGCGGCTATGCTGCTTTGTTTGCACATGAAGTGACCCAAGCCAACGAAGGGTGCGACTTCAGGTTCCTGCACGCCGGGAAAGCAACTCCAGAGCCCGACATCTATTGAACGGCGGCAGTCTTCGATCCGTTCGCCGATCAGGACGCACGCCAGCGTCCGACTGCGGCCGAGGCCTGTAGGTTCTTGCGATGTGCACGGAGCGCTGCAGGCGCTTCATGTTGCACCACCCGCCACTGGGAAACATCAATTTCCATAAAGAACAGCGTCACAGTCCCCGCCACCGGTGCAAAGCGACCGATCGGGGAATCCAATTTGCGCATTGGACCGACGATTGCTTGTTCGAGGGGTTCAATCGGCTAAACTCTGCGCACCAACCGCATTGTTTCGTTTTGCACTCTGAAGCAAGCCAGATTGTGACCCATTCCGCCTCGTAACCGATCGCCAGGTCCGTCCAGGACCTGGCCTGGTTGGAGTTTAACCATGGATTTCCAGGTCGAACCGGCTGTCATCACCCCAATTCCCGAGGGGTTCTCGGCAAAACTCATCGGGTCGATCCATACCAACACGGCGTGGATTGAAGGGGAGTTCAAGAAGGTGGTCGCGGCCAAGCCGAAGCTGGTGGAGGTCGACCTTTCCGAGACGACGTTCCTGTCATCGATGGGAATTGGCGTCCTGGTATGGCTTTACAACCACGTCCAGGAAACGGGCGGAGTTGTAAAGATTGTCGCGATTCGCAAGCGCGTTCTGTCGAGCCTGAAGCTTTCCCGGCTTGATTCGCTGTTCAAGACGGCATCGGCCCGCATTGTGCCTGATTAGATGTTCGCGCCATCGGTAAGCAGACGAAGTCCGGAGTTGGGTTCGCCATGGACAGTAAGTTTCTTGAAGGCATTCCACTCTTTTCGTCGCTGACGCCGCTCGAGCGAGACAAGCTCGCGGTCTACTTTGAGGTTCGCCAGGTTGCGATGGGAACGACCCTGTTCTGGGTCGGGGAGATCGGGGACGAGTTCTTCTTAATCAAGCGGGGTCAGGTCTCGATCAGCGTTCCGGACCAGGGTGGTAAAGAGATCATTCTGGCCGACCTCGGGCCCGGAGCGGTTTTCGGCGAAATCGCGTTGTTGGATAGCGGCCCGCGCACTGCGACCGCCAGGGCACGGTCGGACGCGGAGGTTCTTGTTCTTCAGCGTTCGGCGTTTGCCGATTTTATTACGGAGCATCCGCCTTTCGCCCTGCATGTCATGAAGGTGCTGGGCACCCGTCAACGGCAGACGGTGGAAAAACTCCGCGGTATCAGGAATCTTGACGAGATCATCGAAGAGCGGCTCACCCGGTGGGAACAGATCGCGACGGGCATCGCGACGATGGCCAGCAGCAAGTGGTTCCTGCTGACCCACGCCGTCGCGTTTGTGAGCTGGATTATCGCGAATCTCGTCCTCCCACCAAAAGTCGCGATTGACCCGTTTCCGTTCCCCTTTCTGTGTTTCTGGGCCTCGACCGAAGCCATTTTCCTCTCGCTGTTCATCCTCGTCGCCCAGGATCAGCAGTCGCGCAAAGATCGAACCCGTACAGAGTTGGAGTACCAGGTTGCCCTGAAGATGCAGGTCGAGATGATGCAGTTGCATCAGAAACTCGACACGCTTATCGATGGCCAGGAAGCTGACCTTGAACGTCGCCGCAAGGAAGATAAAGACATCCCACGGTCACCCTTGCATCTGACGCTGAGAACGGACCTGGCGCGAACGGCGTCGGATCTGTCGCAATCGGATGCCGCTGTGTGAGTGTCTTCCGGGCGCGTCAGCAAGGGTGGCGCGTCCGGTCATACCAGCCTCGACCCGCCAGCTTTTCACGATTTACGTTCAGCAGCCCTTGACACAGTTTTCATGGACTGTATCTTCTCCCCTCCACCTGCGGGCAGGAGCGAGACGCTTCCGGCGACGCGGTGGATGGAAGACGCGGTCGAAAGCAAGTAGTTTCGCGGCTTCCGAGGCTCTTTGAAACGTCAGGACGGATGCGATGACCGGTGACCGGATTAGAATTCGTATGGAAGCCTACGACCATCGGGCCCTGGATGCCTCGGCAAAAGAAATTGTCGAGCATGCCAAGCGGACCAATGCCCGTGTGTGCGGCCCGATTCCCTTGCCGACCCGTGTCGAGCGTTACACCGTCCTGCGTAGCCCTCACATCGATAAGAAGTCCCGTGAACAGTTCGAGATGCGGACCCACAAACGCATTATCGACATTCTCGACTTCGGTCCCCGGACCGTCGATGCGCTGAACCGCCTGGTCGTTCCGGCCGGTGTGTTCGTGAAGATCAAGGCCTGAAAATAGATACAAACGCGATTCTGCTTGCGGGTTTGCCCGCAGTAAGGAGGGGCTGTCCTCCTGATAAGAATCGCCAATATTTGCAGCCGGGCCGCGGGGTTCATCCAAGAACCCACTCGCCTTTCGAATCGATTGAGCAATCAATCGAGGGATAAGGGCCGCGGTCGCCGGGTTTTCTTTTCGCCCGAATCGGCCGCTTAAGGGTCGGAACGGCGAAAAGGCTCTTACGGCAAGTGTCCGTGAGGCAGACTGATAGGCTCCTTTTTGCGGAGCGGGTTACGAGATCGGGTTGGCGGCACGAGCCGTTTTTCCTTCTCTCCTCTGCCCGGTTTCAATGACACCAGCACTGCTCGGCAAGAAAATCGGCATGACCCGCGTCTATGACGCGGCCGGCAAGGTGATTCCCGTCACCGTCGTCGAATGTCAGCCCAACGCGATTACCCAGATCAAAACGGTCGAGACCGACGGCTACAACGCCGTTCAGCTCGGCTTTGACGACATCCGCGCCAAGCTCAGCAATTTCCCGCTGATTGGTCACTGTGCCAAGGCGGGCGTAGGCCCCAAGCGCAGCTTCGCCGAGATTCGTCTGAAGAACCCCACTGACAAGAAGGCCGGAGAGGCCGTTGCAGTGGGGATTTTTGATGGCGTTCAGTACGTTGACGTCATCGGAACCAGCAAGGGCAAGGGTTTCGCCGGTGCGATGAAGCGGCATCACTTCGGTGGTCAGCCCGCGTCGCACGGTACCGAACGCAAGCACCGCTCGCGTGGTTCGATCTGTTCGTACGCCAGCAACCGTGGTCACACCGGCAAGCCCAAGAAGGGGCTTCGCATGGCCGGCCACATGGGCAACGAACGCGTCACCTGCAGCAACCTGGCCCTGGTGAAGGTTGACGCCGAGAAGAACATTCTCCTCATCAAGGGTGCGGTGCCGGGTTCCAACGGCGGCCTGGTGTTCGTTCGCAAGGCGCTGACCGCCCGCGACAAGAAGCCGGCTTAAAACAAGCCATCGGAATGTCGCACTGAACCCGCTGAAACAAGACCAACGCTGAGTAACGCAGCACGCTGAGATACGAAGGACGACGTCGCCGCGGCGTCGAGACGAACATGATCGAAGTCCCAGTATTCAATCAGAACGGCCAGGAGATCGAAAAGCTCCAGGTCGACGAAGCCAAGCTCGGCGGCAAGATCAACAACGCGCTGCTCAAGCAGGCCGTTGTGATGTACCACGCCAACAAGCGTCAGGGCACCGTCCGGACGCAGGCCCGTGGTGAAGTCGCCGGCTCGACCCGAAAGATGTTCAAGCAGAAGGGCACCGGCAACGCCCGTACCGGCGGTATCCGCAACCCGATCAAGGTCGGTGGCGGTCACGCCAAGCAGCGTCGTCCGAAGGACTGGCGCCAAGCCCTGCCGAAGAAGGCCCGCCGCGCCGCCCGCAACGCCGCGATCCTGTCGAAGATCGAATCCAAGGAGATTCGCATTATCGACGACATCAAGCTCGATCAGCCCAAGACCAAGCTGATGGCCCAGATCTTCAAGGCCCTCGGCATCGAGCGGACCTGCCTGTTCGCGGTTGACGGTCGCAACGAGACCATCGAGCGATCGGCCCGCAACATCGACCGCACCACGCTCACGACGGTGGCCCAGCTCAATGCCTGGGACATCCTCAAGAACCGCGTGCTGCTGGTGACCAAGGCCGGGTTCCAGGAGATCCTGGACGGCAAGAAGAAAGAAGCGACGGTCTAACGGCGGTCGAACGGCCACGCTCCCTGAACTTTGAGGTTGTCCGATGGAACACACACGAATCATCATCCGCCCCCTGGTGACGGAAAAGAGCACTCACCAGCAGGCCACCCGCAACGTTTACTCGTTCGAGGTGGACAAGCGTGCGGATAAGACGCAGATCAAGCAGGCCGTCGAAAAGCTGTACGACGTCAAGGTCGTCGATGTCCGCACAATGACCCGCAAGGGCAAGAGCCGCCGCACGAAGGTCGGCTTCGTCGAAGGCAGCAACTGGAAGCGCGCACTGGTCGTGCTGGATGAGAACTCGAGGATTGAACTGTTCTAAGGAGAGTCGTCGGTAGCCGGTAGTCAGCGGTCAGAAGGATTTTCCTCTGACCACCGACCACTGATCACTGATCACTGACAAGACAATGGCAATCAAGTTTTACAACCCGACGACTCCCGGCCGCCGCCAAGGCTCCGTGCTCGACTACAAGTCGGTCATCACGAAGAACAAGCCCGAGCGATCGCTGACGGTCGGCCAGACCCGCGCCAATGGGCGCAACCACCATGGTGTCATCACGGCTCATGGCAAGGGTGGTGGTAACAAGCGGCTCTATCGGTTGATCGACTTCCGCCGCGACAAGGACGGCGTCGACGCCGTCGTCGAGGCGATCGAATACGATCCCAATCGCTCCTGCCACATCGCCCTCCTGAAGTACACGGACGGCGAAAAGCGCTACATCCTAGCCCCCAACGGCCTGGTCGTCGGTGCCAAGGTGCAGAGCGGTGAGACCGCCGCTCCTGAAGTCGGCAACGCCATGCCGCTGTCGGCGATCCCGACGGGCCTGGAAATCCACAACATCGAAATGAACCCCGGGCAGGGCGGCAAGCTCGTTCGCGCCGCCGGCATGGTCGCCCGGCTGTCGGCCAAAGAAGGCGAGTGGTCGGTCGTCATTCTGCCCTCCGGCGAAATGCGTCGGGTGAAGAGCAAGTGCCGCGCCACCATCGGCCAGGTCGGCAACCTCGACTGGATCAACGTCAGCATCGGCAAGGCCGGTCGCAATCGTCATCGCGGCATTCGCCCGAAGACCCGCGCCAAGGCCAAGAACCCGATCGACCATCCGCTGGGTGGTGGTGAAGGTCGCAGCAACGGCGGTCGTCATCCGGTCAGCAAGACGGGTGTCCCGGCCAAGGGTGGCATCACCCGCAGCCCGAAGAAGGCCAGCGAGAAGCTGATCCTCCGCCGTCGCAAGTTCGGCCGATTCCAGCAGCGGCCGCAGACGGTGAATGTTTAACGCGTAGTAGGCAGTACGCAGTAAGCAGTACGCAGAGAAGATTAAGGCGGTCAGCAGGAGTGGTAGCGACAGACAGGCGTCGAGCAGGGTCCATCCCTCCTTACTGCCTACTGCCTACTGCGTACTGCTTACTGAAGAACAATGAGCAGAAGCGCAAAAAAAGGCCCGTTCGTCAACGAGAAGCTGTTCCGCAAGGTCGCGGTTCTCAACGAGCGTCGTGCCAAGTCGCCGATCAAGACCTGGGCCCGGGCTTGCACGATCATCCCGGAGTTCGTCGGACATACGTTCGAGGTCCACAACGGGAACAAGCACGTGCGCGTGTTCGTGACCGAGGACATGGTCGGACACAAGCTCGGTGAGTTTTCGCCGACCCGTACGTTCCGCGGCCATACCGCCAAGAAGGCCGGCCCGGCGGCTTAAGCAGAGCTAGTACCGAGTACTGATACTCAAAGAGGAAGTCATGGCGTTCACAGCCAAACATCGGTATGCCCGCATCAGCCCCCGCAAGGCCCGGCTGTTGATGGACCTGATCCGCGGTCGCAAGGTCGACGACGCATTGACGCTTCTGCGTTTCAGCAAGAAGCGTGCGAGCGTGATGGTCGAGAAGGTCGTCCGCTCCGCCGTCGCCAACGCGACCGAGCAGGACGTCGCCCCGAAGCGGAACGCGCTGGTCGTGTCCGCCGCCTGGGTGGACGAGGGCCCGACGATCAAGCGGTTTCAACCGAAGGATCGCGGCAAAGCGTATTCGATCAAGAAGCGCACGAGCCACCTGGTCGTCGAGGTGGACGCAAAGGAATAGTTCGTCGCTTGTCTCGTCACGAGCAACGACTACTGATCACGGACTACTGACTACGGACTGAATCATGGGTCAAAAGGTCAATCCAACCGGCTTCCGCGTCGGCATCACCGAAGACTGGAAGAGCAAGTGGTACGCCCCCAAGGCGGCCTACGGCAACTTCCTCGTTGAGGACTTCAAGGTCCGCAACTACATCGACAACAAGCTGAACCGGCGTCCGCCGTTCGCCGGGATCAGTGAGATCCTGATCGAGCGCACCCGCGAAGAGGTGACGGTCACGCTGAAGACCGCCCGTCCGGGCCTGGTCATCGGACCGAAGGGTGCTGAAGTCGACAAGCTCCGCGAAGAGCTCGAAGACATGATCCACCGTAAGGTGGCCCCGATCAAGGTCATCGAGGTTAAGAACCCGGACCTCAACGCCCAGCTGGTCGCCGAGGCGATCGCCGAGCAGTTGAAGAAGCGTGCCAGCTTCCGTCGCGTCCTGAAGATGCGCATCGAAAGCAGCAAGCAGGCCGGTGCCAAGGGCATCAAGATCCAGATCAGTGGTCGGCTCGGCGGGGCGGAAATCGCCCGTACTGAGAAGGTCACCAGCGGATCGGTTCCCCTGACCACGCTGCAGGCCGACGTGAACTACGGCTACGCGATCGCCCTGACGACATTCGGAACCATCGGCGTGAAGGTCTGGATCTTCCGCGGGATGTACGGCGACTCGAACCAGGTCTTGGAGACCGACGTTCGACCGGGTGGCCCGATGCGTCGCGGCCGTCGGTAAACGGATGTGCCGAAGTACTGGTTGGGCATTGGCCCTTACGCATTAAGCATTACGCAGTTGATTAAGGTGACTTATGGCAATGATGCCCAAGCGGGTGAAGTTCCGCAAAAGCCAGCGTGGCAAGATGACGGGTGTCGCCACCCGCGGTAACACGGTCGCGTTCGGCGAGTACGGTCTGCAGGCGCTCAAGCCCGCATGGATCACCGCCCGCCAGATCGAAGCCGGTCGTGTGGCGTGCATGCACTTTCTGCGTCGCGAAGGCCGGTTGTACATCCGCGTCTTCCCGCACAAGCCCGTGTCCAGCAAGCCGCTCGAAGTTCGTATGGGCAGCGGTAAGGGCGAACCGGAGTTCTGGTGCGCCGTGGTGAAGCCCGGCACCATCCTGTTCGAGATCCAGGGCGTCGAAGAGAAGATCGCGAAGCAGGCGCTGGCCCGCGTGGCGATCAAGATGCCGATCGCGACCCGGTTTGTGACCCGCAAGCACGCAATCGGCTGATGTGACTGTGGCAAGGGCAGGTAAGCCTGTTCCCCGCCGCGGCTCGAAGACGGAGACGACGATGAAGATCAAAGACATCCGCGAAAAAAGTGAAGAGGCCCTCAAGGCCGAACTGGCCGAAAGGCAGAAGCACCTGTTCGATCTCCGCAGCCAGGCGGTCACGGAGAAGCTGGAAGACCCGAGCCAGTTGGGCAAGACCCGCAAGGACATTGCCCGGCTGAAGACCGTCATCCACCAGCGCAAGCTCGAGAAGGCCAAGAAGGCGTAACCGACGCAAGCGTAATTGAGACAGAACGCAACACGGATCCAAAGCCATGGCAGACACGCAGACATCCACCGAATCGACCGAAACCGCCCGCAAGCCAATGCGCACGGTCATCGGGTTGGTCGCCTCCGACAAGGGCGACAAGACGATCAAGGTCGTCGTCAATTACCAGACCCGTCATGAGAAGTACGGAAAGTACCTGAAGCGTCGGACGGTGTATCACGCCCATGACGAAGCGAATGAGGCCCGCGAAGGCGATCGCGTCGAGATCGCCGAGTGCCGCCCGATGAGCAAGACCAAGCATCACCGCCTGGTTCGCGTCGTCGAGAAGGCCCCGGCCGAGAAACTGGTACAGGTGTCGGCGGAAGAAGTGATGACCGGCAAGGCTCCGGAAGCGCGATGAAGGTGGAGTGTTGATCGTTGATGGTGGATCGTCGGCCAGGCCCGGCGAACACCTGCGACCCTCAACCCTCGACATACGACAATCAACAGTCAACGGTCGATCCCATGATTCAACAGCAATCCTATCTCGATATCGCCGACAACACCGGTGCCAAGCAGGCGATGTGCATCAAGGTGCTCGGCGGCAGCTCTTCGAGGGGCAAGTTCAAGCGTCGTGTTGCCGGCGTCGGCGACGTGATCATCTGTGCCGTCAAGAAGGTGCTGCCCGGCGGCGACGTGAAGAACGGCTCGATCATCCGCTGCGTCATCGTCCGCACGAAGCAGGTCACCCGTCGCGTCGACGGTAGCTATGTCCGCTTCGACAACAACGCGGCCGTCACGATCAGCAAGGAAGGCGATCCCGTCGGTACCCGTATCTTCGGTGCCGTCGCCCGAGAGCTTCGCGACAAGAACATGATGAAGATCGTTTCGCTGGCCACCGAAGTGGTTTGAAGATTGTCATGGGTCGCCAGTCACCTGTCACTCGTATCTACAAGTGACCGCTGACCGGTGACAAATGACCAGTGACGAAGGACAAGTACGATGTCTAGCAGAATCAAAAAAGGCGACAACGTGATCGTCATCACCGGTGCCGACAAGGGCAAAACCGGCAAGGTGCTCAAGGTCATGTCGGACGACGGCAAGGTGCTGGTCGAAGGCATCAACCGCGTGTGGAAGCACGTTCGCCCGTCGCAGCGTTACCCGCAGGGTGGCCGCATCCAGAAGGATGCCCCGATCCAGCTGAGCAACGTCCAGGTCGTCGATCCGACGACTGGCAAGGGAACTCGGATCCGTTTCGAGACGCGTAACGGCGTCAAGCACCGGATCGCCGTCAAGAGCGGCACCGACCTGGGTGCCGACGGCAAGGTCAGCACCAAGGCGGAGAAGGCCGAAGCCTGAGTTCGCGTGACGCAGGCGTTTCGCCTGGGGCACGATTCCGAGTGATGCATCCCCTTGATTGAGGGATCACAGGCGACAAGCCTGTGCTACATGAGAAGTCGCCATGGCAGACAAGAAGCCCGATAACCAGAAGAACGCCGAGAACCAGAAGAAGCAGGCGGAGATCGCCAAGAAGCAGGCCGAAGCCAAGGCCCGCAAGGCCAAGAAGCAGGACGAGGGTGCCGACGAGGAGGTCGTCGTATCCGAGCCCGCGCCGCCGGCCCGGCTTTCGATCAAGTATCGCCAGGAGATCGTCCCCGCGTTGCAGGCCAAGCTGGGCGTCAAGAACATCTATGCCGTTCCGAAGCTCGAGAAGATCGTGATCTCGATGGGCGTCGGCCGCTTCGCCACCGAAGGTGGCGAGGGCAAGGCGAAGATGGAAAAGGTCGAGAAAGAGTTGAGCGTCATCGCCGGCCAGAAGCCGCTGCGTTGCAAGGCCAAGAAGTCGGTCGCCAACTATAAGGTTCGCGAAGGTCAGGAGACCGGCCTGAAGGTCACCCTCCGCGGCACCCGGATGTACGAGTTCCTCGACCGCATGATCACCCTGGCGTTCCCCCGCGTGAAGGACTTTCGCGGCGTGAACCCCAACGGATTCGACAAGGACGGCAACTACAACTTCGGTTTCACCGAACAGACGGTGTTCCCGGAAGTCGACGGTGCTACCGTTACCTTCCAGCAGGGCATGAATGTCACCATGGTGACGTCGGCCAAGAAGGCCGAGGACGGCCGTGAACTGCTCAAGCAGTTCGGGTTCCCGTTCCGCACGGATGAGAAGGATAAGGCGATGGGCTGATCGGGTGCCGTAGGGTCCGCCTTGGCGGACGCGGCCCGTGTGACAGGTGTCGCCGGAGATGTCCGCCAAGGCGGACCCTACGATGCAGCACCACGAGTAGAGCTGATTTAAGGATAGAGATATGGCCACGAAAGCCTGGGTATCCAAGCAATTGCGTCGACAGGAGCTGGTGAAGCGTTTCGAAGAGACGCGCCGGCAACTGAAGAAAGAAAAGAACTATGCCGCGCTGGCAAAGCTTCCGCGCGACAGCAGCCCGACCCGGTCGCACAATCGGTGCCTCCTGACGGGCCGTGGCCGCGGCTATCTGCGGAAGTTCAAGATCTCCCGCATCATGCTCCGCGAGCTGGCGCTGGCGGGGAAGATCCCAGGCCTCAAGAAGGCAAGCTGGTAAACAGAGAAGGGTCGGCGGTCAGTGGACGCTAGTCAGTGAAGACTATCGTTCAACAGAGACTACCGACTACTGACAACTGACTTCTGACTACTGACTTCTCATGAACAACCAAGACCCCATCGCGGACATGCTGACCCGGATTCGTAACGCCACCCGTGTGGGTCGTCGTTTCGTCCAGGTCCCGCGCAGCAAGATCTGTCTCGGCATCGCCCAGGTGCTGAAGGACGAAGGCTACGTCGAAGACTACGACAGTGTCGACGACGAGCAGCAGGGACAGATCCGCATCAAGCTCAAGTACGCCACCAACGGCCAGAAGGTCATCCAGACCATCGACCGCACGAGCAAGCCCGGATGCCGCGTGTACCGCAGCGTCAAGGACCTGCCCAGCATCCTGAACGGGATGGGCATCTGCGTCATCAGCACGTCCAAGGGCGTGATGAGCGACCGCAGGGCGCGTGAACAGAATGTCGGTGGCGAGCTGCTTTGCACGATCAGCTAAACACGTGCCGAGTTGAGAGTGCTGCGTGCTGATCAGGTATCGGCCGGCACTTGGCACTCGGCACTTTTTCTCAGCACTTTAGAGGCACGCGGGAAGCCGGCCTGGACAAGGCCGTGAGCAGACCGCAAGGAGAACCGAATGAGCCGTCTAGGAAAGAAACCCGTCGCGATCGGCAAGGCCAAGGTGACCATCAACGGTCAGAAGGTCAATGTCGAAGGCGCCAAGGGCAAGCTTGAGATCACTGTCCATCCGCTCATCACGGTGAAGCTGGAAGGTGCAGAGCTCGTGGTCACCCGCCCGAACGACGAGCGGCAGAGCAAGGCCCTTCACGGGCTGACGCGTGCTCTTCTGGCCAACATGGTCGAAGGTGCAACCACCGGTTACAAGAAGACCCTTGAAATCCAGGGTGTCGGCTACAAGGCCGAGATGAAGGGCAAGAACCTGGTTCTCTCGGTTGGCTTTGCCAACCCGGTGACGATGCCGGTTCCTGCCAACGTGCAGCTGGCCCTTGAGGGTGCCAAGATGCACATCACCGGCGCCGACAAGCAGGCGGTCGGTCAGTTCGCCGCGGAAATCCGCAAGGTCCGCAAACCCGAGCCGTACAAGGGCAAGGGCATTCGCTACGAAGGCGAGCAGGTCAAGATCAAGCCGGGCAAGGCGTTTGCCGGTGCCGGCGCCAAGTAAGGCTGCCCGCGATAAGTTGCCGCGAGATCCGTCGGCTCGAAGTCACAACGAAATACGAACCTTGGACGCTCGGTTGGGAATCGACGTCCCGAGAAGGTTGCAGAGGTCATCATGCCGGACAAACAAACACTCAGGGCCGCCCGTCTTCAGCGGCGCAAGTACAGCATTCGCAAGACGCTCTCTGGCGACGCGGCTCGTCCGCGACTGGCGGTCTTCCGCAGCGACAAGCACATTTACGCCCAGATCATCGACGATATCGCCGGCAAGACACTCGTCTCGGCGGCCACGACCGAGAAGGACGTCCGGGGCGAGCTGCCCAACGGTGGAAACATCAAGGGCGCCGTCCTGGTTGGCAAGGCGATTGCCGAGCGTGCCAAGGCTGCGGGCGTGACGAAGATCGCGTTCGATCGTGGTGGCCAGCGGTATCACGGCCGTATCAAGGCCCTCGCCGATGCCGCTCGTGAAGGTGGATTGCAGTTCTAATTCGACTTTGAAACTTACATTGTGGTGCAGGCCTGATGGCCCGCGTACTGCAGCCGGGGACGGCCGCATTACCACATAAGAAATCGAGAACGAGACTCATGGCTGAAGAACAGAACCAACCGGCCGAACAGGCAGCACCCCAGTCCGCTCCGGAAGCCGCAGCACCCGTAGCCGACGCTGCCGCAGCTGTTGCACCGACAGGTACGATGACCGGTGGCGGTCTGGCCGGCAGCCGCGGGCAGGGCGGCGGGCAGGGCGGTGGTCGTGGTGGTCAGGGCGGTGGTCGAGGCGGCCAGGGTGGCGGCGGCGGCCGAGGCGGCCCGCGTCGCGATCGTCAGCCCGACGACTCGGGCATCGAGTCCTCCGTGGTCCGCATCTACCGTTGTGCCAAGGTCGTCAAGGGCGGCCGTACGTTCAGCTTCGGTGCACTCGTCGTCGCCGGCGACCGTAAGGGCAACATCGGCATCGGCTACGGCAAGGCCAACGAAGTCCCCAACGCCGTCGAGAAGGCGTCCAAGGACGCCAAGAAGAGCATGTTCAAGGTGAACCTCAAGGGTACCACCATCCCGCACACGGCCAAGGGCACCAGCGGGGCGAGCACGGTCATCCTGGTTCCGGCTCGTCCGGGTACCGGCGTCACCGCCGGCAAGAGTGTCCGTCCGTGCCTGGAACTCACCGGCGTCACCGATATTCTTTCCAAGGCGTACGGCTCCACGAGCCCGAAGAACCTGGTGAAGGCGACCATCGCCGCTCTCCGTCAGTTGCAGAACAAGGACTACGTGGAGAACATCCGTGGCGTCACCCTTGAGAAGGGTGCCGGCGAACTCACCGGCGTGTAAGGAATAGTGCTGAGTGAACTGTGCTGAGTGCTGAGTAAGATCGCATCCGGCCCCCACTCAGTGCTCAGCAGTTTCGACTCAGCACTCTGTAGGTATCGATTATGGCAATGCTACACGACATCACCGGCCTCGTCCCGCGCAACAAGAAGCCGACGCGCAAGGGTCGTGGCAAGGCTGCCGGCAAGGGCAAGACCGCCGGCCGCGGCACCAAGGGTTCCGGCGCGCACGGTGGCGACGTCCACTGGAAGCCCGGCCACGAAGGTGGCCAGACGCCGCTGTTCCGCCGCTGGCCCAAGCGTGGTTTCAGCAACTTCAAGTTCGAGCGTAAGTTCAACGTTGTGAACCTTGACGCCCTCGAGCAGTTCGACAACGGCGCGACGGTTGATGCCGCCGCCCTGATCGCTCTGGGCAGCGTCCCCGATGCCAAGCTCCCGCTGAAGGTGCTCGGCGACGGCACGCTGACCAAGAAGCTCACGGTTATCGCCGGTGCCTACAGCAAGACGGCGCTGGAGAAGATCAAGGCTGTCGGCGGCGTCGCCCAGACCGTCAAGGGCGAAGCTTACGTCACCCGCAAGGAAAAGCCCGCTGTCGACCCGGCCAAGGCCTGGGAACGCAAGCAGCAGCAGAAGAACAGCAGCGGCAAGAAGGCCGCTCCGGCCGCGGCGGCTGAAGCGCCCGCCGCCGAGGCTCCCAAGGCTGAATAGGCCTGTCCGTCTGCCGAGAGAGCAACTTAGCCATAGATGCACACAGATGAACACAGATAAGAGAGCAGCTACAATGCTTGTCTCTTGTCTGTGTTCATCTGCATATATCTGTGGCTGATTCTCTTGCCGAGTTTCGCGAACTTGGCGGCTTTGATCGTACCATCCATTGTTGCCGGCGTCCGTTGCCGGTGGCCGCCCTTGCGGTGGAGTGAAGAATGCTCAAGACGTTCCTCAATATTTTCCGCGTCCCCGAACTGCGGAACAAGGTGCTCTTCACCCTGTTCATGCTGATGATCTACCGCATCGGCTTCCACGTGCCGATTCCGGGCGTCGATCAGACGGCCTTCGAAGAAATGGCCAAGAAGCAGTCCGAAGGTGGCGACGCCTTCGGCCGCATCACCGCCTACCTGTCCATCTTTTCCGGCGGCAGCCTCAGCCAGAGCACGATCTTCGGGCTTGGCGTTATGCCGTACATCTCGGCGTCGATCATCTTCCAGCTCCTGGCGACGGTCGTGCCGTCGCTCGAGAAGCTGCGTAAAGAAGGCGAAACCGGCCGGCGGAAGATTCAGGAATGGACGCGTTACGCGACCGTGCCCCTGTGCATTATCCAGGGGGCATTCTGGATCAAGTACATGCAGAGCCCGGGTGGGGGCGTGAGCTCCCTCGTCCAGTCGCAGTTTGCACACACTTTCGGGTTCTGGTTCATGGCGCTGACCTGCCTGACGGCCGGTTGCCTGTTCCTGATGTGGCTCGGTGAACAGATCGACGAGTACGGCCTGGGTAATGGCATTTCGCTGTTGATCCTCGCCGGCATCGTGGCCCGCATGCCGTTCGCGCTGACGCTCCTGGCCCAGCAGACGAACTTCACGGCGGTAAACGATCCCAGCCGGCCGATCGGTATCGGACACATCCTGTTCCTGATGTTCGCGTTCGTGTTCATCATCGCTGGCTCGATCCTGATCACTCAGGCCCAGCGGCGGATTCCGATCCAGCAGGCAAAGCACACTCGCGGTCGTCGTGTTTATGGCGGCCAGCGGCAGTACCTGCCGCTCCGCGTCAATCACGGCGGCGTGATGCCGATCATCTTCGCCCAGTCCCTGATGCTCTTTCCGGGCCTGGCTCTGGACGCCATCAAGTCCTGGGTGGTTCCCTCGGGCAACCCGGACGGCTTCTTTGCCAACCTGGTCCTCTTTCTCCAGGTTGAGTTCCAGCGCGGCGGGTTCCTCTACATCCTGACTGAAATCGTCATGATCTACTTCTTCAGCTACTTCTGGACCACCGTCCAGTTCCAGCCGAAGGAGATGGCCAACCAGCTTCGCGATTACGGCAGCTTTATCCCGGGCCTTCGACCGGGCAAGCGAACCGCGGATTACCTCGAGAAGGTCATGATGCGAATGACCTATGTCGGTGCGGCGTTCCTGTGCATTATCGCCGTCATCCCGACTGCGATCACCGCCTGGCTCAAGATCGACCCGAACATCTCCGCGTTCCTGGGCGGCACCGGCCTGCTGATCGTCGTCAGCGTCGCGCTGGATATGGTTCAGCGGATCGAAGCCAACCTGCTCATGCGAAACTACAGCGGCTTCCTCAGCGGGCCCGGCCAGAAGGGCAAGCGGATCAAGGGACGACAATATTGAGCAAGGATGACGGCGGACGGATGAAGGATGAATTGAAGGCATCCGCGTCCCAGACTTCATCCTTCAGGCTTCCGCCTTCATCTTTACGCCTATGTACGTTCTGAAGAGCCGACGAGAGATTGAGATGATGCGGCGAGCAGGCCAGATCGCCTGCAACGTCCTGGCGAAGATGCGCGAAGCGGCGGTGGCCGGTATCAGCACCGGCGAACTGGACATGATCGCCCGCGAGGAAATGCTTCGCGAGGGTGCCGTCTCCGGGTCGCGGTTCTACCCGACCTACGAAGAGGGCAAAGGCTTTCCCGGCTGGACCTGTGTCAGCATCAACGAAGAGATCGTCCACGGCATCCCCGGCAAACGCGTGCTGAAGGATGGCGATGTGGTATCTCTCGACGTCGCGTTGCACCTGAACGGCTATTGTGCCGACACGTGCGCGACCGTTCCCGTGGGAACCGTTTCGCCGCTGGCCCAGAAGCTGCTGGATGTCACGAAGGCGACGCTTTCGATGGCGATCGAGAACATTCGTCCCGGCCGGCGGTGGTCGGAGGTCGCCAGGCTCGTGCAGAAGAATGTCGAGCGAAACGGCTTCGCGGTGGTGCGGGAGTTTGTCGGTCACGGGATCGGTCGTCAGATGCACGAGGACCCGAAGGTGCCGAACTTCGTGACCGGCGAAGGGTTACGCGGCGACTTTGAGCTCCGTCCGGGCATGACGCTCGCCGTCGAGCCGATGGTCGTTGCCGGCAAGCGGGACGTGAAGCAGTTGAAAGACAACTGGACGATGGTGACCGTCGATCACAAGCCGGCGGCTCACTTCGAGCATACGATCGCGGTCACGGAGGTAGGCGTCGACGTGCTCACTGATGGGCGTCGGCCTTTCACACTTTAGAGTCGCTCGTTAGCGGCTCTGAGGACGCCTTGAAGCGGATGTCAAGGTATTGGGACGAAATAGTTAGCGGCCCCCTTGAGGGGCCAGCGGTTTTCGGCTATACTCGCCGATTCGCCGTTTTTCAAGTGATTGTAAGAGGTTGACAGCCATGAAGGTACGAGCAAGCGTCAGGCGGATCTGCGAGAACTGCAAGATTGTCCGCCGTAAAGGTACGGTGCGGGTGATCTGCACGAACACCAAGCACAAGCAGAAGCAGGGTTGAACCTACTCCGTGCCGGCGTCCGGTGATCGCGATGCGATCGTCGGCGGCGGGGCGGCCTTCAGACTAATTATCAGAATCGGAGCAGCGTTATGCCGCGTATCTCGGGCATCGATATCCCCAACGACAAGAAGATCAAGATCAGCCTGCGCTACATCTACGGCGTCGGGCCGACCAATGCCCTGGCGATCCTGAAGGAAGCCGGCATCGATCCGGAGCGTCGCGCCAAGGACATGACGGAAGATGAGCTTGCCAAGATCATCGGCATCATCGACCGCAGCATCTTGGTCGAAGGTGCTCTCCGCCGGAATATCCAGCAGAACGTCGGTCGGCTGCGCGACATCAACAGCTTCCGCGGCAACCGTCATCGCCGCTCGCTCCCGACCCGCGGCCAGCGCACGCGTTCTAACGCCCGCACCCGTAAGGGTCCGCGCAAGACCGTCGCCGGCAAGAAGGGCGTGAAGGAACTCGGTAAGTAAGGATGAACGATGAGGGCTGAAGGATGAAAGTGGATGAGCTGATTCATCCGTCGTCCTTCCGGCTTCATCCTGATTCAACTGCGGGTACGGCCATGGCCGGATGATCCGCGAAGGATAGACGACAGATGGCAGATAAGGCAGTTACGCCGGCCGCCAAGGCCGCCGCGAAGAAGAAGATCCGCAAGGGTGTCACCAAGGCGGTGGCGCACATCAAGGCGACCTTCAACAACACGATCATCACGATCACCGATACCAACGGCGAAACGCTGTCGTGGGCGTCAGCCGGGACGGTCGGATTCAAGGGTGCCCGCAAGAGCACGCCGTTTGCCGCCGGTCGCGCCGCTGAGACGGCCGCTAACCAGGCCCGTAAGCACGGCGTGGTCGAGATCGAGGTCAAGGTGAAGGGTCCGGGCGCGGGTCGCGAACAGGCGATCATCCAGATCCAGCACGCCGGCCTGAAGGTCACCGGCATCGAAGACGTCACCCCGTTGCCGCACAACGGTTGCCGTCCCCCGAAGAAGCGCCGCGTGTAATGCAAGCAGTAGGGCACGTCGGATGCAGGGATGTAGAAGTCCTTCAGTACCCGACATCCTTACTCCCTACACCCCTACTCATCACAAGCAACGCGCCTCCCTGGCGAGGTGGAAGAACAGATGGCCCCCATTGGTCGGGGCGGGAACCTTCCGCGATCCGGGTTTGAGGTGCTCAGAGGCTCGGCCTCCAGAGGAGATTGACTATGCGTATTCGCTGGCGTGGATTGGAACTTCCCAGCCGGGTGGTTCGCGACGAACAGGTTTCCACCGAAACGTTTGGCCGGTTCACCGCCGAGCCTTTCGAGCGCGGTTTCGGCACGACCGTGGGCAACAGCCTGCGTCGAATTCTTTTGTCGAGCCTCGAAGGCGCAGCCGTCACGCACATCAAGCTCAAGGGCGCTCAGCACGAGTTTTCGTCGCTGGCCGGTGTGATGGAAGATGTCACTGACATCATCCTGAACATCAAGAGCCTGATCGTGAAGTGCGAATCGGACGAGCCCAAGGAGATCAAGCTGGTCGCCAAGAAGGCCGGCCCGGTCACCGCGGGAATGATCGAGACCGATCCTTCGGTCACGATCTTCAACAAGAACATGGTCATCGCGACGCTGACGGAAGACGTCAACTTCGAGATGACGCTGAAGGTTGCCAAGGGTCGCGGGTACAAGACCGCGTCCGAAAACAACGCCGAGCTTGAAGAGCAGGAAATCGGCCAGATCGCGGTCGATTCGATCTTCTCGCCGGTCACCCGCGTTCGTTACAGCACGGAAGACGCCCGCGTTGGTCAGAAGACCGACTACGACCGTCTCGTGCTGGAGATCTGGACCAACGGCACGATCAGCCCGGAGATGGCACTGGTCGAGGCCAGCAAGATCCTCCGCAAGCATCTCAATCCGTTCGTTCAGTACTTCGAACTCGGTTCGGAACTGGCCAACGAAGATGCGATCGACGCGCTGCGTGACGCCAACAAGGCGATGGTCGATCCGGAGCTCGAGAACAAGCTGAACATGACCGTTCAGGAACTGGATTTGTCGGTCCGGGCGAACAACTGCCTGGAATCGGCCAAGATCCAGACGGTTCGCGAACTGGTGCAGAAGACCGACCTGGACCTGTTGAAGGTCCGCAGCTTCGGCAAGACGAGCCTGCGTGAAGTCAAGCGTAAGCTTGCCGACATGGGCCTGAGCCTCGGCATGGACCTCTCGGTCGTGCAGCAGGGTGGCATGGACGCGGCGGTCATGCCGGATGACGATGAAGACGAGATGGCCGAATCGGACGAGCAGGCCGCTCGGTAATTGTGGTGCAGGCTTAGCGGCCTGCACGATTTGACTTTCGATTGAATTGCAGGCATTGCCTGCGTAAAAGCGTGCCGGCTGAATGCCTGCACCACAACGATAGGTGATGTCATGCGTCACATGATCCGCGGCCGCCAGTTGAGCCGTGACACCGAGCACCGCAAGGCGCTCCGTCGCAACCTGGCTCAGAGCCTCTTCGAGCACGGCAAGATTCGCACGACCCTTCCGAAAGCCAAGGAAGTGCGTGCATTCGTCGAGAAGCTGATCACGCTCGCCCGCCAGAACAACCTGAACAACCGCCGCCGGGTTATCCAGCTCATGCAGGACCGCCGGCTGGTGGACGACGAGCAGGAGTTCACCGGGCAGACGGTGATCCAGAAGCTGTTTGATGAAATCGGACCGGCGTTCGCCGACCGCGCGGGTGGTTACACCCGCATCATCAAGACCAGCGACTTCCGCATTGGTGACGGCGGCGACATTGTCGTGCTGCAGCTGATCACCGTCGATGCGGCCCCCACGGGCACCGCCCGCCGGACCGCCGGCCTGCGTCGCAAGCGCAACGAGCGTCGTCGGCTGTTTGCCAGCCGGTCGCTCAAGAAGACCGACGCCAAGCCGGAGGCTGCGGCCGAAGCCAAGGCTGAGCCCCAGGCCTGATCGACAGTCAATGGCGGGAGTTTGAGGGCCCTGCGGGTCGTGACTTCCGCGAAACGGGATATCGAAGGCAGGCGACGTTGGTGACGACGTCGCCTGCCTTCCTCGTTTTGCAGCCATGGTCGAACGACCGCTTTGCTATCCCGCCGCAGGCGAAGACCTGGCCTTCACCGAAAACGTTATGCAAGTCCCGAGAAAGCAGTCGCTTGCGAATACAGGATACGCCGCATAAGCCGGTTTCGGCGGAGGACACCGTAGTCGAATGTTGACAGGCAAGGCCAGTCAACTTTAGAATCCCAGCCTACTCTCGGGGATGCCGACCTACCCATTGCCCTCCGGCATTCGGACGCAAGGCATTCACCATCCCGGTTCGGGCCTGCTGGATCCCTTCGATGGGTCAGTGTCAGCCCGGCGAACCCACGCACCGAGGCAACGGTTCGTTCCTGACGCGGGAGATCGATCTCGGACTTCCTGCCCTGCATGGACCGCAGACGCGAATGAGTCGGCCTTTTAAAGGCGTCCATTTGCAGTCCGAGGTTCGTCCGGGCATTTCAGGTCGGAACTGAACGATGACAGTAATCAACGAGACGCTCGCCCTGGTGAATTGGATCGCTTCCAGCGACCCCACCGCTCCGATGAGCGAAGAGACTCGCCGCGCGATCGGCATCTGGAAGTCTGTCGGTCTGTTCACGTACCTGGGTATCTGCCTTGCAGTTGCGCTGTATGGGTTTCACCGCTACGTGCTGGTGTACCTGTACATGAAGCACCGCAAGGACATCAAGGAGCCCAAGAGCCGCTACACCGATCTCCCGCGCATCACGATTCAGCTTCCGATGTTCAATGAGGCCGCTGTCGCCGAGCGGATCATCAAGCACACCTGCCTCATCGACTACCCGCTGGACAAGCTTGATATTCAGGTCCTCGACGATAGCACCGACGAATCGGCCGAAATCGCCCGCCGCTGCGTAGACGACTGGGCCGCCAAAGGCTATCCGGTCACGTATCTGCACCGTACCAACCGGGTGGGATACAAGGCCGGCGCGCTGGAAGAAGGCATGAAGACCGCCACCGGCGAGTTCATCGCGATCTTCGATGCCGACTTTGTCCCCCCGCGTGACATCCTCCAGAACCTCGTTCACTACTTCACCGACGACAAGATCGGTATGATCCAAGTCCGCTGGGACCACCTCAACCGCGACGCATCCCTGCTGACCAAGAGCCAGGCGATCTTCCTCGACGGCCACTTTGTCATTGAACACACGGCGCGTAACCGTTCCGGCCGGTTCATGCACTTCAACGGTACGGCGGGTGTCTGGCGTCGCAGCACCATCACCGATGGCGGTGGCTGGCAGCACGACACGCTCACCGAAGACCTGGACCTGAGCTACCGCTGTCAGCTCAAGGGCTGGCAGTTCCTTTACCTTCCCCAGTACGCCGCCCCGGCCGAACTTCCGCCGGAAATGCTCGGTTTCAAGCAGCAGGCACACCGCTGGACCAAGGGTTCGATGCAGACCTGCATCAAGCTCCTGCCGCGTATCCTCAAGAGCAAGCACCTGCCGTATACGGTCAAGTCGGAAGCGTTCTTCCACCTCACCAACACGCTGGTTTACCCACTGATGGTGTTGTTGACGCTGATGATCTACCCCGTGTTCTACATGTACAGCCCGACCGTCGGCGAAGCCCCGCTGAAGGGCCCGGCCTGGGGTCACTGGATCTTCGCCGGCACGCTCTTCGTCCTGGCAACCTGCTCGGCGAGCATGTTCTTTGTCTTCGGCCAGCGGGAACTGTTCGGCAAGCAGGCCGGCTGGAAAACCGTCCTTCATCTGCCGTTCCTGATGAGCCTGGGTGTTGGTGTCGGTCTGAACAACGCAAAAGCGGTTCTGGAAGCGATCTGGGGCGCGATCCATCGCAAGCCCAGCGAGTTCGTTCGCACGCCCAAGTACGGGACATCAGGCCAGCAGAAGTGGAAAGCCGCCCGCGTCTTCACGCCCAAGCGCCTTTGGCTGCCGCTGCTGGAAGTGGCGATGGGCCTGTACATGACCACCTGCGTCTATATCAGCATCGCCTACGGCTTCGGCTACTCGTCCGTGCCGTTCATGATCATCTTCGCCACCGGCTACCTCTACGTCGGCTGCAGCTCGCTCTGGACGCTCTGGAAGATGCACCTCGACGCCCAGCGTGAAGACGAAACCGAACTCCCCGGCGACCCGAGCACCGAACCGGCTTGAAGTGGTGTTAGGATGTGGGGGGTGAGTATCGCCGTATTCCGTAGGGTCGGCCTTGGCGGATGCGTGCGGCTCGAGAGTAATTCTGCCCTGCGATGCCATCGCGTCCGCCAAGGCGGACCCTACATTGTTGAGTTTCGCCGCTTCTTCACGATTCCTTCTCCCCCTCTTCGTGGGGCCTTCGGCCGGCGCGTGTCCAATCCTCCGGCAGCTCGTTGATCCTCTCCTCACGGCGTAGCCACCCTTTGCGATAGAACCAGTAGAAGATCCCGCCGATGGTTCCGACCGTGAGTGCCGTGGCGATCCAGAACCCCATCGGGTGGGTCAGCATCCAATCGAAGAATGACACGTCCTCTTTGAAGTTCATCCCGAAGAAGCCCGTCCCCACGGTCAGCGGCAATGCGAAGACGGTGATCATCGTCAGCGTCTTCATGATCTCATTGAGCCGGTTGCTGATGCTCGAGAGATAGATGTCGCGCGCGCCCACGACCAGGTCGCGATAAAGTTCGACCATTTCCACGATGCGGATCAGGTGGTCCTGCACGTCGCGCATGAAGACACGGGTGCCTTCGCGGATGAAGGGGACATCGCCGCGGGTGAGTTGCGCCACCACTTCCCGCTGTGGCGCCACGATCCGCCGCAGGTTCAGCAGCTCGCGCTTCTTTACAGAGATTGACGTCAGCACGCTTGGCTCCGGCCGGAGCAGCGCCCGCTCTTCAAGGTCGTCCAGCGCATCCTGCAGGTAGTCCAGGATCGGCTCGTAGTTGTCGATCATGTGGTCGAGGATGCTGTAGAGCAGCACATCCGTGCCCCGCGCCAGCACACGCTCCGGGCCGGCTTCGGCCTTACCGAGCACTTCGTCCACGCTTTTGATCCGTTCATCGCGGATGGTCACCATGTACCGATCCGAGACGAAGATATCGAGTTCCTTCGTCCGCAGCTTCTGACGAAAGGTCTCGAGGTCGGGACCGTGAAACACCATGTAGAAATAGCCGCTCTTGCAGGCATCGCCAATGTGGTTGTAGCTTTCAATCTTGGGCCGCTGGCTGTAGCCGATGGTGTCTTCGATCGCGAGTGGATGGAAGCCGAAGACGTCGTCGAGCAGCGAGATCTCTTCGTCGGTCGGCTTGCACATGTCGAGCCAGAAGGTCGTCTGCGGGTCGCGAACCGCCGCGGCGAGCGACGCTTCACTGGAGTCGCGGGACACGGTTCCGTCTGCGCTGAGAATGAATGCGGTGAGCATAGAAGTTGCCGATCTCCGAAGACCGATCGCCGAGCCGTTCGAATGCTATACTATCGGCAGGAAAGCCGGGCCGGGCTCCGGAGACGATTTTGAATCGGAAATCAGCACTTGAGTATCAGCAGATCCACTAGCGCGATCGAATTGCCCCACACCGCCGGCTGCCTGGTCTGCGGCCGCGAGAACCCGCACGGCCTGCACCTGCATCTCTATGTCGATCCGGCGACAGGCGTCGTCACCACGCGTTTCGCGCCCGGCCCTAATCACATCGGCTTCACCGGCGTCGCCCACGGCGGCATCCTCGCGACAGTCTTCGATGAAGCGATGGTCTGGGCCGCCACCTGGAGCGGCAAGCGCTTCTGCCTCTGTGGCGAGATGACCGTCCGCTTTCGCCAGCCGGCCCTGGTCGGCATGAACCTGACTTTCGCGGCGAGTATCGAAACCGCCCGGTCGCGCATCATCACCACCACCGCGACGGCGCACGACGACGCCGGCACCCTGATCGCCGAGGCATCGGCGAAGTACGTTCCTTTACCGCCCGACAAGAACCGCGAATTTGTCGCGACGCTGGTGGACGAAGCATCGACACGCGACGCCGCGAGAAGATTCCACGAACTTTCGTAGGGTGGGCTTCAGCCCACCGCAATACTTTCGAATGCAACAACCTGTTCACTCGCAAGGCGGCTGGCGTTCTCCAATCGCGTGTCGCTAAAACGCGCTCCCGCCCCCATCCAGCAAACCCGCTCCGTCACACCTCCCGGCTCCGACGGGTTGCGGTGGGCTGAAGCCCACCCTACAAAAGAGGCATGCTCGACCGCGTACTGGACACCATCGATTCCCGCAAAGACCAATCCCTCGCGCTGCTCAAGGATTTCCTGCGCATTCCCAGCGTCAGCACGAAGCCCGAGAACGCCAACGACGTCAAACATTGTGCCGAATGGCTCGCCGACCAGATTCGCCAGACCGGCCTGTCGGCGACGGTCTATCCGACCGACGGCCATCCGATCGTCGTCGCGAAGAATAGCCACCAGCCCGGCCGACCCACGGTGTTGATGTACGGCCACTACGATGTGCAGCCCCCCGAGCCACTGGACCTCTGGACGACCCCGGCGTTCGAGCCCGACGTCCGCAAGGACGAGAACGGCTTCGACGCCGTCTATGCCCGGGGTGCGGTCGATGACAAAGGGCAGGTCTGGTGCCATGTCGAAGCGATCCGCGCCTTCGCCGGGAATCTGCCGGTCAACGTGACCATGCTCATCGAAGGCGAAGAAGAGTGCGGCAGCGGCCACCTCGACGCGTTCGTGGAGCAGCACGCCGATCTGCTTAAGGCCGACGTCTGCGTCATCAGCGACACCAACCAGTTTGCTCGCGGCCTGCCGGCGATCACCTATGGCCTGCGCGGCCTGTGCTACATGGAGGTCTTCGTCACAGGTCCCGATCACGACCTGCACTCCGGCATGTACGGCGGGGCGGTGCCGAACCCGGCCAACGTCCTATGCCAGCTCATCGCCAGTCTGCACGACACAGACGGCCGGGTGACGATCCCCGGTTTCTACGACGATGTCGTGCCGCTCTCGCAGGAGGAGCGCGACCAGTGGAAAAAGCTCCCCCTGACCGAAGAGCAATTCGCCGCCGGCGTCGGAATCCCCTTTGGTAATGGCGAAGTGGGTTTCACGTCGATCGAACGTAAATGGGCCAGGCCGACACTGGATGTGAACGGTCTGACATCCGGCTACCAGGGCGTTGGCGCCAAGACGGTCATCGCATCGAAGGCGTCGGCCAAGGTGTCCATGCGGCTGGTGCCGAAGCAGGACCCGGCCAAGATCCGTGCCGCGTTCGAGAAACACCTCCGCGACCGCTGCCCGAAGAACGTGAAGATCGAGTTCGTCGGCCACGGCCTGTCTCCAGGCGTCCTGACGCCGGTCGAGTCGCCCGCCGTCCAGTTGGCCCGCGAGGCGTTGGAGATCGGCTTCGGCGTCAAGCCGACGATCATGCGCGAAGGCGGCAGCATTCCGGTGGTGGGGCTGATCAAGAAGGTGCTAGGCATCGACACCCTGCTGGTAGGTTTCGGCCTGCCCGATGATCGCGTGCACTCGCCGAACGAGAAGTTCGACCTCGACGCGCTGCACAAAGGCACAAGGACGGCGGCGCTGCTCTACGCGAAGCTTGCTTCCTTGTAGGTTGGGGCGTGTAACCTCGCCAAGGCTCCTGCGGGGGCAAGGGGATCTGAAGATGAAAGATACACAAACGATTCCGTACGCGACGCCCGCGACGCGACCGAACTACGGCAAGGCATTTCTTCGTTTGTTCCTGACGACAGTCGCCAGCGGCGTAATCTTCGCGGTTGTCGGCGGCGTTTCCGGTTGTGTCATTGGCACTCACGCCGGCGACTACTACAGCACCGTCTTCGGAAATGACGGAATTGATGCACCAAAAGTTGGTTCGGTTCTCGGCACGGTGCAAGGCGGCGCGCTCGGCGTTGTGGTCGGGCTGGTGCTCTCGGTAGTCCTGACCTGGCGGGAAATTCGTCTGGCGCAGGCGTCAGCACCGCGTGGAAACTAGTGCGGGTTGAAGCTCAGGCCGCGCGACATCACAGAAGCTGTCGTGGATTGGTAATCGTAAGCCGGTCGACGACCTCGTTGCCCACCAGCGCGATCGCCTGCTTCAAACCTCTCAGCCGAATGTCCAGCGTCTGCGGATTGTGCAGGTCGCTGCCGAGGACGAAGTACTCCCCCTTGACCAGCAGATTCTCGACGACCACCCGGGTGGGTGTGCCGAGCGGGTCGCTCAGGCATTGCAGATTCCCCTGCAGCAGCAGGCCCAGTTCGTCTTTAAAGAACCGGATGAGCCCAGGGTCGTCCTGGACGGCTTTCATGCGCTCGGGATGGGCCATCATCACCGTCACGCCCTGGCTCTTGAGCCACTCGACGCAGGGCCGGAAGAACGCCGGCAGCTTGTCGGCCCAGATGTCGAACAGGACGAACTTGCGGCGCATGCCGTAGCTGACGATGTCGTCGGCGGCCGAGGCGGGCATCTCGGGGCGCAGGTTCAACTCGCCGCCGGGGAAGAGCTTCAACGCGACGCCCTCGGCGTCGAAAATCTCCTGAAGGTGCGCCACCCGCTGGGTGATACCGTCGATCGTGTTATGCGGCAGATCGGGCCAGATGTGCGGCGTGCAGAAGCTGTGCGTGTAGCCGGCGGCGACCATACGCTTGGCACACTCGACAGAGTCGGCCGGCGTTTTGCAGCCGTCGTCGATGCCGGGCAGCAGGTGGGAGTGGACGTCGATACGGCCTGTTTTCATGGTGGGGACGGCGTCTTTCATGGGGCTTGGGGGATTGTAGCGTGTTTTCCGGGGGTTTGAGGGTGGGAAGGAGGAGGTTCCACAGGAAAAGACAAACCGCGAGGATTGCGCCTCGCGGTTTGTCTTAGTTGTTTTGAATCATGGTCGCTGCAGCGACCATGCCGGGGTGCGTCGTTGATCAGTCGCGGCGCGGGCCGCGACCACCACCGCCGCCACCGTCGCGACGGGGGCCGCGATCGCCGCCGCCATCACGACGGGGTCCGCGATCGTCGCGGCGCGGGGGACGGTCACCACCGCCGCCGCCACCACCTTCGCCGCGGTCTTCGCCTTCGCCGCGCGGCTGGGGCTTGCCGGTCGCGCCGTCGGTGCTGCCTTCTTCACGAAGGGCCTGCTTGCGCGACAGCTTGATACGGCCGGTGTCGTCGATCAGGACGACCTTCACGCGGATCTCGTCGCCGACGTTCACCACGTCGGTCACGCGTTCCACATAGTCGTCCGACAGCTCGCTGACGTGGCACAGGCCGTCGGTCTCCGGGGCGATCTCGACGAACGCGCCGAAGTCCTTGATGCTGACCACGCGGCCGGCGTAGATCTTGCCCGGCTTCACCTCGGCGGTCATCGCCTCGATGATGTCGCGGCAACGCTCGGCACCAGCGCCATCCACGCTGCTGATGTACACCGTGCCGTCGTCTTCGATATCGATCTGAGCGCCGGTGTCGGCCTGGAGGGCCTTAATGTTCTTGCCGCCCGGTCCGATGATCTTGCCGATCTTCTCGGGGTCGATCTTGATCGTGAGCAGCCGCGGGGCGTACTCGCTGATCTTGGCGCGCGGCTTGCCCAGCGTCTGGGCCATCTTATCGAGGATGACCAGGCGGGCTTCCTTGGCGCGGTGCAGGCTGTCGCGGACCACGTCGTGGCCGATGCCTTCGATCTTGATGTCGAGCTGAATGGCGGTGATGCCGTCCTTCGTGCCACAGACCTTGAAGTCCATGTCGCCGAAGTGATCTTCTTCGCCAATGATGTCGGTCAGCAGGACCTGCTTGTTGCCTTCCTTCACCAGGCCGATCGAGATGCCCGCGACCGGCTTGGAGATCGGGACGCCGGCGTCCATGAGGGCCAGCGTGCCGGCACAGCTCGAGGCCATCGACGACGAGCCGTTGCTCTCAAGGATGTCGGAGATGACGCGGACGGTGTAGGGGAACTCTTCGATCGTCGGCAGGACGGGGATCAGGCTGCGCTCGGCGAGGGCACCGTGACCGATTTCACGACGGCCGGGGCCGCGGATCGGCCGTACTTCGCCCACGCTGTAGCTGGGGAAGTTGTAGTGCAACATGAACTTCTGGCTGTACTCGGGGATCAGACCGTCGACCATCTGCTCGTCGGAGCTGGTGCCGAGGGTGATCGTACACATCGACTGCGTTTCGCCGCGGGTGAACACGGATGAGCCGTGAACGCGGGGCAGCACGCCGACTTCGCACGAGATCGGGCGGATGGTGTGGTAGTCGCGGCCGTCGGGGCGCTTGCCGGCGAGGATCGCCTCACGCGTGACGGCTTCTTCGATCTCGCTGAACGCCGCCCGGACCTTCTTGGCCTGGTCCTTCTGGGCGATGATCGACATGTAGCTGGCATTGGGGTCGGTGACGGCGGGGGCCATCTCGGCCAGCAGCGCGGTCTTGATCTCGTCGACGGCGTCGTTGCGGTCCTGCTTGCCGGCGATGCCCTTGACCTTGCGGAGCTTGTCTTCGACGCGGGCGCGGACGGCGTCGAGCAGGCCCGGATCCAGGTGCTTCGGCTCGCCGACCTTCTCGCGGCCGGCCTTCTTCACCAGGTCGTCGATCACGCCGACGATCTGCTTGATGATGCCATGACCTTCTTCGATCGCGTCGGCGATCTCGTCTTCGCCGGCCTCGCGGGCGCCGACTTCGATCATGTTGACGGCGAGCTTGGTGCCGGCGACGACGATGTCAAAGTCGCTGGCATCGGTCTGTTCGATCGTCGGGAACATGACGATCTTGCCGTCCACCCGGCCGACGCGGACGTGGGCCGTCGGGCGGATGAAGGGGATGTCGGAGATCGCGATCGCGGCGCTGGCGGCGATGCCGGCCAACACGTCGGGGTCGTTCTCGCCGTCGAACGCGAGCACGTTCAGGTGCACCTGCACTTCGTCCATGAACCCCTTGGGGAACAGCGGGCGAAGGGGGCGGTCGATCAGGCGGGCGGTCAGGATTTCCTTGGTGGTCGGGCGGCCTTCGCGCTTCAGGAACCCGCCGGGGAACTTACCGGCGGCGGCGCGGCGCTCGCGGTAGTCGACCTGCATGGGGAAGAAGTCGATGCCTTCGCGGGGCTGTGCCCGGACGACGGCGGCGAAGACGACCGTTTCGCCGTATTGCACGCTGACGGCCCCGTGGGCCAACTTGGCGTACGAACCGGTCTCGATGATGAGCTTGCGCCCGCCGATTTCCTTCTCTACTCGAATCGCCTGCATGGGTTTCCTCTTTTGCGCCCCCGGGATGGTCGGTGACCAGGCAAGGACATCGGCAACGCATGCGTACAAACGCAGATGCTCCGAAAGCCTTGGGTCCGATGGTCCGGGTGTACGCTCGTATGCGAATGAATGATGGGGTGGTGAGGGGGCTCTCGGGAGAGGTGTCGGGGTGGTCGGGTGGAAGGGTGTTGAAGCAGCCGTTCTACAAATCCCTCGTCGGACTTGCTCGCCGGCAACCACAACACGCCACCACCCAAGCACTCCGGCATCGCCTCCGAGAGCCGCCTGACGACACCATCACCCGACGCACGCGTTCGTGACGCACCCGATTCGGTGCCAACGGTGACCGGATGATGAATCTCCGCCAGCATCGCCTTGATCGGGGGCGCCGACTCAAGTCAGTTCAGGCGGGCTTGCACGTATACGCTTCGCGAGCCGTCGACCGATGCAAGCCGGATGCGACGGGGGTAACAGGTACGGTTGACAAAAAAGCATGGGCACCCGCGAGGGTGCCCATGAGTGTCGACGGTATTACTTTCGCAGTCCCAGCCGCTGAATCGTCTGCTGGTAGCGCGTTCGATCGGTGCGGGTCAGGTACTTCAACAGCTGATTTCGCCGGCTGACCAGCTTCAGCAGGCCACGGCGGGAGGAGTGATCCTTCTTGTGAGCCTTGAAGTGGTCCTGCAACTGGTTGATTCGGGTGGTCAGCAACGCGATCTGGACTTCCGGCGAACCGGTGTCTTTTTCGTGAATCCTGTAGTCCGAAACGATCTGGTTCTTTTCTTCGACGGGCAGCGACATGGAACTCTAACTCCTGACACCTGCGTTACCTGCGGGCGGCGATGTCACCCGACACCGCCAGACGTTCACCCGGGTAACAAGCCACCAGCGTCTGTGCAACCACTGAAGGAACCGATACATGCACAAAGCCAAAGGCCGGTCTATAGGTCTCGCGGGAACGCATCGGCGGTGCCCGGCGAGAGTCGGGGGAAGATAAGGGACGTCGCGGGGTAACGCAAGGACCGGCGATCCCGGCACCGGATTTCCAGAATCCCCCGCACCTCCTGGCCGTGTGATTCTGTCATGAAGTGTAAGATCGCGACCCTGTCGAGAGGCACGAACGATCAAGCGTTGCTGTATTGATGTGCTATAAGTCGTTTATTTGATTGTGGTTGTAGAAAAATAGGCGATCCCGGCCAGATGGCTGGCGAACTTCCGAATCTCTAGTGTCAAAGCCCTCGCACGTCGCGGCGGCAACACACTGGAGAACGCAATGTCCGCCCTGAATAACACCACCGTCCGCCCCGTGATCGAAACCCTTGAAGGCCGCCAGCTCATGGCCGCCCAAGTGCTCTACACCGAGACCTTCGAAGCCGGCATGAACGGCTGGACCGAAGACCGGATCACCGATCAGCGCCAGGCCTGGGGCGTCACCGCCGGCTTCGCCCATTCGGGTAGCAAGTCTGCCGCCACGATGTATGCCGGCCGCGACGCCGTCCTCCACAGCCCGACGATCAATCTTCCCAAGGTCGACCAGTACAACGACCACCTGTTCTTCCGCTACTGGCAGTTCACCGACTACCAGTCCAAGGGCGGCTACGGCACGTCGGCCCCGGTCGTCCGCGGCTGGGATACCGAGAACAACATGTGGAGCGGCTGGTTCCCGGTCGAAATCAACATGACGACCGCCCCGCAGCGCACCAACGCCTGGGGCTACTGCGGCCTCGACCTCACCCTCTGGGGCGGGGCGAGCGTGCAGGTCGGCTTCAGTCATGTCGGCACCGCCAACGGCGCCCGCGGCTGGGCCGTCGACGATGTCACCATCACCAAGGAACCGATCCAGCGCCGCTGGACCGCCGACACCAGCTTCGAAAACGGCTGGAACGGCTGGTGGTCCACGAACGGCATGTGGAATGTCGGCCAGGCCAACGGCATCGGCGCGGCTTCCGGCACCAAGCTGGCCGGCACCGGTCTGCAGGGCAGCGCGGGAAGCCTCGAAAGCAGCGCGCTGGTGTCCCCGGCGTTCTACCTGCCGGCCGACCCGGGCCGGACCATCAACCTTCAGTTCAAGAGCTACATGGACCAGCCGTTCGTCTCGCTCTGCGGTGTCGAGCTGCAGAAGTGGGCGCCCAGCTACGGCTGGATGTCGGTCGACTACCTCAGCACGACCGGCATCGACACCAACATCAACGGCGACCAGCCCGCCGGTCGCTGGAAGACCTTCACGCTCGGCGCCGGCTTCACCGGCTCGACCGCGCTGCCGTACCGCATCCTGTTCAACATGAACAACGGCATGGGCAACAACCGCGGCTGGTTCATCGACGATGTCAAGCTCAACTACCCCGGCAAGGTCGCCCAGAACCCGACGCCGAGCCCGACACCCGCGCCGACCGTCAAGAAGCCGGAGATCGCCGTCTCCAACCCGTTCGGCAACATCACCGACGGCGTCACCCGCGTGCTCTGGGGCACCCACAACCGCAACAGCGGTTCGAAGGACCTGTCGTTCACGATCCGCAACACCGGATCGGCCACGCTGAACGTCGGCACGATCACGCTGCTGAACAACCGTGGCTTCACGATCGTTCAGCAGCCGGCCAAGACCGTCGCCGCCGGCGGGTTCACGACGTTCAAGGTCCGCCTGTTGACCACGGTCGCCGGAACCAAATCCGCCACGCTGCAGTTCCTTACGAATGACAGCGACGAAGGGACGTTTAACTTCAATATCAGTGGCGTGGTGAAGTGACGTTAACAGAGTGGGCGCAACCAGCGGGTACGCCCACTCTGCGGCGTGCAGCAGTAAAACAGAAGAACGTGCACCTCCGGCGCGACCGCTAAACAGTCACTGTTTAGCGGTCGCACCGAAGGTGCGCGTCTTCGTTTCTTAAGCAGTCTTTGCGTTCGGCGATTCGAGTTATCCGACCGCGATCTTTCGCGGCTTGGTCTCTTCCCGCTTGTTCAGCGAGACTGTCAGCACGCCGTCTTCGAGCCGTGCATTGACCGTCTTCTCGTCGACGGTCGGCGGGAGCGTGAAGCTGCGGAGGAAGCGGCTGTACCGGCGTTCATTGAGCAGGTAGTCGCCTTTCTTCTCGTCGCGACGCTCTTCCTTCTTCTCGGCGGAAATCGTCAGCGTCTGGTTCTCAAGCGTGATATCGACTTCCTCTTTCCTGAAGCCCGGGAGCTCCGCTTCGACGACGAGCGTGTCGCCGTCTTCGCGGATATCGACGCCATACGGTGCCAGGCGGGCACCGTTGCTCTGGCCGCTGTTGAAGATGCGGTTGAGCACGTCAAACTCACGGGTGATGTTTTCGAACGGATCCACAAAACCTCTGGCAACACGTGTGGGCAGTGACATGGTGGTTCTCCTTTCGTTTACTCTCTATGCTCTGGACGTATCGCTCTGCGGCGACCGTTCGTCGCGGCGACAGAACACCATGAAACAAAGCCTGTGCCAAAAACTCCGTTCGTATTGAACTCCCCTAATCGTCTCATTTGATGGCACTTACGAATTACCCCGGAAGAGCCCGTTTCACTGGATAAAACTGCCACTTTTGCAGTGGTTGTCATGATGGCAGAGAGACCCTCCTTGTACGTTATTCTCGGACCGACCGCGTCGGGTAAATCGGCGTTGGCGATGGCTTTGGCCAGGCGGCATAAGGGCGAAATCCTGTCGGTCGACTCGATGCAGGTCTACCGCGACATGGACATCGGCACCGCCAAGCCGACGGCGGAAGAGCAGGCGGAGATCCGCCACCATCTGATCGACCTGCTTACGCCCGATGCCGAGTTCACGGTCGCACGGTTCGTGGAACTCGCCGATGCAGTCATCGCCGGTGCCGCGGCCCGCGGCGTCCCACTCATCGCCACCGGCGGCACGCCGCTGTACTACAAGGCGCTGTTCGAAGGTTTGTTTGAAGGGCCCGGTGCCGACGACGAAATCCGCCGACGCCTGGCCGAGCAGACCAATGAGGCCCTGCATGCCCGACTGCTTGAGGTCGATCCGGCAGCGGGGGCGCGCATCCATGTGAACGACCACAAACGGCTCGTCCGCGCCCTGGAAGTCTTCGAACTGACCGGCCAGCCCATCTCATCCTTCCAGACGCACTGGACAAGCCCGCAGCCGCGCCACGCCGCGACGTGGATCGGCCTGGACTGGGAAAAGGAAGCAATCAATCGACGGATCAACGCGCGAACCAAGGCCATGCTGTCGGCTGGTTGGGTGGATGAGGTCAGGACACTGCTCGCGAAGTACCCCACGCTCAGCAAGACCGCCGGCGAGGCGACCGGATACCGCGAACTGATCGACCACGTTCAAGGGAAGATCTCGCTGGACGACGCGTTCGAGCAGATCAAGATCGCCACCCGGCAATTGGCCCGCCGACAGATGAAATGGTTTCGAAGGTTTCCGGGCGTTCGCTGGACCAGCGGCGACGTACCCGCGGAATCGCTGGTCAATCAGGTCGTTTCCACGGGCACCTGAGTTGGCGTTTTCTCGCGCTTGGCCACGAGCGGTGCACCGCTTGGTGTGAATGTGGGAATCCCGTCAGGGGTCAATGGGCCGTCCAGCCGCCGTCGACCGACAACATGCTTCCGGTCATATAGCTGGAGGCGTCGCTCGCCAGCAGCAGGGCGGGGCCCTGGATCTCAGCGAGCTTTCCCCATCGCTTGAGTGCAATCACGTTGTTGATCAGTTTTTCGCCGTCGGGCGTGCCGGCGATGGGTGTGTTGATCTCCGTCAGGAACGGCCCCGGGCACAACGCGTTGACCGTGATGCCGTCCCCGGCCAGTTCAAGCGCGAGCGTACGGGTCATCTGCACGATCGCACCCTTGCTCGACGCATAGGGCGTGCGACCCGCCAACCCGACCAGCCCTAGCGCGCTGGCAAGATTGATGATCCGCCCGTATCCCGCCTTCTTCATGTGCGGCACGACCGCGCGGCAACACAACCACGTTCCCGTGACATTCGTCTCCATAATGCGGCGATAAGTGTCCACCGGGAATGTCTCGATCGGCCCGCGGATGTTGATGCCGGCGGAGTTGATCAGGATATCGATCCTGCCGAATCGACGGATGCCTTCGTCAATCAACGCGACACAGTCCCCCTCGCGGGTGACGTCGGCCGATACGCCATGGACGACACGCCCCGAAGCATCGGCGACGGCTTTGGCAGAAGCAGCGGCCTGTCCGGCGTCGCGCCCGGCCAGCAGCAGATTCGCGCCCGCTGCGGCGAGCGCCTCGGCCATCGCCAGCCCAAGCCCGCGCGTGCCACCGGTGATGACGGCAGACTTTCCCGAAAGATCAAAGAGGTTGGTCGGCATGATGGCGGCATCGTACAGGAGAGATCACCACCGAGGCACGGAGACACAGAGGGGTAACTGGTGCGACCAAGCCAACTCGGTGTTGGGTCCAAGGGAGAGAACCACAGATGCACACAGATCTACTCAGATAGAGAATCAATGACCGCCTTCTCATCTGTGAAGATCTGTGTGCATCTGTGGTTCTGAGCCATTGATTACAAGGTGAACTCCGGAGGACAAGTGACCCTCCGTGTCTCCGTGGTGATCTCCTTCGCCGGGCTCTCGATCAAGCTTCACAGCAGGATGTCCGTCGCCACGTCACCCTTGGTGTCCGTGAGGCGGAAGTCGCGGCCGGCGAACTTGTAGGTCAGTTTTTCGTGGTCGAGGCCCAGAAGGTGCAGAATGGTGGCGTGCAGGTCGTGCGTGCTCATCTTCCCGGTGGCGGCGTTCTCGCCCAGGTCGTCGGTTGAACCGTACCGCAGGCCACCCTTTACGCCGCCGCCGGCCATCCACATGGAGTAGCCGCGGTTGGCGTGGCCGCGCCCGCCGGCACCGTCTTCCCGCGGTGTTCGGCCGAACTCGCCGCCCCAGACGATCAACGTGTCCTTCAGCATCCCCAGGCGTTTGAGGTCGGCGATCAGCCCGGCGATCGGCTTGTCGATCGCCGCCGCCCGGCCGGCCAGCGCGTCCTTGAGCTTATGGTGGTGGTCCCAGCCGTTGCTGGTGAGCTGAATGAACCGCACGCCCTTTTCCGCCAGCCGCCGTGCCATCAGGCACTGCAGGCCGAACTGCGACGTCGTGCCGTCATCAAGGCCGTAGAGTTCGCGGACTGCCTCGGGTTCGCCGGAAACGTCGAGTGTCTGCGGTACCGACGTCTGCATCTTGAACGCCATCTCGTACGACTCGATCAGGCCTTCCAATTCCGGATGTCCAGGATCGGTCGCGAGAAAGCGCTGGTTGGCTCGGCGCACAAAATCGAGCTGTCGTCGCTGGTCGCCGTTCGACAGGTGCCGATTGACGACATTGGGGATCGACGCCGCACCGCTCAGCAGCTTTGTGCCTTGGTAGGTCGCAGGGAGGAACGCCGACCCATAGTTCTGCGCTCCGCCCAGGTGGCCCACGGGGTTGATCGTGACGAATCCCGGCAGATCCTCGGCGACGGTTCCCAGCCCGTACACCACCCACGACCCGAGTGACGGCCGGACGAAGTTCTCCGCCCCGGTGTGCAGCGCGACGATCGCCTGCTGGTGGCCGGGTGTCTTGGTGGTCATGCCGTTCAAGAGGCACAGTTCGTCGGCGTGCCGGGACAGGTGCGGGAAGACGTCCGCGATCGGCAGGCCGCTCTTGCCACACCGCTCGAATGGAAAAACGCCGGGCAAGTAGCGCCCGCCGGCGCGAGCCAGTTCGGGCTTCTGGTCGAACGTATCGACGTGGCTCGGCCCGCCCTCCATAAACAGAAAGATGACCCGCTTGGCCTTGGCCGGGAGATGAGGCGGTTTAGGTGCGAGCGGACTGCGGTAGGGCGATGGTGCGACGGCCTGCCCCTGTGCCCATTGCGCGTGCAGCGCCGCGAGGGCCACCGCGCCGAAACCTGACGCCGAATGCCGCAGGACGTCACGGCGAGAAATGAGCAGCCGGGTGTTTTGACAGGTTCGGAACATGGGTTGTCCTCTCTAAGCTCCGGGCCGCGCTCCGCTTCGCGTCGCGGCTAACCATCGGTCACTCTCGGGTTAGCCGCGACGCGCAGCGGAGCGTTCGTCACGCGAAACGCGTACGGACCCTACCGCACGTACCGAAACTCCGCGGTTGCCATCAGGCCCTGTGTCAGCACGGTCCAGACGTATTGGTCTGTCGGGCGAGCCGCCGCTCGTAGTTCTGCCAGCAGTGATGTCGCGTCCTTCAATTCCTCCGCCGACGGAACTCTGCCGACGAGATGCCGATACGCCAGCACAACGCGATCGGCTTCCTTCATCGAACGGTTCGCCAGCAGAACTTCGGCCGCGTCCTGGGCACAGCCGGTTGCGAAATCGCTGTTCATAAAGAACAGCGCCTGCAAGCCGACCGTCGTCACTTCGCGCTGGCCGAGAATCTGTGACGGGTCGGGGAAGTCGAACGTCGTGAACAATTCGGGCAGCAGCGATCGAAGCACCGGCAGATAGACGGTTCGACACGACGCATTCACGCCGAGCAGGCTGTAGGTGCTCGCCCCCCGGGCCTTCCCGCCAATGCCTGCGACCTGAATGCCCTCCGGCCGGCTGAAGTCGAGACGGCCCGCTGCCAGCAGCATGCTGTCACGGATCGCCTCGATTTCCAGCCGGCGGATGCTCATCTTCCAGAACAGCTCATTCTGCGGGTCGCGATTGCGATTGGCCGAGCCCAAGGGCACCGCCGACGCCTGTCGATACGTCCGGCTGAGCACGAGCGATCGAATCAGCCCTTTCACCGACCACCCGCCGGCGACAAATCGGCTCGCCAGATGATCGAGCAGTTCCGGATGCGTCGGCGACTCGCCGGTGGTTCCGAAGTCGTCGACCGTCCGGACCAGTCCCCGGCCGAAGAGGTGCTGCCAGATGCGGTTGACCATCACCCGCGCGGTCAGTGGGTTTTGCGGCGAGACGATCCAGTCGGCCAGCTCCAGCCGGCCGCTGGCATTGGCCGGCACCTTCCGCCATTGCGGCAGGCCGGGAATGCGCACGTCGCCGCGGGGCGGTGCTTCGGCGCGATCGCGTGGCCTGCCTTTAAGCCGGATATCGCAGTCGGCGAGGTCGCCTTCAGTCAGGCCCATCGCGACGTTGGGATCGGTCGCAAAGCGGATGTTCCGCTTACCCGAGCGCCATTCGGCCTGGAAGTCCGACATCGAATGGACGCCGGATGGAACCGCCGCCGACTGACCCTTGGCCACCGGCAGTCGGACCAGCGATTGAAAATCGACGTAATCGAGGTTCCGCTCCGAGTGGGCCCCCTGGCCCGACAACGTCCGCGAACTGTAGAAGACGCCGGCGACCGCGTAATAGTCGCGCATGCTGATCGGGTCGTACTTGTGGTCGTGGCAGCGGGCGCAACTGATGGTCAGGCCGAGGAACGCCCGCGAGGTGACGTCGATCTGGTCGTCCACGCGGTCGAGAACGAACTGCTCGTGGTCACCTTCCTGCACGTCCGCCGGGCTCAGCGCGAGCAGGCCGGTCGCCGTGCGGAACTCACGCTGCTGATCGACGCTAGTCGCCGGCAGCAGATCGCCGGCGATCTGTTCGCGGATGAACTGGTTGTAGGGCTTGTCCTTGTTGAACGCGTCGATGACGTAGTCACGGTAGCGGAAGGCGTAAGTGAACGGCGCGTTCCAGCTTCGTCCGCCGCTGTCGGCATAGTGAACGACATCGAGCCAGTTCCGGCCCCAACGTTCGCCGAAGCGGGGCGACGCCAGGTAACGATCGACGACCCTGGCGAACGCGACATCATCGGGCGACTTGTCCTGCAGGAAGGCGTCGATATCGGCGATCGTCGCGGGTAAGCCCGTGAGATCGAACGCCACGCGGCGGATGAGCGTCGTCCGGTCGGCGTCGCCGCTGGGTTTCAGGTTTGCCGCTTCCAACTTGGCGAGAACAAATCGGTCAACGTCACTACGCGGCCAGGTGGCATCTTTGACAACGGGGGCGGGCGGATTGGCGATGGGGTCGAACGACCAGAGCAGGTTGTCGTCGGCGACAGCAGACTTCGTTGCCGGAGCGGCGGCCAGACCTGCACCAGCGCCGACGAGAACCAGGACAAGGCCGCACGCCGCGGTCCAATTACGCTTGAGTTCTGTCGTCATGGCGAACTCCATGTACGGTCACCAACGGGTCACGATTCCACGAAGGCGCGTGTTCTCGTCCTGGACCAAGTATCCGCGACGCGAAGTAGAGCACGTGCGTCACACCACCGTCTGCGTGACACCGAGCTTCTTCAGCACTTCTTCTGGTGGGCCGTCGAAGCTGCCGAGGGCTACATTCCCCACGTACCCGATTGCTTCCCAGCCGGGCGGCGTGGCGTAGTACGCGCCGGCGGCGACGCCGCGGAACTTGATGAAAAACTTCGCCGCCGTCTTGAACTCTTTCTTGGCCTTGATCGGGTCGCAGATGTCGTCGCAGATCGCCGTCTTCTGATCGTCGGCAAGGTCGGCGAACGGCTTCTTGAATCGCTTGTTCGCCTCGATATCGATCCAGTCGAGGCCGGGCAGGATGATCGCGCGGTCAGCCTGCTGGATCGGGTAGGGGGCCGAGACCCACTCATCGATCATCGCCGGCACGTTCACTTCGCTAGCGGCGGGGCCGAGGTTGTCCTTCGGGAAGATGACATCGGCCAGCGCCGTTGCGGCGGTCTTCTGGGCGGGGCTGAGCGTCAGCGGCCAGATGTCGCCGGGCTTGTGGAACGCGACGAGGTTCGGATCGGTGCCGTAGCCGGCGACGGGTCGGGTCGTGGCCAGTCGCGAGGCATCTTCCTGGCCCTGGCCGATGGGCGCGGCGTCCGGCGGGCCACCCGCCGGGGGTTGGGACGGAGGCACTTTCGACGTCGGTTCGCCGCTTGTGCATCCCGGCAGCGAGGCCGCCGTCACCGCGCCCAGAACCCATTGGATCGCCGACCGGCGTGAGAGCATGGGATCGGTCGTCTTGCCGTCGATGGTGAGGTGGGTGAGTTGCTTGGCCATGATCGTATTCCTTCGGTCACATCTCCAACCGGATGGCTCTGGGTGCCATGGGCTGGCGTACTCGCCTGCCCGTGGTCTTTGGTGAGTCGCGCCGCCACGGGCAGCGGAGTACCGCAGCCCATGGCACCCGGTGTTCACGGCTTGATTCCGCGAACCGTTGCGTCCGCCAAGGCGGACCCTACAGCGTTCCCTGCTTCGCCTGCTCGATGATGTAATCGCACGCCCGCCAGGCCAGCGCCATGATCGTCAGCGTCGGGTTCTTGTCGGCGTTGGTGGCGAAGGGCGCGCCGTCATTCAGGAACAGGTTCTTCACGTCCCACGTCTGGTTGAAGCCGTTCACGACCGACTTCTTCGGATCGGCACCGGGGAGCGCGCCGCCGACTTCGTGGATGATGCTGCCGGGTTTCTCGATGCTGTTGGGGCCGGTGAAGTTGGTGTCGCCGCGGACCGTACCGCCCATCGCTTCGATCATCGCGGCGAAGGTCTTGCGGGCGTGGACGGCCTGGTTCAGTTCGTGGCTGCTCCACTTCCAGTGGAACCGCAGCACCGGCACACCCCATTTGTCTTTCACCTGCGGGTCGAGCTCGCAGTAGCAGTCGGCGTTGGGAATCATGTCGCCGCGGGCGGAGAAGCCGACGAAAGAGCCGTAGTAGCGGCGGGCGGCTTCCTTCAGTTTGGTGCCGTAGAGGCCGCGGGTGTAGTCGTCGCTGACAGGGTTGGCGCCGCCGGGCATGTGGCGCGAGCCGCCCATTTCAATGTGGTAACCGCGGGCGAAGTCGAGCTTGCCGGCGAGCTGTTCTTTGTAGAGCCACCAGGGGGCGTAGAAATGACTGCCGCCGGCACCGTCTTCGTTGTGGGGCGGAATGTTCTCCAAGGCCGGGATCTGCCCGCCGAGCCGAGCGCCGACGGTATCCATGATGTACTTACCGACCAGCCCACTGGAATTGGCGATGCCCTTGCCGCCGGCGGAGTTGAGCAGGATGCGGACGGTCTCGCAGGCGCTGGCGGCGAGAATGACCGCCTTGCCTTTGGCCTCGACTTCTTTACCCGTCGTCTTGTCGATGAACAGCACGCCGGTGGCCTTGCCATCTTTGCCCATCGTCACTTCGCGACAATGGGCGTTGGCGATGATGTCGAGGTTGCCGGTTGCCAGGGCCGGCGGCAGGTGGACGGTGGTCGACTGGTAGTTGGCACCCACGTTGCACCCGCGGCCGCAGGGCGTCGCCCAGAAGCACGCGCCCCGGTCGCTCATCGCTTCCTTGACGATGCCCTGGGCCCACTTGTTGCCGGGGTAGAGTTTCTGAGGGATCGTTTTCCAGTCGAGCGGCCTGGTCAGCACGGCGCGGTGGATGGGGATGACCGGTACGCCGACCTTCTTCGCGTGCTTTTGCGTCAGCAGCTCTGCGGCCCGGCCCTTGGGCGCGGGCAGCAATACGCCGGGCGGGGAATCGGGTGTGTTTTCCAGGCCCTCGTTGGTGCCGTAGACGCCGATGAGCATCTCGACCTTGGTGTAATAGGGCTCGACGTCTTCATATGACACCGGCCAGTCGAAGCCCAGGCCATCGCGCGAGTGGGGTTTGAAGTCGTAGGGTCCGTTGCGGAGGGAGATGCGGCCCCAGTGGTTGGTCCGGCCGCCCATCATGCGCGCCCGCCACCATTGGAACTCTTCGTGCGGCTGTTTGTGGGCCGACGTGTAAGGTTCGTTGGGGACCTGCCAGCCGCCGTCGATGGTGGCATCGTGAAAGCCGAAGGGTTTGTCGGGTGTTCCCACGCCGCCGAGCGGGGCCTGGTGAGGGGCGTGGAACATCGGCGTCTCATTGACAACGTCGTAGCTGCGGCCGGCTTCGAGCATGAGGCATTTGAGCCCTGCGAGCGTCAGCGTGAACGCCGACTGACCGCCGCCCGCGCCGGAACCCACGATGATGACGTCATATTCCGGTTTGGCTTTGTCGGGCGAAATCGTCGGCATGTCGGGTCCCTCGTAAGACGTGCGCTGAGCACGGAGAAGTTGTAACACACGCGGCGGCGATTGCGGAATGGCGTGAAGAACAGAGCGATGTGGAGGACGGGGCGGCGAGGAGGATCGACATGCTAACGGTGGGGCAGACATTCTTGTCTGCCGCGTTTCCGCGACGCCGGCATTCCTGCCGGCTTGAGCGGGAACGCCGCCTCCACGCGGGAACATTGACTTCGCATGACCTCGGCCGGGCAGGAATGCCCGGCACTCGGCCATGCGAGGCAGACAGGAATGTCTGCCCCACTGGAGCTGTTTCTGATTGATTTGGGTTTGACCCGGCGACTCAACGCGGCTATCCTACTTGCCAGTCAGTTGCAAATAGACTTTCGGCGATCGATTGGCGAAACGAGGAGATCCTTTGGCACTTCGTCTTGAGTTGCTCAAGAAACAGTACGTCGGCCCGGACGGGTCGGCGGTGCCGGTGATCGACGTCCCCGAGTTCTCGCTCGGCGACAGCGAACAGGTCGCACTCGTCGGCGGTAGCGGCACCGGCAAGACCACGCTGCTGCACCTTATTGCCGGCATCCTGACGCCGGACAGCGGGCGGATCATCTTCTCGGGGACGGGTGACGGCGAAGCGAATGTCGGCGAGTCCGACATCGCCGCACTGTCGGAAGGGCAACGCGACGTCTTCCGCGGCCGCAACCTCGGCTACATCTTCCAATCGCATCATCTGCTGCCGGGTTTCACGGCGTTGGAAAACGTGCTGCTGGGCATGAGCTTCACGCATCGCGCCGCCGACCCCGCCTGGGCGAAGAGCCTTCTCAAGGAAGTCGGTCTCGGCGAACGCCTGCACTATAAACCTGCAAAACTTTCCGTCGGCCAGCAGCAGCGCGTGGCCGTGGCGCGGGCGTTGGCGAACCGGCCGAAGTTGGTGCTTGCCGACGAGCCGACCGGCGCACTCGATCCCAAAACAGCACAACAGGTTCTCGCCCTGGTTCGCAAGCTTTGTGATGAAGTGAAAGCCAGTCTGCTGCTGGTCAGCCATGACCCGGCGATCGTCGAGCAACTGCCCAGACGTGTGTCGCTGGCGGAACTGAACCGAGCGTCGATGGTGTAGGTGACGTTGGAATGACGAATGACGAAATTCGAATGGCGAATGAAATTCCAATGCCAAGTTCCAATGTCCGCTGAGGCAGATCGTCTGTTTGGGAGTGGGCGTTCCAATGCGCTCGGGCTTGAGTATTCGACTTTGAGCATTCATTCGTCATTCGGGTTTAGCCATTCGTCATTTCTCATCCCATGAACCTCTTCCAACTCATCCTCAAGCAGATGCGCCAGCGAGCACTCAGCACCTGGCTCACGCTGCTCTCGGTTCTGCTCGGCACGGCACTGGCGACCGGCATTCTGCTGCTGCGGCATGGCGGGGAGTCGCTGTTTGTGCAGAAGGAGTACGGCTACGACGTCATCGTCGGCTCCGGTCGCGGGTCGCCGTTGCAACTTGTGCTGAACACTGCCTATCACCTGGACAAGAGCCCGGGGAATCTGCCGTACTGGGTGTATGAAGAGCTGAGCATCCGCCCGAAGGGGCCGCCGCAGGCGGGGCGGTTTGACTACTTCAAGCACGTTCGGCTGGCGATCCCCTTTGCCCGCGGCGACACGTACAAGAGCCGGCCGATCATCGCGACGTCTCCCAAGATGTTCGGCTTCGACGAAGAGCTGAACCCGATCCCCGTCTACAAGGTCGACGATAACGGAAAGCCGACGGACGAAATGTCGGACAGCATCTTTCAGATTCGTCCCGGCGAGCGGTTTGAGCTGGCCGAGGGGCGGATCTTTCATCCGAAGAAGTTCGAAGCGGTGATCGGTGCCGAAGTCGCCCGGAATCTGAACCTGAAGATCGGCAGCACCATGCACGCCACGCATGGCGACAGCCAGGACACCGGACCGGAGAAAGAAGGGGAACACCACGGCGAGCATGATGAGCACGCCCACGCCGAGGAATGGACGATCGTGGGCATCCTGAAGCCGACGAGCACGGCCAACGACCGCTGCATCTACATCCCGCTGATCAGCTTCTACTGCATTCCCGCCCACGACGACGCACAGAAAGCCCAGGCCGCTGCCCAGATGGGGCTGCGGAACACGGAAGCCAAGCCCACGCAGCCGGCGAACCCGTACACCATCGAAAAAGACGGGACCATCAACCTTGCGACGTCATCAGGGAAGTGGCAGATCTCCGGCGTGCTGGTCAAGAGCCGGGGCGGCATCACGCCGACCAACCTGATGTACCACATCAACAACGGCGGCATTCCCGACGCCGTCGCGGTAAACCCGGCGTCAACGATGCGGGACTTCTTCGCGACGTTCCTGAAACCCAGCAGCCAGATCCTGCTGATGATCTCGATCCTCGTCAGCGTGCTGGCGGGGGTGGGGATCCTGGTGAGCATCTACAACTCGGTGTCGGCCCGGAACAAAGAAATTGCGATCCTGCGGGCCTTGGGCGCGACCAAGACCAAGGTGCTTCTGCTGATCTGCCTGGAGGCGGGCTTCATTGGCCTGGTCGGTGGTATTCTCGGCTGGATGGCCGGGCATGCGATCGGTGCGGTGGCGTCCAACGCGATGGAAAAGTCGGTCGGCCAAGGCTTTAACTGGCTCCGTGTCGGTTCCGAAGAATTGCTGTACCTGGGGCTGGTGGTAGTCATCGCGGTATTCGCGGGCCTGGTGCCGGCGCTCAAGGCTTACCGTACACCGGTGGCGACGAACCTGGTGGCGGGATAGGAAAAACGCTGAGCAGGCGGACACGAAACATCGAATTTCCCAAAACAAAGCCAACGAACGACATGAGGCCCGAAGTCTGAAAGCTGGCCTTGGACATCTGACAGTTGAGATTCGCATTCACTTTGTCTCGTTGTGAACTTCCTCCCGGCGGAAGTGTATGATTGAAGGACCGGTGTCCAAGCCGGTCGCGATCTTGCTTTCTCGATGGAAGGACTGACATGACAAGCACAATGAAACGATCCCTGGCAGCGGTGCTGATGCTGTCCAGCGCGGTGGTTGCGGCCGAACCCGCCACCAAGCCTGTCACCGGTGCGGCGACGCGTCCGGTCGAGCTGCCAAAGGTTGAAGTCCCGAGCGATCTGACGGGCGCGCAGCTCGCGACCCGTGCCCAGCAGGCGTTCAATCGGGGCGAATATGCCCTGGCGTTGCCGCTGCTACGCAAGGTGGCCGCCGAGGCGGAAAATCAGCCCGCCAAGCTCGCGTCCGTGATGGAGCGTATTCGCGTTTGCGAAAAGGCATTGGCGTCGGCCAAGGCCGAGATGGAAGCCAAGGCCGCGAACCCGCAGACGGCACCCGCGGACAACACCGCCGAGGCCCGCAAGCCGCATCCGGCACCGACCGACGGCAAGACGTATGACCTGACGATCCAGGCGCTGGGCAACTTCGAATACGACCAGGAGAAGGGCGGCAACATCCCCGCCGACGTGCAGCGCCTCAGCGGCGCGGCGATTCGTCTGCGGGGTTACATGATCCCGATGGATCAGGCCGAGAACATCACGCAGTTCGCGCTGGTGCCCAGCCTGTTCGCCTGCTGCTTCGGACAGCCGCCTTCGATCCAGCATACGATCGTAGTGAATTGCCCGAAGGGTAAGGCGGTCGGCTACACCGCTGACGAGATCTTCGTCGAAGGCAAGCTGACCGTGAAGGAAAAGAAGGACGACGGGTACATCATCAGCGTGTTCGAGATGGAGGTCAGCAGCGTGAAGTTGGCCCCGCCGCCGGGCTGAGGAAGTTTTGTGGTGCAGGCTTTCCAGCCTGCACATCAGGATGCAGGCTGGAAAGCCTGCACCACAAACATGGACAGCAAAGCGGAGAAACCCATGACGACCGTTCCCTACAGCCCGCAGACGTCGCCGGCGCCAGCGGCGGGATCGCGGGTGAATGTTCGGCTGATCGCGTTTCTGCTCGTGATCTCCGCCCCGTTCGTCTACATCATCGGCAAGTCGGTCATGTTCTCGATGAGCGGCGGCATCACCGACCGCGGGGACTACAAGGAAGTGGACCTCAAGGCTCTGGGCAACTTTCCGTTCGACCAGTCCGAAGGAAAGCTCACCGACATCCCCGAGCGTTACCGCAACCTGGACGGCCAGCGCGTCCGCCTGACCGGCTTCATGTACGCCCCCGAGAACGCCGGCGACCGCGGGAACCGGTTCCAGTTCGTCTACGATGTCAACAAGTGCTGCTTCGGCAGCGCCCCGCAGGTGCAGGAGCGTGTCTTCGCATACGCCAAACATGGGGCGCCGATCTATCCGTACACCGTGCTGGCCGAGGTGGTCGGCAAGTTGCACGTCCGAATCGTGAAAGAGCCGGACGGGCTGATCAAGAGCGTGTTCGATCTGGATGTGGAGCAGGCACAGGAAGTGCGTTAGAAGGGGCAGCCGCGGCGACAGGTGTTCTAAACGCCCACGGCGCTACCGTGGGCCCATTGCAGCGCGGCGGGCAATTGCGACCCCTGATCGATTTCACGCGGCCTAGAATGCACGGGCTCTGGTTGCAGGCTCGTATACTTCTATGGCCGCTTTCTGGTTCATCATCGCATTCATGTTCGCTGGCAACGTCGGCTGGTGGCTCTGGGCCGATCGGCGGCTTCGACCGTTGCCAGTCGCACCGCTCTGGCGATCCCTGCTGGGTTTGTTCATCGGGCTTCAGCTGGCGTACTTGGTGTTCTTCTTCATCGCGCCTTCGACGGCCCGGCGTGCTCACTACTACGTGCCACAGGATGCGCTGGGCGTCTTCTACCTCTGGTGCCTGATCGTTTTGCCGACGACGGTTCTTCTGACGTTGTTGGTCAACGGTGGACGCTGGGGATTTCGGATTCTGGGTGGCGGGGGCAAACACGCTGGCCCGCGTCTTCCGTCAGGCGGACCGCCCAGAGAACCGAAAGAAGGCCACGGGCAAGAGTACTTGCCCATGCCACCCGAAGCGCAGCAGTCCGCGCCGTCCCTGTCCCGCAGGCAATTGCTCGCAGCGGCGACGGTTGCGATTCCGCCGCTACTGGTGGGGACCGGCGTCGTCTACGGGCGGCATTCGATCTACGACCTCCGCGTCCGCCGGGTGGATCTGGCCGTTCCACAGCTTCCGTACGACCTGAACGGGCTCACGATCGCCCACCTGAGCGACATCCATGTCGGCAAGTTTGTCGACGAACGCTATCTCCGTCACGTCCGGGAGATGACCAACGCGCTTCACGCCGACCTGCACCTGATGACCGGCGATCTGATCGACCTGGCGATTTCCGATCTGCCGGGCGCACTCGACTTCGTCACTTCGCTCGATCCGAAGCATGGCCTGCTGATGTGCGAGGGTAATCACGACCTGATTGAAGACGGCCCGGCTTTCTACTCCGGCACGCGGCGACGTGGGGTGCCGTTGCTACTGGATGGCGGGAAGGCGGTGCGTCTTCCGGGGCGTTCCTCTGCGGTGCGGATTCTGGGCCTGCGGTGGGGCGGGACGGGCGCCGGATCGCCGGCCGATGAAGGCTTCAGCCGAACCGTCGAACAGTTGACGGCGAGCAAGCAGCCGGAAGAGTTCCCGATTCTGTTGGCCCATCACCCGCATGCATTCGATGCCGCCGCGGCGGCCGGCATCCCGCTGACCCTCGCCGGGCATACCCACGGCGGACTGCTGATGCTTTCCGAGCGCGTAGGCCCCGCCGCGCTGATGTACCGGTACTTTTCGGGACTGTACCGAAAGAGCGATTCCCACCTTTTTGTCTCCAATGGCGTTGGTTCCTGGTATCCGGTTCGGGTAAATGCACAACCGGAGATTGTCCATTTCACATTGCGATCCGTGTAAGTGAGTTGATGTTGGGCTGCCGATGCGGTCTGATGCGACGCGTCACCTGACTCGCTTGGGTCTGCTTCATGCGTTACGGCGTTCGGTGTCGTCGACATGTTGTGATGCACCAACCGGTGAATGATCTACTTCGCGCTACTGATCTTCTGGGTGGTCGTTACTGTGCTGTTCTGGCGTCAGGCGGACCGGCGCGCCCGCCGGTTTGGTGGCGCGGTGGGGGCAGTGGCCCGACTGTTTTTTCTCCTGTTCTTCCTTCCGCTGGTCGCCTACATGGCGATTCCACTGACCCGGCCGCTGCTGGTGGATGAGCCGTTCGTGGGGCCGACGGTCTGGCTCACGTTCGCGTACATCTGGTTCCCGTTCCTGCTCCAGTTGCTGCTCGCGGCGGTTGCGACGAAATGGCTCTGGTGCCGGGCAAAGAGTGTCGTCGCTCGGCGGTCGAAGCGTGCGGCTGAGACTCAGCCGTCAGGTGATGTTGCACCCCTCGAAGACACCCTTTCGCGGCGGGGCGCAATGGCGCTGGCGGCGTCGTTCGCCGGGCCGCTGGCAGCGATCGCGTGCACGGGCGCTGCAGTGCGGCAGTACGGGCGCTTCGGCGTCCGTCGGGTCGAACTTTCCCTCGCGTCGCTGCCGGCCGATCTTGACGGCGTCACGATCGCCCATGTGACCGACGTTCATGCCGGTCAGTTCTTCGACACCGACGCCGCCGCCCGGCTGGCGGACATGGTCAACGGCCTTAACGCCGACCTGGTTGCCTTCACCGGCGACCTGCTCGACCGCGGATTGCTCTCGCGCTTGCCGATCGGCATGCGCTTTCTCGAGCGGCTGGATCGTCGCCATGGCTTTGCGTTTATTGAAGGAAACCATGACGTGCACGAAGACGCGCTGGCGTTCGAGAAAGCAATGCTCGACGCCGGCGTGCCACTGCTGATGGACCAGGAGCGGACTTACGCCATCCCCGGTCGCTCGACTGCAGTGCAGTTTCTGGGCGTCTCTTGGGGACCGCTGAAGTACGACGATGACGACGATACCTCGATAGACCCGCCCAACCCCAGAAAGCCCGGGCGGGCCTGGTCGGATGCCTGGGCGGCTTCTTCGACGGCCGCGGTCGCCGCGATGCGCCGCCCCGGCGCGTTCCCCATTCTTCTGGCTCACCATCCGCACACCATTGCGCCGGCGTCGGCGCTCAATCTTCCACTGACGCTCGCCGGTCATACGCATGGCGGGCAACTGATGCTGACCGACAACATCGGCGCAGGCCCCGTCCGGTTCAAATACTGGACCGGGGAGCACCTCGTCGGCAACAGCAAACTGATGATCTGTAACGGCGTCGGAAGCTGGTTTCCGCTCCGATTCAACGCGCCTGCGGAAGTGTTGCATCTGACGCTGCGGCGCGGCGACGGTGTCCAAGGCCGTTAGTGCTTGATTCGATCAACGGGGCGGGACATAAACGTTCCAAAGCAAAGGCAAACCCACCGCTTAGTTTGCTGTTGAAAGAGGGACTCATGAACGGCGCAGTCATCCATCCTTGTCCGCACTGCGGCCAGCCGTTCACGTTGGAACCGGCGTACCTGATGCAGTTCGGGGGTCAGACGACCTACTGCACTCGTTGCCAACAGCAGTTCGTGCTGCCGATGGCCGTTCAGTCTGCGTCGGCAATTCCTCTGCAAACACCGTTGCCGGTTCTCGGGTACGCATCGCCGTTGTACGGGCAGGCGGCAAGTCTTCCTGTATGGCGGGAGGGCAAACTGTTGGTCACGGTGGATCGGACGACATTGCCGAATGCATGCGTCAAGTGCGGCCAGCCCGGGGCGGGTAAGCCTTACCGCCGCACGTACTACTGGCATTCGCCATGGGTGTATCTCACGATACTTCCGGGGATTCTGATCTACGCGATCGTCGCGATCTGCGTGAGGAGTAAGGGGACGATTGAGGTGTCGCTCTGCGCCGAACATCGTTCGACCCGCCGCCGCAGTATGGGCATCGGCTGGGTCTTCCTGCTGTTGGCAGGGGTATTGTGGGTTTTGGCGACGGATACCCGTGGACGGGATCTTCCGACGCTCATGGTGCTGGGCGGGTTTATTGCATTTCTGACCGGTGTAATCGTCATCGCGGTGGGATCCCGCATCTTGAGTCCCAAGCGAATAAAGAACGGCTACCTCTGGATGTCCGGGGCGGGCGAAGGATTTCTGGCCTCGCTGCCACCGGCGGGCGGGCCGACACCGGGGCAGGGCTTCCCGGTTCAGTTCCGGCAGCAATGACGAATTTTGAGCCGCCATAGTCTGAGAAAAACGCATTTCTTTTCGCCGCATCGACGAATCTGGTTAAGCGACGCCTCCACCTCCCCGATGATGAAGGGGCCTACGCAACAGGTAAGGAGGCGGCTTTGGCAGGGATTCCAATCGGTCGATTATTGGTCGAACAAGGTGTGCTCACCCGTGAGCAGGTCAAGCACATTCTCGATGTGCAACGTTCTTCGCATCGCCCCTTCGGCGATCTGGCGGAACGGCTGTACGGCGTTGATCCACGCGCGGTCGAAGACGCGTGGGTGCAGCAGTACGTCAGCCGCACCGGTGCGGTCAACCTGGATGAACTGGACTTCGATCCGTCGGTGCTGTCGGTGATCAATGCCCGCCAGGCGTGGCAGTTTCACCTGATGCCGATCAAGCGCGACGAGGATTCCATTCATGTCGCGACAACGGCACCCAATCTCATTCGCTGTGTAAACTTCGCCACCCGGCGATTCAACGAACCGGCACACTTCGTGATCGCCAGCGACAGGCAGGTCCGCCAGTACATGATGCGGCACTATCCCGTCCCGCAGTATGTCGCCGACTATGCGGCACAGATGGCGTAATGTCGGAGTGCTGAGTTAATGGTGCCGAATGCTGCGTGGAGAGCGGAGAGCAGGCAGGAAGACAAAGAGGCACGAAGGCATACAGGGGCTGATCCTTCGTCCCTTTTCACTGTCTTTCGCCAATTTCCGCACTCGGCACATTCACCGCAGCACTACTCAAACAGGCCGCCGATCATGCCACCTGCGGGGCGGGCTTCCTTCTGGGTGATCGTCGGCTCAGGGGGCAGCAGCACTTCCGACCGTTCGTCTTTCCATACGCTCCGCCACCCCGACTTGATCAGCGCGTGGCGGAACATGCTCGAACTGGCCGGCAGGATCGCTGCGTCGGCTTCGATCTGCTTCAGGAACGCTTCTCGCTCCATGCGGCCGGCGAGGTAGGTCGCATTCCAGAACGCCGGGGTAAAGAGCTGCGTTCGGCCGTCCAGGAAGACGCGGTAGCTGCTGCCCATCTCCCATTCGAGGTAACCGCCCCAGGAGAACTCGCTGATCAGCCGGCGGCTGTTGGGCGTGACGTTCGTTTGCACGTACCGCGCTGCTTCGGCGGGGTACCCGGGGGCGTCGGGGCCGTGGCGGTTGATCCAGGCCTGGAGTGGCGTGTCTGATTTGGGGAAGTCCGATCCGATTCGCACGGCCGCCATCACCAGAACGATTGCCATTGCCAGCCGCACAGGCAGTCTGGCGAGTGTGCGGTCGGGCAGTCCGCCGATCGCGACGGCGATCATCGGGGCGGCGGATATCGCGAAGACCGTCGCGAAGCGACCCCACTGCGTCAGCAGCAAAACGGCCATTGCGAGCATCAGGCGTTCGCCGGGTCGCAGGTGCTTCAGACGTACGAGTATGGCGATCAGCGCGATGAAGACGATCGCCGCGCCCACCTGTCCGAACGTGCCGTGGAAGAAGGGCCGCATCTCGGCGATGTAGCCGCCCGCGACCATCGGGTCGGCCGACGTGTAGTGCAAACCGGCGGCGATCAGCCCGGGTAACATCGGGGTCATGCAGCAGCCGACGCCGCTCAGCATTCCCAGCATGAAGCATCGCGACACCCGGCGTTCGGCCTCGGGGCGTTCGGCGTGATCGGCAACCACCAGGCGTTCCCACAGCGCACCTGCCAGCAGCGCGCCGAACCACATCGGGATGAAGACGGCGTAGAGGTGCAGGTTGACGACGATTGCCGCGATCGGTGCGCAAAGCCAGACGGCGCGGGTGCGTTCCCCGGCGGCGCGGTCGCGGACGATCAACGCCATCGCGATCGCCAGCAGCAGCAGGGCGGCGGTCACCGGGCGGAAACTGAGGTAGGGGAGCGATATGAATGCCATCGTCGCCGTCGCCAGCGCACAGGCGAGGAACGACGGCGTTCCCGGGCGCCCGCAATGCAGTCGCGCGACGGGAGGTAGGAATCTTGCCCTCGGCGGCAGTGCCGCGGTCGCCATTCGACAAGCGGCGGCGATCGCCAGCACGAAACTGAACTGCACCGTGGCCTGCGTCGCCACTGCCAGCCGGTACCCGCCGGCGTCCCAGATCGATTTCATACCCAGCTCGGCCAGCCAGGAGTACGGTGTCCAGGGCTGCTGCATCGACGCGAAACTGAGGCGGTCCACGATCGGGCCGATCCCATCCTGCAACAACTGCTCGGCGACGCGCAGGTGCCAGAAGCAGTCCGGGTCCATGGTGTCGAACAGGATCGCCTTTCCGCCGGCGACAACGGCAACCAAACCCACGAGCAGAACGAAGCCGATCGCCTTTCGGCGGCAGCACGAAGTTGTCGCAGGAGTGTCGGACATCACCCCCAACTTCGGACGGCGGACGGGCCCTGCGACGGCGGCAGTTATTACTGGCCATGACGGTTCCCGAACGTCGCGCGAACCCCACGCGCGCCACCACCAGCGGCGGTGGCGTCTCGCGTGGCGTCCCCAACACCTCTACAATCCCGCGAATGACGGCAGCACCGCCGCCGACGCAGCGCATCACTTATCAGACCCCCACTCCTGCCGATGGTCAGGAGCCGGGCCAGATGCGCGTGTTCTTCCGTCTCATCAAGCTCCTGCGGCCGCACTGGGGGATGATCTCGCTTGGCCTGTTCCTGCTTCTGCTGGCGACACCTTGCGAACTGTTCCCGGCGATCATCTGGCGCTATGTCACCGACGACGTCGTTCTCGGCAAAGGCACCTCGCCGAGGCTCGCCTGGTTCTTCAGTCTCGGCGGTGCCGTCGAAGGTCCTTACGCGCTGCTGGTTAGCGCCGTCGTCTGGTTGCTTGTGATTTATCTGGCGGGCGAAGTCCTCGGCACGCTCAATACTTGGCTGCTCAGCCGGGTGGCGCAGCGGTTCATGCTCGGCTTTCGTAACCGCGTCTACCGCAAGGTGCAGTCGCAAAGTCTCGCTTACCTGCAGCGGCAGCGCACGGGCGACCTGATGAGCCGGGCGATGGGCGACGTGGACGAACTGCAGTCGTTCATCGTCGGCAGCATCGACGTAATCATCGGCGAATCGATCCTCTGGATCGGCGCGGTCATCATCGTCATGTCGGCCAACTGGAAGGTGGCCAGCGCATCCCTCGCGCCGTTGTTCCTGGTCTACTTCCTGCTGCGGATCTTCAATCGGCGAATAAAGCCGATTTACAGCGAAGCCCGCGACAAACTCGGCGATGTCTCGACGCGGCTGCAGGAGAATCTCTCGGGCGTGGTCGTGATTAAGATTTTCGGCCGCGAGCCCCAGGAAGCAGAACGATTCGAGCAGGCCACCCGAGGGTACTACGACGCGCAGATCAAGGCGATCAACGCACGATCGCTATACTTCCCGATCACTCGCACGATCGGCTTCATGAGCAACATCGCGATGATCGGCGTCGGCGGGTATTTCATGTTGCACGATGGCAGCTTCACGCCCGGCGACGTCGTTCTGTTTCGCGCCTACTGGTGGCGGCTTTTCGGCCCGGTGCAGACGCTGGCACGCGTGAACGACATGGTGCAGCGGGCCAGCGCCGCCGGCCGGCGCATCTTTGACGTGCTCGATGCTCCCGACGAACTGCCGGATGCCGTCGATGCCAGGCCGTTGAACCGCGTCCGTGGGGAGCTCGAGCTGCGAAACGTCTCTTTCTCGTACGACACCGGAGAGAAGTCCGAATCTCAGGCAAACGCGCCGGCAAGCGGCGCCGCCCCGGCTGGTACGCTGCCACGCGATCCCGTCGTTCTGCGCGATATCTCCCTGCGGATCTCTCCGGGCCAGACGGTAGCACTTTGCGGCCCCAGCGGGTCGGGCAAAAGCACGGTCCTCAATCTGCTGCTGAGGTTTTACGATCCGACGTCGGGCTCGATTCTTCTCGACGGTCAGGACCTGAGGTCCATTCATCGCGGTAGCTTTCGATCGCACCTGGCGCTCGTGCAGCAGGAGACGTTCCTGTTTAACGACAGCATTCTGGACAACATCCGCTACGGGCACCCCGAGGCGACGATGGAACAGGTCGTCGCCGCCGCAACGGCCGCCAACGCGCATGAGTTCATTACCCGCCTGCCCCGCGGGTACGACACGAAGGTCGGCGAGCGGGGCGTACGTCTCAGTGGCGGGCAAAAGCAGCGGATCAGTATCGCCAGGGCGTTTCTTGCCAACCCTACCGTCCTCCTGTTGGATGAACCGACCAGCAGTGTCGAACCCGACAGCGAAGCTGCGATCATCGCGGCGCTGAACCGTCTGATGGAAGGACGCACAACGGTTCTGACGAGTCATCGCCCGAGCATGATCGACCAGGCCGATCAGGTGTACGTCATTGAATCGGGCCGAGTCACCGAGCAGGGGTCGCCGGCCGCCCTTCGGCAGACCGAAGGATGGTTCAGCCGATTTATGAAGTCTGCCGACGACCATGGTGTGTCGCCCATTCGCGCGGACAAAGTGGATTGAACCCGCGGGGAAGGGAACGTTGTGCCTGTGACGCCATCCAACGCCGAGAACCGCCGATCGGCCATGCCCGCGATAAGAACCATCCTCGGCGTGGACTTCAGCGGCGCGAAACTCGCGGGGCGGAACATCTGGCTCGCAGTCGCCGAGCCGCTGATCGGCCTCGACGTGGCACCGGGCGTTCCGAAGCTTCGCCTGAAATCGCTGGATCGTCTGGAAGATCTCTGCGGCACGGCCGAACGCGCACCGGCGCTGGCGTATCTCGTTGAGCGTGTCCGATCGGCAGACAGCATGCTGACCGCGGCCGATTTCCCCTTTGGCCTGCCGATCGAGGTGGTCCCCGACTGTGTCGACTGGCCAGGCCAGCTCGCGGATCTCGGCGCCTGGCCGGGCGATGCCAATGCGCTAGGAACCGAATGCGTTCGTCGGGCGAGACGGCTCGGTGACAAGATGCACATTCGCCGAACGACGGACACCGACTCGAAGACGCCGTTCGACTGTTACCACTACCGGATCATCTACCAGACATTCCATGGCATGCGCGATGTGCTGCTGCCATTGAGCGCTGAGGAGAGGGTTGCGATTCTGCCGTTTCAGTATTCCCGGCTGAAGCGGGCAGCCAATGTGGTGGTCGAGGCATGCCCGTCCAGCACCCTCAAGCGATTGGGTTTACCGCACCAGAACTATAAGCAGCCGACCGGCGGACCCCTGACGGCCAAACGCCGTCGCACCCGGCTCGCGATTCTCGCGGGGCTTCGGACCTTGATCGAGATGGGTGACCGTCAGGTCCGTTCGACGATGCGCAATCCCGGCGCCGATGCACTGGACGCGGTGATCGCCGCAGTGGGCGGGTGGTTCGGGTGGCGAACTGCCGACCATAAAGCGATCGCCGCCCACGCCCGCTACGGCTTGGAGGGGTACGTTTATTTCTAAGCTCGCCGGGGCGCCATACGGCGTCGTTCGCACGCGCTGCGGGCACTGAACGTGCGATTCAAAGCTCTTGGACGCCCTCCCGACGTGACACAAGACGGAAAGCAGACGACTTCATCCCGTTTTTTGGTCACGAATACCTTTCGCCGGTTAAGGGGTAAACGAACGCTGATGCACCATACCGGAGTTGGCGCTCGTTGAACCCTCTGCACGAAAACTGCCATGACTTCCAAATCCCCCAAGATTCCAGGACTGGAGAAACTGAACCCGTTCTACAAGCCATGGAAGCTCGGTATAGACCGTCGTGAGTTCCTGGCGCTGATCGCTGCGGGCGTGACCTGGACGGCGGTTTCGGCGCGCGGAGCTGATCCGGTGCCGCCGACAGGCCGGCCCAAAGGTAAAGGTGGTGGTGGAGGAGGGGAGTTTGCACTCCCTCCGTCGTTGGCAGGATTTGCAGAGTTATCCGTGGTCTTCGGCCGGCCGACCGACCGGTCCGTAACTGCCAGCGTTCTGGCAAAAACCCCGAGTGAGTGCTTCCTTGAGATCGGCACCGCTCCCGGCAAATACACCCGCAAGACGGGTGTCATGCCGCTGCCCGCCGCGTCGCCTGTCGAAACACTGATCGATCGGCTCGAACCCAACACGGTGTATTACTACCGCCTGCAGCATCGCGCCGCGGGTGGCCCAACATTCTCAGCGCGTCCGGAGTGCCGTTTTGCCACGCAGCGTGCTCCCGGCAGCACATTTTCGTTCACGCTTCAAGGCGATTCGCACCCGGAGCGAATGGGCAAAGTAAGCGACCCCGAACTCTATGCCCGCACGCTGCAGCTCGCTGCGACGACCGCTCCGGATTTCCACATCTGCATCGGCGACGACTTCAGCGTCGAGCGGGTGCGAACAGTCAGCCCGGACGCGCTGGCAGTTCCGTACCTGCTGCAACGCCCGTTTCTAGGTCTGATCGGGCAGACGTCGCCGGTCTTCCTGATGAACGGAAACCACGAGCAGGCATCGCTCTACAACTACAGCCAGTCCGATGCACGCCGCGATGTAGCCGTTGGCGTGCAAGTCGCACGGAACCGCCTCTACCCGACGCCGTCGGTCGGCGGGTTCTATAGCGGCGATAATGCTCCCTGGAAGGATATCGGCGAGCTCAAAAGCTACTGTGCCTGGACCTGGGGTGATGCCCTTTTCGTGTTGCTCGACAACTACTGGCACTCGCCGGCCCTGGTGGACACCGGATGGCACGGCGAAGACGCCAATCAGAAGCCGGACGGCGGTGGTGGAGGCGGGCCAAAAGCAAAAGGTGGCGGGGGACCCAAGGGTGGCAAGGACGCAGGCGGCAGAGACCGCGACTGGTGGGGCATTTCCATCGGCGACGCCCAGTATCACTGGTTCAAACGAACCCTTGAGCAGAGCAAGGCCAAATACAAGTTCGTGTTCGCGCACCACGTACTTGGCTCGGGTCGCGGTGGTGTCGAAGAAGCCGACCTCTACGAGTGGGGCGGAAAAGACCGCCGAGGCGTTTCAGAGTTTGCGGCCAAGCGACCCGGCTGGGAACTGCCGATCCACGCACTGATGGCCAAGCATAAGGTGAACATTTTCTTCCAGGGTCACGATCACCTCTATTGCCGACAGGAGAAGGACGGGGTGGTGTACCAGGAACTTCCGATGCCGTCCGACTACACCTATGCAGCCCTGAACGACGAACGCTATCCCGCCGGTACGAAGCTGCCCAACTCCGGCTACGTGCGTGTGACGGTTTCTCCGGCAGAGGCAAAAGTGGAGTACATCCGCACGTACCTTCCCAAGGACGAAGCCGCCGACCGCAAGAGTGGAACCGTCGCGCACAGCTATTCCGTCAGGTCGGCCATTGGATGAAGGTGGCCGCCGGGCCGCGCGGTAGCCGGATTCGGTGGATACGAGGAAGGCCCGGCGTTCGCGGCTCGCATGTCAAATTGGCGCGATTGGCGATCGCGTGACCAGTCACCGGACTCTACCGTGGTATCTTCCCCTTTCATGTGTTAACTTCGTTTCGAACCGCCCCGCATCGCTAGAAATGCCCCATTCTCAAACGTCCGAATCCGCCATACACCGGCGGCTTGCTGAAATTCATCGCCGTCACCTGAGCAATACCTCAGGCCAGGTCGCAACTTACATCCCCGAGCTTGCCAAGGCCGACCCGAACGCCTTCGGTATTGCCATGGCCACTCTGGATGGCACGGTCTATGAAGTGGGTGATTCCCGGCAGCCGTTCACTATCCAGTCGATCTCCAAGCCGTTCGTTTACGGCCTTGCGCTCGAGGACCGGGGCCAGGAGCATGTGCTGAAGCGTGTCGGCGTCGAGCCGACCGGCGAAGCATTCAATTCCATCGTGTTCGACGAACGGGGGAATCGCCCGTTCAATCCGATGGTCAATGCCGGTGCGATCGCCACGACGGCAATGGTCGCCGGCGACTCGCATCAGCACCGGCTTAATCGCATCCTCGACCTCTTTCAACGATTCGCCGGCGAGCCGCTGACCATCGATGAAGCGGTCTATCGTTCGGAGAAATCGACGGGGCACCGAAACCGGGCCATCACCTATCTGGAACTCAACTCCAACATGATCGAGGAGCCGGTCGAGGAGCATCTCGACCTCTACTTCCGACAGTGCTCCATTCTCGTCACCGCGCGGCATCTGGCGATCATGGCTGCCACGCTGGCCAACAACGGCGTAAACCCAGTCACCGGCGAGCGTGCCCTCGAGCCCCGCTACATGCGCAACCTGCTCAGTGTGATGTGCAGTTGCGGCATGTACGACTTTTCCGGCGAATGGATTTACCGCGTCGGTCTTCCGGCAAAGAGCGGCGTGGCCGGCGGTATCGTGGCGGTACTGCCCGGACAGTTCGGCATCGGCGTCTTCTCGCCGCCGCTCGACGTGCAGGGCAACAGCGTGCGCGGCATTGGCGTTTGTGAAGACCTCTCGACCCACTTCAGCCTGCACCTGTTCGACAAGAACATGCCGCTCAGCGTTGCGCTGCGACGGAGCTACCGCTGCAATCAGGTCCGTTCCAAACGCATGCGACGGCCCAGCCACCAGGCGATTCTCGATCAGGCTGGCTCAAAAGTGCAGGTTCACGTATTGCAGGGCGACTTGTTCTTCGCGTCAATGGAACGGGTGATACGCCACATGGCGTCGGAACTCACGGACGTCAAGTACCTGGTTCTCGACGGCCGACACATCAGCCGGCTTGATGCCAGTGCCCAGTCGTTGCTCGCCGACGATTTCCAGCACCTCGGAGAGGCCGGCGTAAAGCTACTCTTCGCCGGCCTGCCGCACCTGCTGCGTGTCGAACTGCTGCTCGATACCAAGCTGCCCTGGTCGATGCATGACTTCGTCGATTCGATCGACGAAGCCCTCGAATGGTGCGAAGACCGCCTGATCGAACAAGCCGAGCGCGCCGGCGACGGCGATGCCGGGCTCATTACCCTGAGCGAGATGGATATCGCCGCGCACCTCGACGCCGAAGAACTCGATTTGCTCAGTTCGCTGCTGGTCAGGCGTTCCTTTGCGCCGGGCGAGACCATTATTCGGGAGGGTGCAGCCGCGGACGAAGTTTTCATGCTCATCGCCGGGAGCGCGACCATCAGTGTGCAGGTGCCGGGCAACAATCGGCGTCGACGGCTCGGTGCGGTCGGCGAAGGCGTGACCTTCGGCGAGTTGGCGCTCTTCGAGGGCGGCACCCGCAGCGCGGACGTCATTGCCGACGTCCCCACGGAGTGTTTCGTTCTGCCCGTCGCGGCGCTTCACGACGTCGCCCCGGAGAAGCCGAACCTGCTGGTCAAGCTGTTGCGGAATGTCGGGCGGACGCTTTCCCGCAGGTTGCGGCAGGCGAACGCTGAAATCAGGACGCTGGACTGAATCGGGCGGGATGGCTCGCCTGATCCACCGCGCGTGAATCACAGCTGCCTATCTCAGAGCAGTGCGATCGTCGCAGACATCGTATGGCTTTGCCCCGGCTCCAGGGATAGCGCGTTGTCGGCGGCGTTGGCGGTCTCGATGCACAGCATGCCCGGCCATTCGTCGTCGCCGAAATCCGCCATCGCGGCGGCCTTGGCGATCCAGGGATTCCAGACGACCGTGCTGGCCGATCCCTGCTTCGATACCGCGATCATTCGCGGGCCGCGGGAGGACGATCCTGCCGGGTCGGTCACCACCACCGTATCCGGCGTGTTCAGGTAAACGCGGTCGGTCTCTCCGGTGATTCCGAAAGGGCCGCTCGGCTGGGTTTTGTGGGCCGCATGGTCCATCTTGTCGATGAACGTGCGCCCGGCCAGACCGTCGATGCTGATGTTGCGGATGTCCGACACGGCCAGGTAGGTGTGCATCGCCTCTTCGAAGCGGAAGGGTCGGTCGCCGGTGTTGGTCACCGACATCGCCATCTCCAGGGTCGCGCCGACTGTGACGGTAAAAGCCAATGCAAACTCGCGCGGCCAGATCTCGCGGGCCTGGGCATCCGGGGCAAGCGTCAAGCGAACGGCAACCGCGCCCTGTTCGCCGCGGGTGACGGACTCCAGCTTCCAGGCCCGGGTGCGAATGAAGCCGTGCGCCGGCAGCTTGGGGTCGGCGAGGTTCGGCCCGAACCATGGAAAAATCAGCGGAACGCCGCCGCGGATCGGCTTGCCGTCGACATAGTGGCTCTTCCGGCTCATGAACATCAATGGCGGTTCGCCACGGGGAGTGAACTGCGTCACGTGTGCGCCGTGAAGATAGATCTCGGCAGTGGACACCGGGGAAATGACCGTAAGCCTGGGAAGTCCGCCTTCACCGGGTGTGATCTCAAGGGTGCCGGGCTGATGGAACTTGTCTCGGAGAGTGTTGAAATCCATGTTTTGGTTGCCGATTGTCGAATCTCAGGTTCCGGGGGCTTCAATCCTCGGTGCCATGGTGTGCTGATACGCCGTTCCGCGCCACTCGACTTTCCGGGTGACGCACATGACCAGTGCTTTGGCGAAGATGCGAAGCAGCATTGGTGCCCCCACGGGAAGAAACAGGAACGCGTTGGCGGCGCGGTTGCCGCTCCACCGGTAGAGCTTGGCCATCGCCGCGGTGATGAATGCCAGGTGAACGACCCCGCCCGTCAACCACGACAGGGCGACGTTTCCGAAGTACGCCTGGGCGGGGTTGCCGGTTCGATACACCCCCCACGCGATGGCTGGAATTACGGTGTATGTGAACGCCAGAAGCCAAACGACGCCTGCGAGCACCCGCCATGGGCTGCCGTTCTGGGCCGCGTAGTAGATTCGGCTCCATCCCTTGATGACCGCCGCCAGGCCGTCGTACATGCGGACCGAGCAGAAGTCGTTGCCCCAGGCGACCCGCGGCCGCAGCCCGTTCTGCTTGAACAGCTTGGCGATCGCGACGTCTTCGCAGTAGCGGTCGCGAACGGTGACGTGGCCGCCGATCTTGTCATACGCCGTTCGGCTCATCAGCATGAACTGCCCGTTGGCGAATGCCGAGCCTTTGACTTCACCGACGTTGTTGAGGGCGATCAGGTAGAGCGAGCTGGCTGCACCGCCGCAGAGGGGAATCATGAGCGATTCCCAGAACGACTCGGTCTCCAGACGCGGTAGCAGGCTGAGCAGGCCGAAGTTCTTTCGGCGGACCACGGCGATCGCGATCGTCAGAGCATCTGGTTCCAGGATGACATCAGAGTCGACGAACAGAAGCCAATCGCCGGTCGCGTGCTTACTCCCCTGATGCAGGGCATTGTTCTTGCCCGTCCATCCGACGGCAGGGGGCTCGGTGATGTGCAGCACCTTGAGCCGCGGATGCGCTGCGGCCAGTTCGTCCATCACGGTACCGGTGTTGTCGGTACTGCGGTCGTCAATCGCGATGACTTCAATCTTCGGATAGTCCTGCCCGATCGCCGAAAGGACGCACCGGCGAATCCGCTCGCCCTCATCTTTCGCGGGAATCAGAATGCTGACGGCAGGTTTCTCGCCGGGCAACTCGATCGGAGGCCGCCGCATCAGGTTCATGCGCTTGCGGCCGAGATGCATGAAGAAGAAGTACACGCCCCAGGCAGCCGGCCCGAGCAGAAGGTAGGCGATCAGGAGGATGGCTTCGGTCGATCCAGTGGGCACGGGGCGTCCGTTCTCCGTGGAGGTACAGCGCGGCTGGAGAAGTTGGGGGAACTAGTGTCGCGGATTGGGCCCGTGCGTCAACGGCCGAAAGACTTCTACTTGAACAAAAGTAACCCCCGACAATGATCCGCCGGCGCGCAGAAGGCCGCAGGACGCCACCCCGCGTTGCGGACCATGGGCAGGCCAACGTAGCGACGTGTCCGGTCAGAGACTGAGCCTGACCCGGCATCCTGACCGCGAAAGTACGACCCGCGATGGCATTATCGCTGATCGAGCAGCCACTTCGGGTGGGGATACTTTTCAAGATTTGTCAGATCAAAGTCGGTCGCCACGGAAACGCCATCCCCGCCGGGCAGCGTCTTGGTCGGGATGGATTCCGCATGGCCATCGCAGAACAGAAAGTTGGTGATCTTCCGATTGTTATGACGAGCGTTGATACGGTTGGGATTGGTCGAGAGATAGTTGAAACCGAAAAGTCCGTCGAAAAGAAAGACCATGTCCGAGGCATTGCGAACTTCGTTCACCTTTCGCGTACCCGAGATTTTGCCGGCGGCATCGATCATGACCCGCTTGAACGGGGTCTTTGCCGACGCATTGGTCGCATTAATGCCATACCAGACGAAGATCGTCGTATTGGGATTCATCTGCACGGATATGTGACACACGCCCATCGCTCCCCGAGCATCGGTTCGCGAACTAGGAATGGCCGAGTTCAGGTAGGTGACGGACGACATGTCCGGCACGCCCGACGGGCATCGGAACACGTTGTCATCCGCTGGTGGCTGGGTTGTGCTGGTCCATTTGGGATAGCTGAGAATGCCGGTGTTTACGAGGATCGTCGCCCAGGTTTCGTTGACGTCCTGGTTCGGCACCGACACGGGAAACTTTGCGTCCATGACGTCGGACGGAAGCATGAACGACTTGTTCTGGGCCGTGTAAGTTGCCGACGCGACACCAATCTGTCGGAGATTGCTCAGGCACTTGACTGAAGCCGCCTGCTCGCGGGCGGCGCTCAGACTTGGCAGGAGGATGGAGATAAGCAGTGCGATAATGCCGATGACGACCAGCAACTCCACTAGGGTGAAACCTCCGCGGAGTGATTCTCGGCCAAGGCACGAATGCGACCGGTGTTTGAGCGACTGAGACATGCTGATTCACTCCTGCGCACAAAGGTGTGCGATATCCTCTCTAGCATAGCCCGACGGTGCGGGCAGACGTGATATGCCCGGGCGCACGGATGCCGGGCAGATGCGATTATAGCAAATCGCTGGCTCCAGAGAACCTCGAATTCGAAACGTGTCGCTTGCTTGCCTGCTTGTCGAAACGCTGCTCAATGCTGCCAAGGGCCGCCCGCTGCACGTCTCGCTTGACTGGCGGGGCACTGAAACGAAATGTGCCGTTCTTTTACTTTGCAGTCACCTGACGTACCCTCCAATACCTCATGACTGACCGTGCCTTTCAGCAGTGCATTAACCCCTCTTGCGCCGCGACCTACCCGGTCTCGGAAGTCCATGTCGCCTGCCGTGCCTGCGGTGCGCTGCTCGACATCAAATACAACTGGGACCGCCTTCCGGTCCCCAAGAGTCTTAACTACTTCGAGCACCGTTGGAACACCAAGGGTACGGGCACCCAGGGAAGGGTCGATTTCTCCGGCGTCTGGCGGTTCCGCGAGATGCTTCCCTTCTTCCGCACCGATGACGACATCGTCACCATCGGCGAAGGTCGGACCATGCTCCAGCAGGCCGACCTGCTGGCACGACAGCTCGGCATGAAGCCCGGGACGACGCTGCTTCAGTACGAAGGTTTGAATCCCAGCGGCAGCTTCAAAGACAACGGCATGACCGCCGCCTTCACGCACGCCAAGATGGTCGGTGCGAAGAAGGTCGCCTGTGCCAGCACGGGAAACACGTCGGCGAGCCTGGCGATGTTCGCCTCGCTGTCGGAGATCCAGGGCGTCGTCTTCATCGGCAGCGGCAAGATCGCATTCGGCAAGCTGTCGCAGGCCCTGGATTACGGCGCGCTGACGCTGCAGATCACCGGCGATTTCGACGACTGCCTGCGCCGCGTGCGGCAGATTGCCGTCGATGTACCCAAGCTGGGCATCTACCTGATGAACAGCGTCAACCCGTTCCGGCTGGAAGGGCAAAAGAGCATCATGTACCGCGTGCTCGAAGCCCGCGGCTGGGAGCCGCCGGACTGGGTCATCGTGCCCGGCGGAAACATGGGCAACTGTTCGGCGTTCGGCAAGGCGTTTGCCGAGATGCGGGAACTTGGGCTGATCAAGAAGGTGCCGCGCCTCGCCGTCATCAACGCCGCCGGTGCCAATACGCTGCACCGGCTCTACAACGAGCAAGGCGTCCGCTGGAATGGCGGCAAGTACGACACGCAGAAGGTCGGTGCTCACTACACCTGGATGAACGAGCAGAACTGGCAGGCCCATACGGTCGCCAGCGCGATCGAGATCGGCCGTCCGGTGAACCTGCCCAAAGCGCTGCGGGCGCTGGACGTCATGGACGGCGTCGTACGGGAAGTGAGCGATGAGGAGATCCTGGAGGCCCGCGCCCTCGTCGGCCGCTACGGCTTCGGCTGCGAACCCGCCAGTGGCGCGAGTGTCGCCGGCTTGCAGAAACTCCTTGCCGAACAGGTGATTTCCCCGAGCGACACGGTCGTCTGCATCCTGACCGGCCACGAGCTGAAAGACCCCAACGTCACCGTGAAGTACCACACCGGGATCGACATGAAGAGCGTGCAGGATCTGGCACCAAAGGTGGAGCCACACGGTAAGCTCTCCAACCGCCCGATCCCGGTCGCAGATGACCTGGAGGCGATCGTTAAAGCGATGGGCGGTGATGCCAGCATGATCCAGGGCATCAAGGTAGAAGCCGGCAAGACGTCGGTGCCGGTGGGCGAGTATTAGAGTAGGGTGGGGTCACCCCACCGCATCGCGCGGCGCGACGCGTTGTGTCGTTCGCTGTCCGACGCTGAAGCTCAATCCACACAACCTATCGCCCCTAGGGGCTTTGGTGGGATCCATCCCACCCTGAAAAGATGAACACCACCCTCGCAATTACCGGCGGTTCCGGGCGGATGGGGCAGCGGCTTGTGGCGCTGGCTCATGCGGACTCTCGACTTCATCTCGTCGCCGCGATCGAGCGCGACGGCCACGCCGCCCTCGGGCGGGATGCCGGTGAGGTCGCCGGTGCCGGGCCAATCGGGCTGTCGGTGACTACCGATCTGCCGGCCGTCCCGCCGGCGGTGATGATCGACTTCACCGCTCCGGTCGCCATGCGGCAATGGATTGACGTCTGCCGCCGGCGCAAGATTGCGCTGGTCATCGGCACCACGGGGCTGGCCGACAGCGATCACAAGTTGATCGACGACGCTGCAAAGGAAATTGCCATCCTGCAGGCGCCGAACATGAGCCTGGGCGTGAACCTGCTTTTCAAGATTGCCGGCGAGGTGGCGAAGATTCTCGGCGACGACTACGACAAGGAGATCGTCGAGGGCCACCACCGCTTCAAAAAGGATGCCCCCAGTGGCACCGCAATGGGCCTGGCCGAGGCGATCCTCAAGGCGATGGGCAAGACGCGTGACTCGCTCGTCTACGACCGCCACGGCGACGACGTCGTCCGCAAGCCCGGCGAAATCGGCATGCACGCGCTCCGCATCGGCGACGAGATCGGCCGCCACACGGCGTACTTCGCCGCCCTCGGCGAACGGCTGGAGTTAACCCACGTCGCGACCAACCGCGACACCTTCGTCCACGGCGCACTGAAGGCTGCCAAATGGCTAGCCGGACAGAAGTCGGGCCGGTACGCGATTGCGGACATGCTCGGGTTGTGAGACGACGTTCGGCAGCACCCGCGGATCGCTACATCCCGTCAAACAACGTCGGCTCCGCGGGCGTCGGCGATGGCTCGGACGTCGGCTTGGCGAAGTTCGAGATGCTTTCGTAAAGCTCGGTGACGCGCGAAAGCCGGTCGGCGTCCTCCGGGCGTTTGTCCCAGCGGATGCGCTTGATCCGCGGGAACCGCAGGGCAAACCCGCTGGCGTGCCGGTCGCTCCGCTGAATCTGGTCGAACGCAATCTCCAGCACCACTTGCGGCCGCACCTGCCGTACGCGGCCGTCGGTCGAGGTGGTGATCTCGGTGAACAACGCCGTTAACTGCGCGATCTCGTCGTCGGTCACGCCGCTGTACGCCTTGCCGACGTTGACCAGTTCCAGAGGCCAATGTGATTGCGGGGCAGGTCCATCCGCGGAATCTTCGGAAGTGTTCGCGGCCTCATCATTCCAGACCGCAAACGTGTAATCGCTGAGCGAATTGCGGCGCTTGCCATGCCCGGTTTCGGCGGCTGTTACGACACAATCGAGCGTCGGCAGATGGGTTTTCAGCTTGAACCACAATCCGCCCCGACGCCCTGGTGCATAGGGGCCGGCCGAATCCTTCAGGATGATTCCCTCATTCCGTCGATCGCGTGAGGCGGTGAAGGCCGTCGTGATCTGCGACTCGGTCACAACGGGGACCTGCGCCAGGATGGGGACGGCGGTGCCTCCGCACAGCGCATCGAGTTGCGCCCGACGCGCCGCCAGAGGCTCGTCCATCAACAGGCTTCCGTCACGAAACAGAATGTCGAACGCGATGAAAGCGCACGGGTTCTGACGCAGTATCGCCGCCGGCGGCGACTTGCGGCCCAGGCGTTTCTGAAGTTGGCCGAAGGGCAACACCTGGCCGTCCCGGTATGGCACGATCTCGCCGTCAAGCAGGAAGTCACCTGCGATCGTTTCGATCTGACGCACGACGTCGGGAAAGCTTTCATCGACGCGGTCCAGTGTGCGGGTGTAAATCGCCACCTTCGCCGCGACGCCCTGGCCGGATTTGTGAATCTGCGCACGGATCCCGTCGAGCTTGTCTTCGGCGACAAAAGATCGGCCGGCGAGCGTGGCTGCTGCATCGGCTGGCGTTTCCTGCGGGGCCGCGAGCATGAACTGAATGGGGTGGAACAGCGTGAAGGTCGCCGAGTCGAGATCCTGCCGGCGGGCCAGCACGGCGACTTCCTCCAGATCGCCGATCAGCAGTTGGACCCGCTGGATCTTTGCCAGCGGCGCATCGAATGCGGCGGCAACCGCGGCCTGCAGAACACCCTCCTGCACGCCGGTGCGAAGGTCGCCGAAGATGATCTTGGCGAGGTAAGCCGCCTCGCGGCCGGTGGCGGCGTGGCGGAACAGGTCATGCACCGCGGCGAGTTTGTTCTGCCGCATTCCGAGGCGGGCGATTTCGTCGAACCCCGCGGCGACGTTTCGGAGCGTCAGCCCGTCACCGCCAGGCGGCGGCCTAGTGCGACTTGTCTCCCAGACTTTCGCGATCGCCTCGCCGACCTCGCCGGCCGCGATCGACAGCTTGCGAAGCTCGGCCGGGGCAAGACTCAGAATCGCCAGGATCGCCTCACCGACGACTGCCCATCCCACGTTCAGCACCCGCGCATCTGTGGATGCGAAGGCCCGCCCGGCCGCGAATCGCACCGCAAGCCGCAGGTCGTCCTCCGGCAGTCCCCGAAAGTAGTCGGCGAGGATCGCCTGCTTTTGCAGCTTTTTGGAGGTTGCCGCCGCGGCGTCGTTGACGGTGGCGAAATGCTGGAGCGTGGAGGTCACGACGGATTGTAGATGCGCCACGCAGCAAACGTCGCCCGCCAGCGGGTTTGACTGGCATCGCGATGGCAGATTACGGCTTGGTCAGCACAACCGACTCGATCTCCTTACCGTCGGCGTCGATCGCACGAAGCGACAGCCGATCGGGCGAAAGCTCGCATTGGACGAACGAATGCCGGTCCGCCACGTGTGTCGCGGTGAAGGGTGCGTAGTTGTCCTTGTACTTGTCGCCGAGCAGCTTGGCCGCCTTCTCCAGCGGGTCTTTGTAGAGCGTGCCCCCGCCTCCGCCGCTGACGATATAAACGATGCCCTTGGCCCGCGTGTTGGATTTACCGTCGAACGTTCGATTGATCGTAAATGTGCCATTGACGAGCCGTTCCCCGGCCTTGGAAGGCAATGGGGCAAACCGTAGCGGGTACGACCGCTGGTAGTTGTGAACGTGCCCGGCAAAAACGACATCTACGCCGTTGCGCTCGAAGATCGGTGCCAGCGACCGCATCTTCTGCTCGGAGTAGTGCTGCGGCGACGAATGGAACCCCGGCGCGTGGCAGTTCACGAACTTCCATTTCGCCTGGGATTTCGCCAGGTCGCTCTCAATCCATTGAAGGAGCTTCGGATCGTCCAGTTTTGAATAGCCATTGTTGTCGATGACCAGGAAGTGGGCCGGACCATTGTCGAACGAGTAGAACCCGAGCGACGGATAGCTGTCGCCCACGGCAGCGCGGAATGCAGAGCTGTCAGCGGCGTCGCGGCCAAGAGGCGTGTTCCATTTGCCAAGTCCGGGCCCGTTCTGGGGTGCGTGGAAGAAGTAATACGCCGCCAGCGCATCCGGGTAAACGCTCAGGCTGGTGTCGGCGTCGTGGTTACCGAGCAGCACGTGGAAGGGCGTTGTGGCCATGATCGAGGTGCCACTGCGCGCGTCTTTGCCGCTGCCGTTGCTGTAGGTCCGCCAGAAGTGGTCCATGTACTCGCTCGCGCGACCGGCTCTGTAGACGATGTCACCCAGCGCGATCAGGAAATCGGGCCTGGCCTGCGCGATCTGGAAAGCGATCGCATCCTGGCCCTCCTTGCCATTGGCCAGATCGCCGACGGCTACAAAACGGATGGTCTTGTTGCTGGAGGATCGAGTCCGAAAGGTCGCCTCGCGAATCAAGGCATCTTTAGATCGAACGCGATACCAGACCGATGTATCAGCCGGCAGGTCAGGAAGGAGGGCGATGTATTTCAGGTAGTGCTGTGCCGGGGTCTTGGGCGCTGCCTTGAGCGGGCCGTGGTCATCGTCATCGTCGGCCGCGGCAGGCTTCGGGGCCGACGGTGCCTTGATGGGCGCGGTTGCCGGCATGGTGCCGGCCTTTGCCGGCGGCGTATAAGCCTTAATGTCGATCGCAACGTGACTCGGCAAAGCCTGCTTCGCCGGATTTCCGTCCCACCCGTAATCGACGGTGAATGCGCCGGGCGTCGCATCTGTCACCCATGCGATGATTTTGGCATCCAGTCCGTCAGGCCCCGGCGTATTGCCCGGCTGGACGTAGGGGAGAGCAAGAACAGTCTGCCCAATCGCAATGCCGGGACCACCTACGACACATACCAACGCAAACAGAACGACCGTATGAATGATTCCAAACCTCGGACGATAGCCTCGCATGTTCCCATTCCGGTAAGTGGTCTGCCCGATTGTGGTCGTACGCTCTCGGGACTGTGTCACCCGAATGTTCCTCCCAAATGAGGTGCTCGGATCGCAAGTACGTCTTGATGTAATACCAGCCGTTACATCGGCCAGGCGCATCGCAGATGGCCCGGAGGCGTCGTTGTGAGGTGTAGCAGGTGATTGCGATGCCCTGGTCGGCATTGCATCATTCTTCGGTCGCCTTGGGCTCGTCCATCGGCGGCGTGATCGGTTTGATCCGGATGTTGCGGAACTCGAACTGCCCGCCGGCGGTGACCTCTACCTGAATGCCGACGAAGCCGACGGCCGGCTCAATGTCGCCGACTTTCCAGGCCGGCTTTCCGTTGACCTGGGCTTCTGCGGTCTTGCCGATACAGGTGACCTGCAGCTTGTTCCATTCCCCGGCCTTGGCCAGGCCCAGCGCCTTGCCGTCCTTGTGCCCGACCAGCGAGCCTTCCTGCCCTTGAAGCAGGTTGATCTGCCACTTGGCGGGCCAGCGGCTGAACTTCTTGGCCACCGCGCGGATGAAGATGCCGGAGTCAAACTTCTCGGCCTGGCGGTTCTTCCATTCCAGCTCGAGCACGAAATCGCCGTAGAGCTTTTCGGAACGGATCAGGCCGTTGCCTTCCTGGATGACCAGGCTTCCGTTCTCAACGCCGGCCTTGCAGTTGCTGACGATCCAGCCGGCCAGATCCTTGCCGTTAAAGAGGGAGACGAACCCGTCGTCTTTGCCCGCAGGCTTTGTCGCTTCGGCGGGCTTGTCCGCGGCGAAAACGGCAGGGGTGGACAGCACTGCAATCAGCAGGGTGGCGAGGAATCGGTTGGTCATATTAGAGGACTATCCTACAACCCGTCGTTCCGTTGGCCATCCGATTTCACCGCACTACTGACATCCGCCCGTTCCGGATATACTACCCGGACCTATGACTGACCTGATGCGTGAAAAGCTTCTCCCCGGCGTCCGGGTTCGGGTGACTCAGCAGATCGCCGCCCGGCACTATGCCCTGACCAGCGAAATCCGCGGAACCGTGGTGGAATACAAGCAGAAGAGCACCGGCTCCTGGTACGCCCACTCGAAGAACGACAAGCTCTGGCTCGACCGTCTGCTGATCAAGAAGGACGACGGCGAACTGACGACGCTGAACCTCGACGAGTTCACGCGGATTACGGTCGAGTAGGGTCCGCCTTGGCGGATGCGACCTCCGCCCAACCCACACGGCTTTCGCCTACGATTCCCATCGACCTCTCCATTGCGTCCGCCAAGGCGGACCCTACGGGCGGACTTTAGGTATGGACGCAGCCATCTTCGGCCTGATCGTTGCCGACCTGATCGCCGAGCCGTTCGATCTGCGCCATCCGCCCGCGCCCGGTGGCCTGGTGCTGTGCAATTCGATTCAACTCACCACCGGCGGCAACGTCTGCAATTCCGGCATCGCGATGGCGAAGCTCGGGATGAAGGTCGCGGCGGCCGGGACTGTCGGTAACGATGTGCTGGGCTCAGCGGTCATCGAACGGCTGACGACGGTGGGCGTAGATACCACTGCTGTCTTTCGCGACGCCGACGCCCAGACCGCCGCTACAGTGGTCGCGGTTGAGCCCGGCGGCGAGCGCTGCTTTTTTCACACTGTCGGGGCGAACAAGGGAATTGATGCCGATCTTTTCCGCCGGTGTATTCCGGTGCTTGCCCGATGCGCCTGGGTTCAGATCGGCTACTTCGGCCTTCTGCAGAAACTGGTCCCGGACCTGCCCGCATGTCTTGCCGAGCTACGAAAGGCCGCGCCGGGCGTGAAGATCGCGTTCGATACAGTAAATCCACCGGGCACGCGGGCCGAACTGGACCCCATTCTGCCGCACCTGGACCTCTTCGCCCCCAGCCGCACCGAAGCCGCCGGCCTGACTGGCGAAACCGACCCCAAGCGCATGGTCGCGAGTTTTCGCAGGCAGATGCCGCGCGGCATCATAGGCATCAAGCTCGACGCCGAGGGGTGTCTGCTCGACGACGGCGACCACGCCGTTTTCGTCCCGGCCTGCAAAGTTGATGTCGTCGATACCACCGGTGCCGGCGATTCCTGGTTCGGCGGATTGCTGACGGGCCTGATCAAGCAGATGCCCCTAGAACAAGCCGGCCGTTTCGCCAACCGAGTCGCCGCCGACTGCTGCACGGCGCTGGGCGCTTCGGCGGGAATTCGGTCGTTCGATGAGACGATGGCGCGGATGAAATGAAAGAGAAAGCCACAGAGACGCCGAGGCACAGAGGGCCGATTCGAGCTCGATCGTCGCCGCCAGATCTGAAATGTTCTATGCTTGAATTCGACACCGGGGAAATGGCGTTCACATGACAAGTTGCCCTCTGTGCCTCGGTGCCTCTGTGGCTTTCCTTTCATATGGTAGTGGCGATCCCGTGAGTTGCCGAGGAACGTCGAATGCAGCCTGACACGACCGCCAATTCCATTCGCATCATCAACGCACGACTCGTGATGTCGGACAAGGTCGTCGACGGCGGCACGGTCACAGTGCGCGACGGCCGGATCACGTCGGCGGGGCTCGCCGGCGCGTCGCCGCCGGCCGATGCGCCGATCGTGGATGCCGGTGGGGCATACATTGCCCCTGGCTTTGTTGACATTCACGTCCATGGTGGTGCCGGCAGTGACTTCATGGACGGAACGTCGGAGGCCTTCGAGGCGACCATCCGCTGCCACTTGAGGCACGGTACGACCAGCATCGTCCCGACTAACACCGTCGGGAAGCACGACCGCATCATGAGGTTTCTCGAACTGGTTCGGCGATTTAAAGCCAGTGGTCCGGACGCCGTCCGCGGATTGGGGCGGGTGGTCGGTTCGCACCTGTACGGTCCCTACTTCGCCGAGGAGAAGATCGGCTGTCACCCGCACGACTGCCGTCCACCGACCGAGGCAGAGTACCGGCAGTACCTGTCGTTCGCCGACAGCATGCTCCTGGCGACCTGCGCACCGGAACTGCCGGGCGCGATCGGCTTCTACCAGGCCGCACGCGCGCTCGGTGTCCGTCTGAACGCCGGCCATTCCAACGCCACCTGGACGGAGATGCAGTCGGCATACGAAGCCGGTGTGCGGCACGTGGACCACTTCTTCTGCGCGATGAGCAACTATGTCAGCACCCGTAACCGTGTCGGCACGCCGATGCAGGGCGGCATGCTCGAATACGTGCTGGCGAGCGACGACATGACGACCGAACTCATCGCCGATGGCCGCCACCTGTCGCCCGAGTTGCTTCGATTCCCGCTGAAGATGCTCGGCGTAGAGCGTGTGGCACTGGTGACGGATTGCAGTCGTGCCCTGGACATGCCGCCGGGCAACTATGTTTTCGGGCCCACTGATGGCGGTGGAGAAGATTTCTACAGCGACGGCAGCGTCGGGGTGACGCTCGATCGCAAGGGCCTTGCGAGCAGCGTTCGTGGCATGGACTTTATGATCCGACAGATGGTGCGTGAGGCCGGCATCGACCTGCCTGTGGCTGTACAAATGGCATCGCTAACGCCGGCACGTATCCTGGGCCTTGAAGGCGACATCGGTTCTCTCGCGCCCGGCAAATTTGCCGACCTGGTCATGCTCGATTCGGAATTGAACGTTCAACGGGTTTGGGTTCAGGGAGTTGAAGCGGTCCAGTGAGCCGAAGCGGCGATCGTGCGCTGACAAGGTCCAAGCGACTTCTCGTACCCAGGGCGTTCCGATGAACGCCCACTTAACGTCACTGCACAACTCCAAGGCACTCATGCGGATCTGGCTTGCACGCTTCGGCTTCTCATTCCTTGTACTGGCGTGCGTGCTCTTCTACACCGCCTGGAAGCGGCAGAAAGTGGAAGGCACGAGTTCCCGCGTGGTGATGGAAACGGTCGGCGGGGCGTTGCTGGCCGGCGCGGGGTTCGCGGGATTGCGAGAGCGGCACCGACCGCGTAACGACCAGGACCCGCAGGACTAGTGCGCGGGACCAAAACGAAGCAGGCCTGATCCAGCACGTGGATCAGGCCTGCCTCTTCGATAGTCTTCGGGCGTTGCGGCGGCGGCGATCAGTTGCCCTTGCTCTTGGCCTTGCGTTCCTCGGCTTTAGCCTTGGCGGCCTGAGCGGCGGCCTCGCGCTGCTGGACGGCGGCCTGCTTCATGCCTTCCTCGGCGGTCACCACGGCGGCCTGCGCCTGGGTGTACTGTTCGGTCAGCATCATGTATTCCGGGTCGGCGGCGCAGGCTTCGTCGATCTGCGACTTGAAGCCTTCAATAACCTTGTTCGCCTCGGCCAGTCGTGCGACGGCGTCGTTGTACTTGACGTCCTTCTCGACGGCGGTGCGTTCCAGGGTGCTGATCGTGGTTGCGTGGCGGATCGATTCTTCCGACAGCTTGTTGAACTCGGCCTGCCCGCCGCCGGCCTGCTGCAACTCACGCATCTTCGTCTGGACGGCGGCCTTGGCGTTCACGGCACTGATGTATTCAGGCTTGGCCCGGACGGCCGTCATCGCCGCCTGCTTGGAGGAATCGATCTCGGCCTTGGCCTTGATCGCGTCGGCCTCGGCCTTGGCAAAGTCGGGGTTCGTGGTCTTGAATCCAGTTGCGACGCGGACACGGGCTTTGTCCAGGGCTGCCTTGGCGGCAACCACCGCAGTTTGAGCGGCGGTGACCTGCTTTCGAGCCGCGACGACCGGCGAGTCGGCCGCCTGCCCGAACGCGCTCGTCGATGCCGACGAGAAACCCAATGCCAATGCCAGTCCGAGGACGATTCGCTGCGCTTTCATTCGAGATTCCTCCGTCGTTTCCGCCTTGTTGCGAGGCGATCCAGTAGTATTCTTCGAGACGTTTCCGAGTCGATGCCGCTGCCAGGGATGGTAGAGTATATCACGCTCGCCGGTGTGGGCCATAGAATCCAAATTCGACAAGGGTGATTCCGGTCGGCCCAGCGGCGGACCTCGGTCTCGGACGTAAGTTTCGTATGAGTATGCACTTCGATATCGTCGTGATCGGCGGCGGACACGCCGGTGCCGAGGCCGCCTGGGCGGCCGGGCGGATGGGAGCCTCCGTCGCGCTGGTCACCCTCGATCCGGCCCGCACCGGCCAGATGTCCTGTAACCCCGCGATCGGCGGGCTCGCCAAAGGGCAGATGGTTCGCGAGATCGATGCCCTGGGCGGCCTGATGGGCCTGGCGATCGACGCCACCGGCATTCAGTTCCGGATGCTCAATCGATCCAAGGGCCCGGCCGTCTGGGGACCTCGCGCCCAGGCCGACAAGTACAAGTACGCGGTCGAGGTGCAGCGGCTGTTGTCCCGATGCAAGAACATCACGATCGTGCGCGGGGAGGTCGCTGAGATCGAAACTGGCAAGGATGACGTCGCAACGATTGGTGATGAACCATCCCGATCCGAGCCGTCCTCCGTTATTCCAGCGTCAGCCGTGTCTCGGGTCACGGGAATCCAGCTTGCCGATGGCACGCGTATCTCTTGTCGTGCGGTGGTAGTCGGGTCCGGCACGTTTCTGCGCGGGCTCATGCACACCGGCGAGCACAAGAGCGAAGGCGGCAGGGTCGGCGAAGCCGCGGCCCGCGGGCTGTCAGGATGTCTGGCGCGCCTGGGCCTGGAGCTAGGCCGCCTGAAGACCGGCACACCGCCACGGCTCGACGCCCGGACGATCGACTTCTCCCGTTTCGAAGCCCAGCCGGGCGACGAGGAGCCGGCGCCGTTTTCGTATCTGAATGAGTACCGCGGTGGCGCTCCGAGAATAGATGATGGAGAATTGAGGATTGCCGACTCAGCGTCTACCCCACCGTCCATCGTCGATCCTCAATCCTCGACCGGTCGGAGGCGAAGCCTGACCGGCAATCCCTGGTCTCCTCCGCTTCGGCAAGTGCAGTGCTGGATCGGCGCGACCAACGAGCAGATCCACCAGATCATCCGGGCGAACCTGCATCGCGCGCCGATGTATTCCGGCCAGATCGAAGGCACCGGCCCGCGCTATTGTCCGAGCATTGAAGACAAGGTCGTTCGCTTCGCCGACAAGCAGAGCCACCACATCTTCCTCGAGCCTGAGGGCCTCGATACCGACGAAATCTATTGCAACGGTATCTCCACCAGTCTGCCCTCGGACGTGCAGGAACAGATGATCCGGCTCATCCCCGGCTTGGAGAACGCCACCATTCTGCGTCATGGATATGCCGTCGAGTATGACATGGTCTGGCCGACGCAGATCCGCTCGACGCTGGAGACCAAGAGCGTTCGTGGCCTGTTCCTGGCCGGCCAGATCAACGGCACCAGCGGGTACGAGGAAGCCGGTGCGCAGGGCCTGGTCGCTGGCGTGAACGCCGCCCGCTACGCGGCCGGCACCGATCCCGATTTCGTGCTTCGGCGGGATGAAGCGTACATCGGCGTGCTGATCGACGATCTGGTGACCAAGCCGCCGATCGAACCGTACCGGATGTTTACCAGCCGCGCCGAGCACCGCCTGCAGCTTCGTGCCGATAACGCGGACGAGCGCCTGACCCCCGTCGGCCGACGGCTGGGCCTGGTCGATGACGAGCGGTGGCAGGCATTCGAGTCGCGGCAGGCCGCAATCGCGGGCGCACAGGCGGTCCTTGCTTCTGTTCGCGTCGAAGGCACGCTCCTGGGCGAATGGCTCCGCCGGCCGGACGTCACCTGGCAGTCGGTCGTTGCCCGTCACGCGCCGCTGGCCGACGTTCCCACCGACGTCAGCCGACTGGTCGAGATCCGCGCCAAATATTCAGGATACGTCGCGCGGCAGGACAAACAGATCGAGCGAATGACACAGCTCGAGCAGAAGCTGATCCCCGACTGGATCGACTATGCCAGCGTCACCGGCCTTAGAAATGAGGCTCGCCAGAAGCTGACGAAGTTCACCCCGCGCAGTCTAGGGCAGGCGCTGCGCATCAGCGGCATCACGCCGGCCGACGTGACGGTACTGGCGATCCATTTGACGAAGTCCCGGCACGGTTGAGCTGCGCGCAGCGGCATCGGTATAGCAGGGTAAAACGCGAACGCCGAACGCCCAACATCGAACACCCAACGCCGAACACCGAAGTCCTGTTATTCCACTCGCCTCTTTCATTCGATGCTCGATGCTGGATGTTCGACGTTCGCATTTGACCTAACCGACGCCTTCCCCATTCAAGCTCGACCCAAGGTTGCCTTCCATCCTTCGGTGCCTATCCTATTTTCCTCCGCGGCCCGACGTCATGAAGATCGCTCGGGCGGCCGATGAAACGGAGGACGCAGCGTCCGCATTGGCGGACTATCCGTCCCGTCCGTACAGCGAATCCCAGCGAAGAGAGACCTTATGCAGTATGGCGTGATCATGGCAGGCGGCGCAGGCACGAGGCTCTGGCCCCTCTCGCGAAACGAAAAGCCCAAGCAGCTCCTTCAGGTCGTCCGCGGTAAGAGCCTGCTGCAACTGAGCTACGAACGGCTGCGAGCGATCCTGCCAGCGAACCAGATTTTCGTCTGTACCGGCGAGCAACACCGGGCAGCCGTTCTCGCGAACCTGCCCGAGCTTCCGTCCGATAACGTGCTGGGCGAGCCGATGGGCCGCGATACCGCCAACGCCGTGGGTTTTCCCGCCGCCGTGCTGCTGAAGCGCGACCCGGACGCGATCATGGCGATCACGACCGCCGATCATGTGATCGAACCGCAGGAGAAGTTTCAGGCGTCGCTGAAGACGGCGTTTGCCGTCGCCGAGCAGCAGCCCAAGAGCCTGGTCACGTTCGGCATCGTCCCCACATACGGCCATACAGGCCTGGGCTACGTACAGCGCGGCGAAGCGCTCAAGATCAAGACCGACGCCGGCGCGCCGGGCGCGTTCAAGGTTCAAAGCTTCAAGGAAAAGCCGGACAAGGCGACTGCCGACCGCTACGTCGAGAGCGGCCGCTTCTACTGGAACAGCGGCATGTTTGTCTGGCGCTGTGACACGGTCCTGGGCGAGCTCGCCCAGCATCTGCCCGAAAGCTACAAGGGCCTGACGGAAATCGCAGAAGCCTGGGATACGCCGCGTCGGCAGGAAGTCCTGAGCAGCGTGTATCCGAAGCTTCCGAAGATCAGCATCGACTTCGCGATCATGGAGCCGGCCAGCCAGGGCAAGGGCAAGGCGACGGTCGCCGTGGTCGAGATGCCCGTCCAATGGCTTGATGTCGGCTCGTGGCCGGCGCTGGCTGAAACGCTGGCGACCGACGAACACAACAACGCCACCGAAGGCGGCGCGTTCGTGTTTCTCGACAGCGACGACAACATCGTCGTCAGCGAAGACCCCAACCATTTGGTCTCCCTCATCGGCGTCAGCGACATGATCGTCGTTCACACCAAGGACACGACCATGGTCTGTCCCAAGAGCGAGTCGCAGCGGGTTAAGGACATGACCGTGAAGGTGAAAGAGAAGTTCGGCGGCAAGTACCTGTAGCCGTCGATCGCCGGGATGACCCATGGGGGATGGGGACTCGATGACTGGGCCGTTTCATCGCATGTGGTGCAGGCGTCCCGCCTGCCAGGCAGCCGGGACGCCTGCACCACAAGGACGTTGATTCACGCACAATCTTTCACGTCACGCGGTAGAACCAACGGACGAGGTGGAAGAAGACCGGCGCGGCGAAGGTGATCGAATCGATTCGGTCCATCATTCCGCCGTGTCCGCCGATGAGATTTCCGTAGTCTTTCACACCAGCGTCGCGCTTGATCGCCGACATGACCAGTCCGCCGAAGAACCCGAGCAGCACGACGGTGATGCCGATGCCCATCGCGGCGTAGACGTCGAATGGCGTCAGGAACCGCAGGAGCACGCCGAGGCCCGTTGCCGACAGCACGCCGCCGACAAACCCTTCCCACGTTTTGCTCGGGCTGATGTTGGGCGCTATCTTGTGTTTGCCAAACGTCTTGCCCCACACGTACTGCAGCACATCGCTCATCTGTACCGTGATCACGAGCCAGACCAGGAGCTTCCAGGTGTCCTCGGCGGCCATCCCGGCGACCTTCAACGTCAGCAGCAGCGGGGCATGGCTGACGCAGTACACGCAGATCATCACGCCCCATTGCACCTTCGCCGTGCGCTCCATGTACCGCGTCGCGTCACCGGCCATCGCGCTGCGGATCGCCAGGAACAGGAAGCAATAGACAGGAATGAAGCTCGACGCCATCCCGTACCACTCCTGCCGGACGAAGTAATACTGAAGCGGCGTGATGACGAAAAACGCCCAGAACAACGTGTGATGATCGCCCCTGCGGGTGGGGGAAAGCGTGATCATTTCTCGCAGCGCAAAGAACGATACGAGGCCGAACAGAACGCAAGCGCCGGTCAACCCGAAGTAAATCGCCGACCCGAACACCAGCGCCATCACCCACCAGGCGTTAATGCGGGCGTTGAGGTTCTCGACGGTGCGCTTTGCGGATTCCGATTTGGCGCGCAATCGAAGGACCTGTCCTACGAGCGTGGAAACGCCAAGTAATCCGGCGACGGCACCGGCCAGAATCTTCGCATCGCGGTCGGGTTGAAGCATGATGATGGCCGTAGTGTTAACGGCAGCCATTCGCGTGTGCAACGGCAGGACCTGCTCTGCTCCTGTTGGAATGATCGGCAGAAGAAAAAGGGCGGCGGCCACCGCCATAGTGTCCGCCGCCCGCCATGAAGCAATCTGTTCAAACCGTCGCCGTCGCGAGCCGTCATGCGAAGGTCGCCGAGCGGCGACGACGCAGCAGGAGCATTCCGCCGGCACCGATCATTCCGATGCATGACGGTTCGGGTACGAGTACGGTATTGATATAGGCCTGCGCGTTGGCGACATCGCCTGACGTGACCCCGCCGAACTCATTCTTCTGGAGCAGGATGTAATAGGTCAGCGAGTCGGTAAGCGGGGCGGCAGACGGGGCCGATGCGGGCGTCGCCGACGCCAAATCGGTGTAGACACTGAGCTTCAACGACGCCAGGTAGAGACCGTCGTCGATCACATTGCCTGCGCCCGGCACCGATGATCCGGTCGGTCCGAGCAACCGCCAGCGTGCCTGGCTGTGTGCAGTGGCGGTGGTGCCGACGGCACCGGTGACGAAACCCGTACCGGTCAGTGTGCCGTCGCTGGTGATGGTGTTGGGGAAGCCGGTCGACGTAAAATTACCGCGAATTCCCTGTAGCTTCTCACCGCCGGTGGCGACGAAGCTGTTGGAGACAGGCGACCAGACCTTGGCTGCGTCTGCAAAGTTGACTCGGAAAACGTTGGTCGAAGCGAATGAACCCAGACCGAAGGCGACGCCCGGTCCCAGGAATGTGGTGTCAGCACCGGTGCTGGCCTGTGTGGTGGTCAGTTGTCCGTACCAGCCGTTGTCCGCGGCGAAGCCAACCGCCGATTGGTAGGCGGTGGGATAGAAGAAGGACCGGCTGGCGTTCCCAGGCGCGTAACCATTGGCATCGCCGTCATCGAGATCGATTTCGTAGGTAACGATGCGCCCGCTTTCCAGCTTCACCGGAATCACCGGGCCGTGAGCACGGGCGTTCGACGAAAGCAGGGTGGTGGATGCAGTGGCCGCCACCAGGCACGTGAGAAGCGTTTTCTTGACATTCATTGCATTTCCTCGCGGACTATCTTTGAAGGTGAAGTTTGAAGGTCAGTTCCGTCGCGATCGAGACCGCCGTAAGAGCAGCCCGGTGAAAGCGAGAAGGGTGATGGACGCAGGTTCCGGCACGAGCGTCGCGGCTGCGACGTCGTGGGCGGCCTGCAGATTCTCCAGGGACGCGTTTTTCCCCAGGATCAGATAGAAGGTGTCGGAGGTCGTGTAGTTGTCGTTCCGAAGCCGCAGCCCCAGCGCGTAGATTCCGTCGTACAGATCGTTCCCGCTGGACTGGTTCGGATAGACCAGGGTGTTCTGCGGGTGACCGTGTCCGCCGCCGGTGAAGGCATTGCAGACCGAGTCGACGGAGATTTCGCTCAAGGGGCTGGTGCCGAAGGTCGCCGAGTCGCCGACGGTGAACCTCGGAATGGCATTGCCAGCGAACGCCGTGGAAGCGGGCACGTAGTGGGCGAGTGTCGCGCCGATCTGGGGCACGAAATACTTGACCTCTCCGACGATGTCGAGACGGAACGTTCCCGAGAGCGTTGTTGCCGGTACGGGCTTGGCTTCGTAGCCGGCGAACTGGGTTGCGTAGTTAACCCCGTCGTCATCGAAGCTGCCGTCGCCGACGGCTTGATTGAGGTCGCCGAGATCGCCCATGTCACGCGCGAAGATCCTCCATGGAGAGAACTCGCCCGGTAGGTAGGGATTGGTCCCACCGGGATTGGGGCGGTCGCCCGCCGGCCCCCGGTAGGTGACGATCTTCCCGCTTCCGTCGACGTCCACCCATACGCGTTGTCCGTAGTGGGCCTGCGCCGTCGAAACGGCAAGGCCAGCCACGCACACGCCAAACGCGAGTGCCTTCAACATCTGTACTCCAGGGGTACCGGCGGCTACTGAATGACCGCCGGATTGAAAAGGTTTCTTGTCGGATCCGTGTAAACAGACCGAAGCGGCAGCGTCTCGGCGTGTCCGTCGAGAAAGCTGTAATTAAGAAGTGCGTCCCAGCTCTTGTCCCGATCGTCATGCCGGCCGAGCGCTACTTCCCCGGCGATCTTGTTCAGCGTCAGCTGAGGCGATCCCGCAGAGTAGAACGAATCGACATGAACGTGGTCCGCCAGTGCCTTGCCGCCGAACTCCACCAACTCCAGAAATTGGATGACGCTCGACGACTGACGCACCTGGGTGATCTTGATGACCGGCGTAATGCCGGTCGGTGCGTGTTTGGCCGAGACGTAGTTATTGATGGCGTAGCTGCAGGTTCGGTAACCCGGAATGCCGGCGAGAACGAACGGGGCTTCGAAGTACGGGCTTCGGTCCGCCGGACAGCGCCGCGCAAGCGGCGCTGCCGAGTAGCGTTCCAAGGCACCGATCCAGGAACCCTGCTCGATCGCGAAGCTGCCCTGATCACTGGCCTGCACGAGGTGGTTGCGATTCTCGGCCGCATACATCATCTGAGCTGTGGCCAGGGTACGGATATTGGCCAGGCACTTGGTGCTGTTGGCCTGCCTCCGCGCCGCCGCAAGCGACGGCAGGAGGATGCCAATGAGCACTGCGATGATGCCGATCACGACGAGCAGTTCGACAAGGGTGAATCCCTGCCGAGACCGCTGGCCGTGCGGTGACGAAGACCGCATGACTGCTCCGGGGCGTGCGACGCCCATTCGACGCCGAGTAGTCGCGACGAAGCCGTTATGGCTTCACACAACTTCGGCGGCGCATGATGGCGCGCGAGCAACTGAACTGGTGAACCAGATGAAAGTGAGACGCACATTACAACCGGGCAGGTGGGCCGGTGGCATCGTAGGGGAGGGCGATGTGGATCGAGGCAATGGCACCCGGGCCCGAAGGCGACAGCCGCTCGACGAGCCCGGTAGGTGAAGGCACGAAATCAGGCGGAGGCGCGGGTGTAAGCCGGACTGCGATGTGGCAGACCGCACAATGGCTCAGCTTCTTTAGCGGATTCTCAGATTGACTGGATTTGCCTCCCGTACCAGCAGGCGATGAAGCACTGGTGTCGCAGCAGGAGTGACGCTTCTCGACGACGCAGGAGCCGCCTTTCGTCGCGGTCTCATTGATCGTCGTCCCGGCGACGGCCATGGCACCACGCTGATGACCCGGAAGGATCACCAGCAGCCAGGCCGCTTGCTGGAGGAGGACGAGAATGGTGAGAAATCGCTTCAAGCTTAGAGTCGCCGCCAAGGTACTTGTCGACCGATCCCGCGCCAGTATTACACCCGTGATGAGCGCAGATCAATCCTGCAATCGGCCCCGGCGACACGTTTGCTGTCGCAACTACTGGACGTTGTCAGCTCGGCCGGGCATCGCAGTCAGCCATCGTCCGCCGGCTCACTGAAATCATGCAGGCGGTCGGGATTTCACCCTGACGATTTGATACCCGATAGGCATGATGCCGGTCGAAGTTTAAGGAATAAGAACTGTGTTGTACCTACGGCGTCTATTCATCCTCCTCGCGTTCTGTTTCGCGCTGTCGACAGGGTCTCGGCCTGCGCTCGCGTGCCCCAAGTGCAAGGCCGGTATTCTCGCGGAACTGAAGTCGCTGCAGATTACTCCCCTCGACGAGCCTGCCACGGAAGTCTCCACGAAGACCGCGCACGGGCCAGCGGACTGTCCTGACTGTGTGGACAAGCCTTCCACGCCGCCGACGCAGACGCTGCCGTTCTCCTTCTCGGTCGGTGCGGACGTGACCACCGCTTACTTCCATCGTGGCCTGAACATGGGCGATTAGGGCGTCATCTTCCAGCCCTTCGCCACGCTGTCGCTCCCTGATGTCCATGTCGGATCCGCCTGGATTCGGCCGTACGTGGGGACGTGGAATAGTTCCCAGGAGGGCCGCCGGGGGCATGGTGTTGTGCCGCCGAATGAATCGACCTCCGCGTCGCAGGGACGAATCATCCAGGAGACACCGGGCGCTCCGCGCGGCCCGTTCCCGCGCCATTACACCGGCGATCCGTCGCACGATGCGGCGTACCTGGATCAGCTCAACGAGTTCTTCGGCGGCGAGGTGTCCACATCCAGCCCCAACGCCGGCTGGAGCTGGTACGAGGCCGAGCTCTATGGCGGCGCGCTGTTCGGACTCGGGCCGGCGACGTTCGACCTGAAGTACAGTGCCCGGCTCTACCCCGGCGGTGATGTCGCCAGCTATCAGGAAATCAGCGGTAAGCTGTCGCTTGAGACGGCGCAGTGGCTTGCGAAATCTGCCATCACGCCCCAGTCCCTCCGCCCTTACGCCGAACTTTCGTACCAGGTCGCCGGGAGCGACGGTCACGACATGTACCTGGAATTGGGCCTGGAGCCGACCTGGCTCGTGCCGGTCGGCGACAAGCTACTGGGGATCTCAACTCCCGTGCTGGCCGGTCTGAGCCTCAGCGATTACTACCTCGATCAGTACGGCCGCAATGAAACGCTGGGCTACCTCTCGGCGGGTGTGAAACTGAGCCTGCGGCTGTCTTCGTCGCCTGCGGGCGATGTCTATCTCAACGCATCGGTCAACTACCTGCGCCTCGAGTCCGACCTGCTCGTACTCGCCAACGACGGGCGGCAGGATGCGGTGGTCGGCACGCTGGGCGTCAGCTATTCCAGATAGAGGTCTTGCAGCCTAGGGTCCGCCTTGGCGGATGCGACCGGCCCGACCGCGCGACCACGTCCGCCAAGGCGGACCCTACGTCGCAAAACATCCGGCCGCGTCCCGCGTTCCTGTTAGAGTCAGTCCGACACAACTTCAGGCATCTCCAGTTCAAGGAACCGGTGGATGTTCTGTGCGACGTAATGGATGTCGGGATAATCCACGTCCAGCTCGACCGTCACGAAGACGCCCTTGTTGTGGTCCGACGCGATGATCACATGGCGGTCGCCGTTGAGGGCGTACCCTTCGTCCTGTGGCTGATGGCCGGTGATCAGCAGCTTGGCACCGACCCGTTCCAGGAACGCGTCCACGCCGGCCGGTGTTGCCCGTCGGCCCCAGATCAACTGGTATACCGGCCCGACCTTGCGGGTGTAGTCGTTGGCGACCAACTCGCGGTCCAGCGCCGTGTAGTCGAAGGTCGGGATCAGGTCGTCCGGCGGCAGGCTGTGGCTGACAAAGATGCCATTCCCCGTCTTGATCGCCAGGGGCTGCGACAACAGGAACTCGGTGATCGCCACCTGCACCTTGTAGCGGGCGTCGCCAAAGTCGCGCTTGATGCCCTTGTTGAACCCTTCACAGACGCTCACGCCGGCCTTCATGATCCCTTCGCCGTGGATCTGCGCCAGGTCGTGATTGGCGAGCAGAAAGTGGACCTGCTCGGGGAACTCGCACTTCAACTCCGCCGCCCGAACCAGCATATGCCAGGAGTCTTCGGCCCCCTCGGCGTCCCAGTGATCGCCGTGAATGATCTCATGCAGGATGATGTGCCGCGTGGGGTTGTTCGCTAAATCCGCATACGCGAGAAACTTGGCGAAGTTCCGCCGATGGTCGTGGACGTCGCCGACAATCCAGAGATCCCCCTCCGGCGGCAGATGGATCGTCTGCCCGACGCGGTGAGGCTCGCGCTGGTTTTCCTCAGCGGCACACCCGAGCGATTCGATGACGGCTTCGGCGTTGTAGGACATAGGCAAATCTGTCGGGGTGGAGGAGTGTTCGGACGGCTCTTGCTCTGCTCGACGCGACCCTGCATATCGCGTGATTGGCTGACAATCTACCACGTCACCCATCCACCGATCCACTCCGATACCCGCGCACTTATCGGACTCAATCATTGAACCGAAACGCCGATCCGGTCTAACCTCCGCCGCTCTCGGGTGTCAGGAACAGAATCATTCGTTTCGCGAACGGATTTTACCGGTCGTACAGATCGGGTTCGCGACGTAGGATATTGCCCTGTTCAACCGGATTGCTTCGGGTTTCGTCCAAGAATCGGAGTTCGTGTCGCAGGCTTCCCGGCCTGTGTCACTTTGCAGGCTGGAAGCCTGTGCTGCGAAACCCGTCGGCATGACAGCGAGAACCGGGGTACACCAACCCAGCCGCACTCCCGGATTCACTCGCGCGAGCGAGGTAGGCCACCCATGACAGTCGTAACCACCGGGCCGGTGCTCCGTACGGAGCCGACATCGGGCACAACGATGGTCCGTCAGTCCGACGTGACCACCGGCCGAAAGCGCGTCATCGAAGCGCCCGCCAACCGTGTCCGACGCGACGGCAAATTCTTCCGTCTCGGCGAAGAGAAGTTCTACGTCAAAGGCGTGACCTACGGGCCGTTCGCGCCCGACGCCAACGGTTCCCATTTCGCCAACCGCGCCCAGACCCGCAAAGACTTCGAACAGATCCTCGAACTCGGCGGCAACTGCGTCCGCATCTACTACGTCCCGCCCAGCTGGTTCCTCGAACTGGCCCGCGAGATGGGCATCAAGATCTTTCTGGACGTCAGCTGGCCCAAGAACCTGGCGTTCGTCGACGACCCCGAAGTGGCGGAGCAGGCCCGCGCCGCCGTCCGTGATTGTGCCCGCCGCTGCGGCAACCACCCGGCGGTGATGGCGATCAGCGTCGTCAACGAGATTCCGCCGGAACTGGTCCGCTTCATGACCGCCGCCCGCGTCGAAGCGTTCATCGACGAGCTCGTCGCGATCGTGAAGGAAGAGGCCCCGCACTGCCTGGCGACCTTCGCCAACTTCCCGACCACCGAATACCTCCGCCCCCGCGCCATCGACTTCTGCTGCTTCAACGTCTACCTCGACTACGAGCCCCAGCTTCGCAACTACCTCGCCCGCCTGCAGATGATCGCCGGCGAGCTGCCGTTGATGCTCGGCGAGTACGGCGTCGACACCCACCAGAGCTACAGCGAAGAGCAGCAGGCGACCATGCTCTCGACGCAGCTCAAGGCGACCTTCGACGAAGGCGCCGTCGGCACGTTCGTCTTCAGCTACACCGACGACTGGTACGTCCACAACTGGCAGATCGAAGACTGGAAGTTTGGCGTCACCCGGCGCGAGCGCGACGACGACGGCTACCGCATCAAGAAGCCGTCCTTCGCCGCGGTGCAGGACGTCTTCCGCCGCGCACCCCAGGTGACCGACCTGAAGCTGCCCAAGTGCAGCGTGATCATCTGCTCGTACAACGGCGCGAGCACCGTCGAATCCTGCGTCGCCTCGATGGGCAAGATCCGCTACCACCTGCCCGACGGCACGCCCAACTACGAAGTGGTGTTCGTCGACGACGGCAGCAAGGACAACACCCAGGAGATCCTGGCCAAGTTCAAAGACTGCCCCTGGCTTGTGAACATCAAGCAGAAAAATATGGGGCTGAGCTACGCCCGCAATGTCGGTGCGCAGGCGGCGACCGGCGAGATCATCGTCTACACCGACAGCGACTGTGAAGCCGACGAAGACTGGCTTTATTTCGTCGCGCTGGCGATGGTGCGGAGCAACCATGTCGGCATGGGCGGCCCGAACCTGATCCCTGACGAAGGTAGCTGGGTCGCCGACTGTGTCGGCCTTTCGCCCGGCGGGCCGACGCACGTCATGATCAACGACCGCGAAGCCGAGCACGTGCCCGGCTGCAATATGTCGTTCTACAAGTACGCCTGGGAACAGGTGAACGGGTTCGACCCCCAGTACCGCGCCGCCGGCGACGACGTCGACTTCATCTGGCGGTTGCAACACCTGGGCTACTCGATCGGCTTCTCGCCGGCGGCCCAGGTCTGGCACTATCGCCGAAACACCGTGCAGGCCTACCTGAAGCAGCAGCGGGGCTACGGCATCGCCGAGGCGCTGCTGAAGTACAAGCACCCCGACCACTTCAACACCCTGGGCGCGAGCCACTGGCGCGGCCGCATCTACGGCGGCGAAGAAATCGGCATCAAGGTCGGCGGCGACGTCATCTATCACGGCCTGTTCGGCACCGGGCTGTTTCAAACCATCTACCGCAAACCCGCCAGCATGATCGCCATGATGCTCATGAGCATCGAGTGGCACCTGCTGACCGGCTTTATGGCCATTCTCGGTCTGGCGTTCGGGCCGCTGCTGTGGGTGGCGCTCTGGATGTTCCTCACGCCCATCGTGCTGGCCTGCATTGCCGCGTACCAGGCGCCGCGTCCGAGGCACGCCCACCGCTTCAGTAAGCCGCTCATCGCGTACTTGCACTACCGTCAGCCCATCGTCCGCGGCTGGGCCAGATATTCCGTCCGCCTCAAGAGCAAGGTGATGGACGCACAGGCCCGCGGCTACAAACGGCGGAACGAACTCCCGTTCGACCTCTACGACCGCGACACCCTCAAGTACTGGAGCAAAGAGCATGGCCGCCTCAAGCTGATGGACGAGGTCATCGCCGAGATTCGCAAGAAAGGTTGGCGCGTTCGCGTCGACAGCGGCTGGGAAGGCTGGGACCTGGAAATCTACGGCTCCCGCTACACCAAGATCCGCATCACCACCGCCACCGAAGATCATCACGGCGTCGGCAAGCTGACACGCGTCCGCGTTCACCCGATGATGAGCACCTTCTGCACCGTCCTCCTCTGGGCGAGCTGCATCCTCGGCGGATTGCTCCTGCTGCAGGACTACCTCTGGCCCTTCAGCCGCACGGCGGCGCTCATTCCCGTCGCATGGTGGACGATGTATCTCGTCAACCGCTGGCGGGTAACGGTGCCGGTCCTCGGCATGATCGACGAGGTCGCCGAGCGGAGCGGTTACTGGCCGGTCTATCCCAAGAAGCCGGAGAAGCCGAGCATCGAAACCGGCGTCCCGCAGCCCGTACGCAAGAAGGAATCGCAACGCGAAGACGACAAGGTCCACTTGCCCGAGGATGCCGTCGTCGCGTAGGGTCCGCGTTGGCGGATTCGATTCTTCCGAAACCCCGAACTCGAAACGGTTTCTCTAACGCTCGCGGAAGTGCCTCGCGTCCGCCAAGGCGGACCCTACTATGCGTTTCCTCCTTCGCTGCCTGGCCTATTTCCGTCCCGACCTGCCCCGGATCGTCTGGTCCCTCGCGCTGACGTTTCTCGCGACACTCGTCGGCCTGCTCCAGCCGATCACCGTCAAGGTGCTGATCGACTCGGTCCTCGGCAACAAGCCCGCCAGCGGGTGGGTCGACGGACTGTTCGTCGCCGTCCTGCCGGCGTCGAAGGAAGGCCAGATCATCGGTCTTGCCGCCATCGGTTTGCTCATCACCATCACCGCCGCGGTACTCGTCATGGTGCAGACGATGGCCTCGGTCAAGGTCGGCTACTACGGCCTGCGGCATGTGCGGTCCGACCTTTTCATGCACCTGCAACGCCTGAGCCTGGCCTACCACCGCTCCCGGCCGCAGGGTGATTCGCTTTACCGCCTCTCGAGCGACACCTATGGCTTCCAGACCATCCTCAACATCATCGTCGGCAATGTGCTGGTCAGCATTGTCATGCTCCTGGTGATGGCGTGGGTCATGTTCACCATCCAGCCGATGCTGGCACTGATCTCTCTCGTCGCTATCCCGCTGCTGCTCTGGACGCACCGCTGGGCGAACCGCGCCATCACCGCCGGCTGGGAAGAAGCGAAGGTCGCCGACAGCGGCCTGATGACCGTCGTGCAGCGTGCCGTTGCTTCGCTCTGGCTCACGCAGGCGTTCCGCCGGGAGAAGCACGAGTACCAGAAGTTTCGCGGCGAGGTCGACGGCGCGATGGCCATCCTGTTCCGCGTCCACTGGCGCGAAGTTATCTACACCTTGCTCGTCGCTTCCATCTTGGGCCTGGGCGTTGCGCTGATCCTGGGCTTCGGCGGATGGTTCGTCTACCGCGACCAGTACGTCACCGGCGCCGGCGAAGCGGGGATGACCATCGGTAAGCTCTATGTCTTCCTCGCCTACCTCAACAAGTTCTACGAACCGCTGAACAAGATGACCGGCAGCGGCTCCACCTTCGCCCAGGCCACCGTCCAAGCCAAGCGCGTGTTCGAAGTCCTCGATCAGAAGCCCATGATCGAAGACCCGCCCAACCCGCTGGCATTTCCCAAGCAGTCGCGGGTCATCGAGTTCAAGAACGTCGACTTCGAATATCTGCCGGGCAAACCCATCCTGCGCGACGTCTCGGCGAAGATCACGCCGGGAAACATGGTCGCGTTCGTCGGCGAGAGCGGCGTCGGCAAGAGCACCATCCTGAGCCTGCTGCCGCGCTTTTACGACGTCACCGCCGGCAGTATCGAACTCGACGGCCTCAACGTGCGGTCGGTCGCGACCGCCGACCTGCGGGCACACATCGCGATCGTGCTCCAGGAAAACCCGCTGCTGCCAGCGACCGTCGCCGAGAACATCGCCTATGGCGTTCCTGGCGCGACGCAGGAGCAGATTCGTGCCGCCGCCGAGGCGTCCGAGGCCGACGAGTTCATCAAGCGTCTGCCCGAAGGGTACGACACCATCCTGAACGAGAACGCGACCAACATCTCCGGCGGTCAGCGGCAGCGGCTCGCGATCGCCCGGGCACTGATCACCGAAGCGCCGATCCTCATCCTGGACGAGCCCACCAGCGCGCTCGATCCGCAGAACGAACAGCTCATCACCGCGACGCTCGGAAAGCTCAAGGGCAAGCGAACGATCATCATCGTCAGTCACCGCCTGAGCACCGTCGCCGACTGCGACGAGATCTTCGTCATGGAAGGCGGCCGAATCACCGAGCGAGGACGCCATGACGAGTTGATCCTTCGTCGCGGGCCGTACTATCGCATGGCCCGACACCAGTTAAAGCTGGAGGACGATGCCGCCCCCCCAGCCAGCCCCGTCCCGATCCCCGCACCCGGTACCGTCTGAGGGAGCCGTTCCGGGGCCTTCACGCCTTGGCAGAAGTCATCGCCGTTGTGGTGCAGCCGTCCCGGCTGCATTGCAGGCGGGACGCCTGAACCACAATCGCCGAATCCCACACGGCCTTTCGGGACACGGTCTTTTCGGCACAGGGCACCCACGCACGATCGCCCCGAGGTCGATGCGGGTCGATGCGTCGGCCAGGATGCTTGCATCCGGATTCGAAGGTGTTAAACTCATCGACTCGCCCGACCGAACCGGTAAGGCGAAGTGACGGGGTGTAGCTCAGCTTGGTAGAGCGTTTGGTTCGGGACCAAAAGGTCGCAGGTTCAAATCCTGTCACCCCGATTGAAGTTCGACCAATGGCCCCGGCAGATCGCCGGGGCCATTGGCGTTATGCACCGCGACATTGCCGCGACTTAGTGCTGCAATGAAAAAGCGGGTTCTCGAGGCCGCATTGGCTTCAGACACGCTACCCTGATTGCCTCTCAACTTTGTCGCGATCTAGCTGCGGGTGAGGTTGCGCAAACTTGCACGCCAGACGCGACCCTTGGCGCGCAGCCTATCGATGACGTCGTCTATCGTGAGCGGCCCATTGTGCGAAGAGTTGGACGATACGCCGGACGTGCTCTCGGCGGGATCCCACGAGGCCCCGACAATTCTTGCGGTCTTTTCGGCGACCACCGGGCGCCGAGCCGAGAACCCATCCTTCCTGAATTCGACGATCCTAACCTACACGCATATCGACACTCTGCCACTTGCCGTACAAGCTCGCAAGGTGGACCCAAGAGTGTCTCTCTAGAGGGACAATCAAGCACTACAAAGAAGGCACCGACGACTTCAACTTGAATTCCGGGATCGGCAGTGGATACTTCGTCGCGGGAAGAACTGCTGATATCACCCAATGGGGAAGAAATGCGTGGACATATCGGTGCTCTCGCCGAGCTGGCAGTGCTGGTTTCGCTCGTTGCCGCGGGGCCTACCGCCGCAGCTGACATCTTTTCCGACGACTTTTCGTCATTCTCGTCCACTACTACGTGGACGGTCCTCAACCGCAGCAGCCCCGTTGGGACCACGACTTGGCAGCAGGGTGCTATCAATTCGGGCCTTACAGCCATGGGCGGGGGCTCAGCCTTTGCCGCTGTCGGCTACGAGTCGGCCGGCGCAGGCGGCAACGCAACCGCGAGCAATTGGCTCGTCTCTCCCGCAATGACGCTTGAAAATGGGCAGTCGCTCACGTTCGACGCCATCGGCCAGGATGGCCAAGGCTTTCCGGACCGTTTACAGGTCCGTTTGAACATCACGAACGCAGGTAGCGATGTCGGGACGACCGCCGTGTCGGTCGGCGACTTTGGACGCCTGTTGCTCGATATCAATCCCACTTACCAGAGTGCCCCGAACCCGCTGGCCTTTCCGACCTCGTGGACTCACTACGCGTTGCCAATTTCGGGCTTAAGTGGCCCGGTCCAAGGGCGTTTTGCGTTTAGGTACTTCGTGGAGGACACCGGACCCGATGGCAGCCGCGGAACGGAAATCGCGATCGACAATGTCCGACTGACGGCCGTGCCCGAGCCTGGAATGGTGGCTGTGATCATACCTTCAATCCTCGGATTGCTCGGCCGGTTTCGCTCCTCGACACGACCGGGAGGCAGCAAGTGAGAAAGCGTTATCTCAGCACTACCCGGTCCTCGGCATTCACCATCGTCGAATTGCTCGTCGTCGTAGGCATTGTGGGCCTCTTGTTGGCGATCGCGATTCCCGGCGTTTCCAGGGTCCGGCGCAATGCAAAAGCGGTCGTCTGTACCTCCAACATTGGTGCGGTGACGAAAGCGATTCTTGCCAGCGCTGCGAGCCAAGGCAAATTGCCCTTTACACGAACGGTGCCGGCGCCCGCACAGTACTGGTTCGACAAGAACCAGGTCGGCGCATACCTCGTTGACGCCGATCGACTCCCGCTTCAAAAGCCAGCGGGCGGCGTGTTGGCCTGCCCTTCGGATGATGGTGCTCGCAGCTACGCGATGAACGCGTGGGCCAGCTCCGAGCTCGACGTTCAGATGGTTACCAAGGGTGGGGGACGAACCTGGAACCTCGCGGCGTCCGAGCCGTCGCAGTTGATCCTTGTCGTCGAAGCCTGGTCGTACACGGGCACGACGGCTACTGGCTGGCTCGCTCCGCCGATTGTGGGCGTCGAAGGTAAGTCCGCGGGCCAGCGTTTTGGCGGCAATGGGGGCATCGGCCCCATTTACGCAGGCCGCTTCGGCATGGTGAACAGTGAGCTGGACTATTCGCGGCATCGCAGTGATGGGGCACTGGCAAGGACCGCGGTTTCCGGCCGACTGAACATCGGATACGCCGACGGCCACGTGGCGATGCGATCGGAGCGACAGCTGTTCGACGAGACCGGCAGGTCCGTTTCCGACAGCCGCTGGTTCCCGGGCGAGTCACCTTAAGAGATTCGTCAATGCTGCCCGCAGACCACACTCCCGAAAAACAGGCACCCGCGGCGATTGATTCGACGATTCGAATCGTAGAGAACGCATTCCGCCAGAATCGAGGTGTTGTATTGGAGTATGCGCGTCGCCGCATTCCGCCTGACCTGGGGCGACTCATCGATCCGGAAGACGTCGTCCAAGACGTTTGTCTCGAGTTCTTTCGGCGCTGCCGTGAAGTGGACTTGGGCGATCACGATCACGTACGGCGTCTCATCCTGACCATCGCCCGACATCGGATTGTTGATCTCGTCCGCGAACTTCGGGCACGAAAGCGGGGCGGCGCTGTCCAGCGGATTGAAGAGGTTGAGGATTTCGACGAGCCCGGCCCGCTCATCGGGCTCTTGGAACAGCTGGCGGTCTATGACCGGACACCCAGCCAATCGGCCATCGCGCATGAGATCGCCGCACACTTACAACGATCGATTGACCGGCTTCCTCCTGATTACGCGCAGTGTATTCGCATTCGCCACATCGAGCAGCGGAGTGTGAAAGAGGCGGCGGGCCTGATGCAGCGAACCGAGCACGCTATTCACCTCCTTTGCAGCCGTGCACTCGTGCAGCTGAAGAACGAGCTATTGAAGTCAACCCGGCCGGCGTAGCACAATGGTGCCTAATGAGCGGGGACGCGGAATCAGAATCTCAGGACAGGCGTGTCCGGTTTGCGCAACTTCTGGCGGCGCGGGCCGGGCAGATGCCGACCCCGCTCAAAGTGCTCAGCGACGAGGAACTGGAAGCACCGATCGATCTGACCGTCGCGCCGACGGTGGATCCGGTCACCATCCCGGAAGGTGCAGAACACCCGCCTCTGCCTCAAGTGCTTGGCTTCCGGGTCCGCCAACTCATCAGTGTCGGAGGGCAGGGGGCCGTCTACGACGCTTATCACGAGGAGAGTCAACAAGACGTCGCGCTTAAGGTCTTCCACGGCGGGCGCTTCATGACCGCATCCGCGCGGCGTCGACTGGAGCGGGAAGTTCGAGCACTCAGCGCGGTAACGCACCGCTGTGTCTTAAAGGTGGTCGATCGCGGTCAGACCGACGACGGGTCGTTCTATCTCGCAACCGAACGAATCGACGGTCAATCGTTGGAACTGGAGGCGATTCGTCTCCGATCGGCGTCCGACTATCGGGGCATCATTCGGCTTTTCGTCGAGATCGCCGACGGCCTCGGTGCGATCCACGGAGCGGGCCTCGTACATCGCGACCTTAAACCCGAGAACATCCTCGTCGATACCGGCGGCAAGCCCCACTTGATTGACTTCGGGCTGGCACGCTTCTTTCAGCCCGAGGGACGACACCGAAGTCTTGCCACTGTCACGTCGACCGGCCAGATTCTTGGCACGCTCGCCTGGGCCAGTCCTGAGCAGGCCGACGGCGATTCGGCGACACTCGGTCCTCGAAGCGACATCTACGCGTTTGGGGTTCTACTCTACCACTCGCTGTCCGGTGAGTTTCCGTATGAGGTTTCGGGCACGATCTCGGAGGTGATTGCACAGATTCGCCGGTCGCCTCCCCGCAGCATGAACAGCCGGCCGGTGTCTGTGGCCGGGATCGATGCCACGTCGGTAAGTCGTATTGTCACCATCGCGTTGGCGAAGAGCCCGGCCGATCGCTACGAGTCGATCGGCGCGCTGCAACTGGACCTTCAGCGGGTGTTGGCCGGCGAAGTGGTCACGCGGTCGCCGCCGCCGCGTTGGAAACGGGCTTGGAAATGGTTGTACCTTCTGCCACTGGCGTGTTTGACGATCCCAGTGTTTGTGCTTCTTCCCACCGGGGATCGTGCCGGCGTCGTCGCGCCGCTGACGATGCCGACCCATGAGACGAAACTCGGCATTCGGCTGATTCGCCTCAATCCGGCTCAGTTTCAGATGGGCAGCCCTACGACGGAAGTAGGGCATCAGCAGGACGAACGGCGTCATAGCGAATCGATCGCAAAGCCCTACTGGATCGCGACGACTGAGGTTACCCGGGCCCAATATCGAAGGCTCATGGAGCCAGGTGCAAAGGAAGACACTGATTCGCTCCCAATGACCAACATCACGTTTGAGGACGCGACCGAGTTCTGTCGCCGGCTTAGCGCGGCGGAGGGACGGGTATTTCGGCTGCCAGACGAGCGGGAGTGGGAGTACGGCTGCCGCGCCGGTGCCCCGGGCCCGTTTGCAGGAACCGGGCAGCTCGAATCGATGGGGTGGCATGCAGCCAACAGTGATCGGAAGCTCCAGCCTGTGGGTACAAAGTCGCCGAACCATTGGGGCCTGTTCGACATGCACGGCAATGCGCGAGAACTGTGCCGGGATGCTTATGAGGCCGGGTATTCGCAGGCGATGACGCGACCAGAACGCTACCCACGGGCTTGCAGAGGCGGCAGCGTATTGAGCGAACCGCACGATTGCCGCTCGGCAGCGCGCGGCGCGGCACTGGAGTCTCTGACCGCCCCTGACGTCGGATTCCGGGTCGTCATGGAAGCGGATCCCGACGATCGATAGCGATAATCTTCCCACCAAACCTCAACATTTCTGATTTTTCGAGAGAGATCCGACATCTCGCTTTCGCTAAGGATGTAGACCGCCCTGATGCGGTGATCGGGTGGCTTATTCGCCTACTATTGGCTGGGCGAGTGGCTACCGCGACGACGACGGACAACAGCCGTATGTCTGCGATCGCCGGTCGCCGCGTGATGCAACGCGTTTGGGACGCAGGGCCCAGCGATGGCGTCCATAGGGCATGGGGCGCTATAGAACTAATATTGCTGCCTTCGGGGGGGAGGCAGCAATATCTCCCTCGACGTCTACGCGGCGGATGCTGAGCCGATTCCTGCCGCAGCCGACGACGGGCGACGATCGATGTTCAGCACGAACCCCGTTCTGGCCAAGTGCTTCGGCGCGGGTTCGAAACCCCCCTCAGGCCCGCGACTGCCAAGTGTCGCAACGGGCCCTGCCACTGGTGAACCCACTTCTTGAGCATCAAACGGCTTTTTCAATCGGCACGGCACAACGCTCGACCAGCACCCGTGTCATCGTGCCGACCTCGACCGCCGGGGGGCCGCCATTACGCCCCATGACGCCCGCGACGAGAACCACGCCGGCGGCCCAGCAGGCCGGTGGCGGCGAGAGTGAGCAATCCCAACGTCGCCGGTTCTGGAACGAACGTGATATTCACATACAACGCGCCCGCGCTGTTGGCCGTAAACGTTGCCGAAGCGGGGCTGACGTTGAAGTTGGAGAACACGAACTGCGAAGGCGTCGTGATCGAAAGGTTCTGGTTTCCAGCGCCCTGCCCGACCTGATAGCTGTACGTCGCAAACGGGGAGAAGGTGCCGCCGGTCCCGTCGAGCGCCAGCACCGTGCCGGAACTGATCGAAGTCGTTCCGCCGGTGATGTTCAGGAAATTGTTAGAAGTCGGATTCGGCAGCGTGCCCGTGGTGCTTCCGCCGGTGTCGGCGGCGGCGGGCAGGCCCGCGTTCTGTATGTGGAACCCGAGGCGGGCGCCGGTGTTGACGGTCAGGCCGGCCAGCACCGTCAGCGTGCCGTTGGCGCTGGCGTCGCCGGGACGAAGCGTTCCGGGCGTCCCGGTCGTGGTCGTGATGGTCAGTGGGCCGGCGATGGAGCCGACGCCGCCGAGGATGCCACCTCCGTTGGCCCCGTTGACGGTGACCGCGCCGGTACCGGTAGCCGAGTTGCCGCCCGAGACGTTGCTCGCCAGCAGCGTACCGCCGCTGACGGTGGTGCCGTTGGTGTAGGTATTGCTGTTGGTGAGCGTCCACACGCCGTTGCCACCGCCGCTGCGGACGACGGACAGGATGTTGGTGGTGCTGCCGTCGGCAATCAGGCCGGAGACGACGCCGGTGCCGTCGCCGCGCAGTTCGAGGGCGCGGGCCGTCGTGTTCGGGGCGAAGTTGCCGGACATCGTCAGCGTCGAGCCGGCCGACACGTTCAGCGCTGTGCTGCCGCCACCGGACATCAGTGTGAAATTGCCGGCGACCGTGTTGTTGCCGGTGCGGCTGTCGATGGTGCCCAGGCCGTTGGGGTTCAGCGCGTTCTGCCCGTTGTAACTCGAACTGAAACTGATTGTGCTCGGCAGCGAGATGCTGCCCCCGACGCCAGGGTCGAGCCGCAGGCTCGGCGCGCCGGCCGTTCCGGCGGTAAGGGTGATCGTCTTGGTGCCCGTCCCCAGCCCTCCACTGTTCCTAATGGTAAGGGTGCCCGCACTGATCGTGACGTTACCGGAGAAGGTGTTGCCGGCGTTAGAGAGAATCAGATTGCTGGAAGCGCTGCCAGCGGCAGTGGGCGTACCGGTGACTCCCTTGGTCAGCGCGCCGGTGCCGTCGATCACGCCTGACAATTCGAGCGTCTGGTCAACCCCGGTGATCGGCATTTCGATGACGGCCGCTCCCGTCAGCGTCACGGCTCGATTGGTGACGGCGTTGGCCGCGCCGGTGTAGCGCAACGTGCTGGCGTTGATGCCGAGCGTCGTGCCCGTGCCGATGCTGCTCGCGTTGCCATTGAGGTCCAGCGTGTTCACGGCCAGCACGCCGCCGGTGATGGTCGTGCCGCCGCTGTAGGTGTTGGCCCCGCTGAGCGCCATGACGCTGCCGGCCACGCCGGACTTGGACAGCGAGAATGCACCCGAGATCACGCCGCCCACGGTAAACGTCGTCGCCCCGGTGTTGTTGACGTTGACGTTGGCGGTCATCGTCACATTGCCGGTGCCGGCGGTGGTGGAATTGCCGGCCTTGGTGAAGTCGCCGTTCCAGATCATCGAGTTGTTGTTGGTGAACGTGACCAAATTGCCCGACGAGTTGCCCAGGGTGGCACCGCTGTTGATCGTCAGCGTGCCGGTGCCGATCGCGGTGGCGCTGTTGGCGTTCAAGGATCCGGCGACGATGGTGGTTCCGCCGGCGTAAGAGTTGGCGCCGTTCAGTATAACCGTGCCGGCACCCGTCTTGGTCACCGAACCGGCACCGCTGACGGCGCTCGTCACCGTCTGCGTGCCCGTCGTCACTTCGAAGTTCACCGCGCCGGCGTTGATCGCGATCGCGCCGGTATAGCCGGCAAAGCTGGAATCCAGGAATCGGAGCGTCCCGGGGCCGTTCTTGGTCAGGCCGGCCGTTCCGTTCATCGCTCCGCCGATGGTCAGGACGGTCGGGGCGTCGGCGATGGTCCAGGTCTGGTTCGCCCCGAGCGTCACCGGCGCGATGATGCCGATGCTCGCCGGCGCGCCGGTCTGCACGTTGATTCCCGCCGTCGCCGCCGCGGGCGTGATGGTCAACGTGTTGCTGGCCGAGTTTCCGGCATTGATGGCGATCGCGGTCACGGCGCCGCTCTGCGTCTGGTTGTTAAAAACCAGGTCGTTGATGGTGTAGTTCCCGTCGAGCACGGAAGTCACCGTCGGGCCAACAATCGTCGCGCCGCCGGTGGTGAAGTTCACCGTGTTGGTGCTGTTCGGCGGGCCGACCGCGGGCGTCGTGCCGGCAAGGTCGGTGGTAAACGCGTTGGAGTTCCCGCTCGTCAGAGATGCCCAGCTGTTGCTGCTGGTGGCGTTATAAAAGATCGGCCCGGTGGTCGGCTCGATGGTGAAAACGTTGATCTGCACCGCGGTGTCGCTCGGCAGAAGCGTGTAACTGAAACCGCTTGGAAACGCACCGACCGCATAGGTGGCGGTCGACAGTCCGCTGGCGGCGCTGAGCAGGGTGTAATTGCCGGCGGCAAACCCGGTCAGGCCGGTGATTTCAAAGCGGACGGTGTTCGACGTCGTCGCCGCTGCCGCGGTGCCGAACGAATCGTTCGTGCCCGGTGCGGCAAGATCCATCCCGAGCGACGCGACGCCTGTTCCTGCACCCAGCGACAGGCCCGGGATCGTCAGCGGCGTGGTGGTTCCATTGTTCAACGACAGCGTCGCACCGGCCGCGAGGGTCAGCGCCGAACCGCTCGGGTAGCTGGAAGCGATGGTCAGCGTGCCGGCGCCGACGTTGGTGGTGCCGGTGTACGTGTTCGTGCCGCCGAGCGTGAGGGCGCCGGTGCCGGATTTGGTCAGTCCGAGCGTGCCGCCGGTGCCGGTGTTGTTGGCAATTGTGCCGTTAAACGTGCCGGTGCCGCCGATGGTCAGCGTTGAGGTTGAAGCAGCCAGGTTGTTGGCGATCGTGCCGCCGGCGCCGTTGAAGTTGCCCACCGTGCGGCTCTGCCCGTTCATATCAACCAGGCCGCCGTTGATTGTCAGCGGCGCGGTCGCCGCGCCGAAGGTGCCCGATCCGGAAACCCGCAACGTACCCGCCGTGACCGTGTTGCCGCCCGTCAGCGTGTTCACGCCGCTGTAGACCAGTGTGCCGGTTCCGGCTTTTGTGATCGGCCCCGCGCCGCTGATGACTGAACTGACCGTCGCGGTCTGGGCTCCGGAAATATTGAACGTGTGGTTCGCGGCCGCGCCGTTGCTGACGAGCGTGATTCCGCTGATGCCAAGGTCGGTTCCGGTGTTATTGCCGATGGTGCCGTCATTCCAGTTGATCTGCGACGTGATGGTGATAGTGCCGGCAGTTGGCGTGGCGGTCGCTCCACGCTGAATCGTGGTCGCGTTCAGCGTCGCTCCGGCGTTCAGGTTCACTGTGCCCGAAAGCGTGTTGGTGCCGGTGAACGTGTCGGTGTAGTTCGTGGTTGCCAACGTCAGCGTGCCGATCGACGCCGTGCCCCCAGTCAGGGAGAAGACGGCGGTCAACTGGGAATTGAGCGTACTTGCTGGCGTCGGAGTCGCGCGCTGTGTGATCACGCCGACACTGAACGTATTGGCGGTGATCGAGCCGGCGCCCATGAGGAAGTTGGAGTTGAAGACGATCGTCCGGTTACCCGCGGCCGGGACGTTTTGGGCGATCACCACATTATTGAATGCCGCCGTCAGCGTGCCCAGTGTCGTGTCGAACGTGTCGTTGGGCGTCGTGGTGAGGGTATTGCTGTCGTGGCCCTGCCCGAGGTTGAGGTTGGTCGTGGAGGCACCGCCGGCCGCGCCGGTGATGGTGAGCGTCGGATTGGTCAGGCCGGTGGCGAACTTCAGGTTGCCGCCTGCGCGGCCGTTACCGAAGCGAATGGTGTCGACCTTCAGCGTATTGGTCGTGCCGAGGTTGACGGTGGTGTTGACCACGCCGCCGCCCGTGGTGCCGTTGCCAATGTTGATCGTCGAAGCCGTGATGTTGTTGGTGCCGCCGGCCAGGGTGATGGTCACGGCATTGTTCGCGGGGTTGGCCGACGCACCGTTGTTGGCGGTGAATGTGCCGGCCGCGTTGTTGTAGGTGAACGTTCCCAGGGTCGCCATCGAGACGGCGAGGTTGACCGTCGCGACCGAGGGGGCAAGCGTCAACGCCGCCGGCGAGACCGACAGCGACGAACCGGCCGTGCCGGTGAAGTTCACCGTGGTCGCGCCGGTATTGTTGAATGTCAGGTTCGAGATCGTCTGACTGGTGCCCAGGAGGTCAACGGTGACCGTGCCGTTGGCGGCGGTGGCGGGGATCGCCAGGGTCGTGGTACCGGGCAGTGCGCCGCTGACGAGGGTTCGCAGCGTGCCCCCCGTTACCGTGGTGGTGCCGCTGTAGGTGTTGGCGCTGCCGAGCGAGACGACGCCGCCCGCTAGCGACACCGTTCCCGTGCCACTGACGACGCCATTGATGTTGATCGGGGCGGCGTTGGTCGCGCCCACGGTCAGGCCGAAGGCATTGAGGTTGACGTCACCCGTCGTCAGCGAGCCACCGGCGCTGGTCAGGGCCCAGGTCTGGGCCGCGCCGAGGGTGATCTGCGGATTGATGGTCACCGCCCCGGCGGCGTTCGACGCGATACCACTCCCGAAGATCCCCAGCGTATTGGTGCCGGTCCCGGAATTGAAGACGTAAGGCGTCGTGTTTGAGAACGAAAGACCCAGCGCCGACTGGCTCGCGTCGAGCGTGATCGTACCGGCCCCGGCGTTGGAGAAACTGGCCAGCGCGGTCGAGGTCGGCAAGCCGGCCGACCAGTTCGCCGCGTCATTCCAACTGAAATTGCTGTTGCCGTTGTTCCAGGTCGTCTGCCCTTGCGAGGCCAGTGGTGTCAAAAGCGCAGGCAGAATCCCGCCCACCGCTCGCCAGATCTTGGATGTCTTCGTTCCCATTGTGCTTGAAAGTATCGCCGTGCCCGGGAATCGTTAAGCTCAAAATTAGGGTTATCCCGTATTCCTCGGTTCCCGGCAGTGCCATGCCCCATCGCCGTTAAGCTGGGAAGTTTGGACAAGATGCGAATTTTCCAGAGTGTCTGAGGCTGAAGGTGTCCGACGGCTCCTTTGTGCTTTCGAGATTCCAGCGCAGAGAGCTGCCGAACGAACCTAAGGCGACACTGCCGAACGAACCCGAGGCGACACTACCGAACAAACCCAAGACGACGTTGCCGCACGAACCCGAGGCGGCATTGGCGAACGAACCCGAGCTATGCTGTCGAACGAACCCGAGATCATTCCCTCTACGGATGCCACAGTCACCGTCGCCGAACGAACCCAAGGCGGAATCCAGACGGCCGAACGAACCCAAGGCGATGGTCCACTTGGCCGAACGAACCCGAGCGACCAAAGCGAGCCGGGCGTGCCAACCTTTCACACCTCCCTTCGAGCCCCGATCAAACAAGACCGCTCGGCGCGATCCCGTCGCGGCGCATGACGTTCCGAGGGAGCCGCGAACGGCGTAAGCGGGATCGTCGCGGAAACGGTGCAATACCGCGTCCCCGGCCCGCTTACTTCGTGCGCGGCTCCTTCGAAAAGTCACAGGCGTTGTCGGATCGTCCGAGTTGCTCCAATGCCACGACCACGGCGAGCCACACGACCCGCCGACGAAAACCACTTCATCCCGCCAGGCGCGCGACCCTCGTGCGACACCCCGGCCGACGACGGATCACACCCGCGACGACCAGGCATCAGGCAGCGCCAGCCAACCCCGGCCGAACGCTAAAACCGTCCGACCCGGGCAGGATTTTCTGTATGGTATATGTTAAGTATTGGCCTCGGAATTGCAAGCAGAAACCGGCGATTGCAAACGTCAGGCCTAGGCTCTATCTCAAGACGGAGCTTCGTGTGCCATGCCCACGCTGCCGTCCGGCATTCGAGATCCAAGGCCGTCTACCGCGTGGGCATGCGAGGTGCCGAAATCACGTCGCTTGCTCATGCCCACGCGGGATGTATTCGCCACATTCGACAGCGACTGACGGGCGTGGGCATGGCACACAGACATGGGCGTGCCGCAGGGCGTCGTCGGCACGATCACGGCGGTCACCGCCGTGCGTTGAGCATCGATGTGTCGAGCGTGGCCCCGGGCGGGTGGTGCTGACGACCGTCAGCCATCTCAACAACTTCGTCTTTAACCTCACGCCGCAGAACGCCGCCGGCCAGACCGACACCCGCGGCGTCACCGGGTATCACAAGTTTTACGACCAGGCGGAGGGCTGGCGGAGCGCGAGCGACCTGGCCGTCGGCTACATGCTCCGCGGCCGGACGTTGGAGATTCCGGCGATCCATCGGCCTGCCCCCAACAACTGCCGGCAGGGGAGGCGGTACTGTCCTCTGAACGTCACGTCTGGAACCTAAAGACTGGAGTCGGCCCATGCCCTTCATGCGGGTCATCCTGCTGTGTGCGGTTGTCGCGATCGCCGGCCGAACGTTTGCGGCGGGCGAGCCGGATGCGGCCGCGGTGCTGGCGGGTCTTATCGATCAGGCCATCGAAGCCCGATTGAGCCGCGAAGGCGTGCAGCCGGCGGCGATTGCCGACGATGCGGAGTTCCTTCGCCGCGTCTACCTCGATCTACACGGCGTGATCCCCACCTCGGAGCAGGCCGAGAGATTTCTGACCGACTCCACGCCGGCCAAACGGGCTCGGCTGGTGGACGACCTGCTCGCCAGCCCTCGCTACGGCGAATACTTGGCCGACGTCTGGCAAGGCTATCTGATCTCGCCGCTGGCCGACGATCGACGCGTGAGGGCCGACCGATTCAGGCAGTGGCTCGCCGGGCGTTTCAATACCGCAACCTGGGATCGGATCACCTCGGATCTGCTCACCGGCACCGGGAAGATGGAAGACAACCCGGCCGTTACTTACCTGATCGAGGGGCGGCTGCCCCGCGGCGTGCCCGATCTGACCGATCTCACCTCGCGCTACTTCATGGGGGTGCGGCTTAACTGTGCCCAGTGTCACGACCATCCGTTCGTCGGCTGGAAGCAGCAGGACTTCTGGGGCATGGCGGCGTTCTTCACGCAGGTGCAGACGCCCCGGCGCGCCAAGCAGGTCTACGAGCTGGGCGTGATCGATGACCCGAAGGTCACACTTACGTCGCTGCGCGATGCGGGCATGCTGGACGGCTTTATTCCAAGATCGCCCACGTTTCTCGGCGGGCAGGAAATGCCGGCGGGCAAGGGCTCAAATCGTGCGGCACTGTCGGCATGGCTGACCGCTGCGGACAACCCTTACTTCTCCCGGGCGATGGCCAACCGTACGTGGTGGCGGCTGTTCGGGCGGGGCATCGTCCAGCCGGTGGACGACATGCACCAAGGCAATCCACCGTCGCATCCGGAACTGCTCGACCTGCTCGCCAGGCGTTTTGCCGAATCCGGCTTTGACCTGAAGTTTCTGACCCGCAGCATCGTGCTGAGCCGCGCCTATCAGCGGACGAGCCGAGCCGGCGACGCCGCCGCCGGCGAGCAGCAGGTGGCGCTGTTCGGCCGCATGTCGATCAAGGTTCTGTCGGCGGGGCAGTTGTACGACTCGCTGGAGGTGGTTTCCGGCCCGGCGGCGAAGGTGACGGGCATTGACGCCCGGCAGGGAGCCCGGCCAGAGTTCACCGAGTTTTTCGGCGACGAAGGCGATCCCGACCCCACCGCCTACCGCCGGGGGATCCCGCACCTCCTGCGGCAGATGAACTCGGGTCAGTTTGCCGGTCGCGGCGTCGAGGCACTGGTGAGCCGGCTGTCGGCGTCGCCGGGCCGGTCCGGGCGGGAGGTCGCATCGGACCTGTTCCTGACGATCCTGTCCCGGCGTCCGACTGCGGAAGAGGAAGCGCGGGTCAAAGCCTATCTGTCGCGATCGGGCGACGTGCCCCAGGCCGGCTACCGCGAACTGGCCTGGGTGCTGATCATGACCAGCGAGTTTTCGCTTAATCACTGAAGTGTGCCGATTCCTCAGTTGTGCCAATCACTCAAACGTGCTGCGCGGAACCGATCGTTGTCCGTCAACTTCCACCGGAACCCTGTGATGCAAACCCCAATCGGCAGGCGAGAGTTTCTGGCGTCGGCGGCGGTCGGCACCGGCCTGAGCGGCTGGCTCGGACGCCTCGCTGCCGCCGCGCCGGACGCACAACGACCCAAGTCATGCATTCTGCTCTGGATGGCGGGCGGGCCCAGTCACATCGACACGTTCGACCCCAAGCCCGAGGCCGCGGACAACGTCCGGGGCGAGTTCAAGGCGATCGAGACGTTGGTCTCCGGCATTCGCATCAGCGAGCACTTCCCGCGGTTCGCGAAACTGATGCAGCACGCGGCCATCCTGCGCGGCATGAGCACGCTCGAGTCGGACCACAAGCTGGCGACTTATCACCTGCATACCGGGTACCAGAACCGCGCCGGCGCGGTGGCGTTCCCGAGCCTGGGCGCGATCATCGCCCGGGAGTTGGGAAAGCGCGACGTGGCGTTGCCGAACTTCGTCACGATCGGCCGAGCGCCGCAGGAGGCGATCGGTGCGGGGTTCCTCGGCCCCGACCACCAGCCGTTGTCGGTCAACGACCCCATTCGGGGGCTCGACTTTGTCGAGCCGGCCGGCGACAAGGCGCAGTTCGAGCGGCAACTGGAGCTTCTACAGGGGTTCGATGAGGCGTTCCATTCCCATTACAAGAGCGCAGCGGGCGAGACGCACCGCACCGCGATATCCCGCGCGGTTCGGTTGATGAAATCGCAGCAGAAACAGGCGTTTGACGTGTCGCGCGAGCCGGACGCGATTCGGGAATCCTACGGCCCGCCGCCCGCGGCTACTGTCCGAACGGCGGGCGGCAAGATGGCCGGTGGGGCGGAGCGGCCAGGGAGTTTCGGCCAGGCATGCCTGATGGCCCGTCGGTTGGTGGAAGCGGGCGTGCCTTTTGTCGAAGTCGTGATGGGCGATGGCGTCGGCTGGGACACCCACCGCGACAACTTTCCGCGCGTACGCGCGCTCTCGCAGGAATGCGACGCCGGCATGGCTGCCCTGGTCACAGACCTTCACAGCCGTGGACTGCTCGACACGACGCTGGTCGTCTGGATGGGGGAATTCGGCCGCACGCCGCAGTGTACCGGCGGCGGTCGCAATCACTGGTCGCGGGCCTGGAGCAGTGTGCTCGTGGGCGGCGGCATCAAGGGAGGCCAGGTCATCGGCCGCACCGATCGGGACGGTGCGGCCGTGGCGGACCGCCCGATCAGTGTTCCCGATTTCCTTGCCACGGTCTGCACGGTTCTTGGGGTCGATTACAAGCGGAAGAACCATCCGCCGGGCGTCGACCGGCCGATTCCGATCGTGGACACGAGCAAGGACATCCACCTGTTGAAGGAACTTCTGTAACGCCAATACGGCGCGCCTACTTCTTCTCGACCACGTCCACCACATCGACCTGAACGAACTGGCCGTGGAAGGGCTGCTTGATCTCTGGCGACACGTCCGGGACGACGAGCTTCTCGAAGTTCGAGATCAGTCGGCCGTTCTGGCCGTCGCCGGTGAACTTGACGGTGGACTGACCTTCGATCTCGATCGTCTTGGTGTAGTCGATCTTGAAGATGCGATGGCCGACGGCGTCCTGGCGATTAAGGAAGAAATGCGACTCGGGCGATGAGACGGCGATTTTGTAGATGTTGTAGGTGCCGTTGTCCGGCTCGCCGCCGACGTAGAAGTAGTCGCCGTCCATCTTGCCGTTCTTGTACTTCATGGGTTCGACCACGCCGCGGAATCGCAGGGTGACGAGGTAGTGCTTGCCCTTGGTGCCGCCGAAGGTTTTGTCGGCGGCGAAGTTGTCCTGCTTCTTGGGGTCGCCGCCGGCCGGGACCAGGGCCGAATCGGCGTCGGCGCCCTTCTTGGGTGTTTCGGGCATGGTGCCCTTGCAGGGGAACTTGAAGACGTACCCGTCGATGGAGGCGGCGACGGCCTTGAGGTTGTCCGCCTTGGCGGGCTCGGCGGGTTTGGGTTCCGCGGGTTTGGGTTCTGACACCTTGGGGGCTTCGTTGCCGATCGAGAATCGGGTGGCGAAAACACCGAGCCCGAGAACCACCGCCAGTGCAATCTTCTTGTTCATGTTCCGACTTCCGCGAGAGGGGTTAGAGGTCATCGTCTATCGGCACTTACTGCGATACGAGGCGTTTGTTAACGCTGAGAGCGAGTGACTTCCCAAGGAGCCGCGCACGAAGTAAGCGGGGATGTTGCCCTTGCCGGCGATTTTCCCGCTTACGTCGTGCGCGGCTCCTTGAATCGACTTCCCAGTTCAATGCATTCCGCACAGCCGAAAGAGACATCACCACGGAGACGCGAAGGCACGGAGGGCAGTTTGAATCTTCTACGCTTTGACCGCGGTGGCGATCGTCAGGGAGAACTCAAGGAAAGCAACTCTCTTAGAAATCAGACCCCTTAACTTTGCGATCGTCTTGGGTTGCCTGGCATCCCTCCGTGTCTCCGTGGTGATTCTTCTGCCGCGCGGCTCCTTAAGACGTCAATCCGCCGAGATTGCAGGTCCCTCGCTTAACCGTGCGGGTGATGTATCGTTTCAACTCAATACCCGCGGATTCAACCGTGCTCATGGAAACCGGTACAGCCTCATGGTGAAATGTCGACGAAGGCAGTGGTTCGGCGTCCGTCATCGCCGCGATCGATCGAGTTGCCGCGCCTGGTCGAACCGAAGGACGAGACACATGACTGATCGGGCCCGACGATTTGCCGCGATGATTGTCCTTCTGCTGTTCCTGAACGGTTCGGCGTTGGTCGCGTTCGGACAGGCGATCATTCCCGGCTTGGGTTCGAGCCGGCTGGGCGAGAGGGACAAGGGACTGGTCCTGATCGAGGAAGCGAACTGCGCGGCCTGCCACGGCGGCGACGCTTCGCTGGCGGAGCGATCGAGGAAATCGCCGCGACTGGCCGACGTCGGCTCGCGAATCAATCCGACCTATATCGAGGCTTTCATCCGGGATCCGCACGGGGTCAAGCCGGGCACGCTGATGCCCAATGTCCTGTCGCAACTGGGGGATGCCGAAAAGAAGCAGGCTTCAATCTCGCTCACGCACTTCCTGCTGTCACTCAAGGCGAACGACTTTGATTTGCAGCCGCCTGACGCGGTGGCCGTCGGGCTTGGCGAACGGCTGTTCCATTCCAGGGGATGCGTGGCGTGCCACTCGCCGCGCGACGCGAAGGGTACCGAGCTGCTTCCTGCCACGTCGGTGCCGCTGGGCAAGTTGGACAGGAAGTACAGCATCAAGAGCCTGGTCGAGTTCGTGCGACGTCCGCATGTCAGCCGGCCATCGGGGCGAATGCCCGACATGCGGCTGTCGGGACAGGAGCCGGAGCGCATCGCCCATTACCTGCTGCGGGATACGCGTGTGCCCGGGCAACTGGATTACACCCTCTACCGCGGTCCGGTTTTCGAAGGACTGGCGAGCGATGGCGTCAGGGCCGAGCGTGCCGGCCGCGCCAAGGATTTCGCCCTCGCGAGCGTGGGCACGATCCAGCAGCACAGTGCGATCAAGTACGAAGGATGGCTGAATCTCGCCAAGGCGGGGAAGTACACGTTCTTTCTGACGATGAACGGGGGCACCCTGCTGGTGGACGGGAAATCACTGGTCGATCAGGAGCCCAGTGACCGCCGGGGCGTCAAGCAGTTGTCGGGCGAGGGGGAACTGGGGGCGGGTTGGCGGCGGATTGAGCTCACTTACTTTCACACCGGCCGTGAGGCTAAGTTTTCATTCGAGATGAAGGGGCCGGATTTCCCCCGGCAGGCGATACCGTCATCGATGCTGTCGGTGTCCAGCGAGCCGATCCCGGCGTTCGAGCCGCTCAAGGTGGATAACGAGCTGGCCGCTCGCGGAAAGGAACTGTTCGGAACCCTCGGCTGCGTCAACTGCCATTCGGACCTTAAGGTGACCACCAAGCCAAATCTGGCGTTTGCAAAGCTGATGCCCGGCCGGGGTTGTACCAGCGGTGCCCCGGGGGCGTGGCCACACTTTGATTTCAATGACGAGCAGCGCAAGTTGATTGCAGCCGCGATGCCCGAGGCCGAAAAGCCGACGTTGAACGACAAGCAGAAGATCGACAAGACACTGGTCGCATTCAATTGCATTGCCTGCCATGATCGCGCCGGCCTCGGCGGGATCGCCGCGGAGCGGAACGCTTACTTCACGGGAGCCAACGAGGCGATCGGCGATCAGGGTCGGCTGCCTCCGCCGTTGACGAACGTCGGTGCCAAGCTCAAGCCCGAATGGATGACCGAAGTGCTGCTGAACGGCGGCCGTCAGCGCGACTACGTTCATGCGAGCATGCCACAGTTCGGCCAGGCAAATGTGGCGCACCTGGTGGACCTCTTCGGTAAGGTCGACCAACTGGAGGCGGCCGAGATTCCGAAGGTCGTCGATGCGAAGCAGTCAAAGGCCGCCGGCTGCGATTTGATCGGCACCAGCGGGCTGAGCTGCATCGCCTGCCACGACTTTAACGGACAGAAGGCGGCCTCCGTCGGCGCGCTGGATCTGGTCCGCTCGACCGAGCGGCTGAAGAAGGACTGGTTTCATCTTTACCTCAGGCAGCCGGCCCGGTTCTCGCCAACGGTGATCATGCCGGCGTACTGGCCGGGCGGCGTGTCGGCCCGGGCCGACATTCTCGGCGGCGACGCGGGGCAGCAGATCGAGGCGCTGTGGCTGTATCTGGAAGACGGCGTTCGGGCGAAACGGCCGGCGGGCCTGTCGCGACAGTCCAGTGAACTTCGCGTGGGCGACGTCACGGAGATCTGCCGGGGTCATGGTCCAGCCGGCTATCGCGGGATGGCGGTGGGCTATCCGGAGCGGGTTAACCTGGCGTTCGATACCGAAGAGATGGTCCTTCGGCAGTTGTGGAAGGGCGATTTCGCTGATGTCGATAACGGATCATTTCGCCCCCGCGGCACCGATCGGATTTCGTTCCCGCGCGGCATTCCGTTTCACCGTCTGAAGACGCTCGAGGAGAACTGGCCGTACAAGGCCAAGACCAACCACGCCTTTCCGCAGGATCATGGTTACCAGTTCCGGGGGTACCGCCTGGACAACACGCGAAAGCCCACGCTCTTTTATCAGTACGGGGATATCGCGGTGCAGGACTTCTTCGAGGACGTGCGCGACAAGGACGGCAAGCCGTACCTGAAGCGAACGTTCACCTTTGAATCGAACTCGGATCAAACGCCTTTCTACTTCAGGGCGGCTTGCGGTACGGAGATCAAGGCCGTGTCCGACCGGCGTTTTGCGGTCGATCAACTCGATCTTCGAATCACCAGCGATCACAAGGGGATGGTGCGGGAAGGAAAGCCCGCAGAAGTATTGATCTCGGTGACGGTGCCGAAGGGGCGTTCAACCCTGACCCTGGAGTATCAATGGTGAGCACTCGTTGCATGGCGAGCACTCGTTGCTTGATCGCGATCGTTTTGATTGCCGCATTATCCTCTGCCGCCAAGGCGGCTGAGGATCTTGGAGCGATGTGGGGCACCGCCACGGAGGAAGCGAAGTACTACCCGATCGTGAACATTCCGATCCCCGCGACCGTGCCGATGCGGCCGGGCGGGCTGGAGGTGCTGCCGGACGGGCGACTGGCGGTGGGGACTCGGCGTGGCGATATCTACTTCGTCAGCGGGGTGTTCGAGTCTACGCCGAAGCCGGAATACCACCTGTTCGCCACCGGCCAGGATGAGATTTTCTCGCTGTCCTGGAAGGACGGTGCGATGACGGCCACCACCTGGGGCGAAGTGACGCGGATTTCCGACAGCGACGGCGACGGTGTCGCCGACCGCTACGACACCCTGAGCAACAACTGGGGCTACGCCGAGGGTCACGAGTTCGCGTTTGGTTCCAAGCACGATCCGGAAGGCAACATCTGGGTGGCCCTGGGTCTGAGCGGATCCTATGAATCGCACAACCTCTTCAGAGGCTGGGCGGTAAAGGTGACACCGGCCGGCAAGATGATCCCGGTGTGCAGTGGACTGCGGAGCCCAGGCGGCGTCGGAGCCAATGCCGCGGGGGCGATGTTCGTCATCGAAAGCCAGGGCCCGTGGAACGGGAGCTGTTCGCTCAAGCACCTCAAACCGGGCGCATTCCTGGGACATCCGGCCAGCTACAACTGGTATCCATTTGCGATCGGAATGCCGACACCTTCGGTCACCCCGGCCAGCCAATCGCGGATGGCGGTGGAAAAGCGAAGGGTAAAGGAACTGGTGCCGCCTGCGGTGCGATTCCCCTACATCAAGATGGGGCGGTCGATCTCAGGATTTCGGCTCGACAACACGCGAGGCAAATTCGGCCCTTTTGAAAACCAGTTCTTTCTCGGCGATTACACGCTGAGCCTGATCATGCGCGCCACCACCGAAGAGGTGAACGGCGTGTGGCAGGGGGCGTGCTATCCGTTTCGTGAGGGGCTTGCCACGGGAATCATGAACGTCGAGTTTTCCCCCACCGGGCACCTGATCGCCGGGGGATTTACCACCAACAGCCAGTGGCCGGTGCGTGGCACCGAGCCATTCGCGCTGCAGCGTATCGAGTGGAGCGGCGTCGTCCCGTTCGAGATTAAGGAAATCAACATCCGCAATGACGGCTTTCTGATCAACTTCACCAAGCCTGTCGATAAGCAGGTGGCCTCGAGAACAGACAGCTACAACATCACGACCTACACCCACATCTACCACGCGGGCTACGGCAGCCCGGAAGTGGACCAGACGACACCAAAGGTGCTGCGAGCGGTTCCATCGGACGACGGCATGTCAGTGCGGGTCACCCTCGACAAGATCATGGAGGACCATATCCATGACTTCGACCTGGCAAAGATCACCTCGCAGCAGGGAACACCGCTCCTTCACACCAAGGCGTATTACACGGTCAACGAGATTCCCACGAAGTGACTCTTTCGTCCCGCCATCCAATTCGGCTCCGCCATGCCCAAACGACTACTTCACCTGCTCGCGTCTGCCACGATGCTTCTTTCCATCGCTCAGGCCTACGGTCACCCGGTGCCCGAAAGCCCGCAGTGGCTGACCTACCCGGGTGGCGAAGGCCCGGGCAAGGGCAAGCACATCGTGCTGATTGCAGCTGATCAGGAATACCGGAGCGAGCAGTCCATGCCGATGATGGCGCGGATCCTGAGCGCCAGGCACGGCTTCGACTGCACGGTGCTTTTTGCCGTCAACGATAAAGGGGAAGTCGATCCGACGATGCCCGTCTATCCGGAGAAAGGGAAGGAGTTCAAGCAACACCAGATCCCCGGCCTGGAGCACCTCGCGTCGGCCGATCTGGTGATTTTTTTCTGCCGTCTGCTGACCCTCCCGATGGAAGAGCGCGAACGCATTGTCAGGTTCATCGACTCCGGCAAGCCGTTCATCGCTATACGAACAGCCAATCACGGCTTTCACGGGGCGCTCCCGTACAAGATCAACGGCAAGAACGTGAACTGGGGCAATGATGTGCTCGGCGGAACGTTCATGAATCACCACGGCCGCTGGCACGCGGACTCGACCAGGGGCAAGATCGTCGAGGCGATGAAGGACCATCCCATTCTCAGTGGTATCAGCGATATCTGGGGGACGTCGGACGTCTACCGGACCTATAAGGAGGGGACGAGCCTGCCGGAGGGATGCACTGCGCTGGTTTGGGGCCAGCCGCTGACAGGTCGAAAGTACGATGATCCGCCCAACCCCAAGCTGGAACCGCTGCCCGTAGCCTGGTTCAAGCTCTGGAAGACCAGTACGGGCAAGTCTGCGCGCGTGTTCCACACGACTATGGGCAGTGGCGATGATTTCGAGAGCGCGGGTCTGCGCCGGATGATCATCAACGCGTCGTACTGGGGAATCGGGATGGAAGACGCGATCGTACCGACGAGCAGTGTCGAGTACGTCGGTCCGTACAAACCGCTGGGCAGCGGTTTTAACTACAAAGAACTGGGGGTCGTTCCCAAGCCGCCTTCGGCCTACAAGTAAACCGTGTAAAGCCTCGCCGCTGCGAGGCCGGCGGGAGGGTGGGGGGCTTCTGCCCAGGCGGACACAGCAGATCGGGTTTGGAACGACCCCAGGGCGATTGCATGTTCAGGTCGTTAGCAGACGGAGCAGGTAGTGCTCGTCCCAACCTGCCTTTAACCGTTTCCCGTGGATCCCGTTTTTGATGCTCTTGTCCCGCTTGAGAAGATTGAGCGTCAGCCGGCACAACCGGGAGTAGTTCTCCGCACCATAGCCTTTGCGGATCCGCCGCTCGTCCTCGCGGGAGCTCACGTCCAGTTGCCAGTGCAGCTTGTTCTCGATGGCCCAGTGGCCGCGGATCGCCGCCGCCATCGCCCTGGCGTCGGTCCCTGCGACGCTGCTGATGAAGTAATGCCGCTCGACGCTGCTCTTGCCGGCAAGCACCTCCCGCTTGCGTTCGACCGCGATCACGCCGGCCAGTCCCGGCCACTGCTGACATAGGTCGCCGAGCCAGTGCACTTCGTCCATCACCCACACTTTGCGGGTGTCCAGCCGGCCGTGGTCGGCGTCGAACTCCTCGTGGACGCCGTGGCTCACGTCCTTCATGCCGCTCAGGATCGCTTCGTCCAGCAGCTTCCTGACCTTCGCGTGCAGCGTCGGACGAGGCGAAGCCTGGTCCTCGGCTGGTTCTCCTTCACCGACAGCACGTAGTTGCCGCCGGCATCGACGATCTGTCTGGCGATCTGCGTCTGGCAGCCGGCGGCATCGATCGTCACCGTCGCGTCCTGAATGTCTAACAGGCCCAAAAGCCGCGGGATCGCCTCGATCTCATTGCTCTTGTCATCCACGGCGACCTGGCCGAAGACCATCCGGTGGGCGTCGACGAACGCGCTGACCATGTGGGTCATGTTGTTCCTGGCCCAGGCGTGTTCGAAGGACCGGCGGATGGCCTTGCCGTCGATCGCGATCAGTCGTCCGCCGGCGGACTGTGCGATCGCGCCGACCCAGGCGTTGAAACACTGCTCGAAGGCGTCGGGATGGAGCTTGGCGAAGACGCGACCGAAGGTGTCGTGAGACGGGATGCCGTGGGGAAGATCCAGGAAGGTTCGCAGCCAGGAGAGCTTGCTCTTGCCATAGAGTTCAACGTCGACCCAGCCGTCGGCACCGCAGATGACGGCGCAGACGGAGATGACGAGGATGTCGTGGAGTTTGTGAATCACGTTGCAGCCGCGAGGATCGGGGAGGTTGGAAAACGCGCGCAGGGTACCACTGGTCGCAGGGCCATCCATGGCGAAGCTCCGTTTCAGGAGATGAAAGTTGTTACCAGCGAAGCTTCGCGACCGGTGAAGGAGTGATAGCGAGAGAAGTTAGAAAGCGCAACCCGTACAAAACACAACCATCGACAAAAGGAGATGCGATTGCCCTCGGAACGACCCAAAGATCGGGACGTCGGCAGCGTTCCAATAGCCCGACGGCGCGGTATGGTTGACCGCGCATGTCGACAGCACAAAACGCCAACCCCACGACTTCCGACGGAACCGGACTGATTGCCCACGATCCGTGGCTCGAACCCTATCGCGATCGCCTGCGGGATCGCTACAGCCATTACACGTACATTGCGGGAAAGATCGCCGAGGCGGGCGGGCTGCTCGGGCAGGTCAGCCAGGGACATCATTACTTCGGTTTGAACCGCGGCGAGAAGGACGGCGTCGCCGGGGTCTGGTACAGGGAATGGGCGCCGGCGGCATACGCGCTGTTCCTTACCGGGGATTTCAACGGGTGGGACCGGCGGTCGCATCCGCTGGCCCGCGACGAGTTCGGTACCTGGGCGATCTTCCTTCCCGATTCCACCTACGCCGAACGCCTTGTTCATACCGGCCTGCTGAAAGTGCATGTCGTTTCGCAGACGGGCCCGATGGACCGCATTCCGGCGTACATTCGCCGGGTTGTGCAGGACCCACAGACGCATGGCTTTATCGGCCAATACTGGAATCCGCCCGCCGCTTACGCCTGGCAGTACGAATCGCCTAAGCCACACGGCGGTTTACGCATTTACGAAGCCCATGTGGGCATGGCCACGGAAGAGCATCGGGTCGGCACGTACGACGAGTTCACCGCCAACATCCTGCCGCGGGTAAAGAGGCTCGGTTACAACGCGATCCAGCTCATGGCGGTGATGGAGCATCCGTACTACGGATCGTTCGGCTATCACGTCAGCAACTTCTTCGCCGTCTCCAGCCGGTGCGGGACACCGGAGGAACTCAAACGCCTGATCGATACGGCTCACGGGATGGGCATCCGCGTTCTGCTGGACGTCGTTCACAGCCATTCGGTCAAGAACACGAACGAGGGGCTCAGCCAGTTCGACGGCACCGACTACCACTACTTTCACGCCGGCCCGCGCGGGCAGCACATCGCCTGGGATTCACTGCTGTTCGACTACCGCAAGTTCGAGGTTCAGCGGTTTCTGTTGAGCAACCTGAGGTATTGGCTGGAAGAGTTCCGTTTCGACGGCTTCCGCTTCGACGGCGTCACCAGCATGCTCTACCTGGACCACGGGCTCGGACGTCCGTTCAACGGCTACGAGGATTACTTCGGCGGAAACGTGGACTGGGACGCGGTCGTTTACCTTCAACTGGCAAACGAGCTGGTGCATCAGCTCAAGCCCGATGCAGTCACGATCGCCGAAGATGTTTCCGGCATGGCCGGCATGGGGCGGCCGGTATCCGAAGGCGGGCTGGGTTTCGATTACCGGCTGGCGATGGGCATCCCCGACAACTGGATCAAGGTGCTGAAGGAGAAGAAGGACGAAGAGTGGGATTTGCGCGGCATCTACCACACGCTGACCGACCGCCGACACGCCGAAAAGCACGTGGCCTATGTCGAAAGCCACGACCAGGCGCTGGTGGGCGACAAGACGCTCGCGTTTCAGCTCATGGACCAGGAAATGTACTGGAACATGAGCAAGTTCAATCAGAGCCTGGTCGTCGATCGCGGCATCGCGCTGCACAAGATGATCCGGCTGATTACGTTTTCACTGGGCGGCGAGGCTTACCTGACGTTTATGGGCAACGAGTTCGGGCATCCCGAGTGGGTCGACTTCCCCCGCGAAGGCAACGGTTACTCCTACCAGTATGCCCGGCGTCAGTGGAGCCTGTCGGCGCGGGACGATCTGCGTTACGCCGGTCTTGAGCTGTTCGACAAGGAAATGCTGGCACTGGACGAGAACTGGAACCTGCTCAACGATCCGTTCATCGAGCAGCTGGATGTGCGCGAAGATTACCGCTTGCTGGTCTACCGTCGCGGGCCCTTGGTTTTCGTCTTTAACTTCCACGCGACCGAGTCCTACACCGATCTACGCATACCTGTCCCCGACCCTGTGGACTACCGGCTTGTTCTGGATACCGACGAAAGTCGATTCGGCGGCTTTGGCCGGGTGGCGGCGGATGTGACCTACTACAAGCAGGACATCCCGTTGTATACCCGCGATCAGAGCATTCAGATCTACATTCCGGCCAGGACAGCACAGGTGTTGGCCCCCAAGCGCTGAGCATGGCCGTATCCCTTAGCACGCAGGGCAAAAATCAGGGTTAACCGGCTGACGAAGTCAGGATAAGACAACGAAAAGGGGATTCCATTTCCCCTTACTCAACCCTGCGCACTCGACGGCGGATTCGAGGAAAGGAAAGCGTTCATGCGGTTCATGATTCTCGTCAAGGCGACCAAAGATTCCGAGGCCGGCGTCATGCCGGATACCCAACTCATGGCTGAGATGGGCAGGTTTAACGAAGAACTGGTCAGCGCCGGTATCATGCAGGCCGGCGAAGGATTGCACCCAACCTCGAAGGGCGCCCGCGTACGGTTCTCGGGGAAGAATCGTTCGGTTATTCACGGGCCCTTTGCCGAAACCAATGAGCTGGTCGCAGGCTTCTGGATCTGGAAGTGCAAGTCGCTGGCCGAGGCGATCGAGTGGGTCAAGCGATGTCCGAACCCCATGCTCGTGGATTCGGAGATTGAAATCCGACAGGTCTTTGAAGCCGAGGATTTCGGCGACGCGCTCACACCCGAGCTGCGCGAACAGGAGGACCGACTTCGCGCCGCGACGGCTTCCGGGCAGCCGCAAGCAGAGTGACCGCTACTCCTGCCGTGAAGGCCGGGTCGTGGCCGAGGCATATACCCTGGCCAACTCGAGCAGCATCGGTTCGAGCTGCGCGTAGTACGCCGCCTCTGGGATCGTCGGTTTGCGGTCGCGAAGGCCCTGAATCTGCAGCTCAAGCTCGTTGCGACGGGCCCGCGTCTCGACCGGCATGGAGCGTTCTGCCGGGCTCTCCACCAGGTGCCACTGATGCGCCCGGTGGCCGTCGACCGTCGACCCGGCTTTGGCGGATTTGGTGGCGCGGATGCCGTCGAACCAGTTTGCCGGCGTTCCCAGGGCGTCGCCGTTGTCGTCGAGCAGGGCGTGCTCGGTCGAGAGCCGGCCGGCTTCCTTATAGAACGCCTCGGTTCGGGTCGACGCAGCGATGTACGCTTCCAGCAGTGAGGTCTGACCGTCTCTGTCGAGATCGGCCGTTGGGTCGGCGACCGCGGTGGAGAGGTAGTCGCCGAAGCGAGCATACTGCTGCTCCTGGCCGCTGCGGGTGGCGACGATGATGATGCGGTTGATGCCCGACAGCCGGTTGAGAAACGGCGCGCTCGCGGAGGTGCAATCGATGACCGCCAGCGGGCGGCGAGCCGGCTTCAGCCAGGCGGCCAATTCCTGATCCGACACATCCGTCCCGCGAAGATTCAACTTGGCTTCGCGTCCGTCGAACGTGCCGTGGCCGATCAGGACAAGCCAGAGGGGCTGCAGGTTGGAGGGCTGTGTCGCCGGAAGATCGGCCGGGCGGGTCGATGGGCTCGATGTCGATGGGCCCGATGTGGGGCCGGTCGTCGGCTGGGTGGATGGTGCCGTGCCAACCTCGGCGGCAAAAACTTGTCGCAGCTTGTCACGGTCTTCGATTTCCGTTTTTGAGTCGCGGTCTGCCTTGGTTCCATCCCGTCCGATCACGATCACATTCGCACCGCCGGTATTGGCAGCGGCAATCCAGCGGTCGGCCCACTTCGCGAACTCCGAGCCGTACTCTGGCGCGCCTTCGGCACCAACAACGACTATCACCGTCGGCCGATCGGCGGCGAACGATGGCCATGTGGCGGCGAGGACGAGAGTGAGCAGGAAAATGCGCATATCGTGTCAGGCTGCTGGACCGTGATTCGAGTCCGAACGACGACGTCAGTGACACGGGCTTCCAGCCCGTGCGGGGGAACGTAGTGGCCGTGCCCGTTTTCGCGCGCCATCTGTACAAGAATAACTGCGCGAATGACTTCGCTACTACAGCATCGCACGCACGGGCTGGAAGCCCGTGTCACTGATTACGGCAATCCTCTCATCCGCCGAAGGCCCCATTCCGCCGTCAGCAGGAGGATGGCGAGTGCAAAAACCCACGGCGTATGCCAGATGGGCATGATGTAGGGGTCGGTGACCTGTGCTTTCTTCGTCGGCAGGTCTGCGACGAACTTGTCGAGGTCGCCGGGATCGACGATCTGCCCGCCGGTCGCGGTCGCCAGTCGCTGCAGCAGTTCCCGGTTGGGCTTCAGGTTGGCGAACTCGTCGGCGGCGGGATCGCTCGTCCAGCCGATGGCGGCCTGGCCGACGTCGCTGCCGTCGGCGGCGCGAGCGGTTGCAACGGCTCGAAACGCACCGGCCATGCGAGGAACATAGGTCGCCTGGTACTGCCCGGACTTGCGGTCGCTTGCCTCGGCCGGCAGTTCTAGCGTCGAGCCGTCGGGCGTCGTGATGCGAATGCTGACGGCGGCGTTGTCGAGCGGGGCGTACGCCGGATCGCGCACCTGTGCCGATAGCTGCAGCGAGCCTTCCACCGCGGCATCGGGGTCCTGCCTGGGAGTGGCGGTCAGCTCGACGCGCTTGGGCACATCGCCGACCAGCCAGCGGATCGTCTGCCGCCAGGAACGCTCCAGATCGCTCTCGCTGTCGGCCGGCCGTTTGAGGCCCCAGCGCCACAGGTCGCCGATGAGCAGTGCCCCGACCCGGCCGGCACCAAACCGCTGTTCGACCAGCGCCGGCACCGGCGTACCATCTTCCGTCGCGACGCGGGCCAGGACCGTTGCCCCGGGCTTGATGCCGCGCACCTGGTTCAGCGCCAGGAACGGCGGCATCTCGGCGACGCGCTTGTTCTCCGTCCGCTCGTCGGGCCGCATCCGCACCCACGGCTCCAGCCAGCCTTCACGCGTCAGCGACAGCCGGAACTTCGCTCCGGCAGGATTCGCCGGCACTTCGTCGGCGTAGACCGGCAGGATGTCACCCAGCGGCGAGCGGTCGTACTTGCCGTTTTTGAACGTCTCCTGACCGCCCAGCATCAGCAGGCCGCCGCCGCGCTGGCGGACGAACTCTTTGATCAGTTGCAGCTGGTCCTGCGTGAAGAACTCGGACTCGAGGTCGTCGATGATGATCGCGTGGTACTGGTTGAGCACGTCGGCGGTCATCGGGAATCCGCCGCGAAGCTCTTCCTCGTCTTTCGTGCCCAGGCGAATCATCACGGGTTTGTCGTACTGCTCGACCTGGTTCTTGTTCTCGGGATCGAAACCGCGGAACAGCGGATTAAACCCTTCCCCCTTGCGGCCGATGAACGCGAACTTCGGCTCGCGCTTGGCGATCCGCAGCAGTCCGACGAGCTGCACCTGGGTGTCTTCCGCCAGGCCGCGCGACAGGAACTTGTATTCCCAGTTCGGCCGACCGCACACATACAGCACGCGGTAGGGGCCCTGGCCGCGGTCGATCGCCACCATGCGGGCGTTGTTGGCGGTGGTCGCTTCGCGCGTTTTGTCCGGCGTATCGAATTGTGCGAGTTCGTCCTCGGCCGCGGCGCGAACGCGATAGAACGACACGCCGACCTGCTCGGGCTTGAGCTTGAAGCGCGCGACCGGCGGTTGATCGGGATTGTCGATCTTCAGTTGCTGCGTTTCGCGAACCGTGCCCTGCTCATCGAGCAACTGCACGGCGACGGTTCGGCCCTTGTAGCCGGTGACGGCAAGCCGTGCCGCGAGCGTGACCGGCGTGTCTTCGAAATTGGTTTGTGTAACGGCAACCTCGGCAACGCTCACGTCTTCCGCCGGGGCGTCGTCGGCGGCGAGGACGGGGTAGATCGGCGGAAGCTTCCCCGCACCGCCGTTGGCCGCGGCGTGACGGGCGAGAAGCTTTTCGATCGTCGCGACATCCGTCGCGCCGCCGTCGGTCATCAGCAGGACACCGGCGAGCGGCTGACCGACAAACCTGCGGTCCAGGCGGTCGAGCGCGGCCCCGAGGTTTGAGGCCCGGCCGTCGAAGGCGACCTTCTCGTCGTCGCCGAGCGATTTGACCTGTGTATCAAAGGCGTACGAGCGGACGTCAAAATCGCGGCGAAGCTGCTGGAGCCAGGGTGTATTTCGATCGGCCAGGGCCAGGATCGGCTTGCCGCGAGACGCTTCGCCGGCCTTGTCGCGGAGCGTCATGCTCTGGCTGTTGTCGGCAAGCAAGGCGAAAACGTTCGCCCCCGGTCGGGCCCGGGTGCCGCTGAAGAGGGGTTCGAGAAGGCAGATGACCAGCAGCGTGATGCCGAGGATTTTGAGCGTCAGCGCGAACGCCTTGACGCCGGGGCTTACGGATGATCGCCAGTAACTCCACGCGACGGCGGCGATCAGCAGCAGGCTGATGCCGATCACGATCGGCAGCCAATCGGGGGCACCGAAGACGATGGTGGCAAGTTGTGAAGGACGAGTAGGGGTCAACTGCATGCGTTGTCTCGGCCGCCAGTTCGTCAATGCGTTGCGTCATTCGTGACACGGGCTTCCAGCCCGTGCATGACGCGTTGTAGTTCGGGCTGCTATCGTTTTGCTACTCCGGCGCATCTTGCACGGGCTGGAAGCCCGTGTCACTGACTTTGCCGCCGGGACTGATCGCACTATCACTTCCCCGCACCGAGCCGTTCGTAGTACTTGCGAACCTGCTCGGCAAACTCGGGCGGTACGGGCTCGCGGTCGATGGGTACCAGGGCCTCGCCGCCCTGTCGGCGGAGCAGCTCTTCGGTGATTGCTTTGCGTAGTTCCGCCAGGGGCAGGCCGATCTCGTTGCGGACCAGATCCCAATTCGGTTCTTTCGAATGGCGGTCGACTTCAGCGCGGACGGCCTTGGCCCGCTCGCGAATCCGGGCGGCTTCGGCGCGGAGGCGGGGGTCGGAAACCATCTCTTCGACGTCGCGCAGGCGGTCGGCCCATTCGCGGAAACCTTCGCCGGTGAGGGGGCCGGCCTGCCGCCCTTCGTCCGAAGGCGCGCCCGGGCCGCGATCGGCGACTTCGGCGGGATTGGCCTGGTCGTTGGTGTTCCCGCCGCGAAGTCCGGGCTGACGCTGTCCGGGCTGCCTTCCCTGACCGGGCTGGCCTTGCTGTTGAGCCTGGGCTTGTCCCGGCGGATTGCCCTGCCCCGGCTGGCCGGGTTGCTCGCCCGCTTGCTGGCCTTGCCCAGGTTGCTGACCCGGCTGCTGACCTTGTTGTCCGGGCTGTTGACCCTGTCCGGGCTGAGCACCGGGCTGTTGACCGGCATTAGCCATCTGCGGCTGACCTTGTTGCCCCGGCTGTCCTTGTCTTGGCGTCTGGCCCTGCTGCTGGCCTTGCGGCGGATTCTGGCCCGGCTGCGGATTGCCTTGGGCAACCGCCGGTTCTCCGGCGGGGCGGGTTGTGCCACCGCGCGGCTGCCGCTCACCGGGTTGCTGGCCGTTGGGCTGCTCTCCAGTGGCCTGCGGAGCTTCGCCGGGCCGTGTCGTTGGTCCGCCGCGGGGATTGCGACCACCGTCGGCGAGTTGGCGTTCGTCGCCGGCGGGGCGGGTTGACGGATTACCGCGGCCGTTGCTGCGATCGGCGAGCGCAGGCCGCGTGGCCGGGGCGGCGGCCGGCGGCTGTCCGTTTCGGCCCATCTCGCGATCCAACTGCTGCGCCAGCGCATCGACTTCGGCCCGGGCGCGACGCAGGGCCTCGTCCTCGTCGCCGAGCACACCCTTGGCGGCCTTCTCGACGCCTTCACGGAGCTTCGTCACGCTCTTAGCCGCCTCTTCGCCGGCCTGCTGAGCTTCGCCGACGAAGCCACGATCGACCAGACGGCGGGCGGCATCGATCGCCTCGTCCGCACGCTCCTGGCGGACGTTGCGGACGGTGTCGTACAACTGCTTGGACAGCAGCGGCTCCGTAGCCTCGGCCTTCTCGATCGTCTGCCGCATGTTCTCGAGCAGACTCTCAAGTTTCTGTCGCTGCTGCTCGAGATCCTGGGCGATGCGTTCGCGGTTCGGCGTCTTCCCTTCACCGGCCCGGAGCGACGGGCGCTGCGGGCGATTCTGGCCGGGCGAGTTTTGGCCGGGTGCGTTTTGACCGGTCTGTGCATTGGGTTCGCCGGAGGGATCACCCGGCTGAGGCTGTTCACCGGGCTGACCGGCGTTGGCTTGGGCATCGCCCGGTTGACCTGCCGGCTGGCCGAGCCGCTGCTGACCGCCTCTTGGCTGCCCGGCGCGTGCCTGACCGGATTGAGCCTGTCCCGACTGACCTTGCCCCGACTGGCCCTGACCGGACTGGCCTTGTCCTGCCCGACCTTGTCCCGGCTGTCCAGCCTGCGCCTCTCCCTGCTGGGGCTGGCCTTGCGGCGATCCATCTTGTGGCTCACCCGCACCCGGCTGCTGACCGGCCTGCGGCTGCTGCCCTTGTTGCTGCCCTGGCTGCCGTTGACCTGCGCTGGCCTGTGGCTGCTGGCCGGGTTGGTTTGGCTGTTGCTGTTGACGCTGCGGCCGGGGCTGGCCGTTCATTTCGGCCAATTGGTCCGACAATTCCTGCTGCTTCTGGTCGAGTTGCCGGGCTTCCTGCCGCATGTTCTCTACGGCTTCGCCGAACTGGCCGGCGGCCTGACGGCGGAACTCTTCCTTCATCTGGTTGAGCTTCTGCTCGGCACGCGCGCCGGCGGCCGATGCCTCCTGCGTCTTGTTCTGCTCGAGCGCCTCGGCGGCTTTGCGGACGTCTTCGCGCGTTTTGTCGAGCTGATCCTTCGCCTCGGCCATCCGCTCCTGATTCTCCGGCTGTTCCATCCGGTCACGCAGCTGATCGGTGTCCTGAAGCATCTCGCGCTGCTGGTCGCGCAGGCGGGCGAGCTGCCGTTTGATCTCTTCCTTCTTCGCTTCTTCCTTCGCCGCGTCGAGCGCCGACTGCAGTTCCTTCATCTGTTTGTTGAGGTCTTCCTGCCGCTGAGCCAACTCGCGCAATCGGCTGAGGACCTGCCGCGTCTCGCGCGCCTGGGCCTCCTGCTGTTGTTGCTGGGCCTGCTGCTGCGCGGTGCGCTGCTGCTCGTAGCGGTTCTGTTCCTGGTCGAGCTTGAGCTGGTCCAACTGCCGCTGCTTACGGCTGCTGGCACTGGACTGCGACGGCTGACCCTTCTGCTTGCTGTTCTTGCGGACGACTTCGTGCTCGCGGGCACGGAGCTTGAGTAGATCCTGGTACGCCGCCTGCTCGGCCGACAGTGCGTTGGGCAGACGATCCACGGCCGGCCCGCCGGCGGCGGAAGTCAGCTCGCTGACGGCATTGTCCATGTGCTTCAGGGCGCTGGCGAGGAAGCTCTTGCTCCGCTCGTCGGTCAGCTTCTCGGCCATCCCGGCGGTCTTTTCCTTCAACTCCGCCTGCGACTCGGCGATCAGCTTGACGTCAGGCACAAACTGCGGCGTCGGGTCCTTGGCGATCTCGCGACGCATCACCTTCCACGTCGCGGCGATGATCTCCTTCTGCTTCTCGGCGTTCTCCTCGGCCTGCTGCGCGTTCTGGCTGGCCTGCTTCTGTTGCTCTTCCTGGGGTTCCTCGCTGGGCTGTTCCCCCTGACGGAAGATCTCTTCGAACGGCCGAACCTCGGCAAAGAACATGTCGCCGGACGTTCGGCGGATCTTGCCGTCGGGACCGTTGTCTTCCACCCAGAGGTAGTAGCTGAGCAACTGATCCGGCTCGGCCGACATCTTTTCCAGCGCCACGGTGTGGGCGACGTCTTTGCGGTCCTTCGCGGCAACGCCTTCGGCGAGTACCACATCTTTCGGCGGTTGCCCTGCAATGCCGTAGCTCATGCCGACACGTTTCACGCCGAAGTCATCCCACACCTTGGCCTTGACGGTCATCTCTTCGATCGGCGAGACGTCGACGTCTTTCGCCGGGAACTCCAGCTTCAGCTCCGGCGGGCGATTGGCAGTGACGTTCAGCGCGAGCTGCGCCGGCCGCTTGGCATCGCGGCCGTCTTCGTCTTTCAGTTGCAGGCGGTACGTCTGCGACTGCGTCATGTCGACGGCGGCGGTGTACTGGTTGGGGTTCGCCGGGTCGGCGACCAGCTTCACAGGTGACGGCTGGGTGGTCGGAGCGTCGGTGTTTGCCGCGCCGTCGATCGGCTTACGCGGTGCGGGAATCAACACCGCTTCGGTGACGGGCTTGTTGAGCCGCAGCGTGAGCGTGGCTTTGGTCCCTTCGACCGCGGTCACCGTGCGGACGTCCTGGACCACCTTCTCTTCCAGACCCGTGTAGGTGGGAAAGTTCAGCTTCGCATCGGCCTGTTCCAGCTCGGGGTGTTCGTAAACACCGACCTTGTACCAGCGGGTTTGCTGGCCGGCGTAACGGATGGCGTAGGTCAGACCGTTCTGCAGCGGTGACGTGCGACCGGCAAAGATCGGGTCGTCGAGGCTCTTGGCCATCGACAACTGGCTGGTCTGGCCGGCGCCGTCTTTCAACAGCAGCTGTACGTCGCCGGGCATCCGTTCGCCGAAACGGGCCAGGACGATCAGTCCGGTGCCACGTTCGACACTGGTGTCCTCCGGTTCGACCTTGATCTCAAAATCCTTTGCGACCGGTTGTGTCGCCGGGCCACCGGCCCAAAAGCCTTCGGAACCGGGTCGGCGGATGACATCTGCGACGATCGCCACCACCACCGCGACGAACGCGACCAGCAGCAGCGCGTGGGCCAGACCGGTCGTCCGCATGCGGGCAGCGGAAACGAGATCAAGCCAGCGATGCTGGCGGGCGTGGGCGAGAGATTCTTCGACAACGGTTTGCTCGAGGTAACCGAGGCGGCGCGTCTTCGAGGCCTGGTGCTGTTCGACCGCGGCCAGCAGTTTGGCGTCGAGGTCGGGGAACTTCGTCTCGACGCGACGGGCGATCCACATGGGGTCGCGGACGATGCGCAGCGCGCGGACGATGATCGGAACGATCAGCAGCGGAAGGACAACCAGGGCTACGAGTAGAAAGCCGGGGACGGCGTACCCGCCGCCGCGCGTCCAGGCGAGAACGGCGAGCCCGACCGCCGCCAGCGCCAGCCAGACCGTCGCCAGCCCCGCCATCAGCAGGAGCCGGCGGTAACGAACGCTGACCTTATCGAGCTCGCGAAGGAGTTGTTCGTTGTTCTGCATAGCGTTCTCGTAGGGTCCGCCTTGGCGGACGCGATCGGTATTTCAAGTAGGGTCCGCCTTGGCGGACGTGCACGGTTTCGAGAGCCACGCGTCCGCCAAGGCGGACCCTACACCGCAGCTCCCGCTGTACTCCGCCGTGCCAGCAGTCCTGCGACCACCGTCTCTGCCGCGACAAAGCCGAGGACCGCCACGATCAGCCACCGCCACAGCTTCTGCTTGCTCTCCAACTCGGCCGTCTTGAGCTGCCGTTGCCGTTCGACGACCTGCTCGGCGGTCATCGCCTTGCCGACCTTGGCGCCCCAGCGTTCGAGTTCTTCGACGCCGACCGGGGCGGTGCGGCTCTCGTCGGCAGGCAAATTGACGGCCAGCGGCGTTTCGCGTCCGCCGATGGATAGCCGATAGATGCCCGGCCGGTCGGATGCCTCGGCGGCTGTCGCTGTCCCGCCGACGGGCAGATCGATCTTGCGGCCGTCGGGCGTCAGCAGCACGCGAGCCTCGCCCGGCTTCGCCGCCGGAAGCGCAATTGGCTCGTACACATTCTGTTGCGCTTCAACGGTCGTTCCGTCCTTTCTACGCACCAGACCGCCGATCAGTGGCACAAACTTGGTGGAAAGTGCCAACTGGCTATCCGCCGGTTGCCAACCGGCCGTCGCGACAAGCAGCTTTCCCTGCCCGATGGTCTTCTCCACCAGGAAGGGGTCGCCGTCATCAAACCAGACGATGGTGCGGGCTTCTGCCGCTTGTGGCAGCGTCAACTTGCGGTGTTTCCAGAAGCGAATCTTGGTGAAATCGGCAAAGCGAGCCTCGGCGAAGGGGACAAAGAGCGGGTGCGACAATTCGACGCGGGCGAGCAGGGCGTAATCGCGTGGCGGGGCTTCGGTGATCGTCGGTTTGGCGTCGGACAGCATTGCCGCCAGCCCGTCGGCGGTGGGAAGGTCCTTCAAAACCCAGAAGACGTCGCCGCCGCTTTCTGCGTATTTGCGCAGGGTTGCGGCTCGCTCGGCTGGAACAGGTGCCGCGACAATCGCCAGCCGAAGGTCGAGCAGGTCGGCGGCACCGATCGGATCGGTCGGCTTCCGGGTGACAAACTCGATCGATCGCTGTGGCAGGTCTCCGAGCGCGCCGCGGACATAGTACAGCAGGCCCTGGAGGTCCTCCGACGCGTCTTCGCCAATGTAGAGCAGACGGACGATGTCGGTTCGCGGCGGAACGATATACAGGGTGTTGTCGAAGTCGAAATCGTCGCCGCGGAGGATCAGGCGGTCGGGCGGGGCGGCGGTAGTGCCTGCCGGCTGCGTTGACGGCCCGCCGGGCGAGCTGGTGCTTATTGCCGCGAGGCCGGGCCACGGTACGCGAACGACCAGGCTTTTGCCGGCGGGGGCGTAGACCTTGATCGGGTCGAAACCGGCGATCGGACCGGCGGAACTTGCCCAGGTGATCGTGAACTGTTCCGTTGCTCCGCCGGGTTGATTGGTGACGCGAACCCGAAGCCGGTTATCGGTGTCGCCGGGGGCGCCCGGCGTCGCAGCCTGCTCGGCGAGTTGCAGGCCGGCGTTGGTCGTCTGCTTCGGCGAGACCGACTTGACGTCGAGCAGCACGCTCGGCGGCCACTGATGGCCCTGAAGCGCTTCGATGTGCCCGCCCGCCTGGATGTCAGACACCAGAACAAGTTGCCGGCCGGATCGATCGATATCGGTCCTGGCGCCTTCTTCTGCAACTAGCAGATCGGCGACCGCTGCGACGGCATCGCCCAGCCGGGTAGCGGCAAAGGTGGGCTTGGTGTCGGCCAGACGGGCTTTCATCGCTGCCGCCCGAACGGCGGGCGCGAGCTCGTTCCACTCGGCAAACGTCAGCCCCGGCCGAACCTGGCGGTCGAAAAAGTAGAGTGAGGCTTCGTCCTGCGGCTTCAGGTCGTCGATCGTCTGCTGCACGCGGTCGGTGGCCTGCTGCCAGAGGTCGCCGCGCATCATGCTGGCGCTGGTATCGACGAGAATTGCGACGCGCCGGCCGCGACCCTGGCCGCTGGCCGTGTCTTCTTTCGCTTGCAGGAAGGGCCGGCAGAAGGCCACCGCCAGCAATGCGAGGGCCGCCGCGCGCAGCAGCAAAAGCAGAATGTTCGAGAGCCGGCTTCGCTTGGTCAGCTTGGGCGGCGACGGCTGCAGAAACATCAGCGAACTGAAGGCCTGCTTCCCCTGCGGCGTGCGCCGGATGAGATGAAAGACGATCGGCAGCGCGATCGCCAGCAGGCCTGCGAAATAAAGTGGGGCGAGTAAGCCCATACGTTCAATCCGCTAACTCAAAAGCTCTCTGACGTTCGTTTTCACCACGAAGGCACGAAGGGCACGAAGGAACACGAAAAAGAGAAGCGTTCAGATCTGACCATGAGATCGGCCAAACTCGATGAACTCAGATCGCTTGAACATTGAATCGACAAGGTCGCTTTTCTTCTTCGTGTACCTTTGTGCCCTTCGTGTCTTCGTGGTGAATCCGAACTCCGATCGACTTCATTTGCTCACCGGGCCGCACGATTCGTCGCCCGTGACACCTGCCGGCCGCTTCGTACCCTTGCCTGGACGAAATCGAACAGTGCCAGTTCCAGCGGCTGCGACGTCGGCAGTTGATAGTAGTCCACGCCCAGGTCGCTGCAGATCCGCTTCACCTCTTCGGCGTGCTTGTTGAACTTTTCCAGATACTGTGCCCGGGCGGCGACGGGGTCGATATACAGATTTCGCCCGGATTCCATGTCCTCGAACATCGCCGCCTTGTCGAACTTGAACTCGATCTCGGCCGGGTCGAGCACGCGCAGGATGACCACCTCGTGCCCCTGCGACCGGAGATAACCGAGCTGGTTCTGCAGCAGATCGATCGGGGCGAGCAGGTCGGAAATCAGCACGATCATGCCACGCTTCCGCACCGTGATCGCGATCTGTTCCAGCGGGGCGGCGAGATCAGTTCTGGTGCCGGCGGTCGCGCGTTCCAGGCACAACATCAGGCGGCGCAGATGCCCTGGCCGGTACCGCGCCGGCAGGTAGTCGGCGATCTCCTGATCGAACGTCACCAGGCCAGCGGCGTCGCGCTGAGTTGAGAGGAAGTAGGCCAGCGTCGCCGCGGCGGTGCGGGCATACTCGACCTTGGTGTAACCGATCGAGCCGTACCCCATCGACTTGCTCAAATCGACCAGCAAATGGCAGCGCAGGTTGGTCTCGTCTTCGTATCGCTTGATGTAGTAGCGATCGGACCGGGCGAAGAGCTTCCAATCAAGGTACCGCAGGTCGTCGCCGGCGGTGTATTGGCGGTATTCGCTGAACTCGACCGAGAACCCGTGGTGAGGACTGCGATGAAGACCGGACAGAAAGCCCTGCACCACGATCTTGGCGCGAAGCTGCAGGCTCTTGATCCGCATCAACGTCGGCGGATCGATCAGGCTCGCCACGCGCGTCGATGGAGCGGCGTCGTTCATGCGCGGCGAGGTTGTTGGTGCGGTCGCCATACTTTTGTGACACGGGCGTCTCGCCCATGTTCGCGCTCCATCGACAGTTCAAACAAATACAGGCGAGACGCCCATTCCAAGACGCCGCGTCTCGCGTCCGCCAAGGCGGACCCTACTTTCCAGGCGGCTTTACTGCTTCCAACAGGCGATTGATGACGCTCTCCACCGTGACGCCTTCGGCCTCGGCCCGGTAATTCACCAGGATGCGATGCCGGAGCGTGGCGTGGGCCAGTGCCTTGATATCGTCATTCGAGACGTGCGCGCGACCCTGGAACAATGCCCTTGCTTTCGCGCCCAGCACCATGAACTGGGCCGCCCGAAGACCGGCACCCCAGCTCACCCATTGCTTCACGAAGTCCGGCGTTTCCGCCTGACCCGGTCGGCTCGCGGCGGCCAGGCGGACGGCGTAACGCACCACATCTTCGGCGACAGGCACTTTTCGCACGATCTCATGAAACCTCAGAACGTCTTCGCCGGTAAAGAGCGGCTCGATGGGCTTGGGTTTGCCGCCGGTGGTTCGCCTGACGACTTCCACCTCGTCATTCTCGGGCAGGTAGTCGATGATCACGTTGAACATGAACCGGTCGAGCTGCGCTTCGGGCAGGGGGTAGGTGCCTTCCTGTTCGATTGGGTTCTGCGTGGCGAGCACGAAGAACGGCTCTTCAAGCGGGTAACGAACGCCGGCCGCGGTGACCTGGTGTTCCTGCATCGCTTCGAGCAGTGCCGCTTGTGTCTTTGGGGGCGTGCGGTTGATTTCGTCGGCCAGCAGCACGTTGGCGAAGACGGGCCCTTTGACGAACTGCATCCGCCGACGGCCGTCGCCGGAATCTTCCAGGATTTCGGTGCCGGTGATATCGGCGGGCATCAGGTCGGGTGTGAACTGGATGCGCTGGAACTTGAGGTGGAACATCTGCGCCAGCGAGCGCACGAGCAGTGTCTTGGCAAGTCCCGGCGCGCCGGTGATCAGGCAATGGCCGCCGGCGAACAGGCTGTACAGCAGCAGTTCGGTGACATCGTGCTGCCCGACGACGGCTTTGGACAGTTCCTCGCCGATGCGCCCCCGCGCCGCGCGGAGTTGCTCGACAGCCTGGCGTTCGGATTCGTAAAGGTCGGTCTCTGGTTGGCTCACTCAGGACTCCGGCAGTTTGTGGTGCAGGCTTTCCAGCCTGCATGGACTCTCTGGCTGCAGGCTGGAAAGCCTGCACCACAACCATTCAGTGCGTCATCGCGTAGAACACGATGTTGATTCCCATCGGGTACGCCTTCTTTTCAGAAAACTCGCGGAAGTAATACTCGTCCTCGCCTTCGCGTTCCCACCCGTCGCCGAGGTCGGTGTTATGGCAGATGATCGCCATCATCCGTCCCTTGTCGTCGAAGATGCCTTTGTAGTGCACTTCCTTGGCGTCGGGACGTTCCCAGGTGATGTCTGTGCCCCGATACCGCTGCGCAAAACCGATCGAGGGGACCTGCGGCTTTTCTTTTAGGTTGAAAACGGCGTGGAAGAGCGGGTGTTCCAGTGGCAATTCCTGTGGCTCGCGGTCGGGGAACACACGCTTGATCTCGCGATAGAAGTTCTCCCACTCGGCCTCGCCCCAGAAGTCGTCCACCATCAGGAAGCCGCCATTGAGCAGGTAATGCCGGAGCTTAACGACTTCCTCCTCGGAGAACTCCAACCCGCCGGGTTCGATCATGTAGATGAATGGGTAGTCGAACAGTTCGGGGTCGGTCAGTTCAAGGTTCTTGGGAACGGGATCGACCTTGAGCGACGTGAGCTGTTGAAGCCGGAAGGAGAAGTTCATGTCGCTGTCCGGCATGTCCGTCTCCCAGCCGCCGCCGTAGCGACCCCAGGACTTGTACCGCAGACGGATGAACGTAAACACGTCGGACTTGAAGTTTGGGTCGACATCCCAAACGGGAATGCCCGCTCGGTCGGTGAGATCCTGGATGCCGGCCCCCTCGGCAACACGCGACCGGCGGGAACGCTGGGCGACGACGAGCGTCGCCAGCAAGGCTACAACAAGTAGCGGGACAAAGATTCGGACCGCGGGTCGGATGGTCATCATCCTTCTTTCTGTTCAGGGCCAAACACGCGTCTCTTCGTTTCGCGGAGGATCGAAGGGGGACGCAATGTTTCGGCGTGGAACTACCTGTCGTTACTGAGATCTCGCCGGTTGTGTTGCTCCTTGGGCTGGAACTGGCCGAGTATTCGGTGCCGCGCCTTCTCGATCCATCCCGGCGGCGATCTCAAGAAGCAGTCGATGGCCTTCGCGGAAACGAGGCGCCTCTTCCAGTGCCCGGATGATCTGGTTGCGCGCCGCCGGCAGTTGCTTCTCCTCGACGAGCAGTTTCGCGAGTTGGTAATGGTGTTCGGCCTTGCCGAGAGGATCGAGCATCAGCAGTGCTCGGTGACTCTCCATTGCCAGGCGTCGATCGCCGATCGAATTGGCGGATTTCGCCAGCAGGCGGTAGGGGGCCGGAATCAGCGGATTGATCGCAATGATTTGCTCGGCGGCGACGCGGACGGCTGGCCAGTCTCCGGCCGCCTCGGCCAACTCCGCCAGCCGGAGGCGAGGTTCGATTCCGTCGGCGTCGAGCGCGACATGCTTTTCGAGCATTCGGCGTTCGTCGGCGGGCTCCTTCAAGGCGCGATGAACTGCCGCCATCAGCAAATAGGGTCCGCCCGCCTGGCCGCTTGTCGGGTATAGCTCAATGGCCTTGGAAAGCGGTGTTTTGGCGGCGGCGAACTTCTCCTCGGCCAGCAGTGCCCGTCCCTCGCCGAGCAGACCATAGAAGCTATTGGGATGCTCCTTGTTCCACGCCGCCATCTCGGCACTTCCGGCATCCAGTGCGACTTCCGGCCGCTTCCAGTCCGTGCCCGGCTTGCCCAGCTTTGAAGCCTGCTCCTTCAGCCAGGCGTCAAAGTTCGCATCGAGCTGATCGATCGGCACGGTACGCTTCGCCAGCGCGTCGTTGATGCGGACATTGTCGCCCAGATCGGCGAGCACTTTGCCAATGGTGTTCTCGCCGAAGCGGTCGGCGATGTACTGCACCACCATGGACGACTCGTAGTACGCAAACTGCAGGTGCATTGGCGACGGCGGCTTCAGGAATGCTCCACTGAGCTGACTGACCGGCGTCGCTCCGCCGGCGAGAATCAGCTCGCGATACTCCGGCGTCATCGACTGTCCCCACGCCGCGTTCTCACGGCGTTCCTCGTACACGCTGATGCCTTCGCTGAGCCATCGCGGCATCTTGTTCTTGGTTTTGCCCAGCGTGACGGAGTGGCAGAACTCGTGCCATAGAACCGCTTCCCAGTTCGCCGGCCGCGCCATGCGCGAGGCAGGGCTGTTGATGGTGATCACCGGTCCGAAGCAGACCCCCAGGAATCCAGATCCGCCCGGCAAACCAAAGGTGCGGATGGCGAAATCGCTTTGCTTGGGAAAGACCTCGACCGATACCGGCCCGGCGATTTCTACGCCGTAGCGCTTTGTCAGGCGTTCTCTGGCCCGCGTCAGAAGCCGCAGGGCACGGTCGCCGTAGAGGTCGGCTTCGCGTCCATCCATTCGAAGCCTGAAGTGCGCGTTCTCAAGGATGCGATACTTCGACAGCACGTCGTTCAACGAGACCAGGTTGTACGCGACGACGTTGTACGGATCGGCCTCAAGGGCGGCGGCTGCCCGTTTCCAGCCCTCTTCGTCCTTGCCCAGGCGCAGAAGATCCTGGCAGAGCTGCACGTTCGCCGGCTGGTAGTTCTGTGCCACCTCCAGTGCCCGCCGCTGGTAGGCAGCGCCTTCAGCGAAACGGTACTTCTGCGACAGTTTCAGGCCAATGAGGTGATCGACTTCGGGGTTGGCGATCCACGTGGAAAGAGCTTCGGCGCGGGACGTCTGTTCCTTCGTGGTATCGCCGGCGAGATGAGCCAGAACGGCGCGGTATGCCCACGCCCGGGAATGGCGCGGATTGATTTCAAGGACCTTTGCGAGAATGTCCTCGGCAGCTTGGTAGCCTTCCCGGTCGATCAGGTTGTCGGCCTGGAAAAGCAGGCTGTCGATGTGACGGGGGTTGAGCTCGAGCGATTTCGTGAGGGCGGCCGTCGCGCGTTCGGCATCGCTCTCCTGGTACGCCAATGCCAGGCCAAGGTGTGCATCCGGACTGTCAGGGGCGCGCTTCAGCGCCCCGGCGAAAGCCTCGGCGGCCAGCGCATAGTCGAACTTGGCCAGCGACAACTCTCCCGAAGCGAAATAGGGCTCGGCGGAGGTCGGGTCATCCTTCTTCGCACGATCGTAGTAGGTTTCGAGCACAACCCGGGCATCGGCACCCGTTGCGAGCATCGCACGCCCGGCGGCAACGCGGGAAGACACCTCTTCGAGTCGGCGGGGGGCTGCCTCGGCCAATTCGCGGATGGACTGCAACAGCCCTGTCGCTTCATCGGCCCGGCCCGATCGTCGAAGAACTTCGACGCCGATCCACTTCAGCGGAAGACTGAACGTGTGGATCTGGTGCGCCGCCTCAAACGTCTTCAGTGCGTCGGCGTATTTTCCGGTCGTTAGTTCGGTTCGGATCTTGAGGAGCCACCACTCTTCGAACCAGCGATTCGATTCCACGCCTTTTGCCGCGGCGTCCTGGCAGGCGGCGTAATCGCCGGTTTCGTAGAGTTTTCGCGCCTCTGCAAGACTCTCGGCCGAAGCGCATTCCCCGGTAGCGACCAATGTCGCAAGGACCGCCAGCACGCGGAGAAGAATCCTTCGCGAGTGCGAAAAACAGTGCAAAACGCGGGTTTGGGCCCCGATCCGGTTCAGCATGTGTGACCTGTCGGAACGGACGGAAATGAATCGTCGCACGCAGAGCTGTCGCCAACCGAAACGATGGACATCTCGACCGCATTCAGCTTGTACCTGTCCGGTGACGAATCTCGCAACAAGTAATGCGTTCTGCGAACAAGGCGAACCTCTCGGCGATCGATGCCTTGATATCCCAATTTGCGGTCCCAATCGCACCGCAGCCGCAAAAAAAAAGCCGCACACCGGAGGGTTGGTGTGCGGCTTGGCGGAGGAGGAAACGAGGATCGGGCATGCAGCGACGCTGCAGTTCATGTGCTTTTGGAAGAAATCAATCGCAATGGAGCGCCGGTTCGAACAAAAAACCCCGAACAATGTGCCACCCGCAGACCGCCTGCGGGCGGCACTTGTTCGTGGGAACCAACCGCGCTCTAAATCTTTCACGGGCCGTTGCCCGTTGCCGCCAACAAGGCGACGCTAAGCCCTAAAGCGAACTTGGTGCCACAGGATTTAGCAGCATGAAGAAAATGCGAGAATGAAGTATTACTCATTTATTTTAAACGCTTTACGATCCTCGTAAGGACCATCTGAATGGGTGCGTAGCAATCCGTACGCTGCCCATTTTGTGCGCATGCCCCCTGTCGTTATCGCCACCGACGCTTCTTTGCGCGCTACCTCCTACTGCCTGCTCGGATGACGCCGGTTCCAAACTGGTAGGAGAAGGCTCGGCGGTATGAATCCGAAGAAAACATTCCCAAGGCCGTTGACACAGGCCTCAGAGTCGGTATTATCCCTCCTCCCTTGAACGACGCGGCCGACACGGCCAAGTCAAAAAAGGGATGCAAATCAAGTAACTACTTGAACTTGCAGCGGAAAGATGTTAAGCTCCTCGACCCAACGGTTGATGAGCAAACCATCAAGACCGTTTTAGCTCTTTGGCAATCGAATAGTGTTTGGAAGCCGCGAGGATGTGAGTCCGAAGCTGCCGGTGTACGGTGGTGTTCGGACGCCAAGATCCAAGTCGTCGGTCTGAGTTGATACGTCGGCTGCTGGTGTAAATCAGTGGTTGATGGTTTGACGAGGGTCGGCGCAAGCTTGAGTAAAATCAAGCTGCTTGAATCTCAAGCATTCTTTGCGGTGCGCTTAAGAAGTGATCCTTCGATTCAGTCTGATTGCCCGCAAGGGTGGTCGGGATGGATCAAGTTCAATTTCAAGAGAGCCGGTCCCCCGGTGCTTAGCCGTGTCGGGGGCCGAAAGCCAGAAGAGAGTGTTTGAGCCTTGCAAATCCGAGTTGAAGTTGCTGCCGCGAGAGTGGTGGTGATGGAAGCTCGGCGGGCCGATCGTCCTAGCCGACGGTTGGTTCGTAAAGACGCCTTCGAGTTGTCTTAACTCGGAGGTGTTGGACAAACTCGTTTCGAGGATAAACGCTTCTACTGAAACTGTTAGTCGCCGTCTATGAGGGCCGAGAGGTTCTTACGCGGTGCATGAGGATGGAGAAGTGCCAAGAAATTCAATTGAAGAGTTTGATCCTGGCTCAGCCTGAACGCTGGCGGCGTGGCTAAGACATGCAAGTCGCACGGGCGTAGCAATACGTCAGTGGCGGACGGGTGAGTAATGTATCGCTAATGTACCCTTCACGCTGGGATAGCTGCGGGAAACTGCAGGTAATACCAGATGATATAACCGAATCGCATGGTTTGGTTCTCAAAGGAGTAATCCGGTGAGGGAGCAGGCGATATCGTATCAGCTAGTTGGTGAGGTAACGGCTCACCAAGGCGACGACGCGTAGCTGGTCTGAGAGGACGACCAGCCACATTGGGACTGAGACACTGCCCAGACTCCTACGGGGGGCTGCAGTAACGAATCTTCCGCAATGCACGAAAGTGTGACGGAGCGACGCCGCGTGGAGGTTAAGTCCTTCGGGATGTAAACTCCTGTCAGGGGTTACCAAGATCTGAGGAGCCCCAGAGGAAGGCACGGCTAACTCTGTGCCAGCAGCCGCGGTAATACAGAGGTGCCAAGCGTTAGGCGGAATCACTGGGCTTAAAGCGCGTGTAGGTGGATGGGTAAGTACCTTGTGAAATCCCACGGCTCAACCGTGGAACTGCTGGGTATACTGCCTGTCTTGAGGCACTCAGGGGCAGCTGGAACAAATGGTGGAGCGGTGAAATGCGTAGATATCATTTGGAACGCCAAAGGCGAAAGCAGGCTGCTGGGAGTGATCTGACACTGAGACGCGAAAGCCAGGGGAGCAAACGGGATTAGATACCCCGGTAGTCCTGGCCCTAAACGATGTCCACTAGATGGTGGCGGCTCTGACGCCGTCATGGTCGAAGCAAAAGTGTTAAGTGGACCGCCTGGGAAGTACGGTCGCAAGGCTAAAACTCAAAGGAATTGACGGGGGCTCACACAAGCGGTGGAGCATGTGGTTTAATTCGAAGCAACGCGCGGAACCTTACCTGGGCTTGACATGCCTGGATTATCCCCATGAAAGTGGGGTACAGCCCGCAAGGGCCGGAACAGGTACAGGTGCTGCATGGCTGTCGTCAGCTCGTGTCGTGAGATGTCGGGTTAAGTCCCTTAACGAGCGAAACCTTTGCCCTTAGTTACTAACGGGTTATGCCGAGGACTCTAAGGGGACTGCCGGTGTCAAACCGGAGGAAGGTGGAGATGACGTCAAGTCCTCATGGCCTTTATGCCCAGGGCCACACACGTGCTACAATGGGATGCACAGAGCGAACCGAGACCGCGAGGTGGAGGAAATCGCACAAATCATCCCTCAGTTCAGATTGGAGGCTGCAACTCGCCTCCATGAAGCTGGAATCGCTAGTAATCGCGTATCAGCTACGACGCGGTGAATATGTTCCTGAGCCTTGTACACACCGCCCGTCAAGTCATGGGAGCCGGAAATAGCCGAAGTGGCCACATCACAGTGGTCCCTACGCTAGGTTCGGTGACTGGGACTAAGTCGTAACAAGGTAGCCGTAGGGGAACCTGCGGCTGGATCACCTCCTTTCTAAGGGATACTTAGAACGTCGATCAGAGCAATCTGTCGACTGAATGTCAGCACAGCCTCGTCCCGTCAGCAATGACGGCGACTCGTACGGCAACGTATTAGAAGGGCTTCCAACACACTATTCTTGAAACGCTTCGTCACTGTCTGCGAAAGCTGACAGTGACGATTGTTGTGAGATGCGAGCAATCGCGAATCGCAATGGCTCTTTGACAAGTGAATGATAAGGTTCAAGGTTTACTGTAAGTAAAGTAAACCTCTGCGACGCCTCCCCATTTTTAGCTGGCACCCAGCCAGCAGGTCTTTTCGTCTTGATCTGTGTTCTATAGGAACAGGTCGGGGAGGTGTCGTCGAGCACCTTTTTTGGCGACTGATCCGTTATCGAATCGCGTCGGCAGGTTGAAGGTTCGGGTGTTGAAGGTTGAGATTGAATGATCGAAAGGTCAGGCGGTCGAGATCGAAGCACTCGTGCACGAGGCCTGGTTTTCCGACGACGTTGCAACTCGCCCGTTGTGGCACCGAGTTGGGCTTGGGAAGTAACTTCTTCCAAGTCTGGCTGCGATGCCTTCGAGTTGCCAGGAGCAAGTGGTCGTTAGCAGGTTGAGGAAACTCAATCGGCGATCGGCAATGAGCGATTGGCAATCCGAATGACGGTGATCGATAAATGTGGTCAAACTCTTAAGGGTGTATGGTGGATGTCTTGGCATCGAGAGGCGATGAAGGACGTTGTAGCCTGCGATAAGCTCCGGGAAGCTGGCAAACAAGCGTTGATCCGGAGATTTCCGAATGGGGAAACCCCACCTTCGGGTGACTCCTGCCTGAATGTATAGGGCAGGTAGAGCGAACGCGGTGAACTGAAACATCTAAGTAACCGCAGGAACAGAGACAGACATGGATTCCGTCAGTAGCGGCGAGCGAACACGGAAAAGCCCAAACCGGGATTCGTCCCGGGGTTGCGGGCGCTTCGAGCTGAAAAGCACTTAACAGAACGGTTTGGAATGGCCGGCCATAGCGGGTGAAAGCCCCGTATGTGAAAAGTGTAATAGGCGTTGAGAGGCGTACCAGAGTAGCACGGAGCTCGTGGAACTCCGTGTGAAGCTGGCCGGACCACCGGCCAAGGCTAAATACTCCTCGATGACCGATAGTGAACAAGTAGGGCGATTGAACGATGAAAAGTACAGCTGTTAGCTGAGTTAAAAGTACCTGAAACCATACACTTACAAGCGGTCGGAGCCCTATGCCCGCAAGGGAATGGGTGACGGCGTACCTTTTGCATAATGGGCCGGCGAGTGCACGTATACAGCAAGGCTAAGGTGTCAAGCACCGGAGCCGAAGCGAAAGCGAGTCTTAAAGTGGCGTTGAGTTGTGTGCGTGCGGCCCGAAACCCCGTGATCTACCCGTGGCCAGGTTGAATGTTCCGTAAAAGGGACAGAAGGACCGAAGCCGTGAACGTTGAAAAGTTCTGGCATGAGCTGCGGGGAGGAGTGAAAGTCTAATCAAACGGGGAGATATCTGGTTCTCTTCGAAATGCCTTTAGGGGCAGCCTCAGGTAAATATCCTATGGGGGTAGAGCTACTGAAAGAGGACGTGGGGCTACCCGCCTACACGCCTCTACCAAACTCCGAATACCATAGGACGTACCCTGGGAGTGAGTCCGCGAGGGATAATCTTCGCGGTCGAGACGGAAACAACCGAGATCGCCTGCTAAGGTCCCTAAATCTAACTTAGTTCGTGAGGAAGTCATTCTGCTGTGACAGCTAGGATGTTGGCTTAGAAGCAGCCACCATTTAAAAAGTGCGTAATAGCTTACTAGTCGAGCAGAGCGGCGCCGTAAATGATCGGGAATAAGTTGGATACCGAAGCAGCGAGCTGCGTAAGCAGCGGTAGAAGAGCGTTGTAATCCGCATTGAAGCCATACCGTAAGGAGTGGTGGAGCGATTACAAGTGAGAATGCCGGCATGAGTAACGATAATGCAGGTGAAAATCCTGCACGCCGAAAGCCTAAGGTTTCCTGGGGAAGGTAAATCCGCCCAGGGTTAGTCGGGAGCTAAGTCGAGGCCGAAAGGCGTAGACGATGCACAGCAGGTTAATATTCCTGCACCGGTGTAGAGATCAAAGCAGTGTGCGCTTTTTCCAAGCAGATCCTCCGATTAGTCGTGGAGGTTTCGCAAGATCGAGGCCGTTTTGTTGCCGAAGTCTGTGGCGAAAGAGCCGAGAAAAGCACTGCAGGCAAAGCACTGTCCGTACTAAAACTGACACAGGTAGGCGAGGAGAGTATCCTCAGGCGCTCGAGAGAACTGCGGTTAAGGAACTAGGCAATCTAACCCCGTAACTTAGGGAGAAGGGGTCCCTCCTCGCAAGAGAGGGCGCAGGAATCAGCCTGGGCGACTGTTTATCAAAAACACAGCACTGTGCTAACTCGCAAGAGGATGTATACAGTGTGACGCCTGCTCGGTGCGGGAAGGTTAAGGAAGTCGGTTAGGGATACGTCCCAAAGCTGGCGACCGAAGCCCCCGTAAACGGCGGCCGTAACTATGACGGTCCTAAGGTAGCGAAGTTCCTTGTCGGGTAAGTTCCGACGTGCATGAACGGCGTAACGACTTGGGCGCTGTCTCGACCGCAGACTCGGTGAAATTGAAGTGGCGGTGAAGATGCCGCCTCCCCGCAGCAAGACGGAAAGACCCCATGCACCTTTACTATAGCCTGGTACTGATGCCGGTTGTGGACTGCGTAGGATAGGTGGGACGCGTTGATCCGCTGGTTCTGGCCAGCGGGGAGCGGTTGGTGAAATACCACCCTGTTTGCATTCGTCATCTCACCCTGTGCCATGAATCTGGTCAGGGAACCGTGCTAGGTGGTTAGTTTGACTGGGGCGGTCTCCTCCAAAAGAGTAACGGAGGAGTACAAAGGCGGGCTCAGGCCGGTTGGCAATCGGTCGTCGAGCGCAAGGGTATAAGCCCGCTTGACTGCGAGTGCTACAGCACGAGCAGAGCTGAAAGGCGGTCCTAGTGATCCTGTGGTCCCGTGTGGAAGGGCCATAGCTCAACGGATAAAAGGTACGCTGGGGATAACAGGCTGATCGCACCCGAGCGTCCATAGCGGCGGTGCGGTTTGGCACCTCGATGTCGGCCCATCACATCCTGGGGCTGAAGGCGGTCCCAAGGGTTTGGCTGTTCGCCAATTAAAGTGGTACGCGAGCTGGGTTCAGACCGGCGTGAGCCAGGTCGGTCCCTATCTGCTGTGGGTGTGGGAATCTTGACGGCAATTCTTCCATAGTACGAGAGGATTTGGAAGGACTGACCCCTGGTGTACCAGTTGTCCTGCTAAGGGCACGGCTGGGTAGCCATGTCGGGAACGGATAAACGCTGAAAGCATCTAAGCGTGAAGCCAATGCCAAAACGAGGATTCCATGCGGATTCGTCCGCGAGAGACCCCGGGTAGACCACCCGGTTGATAGGCCGGAGCTGTACGGCTAGAAATAGCTTCAGGTTACCGGTACTAACGGTCGACAGTTTGACCACTTTTATCGATCATCGTTGCAAAAGAGGCGATGAGCGGAAGTAGTCAGTCGTCGGTAGTCAGTAGACAGAGAATGCGAAAGCGTTCGATGTCGAAAGGCTCCCACTTCTGAATGCCTCGCTCGTCACGCTCGACGATACAAACGCAGGGCTTAACGCCCTGCGGGTCGCAGAGTGGTTCGACTGATCCATCCTTGACAAGCCCATCGGCTTGCCTGGAACGGACAGGAGCTTTAACGCTCATGTCCTGATCAGCAACCCGATCGGTGATGAAGAGTCTGAATTAGAAGAACCCTTTACGAAGCATGTGATTAACGTCTCTGCCGTCCTCGCAACGCGAGCGACGCGGAAGGCGACTTGAACCTTACATTTACTTGGCAATCCAAGCCGAGTACACCGGAAACGATGTACTCGGCCTTTGCTGGTGGCTATACCCGCGGGGCCACACCCGTTCCCATTCCGAACACGGTCGTTAAGCCCGCGGGGCCGATGATACTGCGTCAGCGGGAAAGTAGGTCACTGCCGGCAATTTACATCGCAACGCCCGGCTCTCTTCATCGAGAGCCGGGCGTTGTTCGTTTGGCGAGAACGCAGTGGGGGCTCATCCATTTCTCTGACGCGGAGACCGCAAGCCGTGAATCCGGCCGATGTGTCGGTCGCCGCTTGAATCTCTTGGTGGCCGTGTCACGATGCCGGTATGGACTTTGGCGAAGTTTTCCAGCACCTGGTGGATCTGCTCAAAAGCCACTGGCATCAGATACTCATCTCTCTGTTCAGCATTTTGTTCGGCGCGTGGATTGGGCGGCGGAGAGCCCAGCGTGAATGGGCACGCAAGGAATTCCTTGAGCGGGTCAACTTCTCGCTTAACAGCATTACCGATAACACGCTCCGCATCCGTACGCTGATCGAGAAGAACACGATCGATGTCTTCCTCAACAAGGTGGCGACCGAGCGGATCGTGGACGCGGCGTCGCGCACCGATGCCAATAGTGCCCTGTTGCCACTCGAGAAGAACGATCGCTGGTTCATGCTCAATGCCGTGCTGAACGAGCTGAGCGAGAAATTCGCCGATGGTTTTCTCCGTCGCGACATAGGTATTCCCGTCCAATCCGCGACATTCCTTGTCTGTCTGACCTTTGAATCTGCCGGCGATCTGAAAACACGCAAGATCCGCGTCATGATCATGCGGAAGGAACTGCTGGCTGCGCTTCCCGCCGAGCCTCCGAACTTTGAGCGGGCCCACCACAAGACGCGTTGGACGACCCTTACCCAGCTCGCGACGGCATACGCCAGGGAGCCGGACCAGTTCATGGAGGTTGAACTCGTTCTGCCTCAGCATTAGCCCTACGGCCTGTAAAAGAGCCACAATTTTCCACGACTTCTGAGTTCTCTGTCGGTGGAAGTACTCGGTATGCTTCCCTCCAGGCGTGAAAGACCACGCCATTATCCCGTTACAAATCAGGTAGACCCACATGAAAAGCATCAAGCAACTGGCTGCGGCCGTTCTGTTGTCATCGTCCTTGGGCGCTGGTGTGCTAGCCGACTGGCCGCAGTGGCGCGGACCGGATCGGACGGACATTTCCAAGGAGACGGGACTCCTGAAGCAGTGGCCGGCCGGCGGACCGAAGCTCGACTGGATCTATAAAGACGGTGGACTTGGCTATGCCGGGTTCGCGGTCGTCGGCGAAACCCTCTATACGATGGGCGCTCGCGGCGATACCGAAATGCTGATCGCGCTGAACGTCAAGGACGGGAGCCAGAAGTGGGCCGTTCCGATCGGTGCTCTACTGACCAATGGTTGGGGCGACGGTCCTCGCGGGACGCCTACTGTCGATGGCGAACACATTTACACCCTCAGCGGCCAGGGAAATCTCATCTGTGCCAAGGCGTCCGACGGTACGACCGTCTGGAAAGCGTCCATGCGCGACCTCGGCGGCAAGACGCCCGGCTGGGGATATACCGAAAGCCCGCTCGTGGACGGCGACAAAGTCGTTTGCACCCCCGGCGGGGCGAAGGGCGCCGTTGCGGCGTTCGACAAGAAGACCGGAAAAGTGCTCTGGCAAAGCGCCGATTTCACTGAAGGCGCGCAGTATTCATCGATCATCGCCGTCGATCACGACGGCAAGCGCCAGTTCATTCAGCGCACGATGGCCAAGGTCGTGGGCCTTGATCCTTCTTCCGGCGCGGTGCTGTGGGTGACCGACTTCCCAGGCAAGACGGCCGTCATTCCGACGCCGATCTACCACAGCGGCAACGTCTACGTCGCCGCGGGTTACGGCGTCGGTTGCAAGATGGTCAATATCGGCTCGGGAAATAAGGTGACGGAGGTCTATCAGAACGACGTCATAATCAATCACCACGGCGGCGTGGTGCTCGTTGGTGAGCACCTCTACGGCTATTCCGACAAGGCCGGATGGGTCTGCCAGGACTTCAAGTCCGGCAAGCAGGTCTGGGCCGAGAAGAAGGCGCTGGGCAAGGGCGCCATCACCTTCGCCGACGGCAAACTGTACCTGCTCGGCGAATCAGACGGCCAGGTCGTGATCATCGACGCATCCCCGGAAGGCTGGAAGGAGCACGGCCGGTTCACGCTCACGCCACAGACCAAAAACCGAAACCCCAAGGGCAAGGTCTGGACGCACCCCGTGATCGCGAACGGGAAGATGTACCTGCGGGACCAGGAACTGATCTTCAGCTTTGACGTCAAAGGCAAGTAGTCGAGTGAGCGTTGGATGAAGGCGATCTGGTCGTCGCTTAGGAGAACAAATTGCATCGCACCAGCAGCGTCCATCGGACCGACCGGCCGATGGACGCTTTTCTTTTCGGCCGCGGACGGCGCGACTAGTTGCCTTCCACCCTCAAGCGATGTGGCGTCTTTTCGAGGTTGCCGGCGGCGTCTTCGGCGACGGCCTCCAGTTCGATCGGCGCCTTGCTGGCCGCTTCCAACTCGATCTCCCATTCGGCGTAGTTCGCGCGTGACGAATGGGCCTCCTTGCCGTTGATCCGGACAGACTTCACCGCGCCGTCGTCAATGGTGGTGCCGCGCACCAGGATCTTGCCCTCGCGCCGCGCGTGACCGGTGATAACGGTGACCGGCGGCAGATCGTCCACGATGTCCAGCGGCTTCGGATAATCCGCTTCGACTGGCCGGCGGCCCTGCGGCGAAAACTCCGGACTTACCGCAATTTGATCGAGCCGAATGTTTCGGTATGCGTGATCCTTGTACACGGGTCGCCAAATACCGTACTCGCACACGTGGCAGTCGAGGCGGTCGATCATCACCGAAGGTGACACGGGATGAATGGACCAGTGAGAGTTCCAAACACGAAAGTTGCGGATCACAAACGGGTGCTGCACGTCCGGCCCGACACCCGCGACACCGGTTCCGAACGGAACGCCGCCTCCAAGATTAAATCCGTGTCGCCGTTGGCAGTTGGCTTCATTGTCCTCGAAGCGAAGAAACGGCAGCGTCCGGACATCCGTCGGGGCGTGCGATCCATCCGGTCGGCGAACATCCAAGGTCAGCTTGAAAGCAGGCGTCTCCATCGCCTGGAAAAAGTACCCGTATTCGTCGCACTCCGCGGCCACATTCCGAGTAAAGGCATTGAGGCTATTCGCCCACCAGAACCCCGAACCGTCGTTGGCATCAAACGGCAATGCCTGGTCAGGAAGCTTTTTGGCGATGTACGCCTGAACGGCAAGGTTCCGATCAAGCACGTTGTAGACTTCCGTTCCATTCTCCAGGAAGAAGCCGTGGCCCTTGGACTGGTAGCCCACGCAGTCGCGGACGACCAGGTAGTTGGTACCGTGAATGGTGATCCAGCGGTTATCGCTGTCCCAGATGCTTGCACCAATCACGCTCGTGCCGCGCATCGTGTCGCCGGCCAGGTGGAAATGAAGGCTGTAACGACCCAGCACGTCCTCCTTCCCGAGGTGTCGGAACTCGGCGTACGAAATGGATCCGCGGGAATTACGGTGATACATCGTGTGGCCGCGGATGCCCTTTGGGTCGGCGGATTCCACGACCACGTTCCGCGACAGATTGGCGATGTCGCCGCGGTAGTCGCCGTCGGCGGTGTGATCGAACGCCACCGCCTGGTCGAGCGTGAGCTTCTGGCCGTCGATTGCGGTGATCAGGCGTTCTTCAGTCTGTGTGCTGTCTTTTGTGGAGGGGCGGAAGGTCTGGTTGCGCTTGATCTGACGCGTGGTGGCGGTGAGAAGGACCCGGTCGCCGACGTGCCATCCGGTCACCGTATCAAGCAGACTGACGGCACCATCGCCTTTGGCGACGGCACTGCCGAGGCGAGTCCAAGTCTGTGACATCGGCGCGCCGTGAAAGTCCATGCGCCCGCCACAGCAGACGATCGCCGGCAGCGAACTTCGATCGGCACCCTCGAACGCCGTCAGGCGAATGACCGCAGATACACCAGCAGGGATCGGGTCCTGAGCCGTCCCGACCTCGAGTGCACCCCGTGTGGGTGCAAGCATGTCCGCCACCGTATTGTCGGGCTGAGGTACGGCAACGGCGGGTCGGATATGCGCCGTGCAGTCGAAGCCGGTCTCGCTGACGTCCTCGCCTTCCTGGACTTTCAGGAGCCCCACATCAAGGCGGGTGTTTCTTTCGCGGGAGAACGTCAGCAAGCCGGCGATATGGACGGAGCGGAGTGGCTGCGAAGTGATGATGTCGTACGTCACCTCGTGGTCACGTCGTACAAGTACGCGCGACCCGCCCGCCGGAACCTTTCCATTGTCCCAGATCTTTGCATCGGACCAGCGTCCTGACCGAACGGTGCTCACGGTAGGGGCGCTTTCAGCGGCTGCGCAAACGCCACTGGCCGCCAGCAGGAGCAGGATGCCTGATAGCCGGTTGATTCTCATGGTCGCATGGTAACACCGCGCCGCGCCAGTTCGGAAAGCATTTGGTGTATGCCCCATCAGGCAGCGGGTGTCGTCGTAAGCACGGCGGACAGTCCGGCCTTCGTGTTCTCGAAACCGAAGGCAGAGGCACTGCTGATCAACTCGAGGGTGTACTGGCCGGGCTGCAGTGTCCCACTTTTGCTGGCTACGGTGTTGGGGTGGGTTCCGTCGTCCTTGACGAAATCCACCAATGATGTCGCCCCGCGCCGAAGCCGGACCGCTACACCGGAACGGCCGTCGTTGCCCTCGCGCGACCAGGTGTAAGTCAGTGTGTAGGCTCGCGGCTCATCAAGATAGAAGCTAACGAGGAACGACGAAACGCCAGTCCCTCCACTGTCGAAGCACGACGCCGATGAACTCCCGGAGAAGCTCAATTTCGTGTCGCTTAGGCTCGACGTCTGAGACGCGTTTCCGAACGCCGATTCCATCGCCGGATAATCGACAAAGGATGACGCAAGCGTCTGCGTGAAGGCCGCAAGACTGGTGGACGACTTCTTCTTTTCGTCGAAGCCGTCGGGCCCGGCGGACGTGATGACTTCCCGTGTCTGGGAAGTGAAACGAATGGGACTCGAGATGAGTGTGACGGTTTCCGTCGCGAGCCTGTCCTTCACCAGATCGCCCCAGTGCGTGATAAACCAGTCTTGGCCCGCGCCGGCGGTATCGGTGTCGGTTGCCAGGTCGGCCGGTACAGTCGTCTTGTCGAGTTTCACCCCCGGCGTTCCGGCCTTGAGGCGCGATATTCGGGTGGCATAACTGTTCGCCGGATTGCTCCATTCTGCTCCGATGACCCGGAGGGACGCCACGTTGGTGTCGTAAGTGGTCCTCGATCCGATGAGCAGGTCGTCGTCGGCGTCGCCGTTGAGGGTGTCGGTGCCATTCCCGCCGAACAGGACGTCGCGTCCGCCGCCGCCACGAAGGGTGTCGTTGCCGCCGTTGCCGATCAGGATGTTGGCGAGCGCGCTGCCGGCGAGGGTGTCGCCGGCGCTGCCGCCTCGGATGTTTTCGACGTCGGGCATGACGTTGTCGTTCTCGAGTAGCGAGGGGTTGCCGTCATTGGCGACGCCGTCCAGCGAGACGTTGACGGCGGTGGTCCTGGCGGAGTAGTCGGCGAAGTCGATGCCGGCGTTTCCGTTGAAGACGTCACCTTTCAGGCCGCCGTCGAGGACGTCGTTATTGTTGCCACCGTTGAGAACATCCTTGCCACCGCCGCCGCGGAGGAAGTCGTCCCCGTCGCCGCCATTGAGGGTTGCCGGAGCGGTGACGGCGTCAAAGACCTGCAGCGAGTCATTACCGGCCAGTCCGTTGATGATGATCGATTTGACCAGTGCCGGGGTGAAGTTTCCCTTGACGACGCCGCCTTCCTTCACCTGCACAAGGCCTGAGACCACATTCACGGTCACCGCGTCGGCTAATGCGGTACCGTTGACGGTCAGCACACCCGCCGCCGAAAGCGACGTGGTGAGCAATTGCCGTTGTTCCAGTCGTTCCACGGATGCAAAACGCTGCCGGCGACCGCCGACGGCTTTCATGTTGTGTCGCATGGGTACCCTCGTTTGAATTGGCAGATGTCCGCCAATGTAACGGACGGTACAACCGAAGCGACCGGTTCAACAGAAAGGGCCCACGGGGGCTGGGAGCCAATGGGGCATCTCCGCTGTCGTTTTCATGCGATTGGGCGGCGGTCGCGACTTCCGGTCAGGCGGGTCGGCCGCATTGGGTGCATTGATCGCGAATGCAGGGTTCGACGTGCGCAGTCGCGTTTCCCTCGCCGATAGCGGCTTCGAGCTCTTCCTCGATCGCCGTTGCGACCTGATGTCCTTTAAGAACATCCCAGTCCGCCGGTACGACCAGGTGGAAATCGACCCAATGATACCTGCCGGCGTGGCGGTGGCGGACCTTGTGATAACTGCAGACCGTCGGGGACTTGCTGCCGCCGGGGAGGTGGGCATCAAGAATCCCGCTGAGCAGGGCGGCGTCGGACCGGTCCTGCCGATCGGTCAGACCCGCTTCGGCGCGGCGGAGCAGGCCGATACCCACCCAGGCGATGTAGCCCGCGACGAGGATCGCCGCCAGCGGGTCAAGCCAGGCCCAGCCGGTGAGCTTCACCGCGAGAACCGCCACCAGGGCCGCGACACTGGTCCATGCATCGGACATCAGGTGATGGCCGTCAGCCTCGAGTGTGACCGAGCCCAGCTTGCGGCCGGTTCGAATCAGACACAGCCCGGTAATACCGTTCACGACCAGCGCACCGGCCATCAGCACCAGTGCGATGGCCAGGTTTTGTGGCTGAAACGCCTGGTCGATGTTGCGAAACACGTCCACCGCTTTGACGAGCGACATGATGCCCGCGATCAGGATCATGCCCCCCTCAAAGCCTACCGCCAGAAACTCAACCTTCCCGTGGCCGTAAGGATGGCTTTCATCGGCAGGGAGATGGGCGACGGCGAGCGAGTACAGCGCGAAGATCGAAGCGGCCAGGTTGACAATCGACTCCAGCGCGTCTGAGAAAATGACGGCCGAGCCGGTCAGAAAATATCCCGTGAACTTGGCGCTCGTCAGAACGATTCCGACAGCCAGAGCCAGGAGAACGGCCTTGGCTTCGAGCTTCGGAATGTGGCGAAGTGGCTTGGGAATGAGGGTCATCACGAGACCGGCCGGGTTTGGGCGGCAACAGGATCATTGCGTCCGAGAGAACGAAAGCAGTGTAACCGTCGTTGGGACCTATGGCGATGCACAGAGCCTCGTGCCTGAGATCGCCATGCCGGTCGCACACGGCGTATCACTTCGGGCTGCCCCACTTTTTGCTACAGTTGGTTTTGTCAATCTTTCCCAAGTTTGCATGCAATCTTGACCGATTCTTTACACGAGGCTCATTACGACGGTCTACGCTACGAACGATAACGGAGTTCTAGGGAAAGCGGTCACCCATTGCCGAGGCAACGCAAACCGGCGGCCGACATGTGATTGGACATCTCCGAGGCTTGTGTTCTCATGCCTTCCACGTTCTTAACCCCAGGCACTCGCTCCACGGCCCGTTCGGTTGACGGCTGGCGGATCGGTCCGTTTGGGCTGGATGTCGCCAATCGCGATCTCTCCTGCGCTGTCCATGTCTCGCTCGAGCGCTGGGTCAAACGGACGCTGGGCTCGATCGATCACGAGCAGCGTGTCGCCGACATCGCAACCGACTTGTTCGATGTCGTCGGAGACCTCCATCAACTCGATGCCGCCGATCTTCGGCTCCTCCGCTGGGCGTCCATCGTTCACGACGTCGGCCGGGCCGTCTGCGACGATACCCACCCGGAACAGGGCGCGAAACTGCTCCGCAGCGAACGGTCGCTCCCCCTCTTGCCCGCCGAACGGCGACACCTGGTGTACCTTACCCTGTATCACCGTGGGAAGGTCCCTTCGCCGGGTCGCGACGATGTTCTTTCCGCCGGCGACGACCACGAACGACTTTATCGTACGCTGGCCCTGCTCCGCGCTGCCGACGGCCTCGATAACCGAGACCTTGGCGGCAAGTTTCACGCGCCGCCGCGTGTCGTGTTCGGGCTGACGCGTCGTTCTGCTCTTCGGGCCAACACGTTGCACGTGACGTGTTACCTCGATCAGGACAGCGCCAAAGCACGCCGCGTCTACAGCCGTCGCAAGAAGTTCCGCCTGCTCGAAGAGGTCCTCAGCTGCCAGATCGCCCCGACGGTAATCGTCGCCGGGTCGGGCAAGTCGGTCGCCTGAGTGCATCAAGGCCGTCGGGGCTGTTACACTCACGGCACGCATGGACGCCTCCGTCAGCTCCCCGAATCCCACCGAAGCGCCGACCGAAAGGCCTCTGGACTTTGCGCAGAGCGCCCGCGTCGTCTGTCGGGTAAGGTCGCGCCCGGGTCCGGTCCTCCACAGCGGTGTCAACGTACCGGCGTTCTACCTCGTCCACGCGCTGGGCGCTTCCGTGCCCCTGGTTGCCGGGCTGACGCTGTTCGGCTTCAGGGCGTTGGCCTGTGTATCAATTGTGATCGGATCGGCGTTCGTCGCCGCACTGGTTTGGCGGCGCATCGGACGGCGGGGCGGCCAACTCCAGATACCCCAGGTGCTATGGCTGGCGTTGCTGCTGGGCCTCATGTTGCCGGCCCACCTCGCCTCTGAAGTACCAACCCCCTCGGCGACGCACGTATTCACGACCGCGCCCTGGCCTCTTCCGGCGGCGGCGGGTGTGGCCGTCGTGATGATCCTCTGGCTCGCCGGTGGCAGTGGTGGCCGGTTTCATCCGGCCGTCTACACCATCCTGCTGATCGGCTCGCTGTTTTCCGTCCTGCTGAACCCGCACTGGGTTTTGGCTCGCAAGCACATCCTGAGCGGCGACGTGCTCAACGCAGCCGCGCCTGGCGCGATCTCCATCGCCAGTGAGCCGTGGCTCCGTCGACCCACCGACGGCGGCCGCGACGCATTCTGGATTGTTCCGGCGGCACAGTGGCTCAGCCTGTACACCCGTGGACAAATTCCTGTCGACCGCGGCCGCATGCCCATGCACGAACTGCTTCGGGACCGCATGCCGCCGCTGGAAGACCTGGTTGTCGGCGGGCACCCCGCGCCCATCGGTTGTGCGAGCCTGATCGGCGTCATCGTCGGCGGCTTGTTCCTTATGTACCGCGGCGTGATCGACTTCCGCGTGCCGCTGGGCGTTGTGGTATCCATGTATGCCGCGCTGCTGATTCTCCCCGTCCCCACCGTCATCACCGAAACAGGCCCGTACTACCGTTGGTTCATTCCCCGCGAACCTGACGTCGGCTGGGCGGCTGCGGTCACCTTTGTGAACTACCAGATGACCGCCGGGCCCGCCGTGTTCATGGCGTTCTTCCTGGCGACGGCACCGAGCGTCCGCCCGCTCGTCCGGCGGGCGCGAACGCTCTACGCCGTCCTGATCGGCGTGGCGTCGGCGGCGGCCCAGCTATACCTCACGGTATCGCTCGGGCCGTACATTGCCCTGGTTGCCGTCGCACTGCTAGCCCCGATCATCGATCGCTGGTTCGCACCCCGAACACTCGTGTAGTTGCCGCCACCCACCTAGAGCGTCGCCCGGTCTGCGGATAAGATTGATCCAGATGAAGATTATCCTCGCGAACCCCCGCGGTTTCTGTGCCGGCGTGAACATGGCGATCGACGTTGTCGATCAGGTGCTCAAGCTCAAGGGCGCGCCGGTTTACGTGTTCCACGAGATTGTTCACAACAAGCACGTCGTGGAAGACTTCCAGAGTCGTGGCGTCACCTTCGTGAATGAAATTGACGAAGTGCCCGAAGGCGCGGTGATCGTTTACAGCGCCCATGGCATTTCGCCGGCGGTACGGCAATCGAGCAAGGCGCGAAACCTGGTCGAAATTGACGCCACCTGCCCCCTGGTCACCAAGGTTCACCTGGAGGTGTTGAAGTTCGCCAAGGACGGCTACTCGATCGTATTCATCGGCCACCGGAACCACGACGAGGCCGTCGGCACCGTCGGTGAAGCGCCCGGACAGATCTTTGTCGTCGAGGATGAAGAGGAGGTCGAACGCCTGAACCTCCCGAACGCCGATCGCGTGGCGTACGTCACGCAGACCACGCTCAGCGTGAACGACGCAAACCGCATGATCGCCGCGCTGAAGCGCAAGTTCCCCCATATCAAGGCGCCGGCGAAGGAAGACATCTGCTACGCGACCACGAACCGGCAAAATGCCGTGACGGCTCTATCGGCCGATGCCGAAGTGGTGCTGGTCGTCGGTAGCAAGAACAGCTCAAACTCTCAGCGGCTGGTGGATACCGCCAGGCAGATCGGCAAGGCGGGCTACCTGATCGACGACGCGAAGCAGCTCGATCCCGCGTGGCTCAAAGATGCCGGCGGGGTGTTCATCACCGCCGGCGCCAGCGCGCCAGAACGACTGGTCCAGGAGTTGATCGAACGACTGCAGCAGGAGTTCGGCGGTGTGGTCGAAACGCGAACGCTCGTCGACGAGGATGTGACGTTCGCTCCGCCCAAGACCTTGCGATCGTTGGCCGTCGTCGCCTGAGTGGCCGGCCCCGGCATTTCCGGGCCGGCTGAAATAGGCTTCATGTAGCGGGTTTCACGGGGGGTAGGCGCTGTCAACTCCTACCATCGGGACGAAGGGCCGGCAACGTTTGTCGTGCCGCAACAGTCGTTTACCGATGGAGGTTCTCATGCGTCGCACGCTTATTCGTACCGGTTTGGTCGCCCTGCTGGCTGTTGCAGGCGGAGTAACCGCAGGTTGCACGACCAAGTCGGAAGGGGAACGCACGCTCGAGAACGCCGACAAGCACGAGCAAGCCGGCGCGACGATCCGGCGTGGCGAACTGCTGGTTCAGGAAGGGGCCGCCAGCGAGGCGCGCGGCCTGGCGATCAAGCGACAGGGAGACAACACCGAAGGCGACCGCATGATCGCCGAAGGGCGGGCCAAGCAGGCCCAAGGGAACAAGCTCATCGAAGAAGGGCGCAAGATGCGGCCGTAAGTGCCTTGAACCTCGCCACTGCCGCTCTTGGTTCGGTCGAACGCTTCGGGACGGGTTTGCCCCGAAGCGTTCCGCATCCCTTAGGAGGTAGCGAACTCATTCCGCATCCGGTATCACATGCTCCCGCGATCTTCGTCCGATAAGGCAGCGGTTTGTCGGCATCGGGTTTCCCGTTCGGACACCGTCTTGATGTTGCGACCCGGCATCGACGATAACGATGCTGACGTCTGTTGCCGCCGACGAACGCTGTTTTTCCGGAGCATCCTGCGATGAAGGGCATCCTATTGGCCGGTGGAGCCGGCACTCGGCTCTATCCGCTCACCCGCTGCATCAGCAAGCAATTGCTGCCGGTGTACGATAAGCCGACGATCTACTACCCCATGTCGGTGCTCATGCTCGCCGGCATCCGCGAGGTGCTGATCATCAGCACGCCGCGCGATCTGCCGCGCATCGAAGACCTGTTCGGCGACGGCTCGCAACTGGGGATGAAGTTCAGCTACAAGGTGCAGGAACAGCCCAACGGCATCGCCCAGGCGTTCGTCCTCGGGGCTGATTTCGTCGGCGACTCGCCCGTCTGCCTGATCCTCGGCGACAACATCTTCTACGGCCACGACCTGACCGAATCCCTCGAGCAGTCGGCCGCTCTAAAATCGGGTTCGCGCGTCTTCGCCTACCAGGTGAAAGACCCCGAGCGCTACGGCGTCGTCGAGTTCGACAAGAGCTTTAAAGCCCTCAGCATCGAAGAGAAACCCAAACAGCCCAAGAGCAACTGGGCGGTCACCGGGCTCTACTTCTACGACAGCAAAGTCGTCCAGATCGCCAGGGACCTCAAGCCGTCCGCCCGCGGCGAGTACGAGATCACCGACGTCAACAAGGCGTACCTGGCCCGCGGCGAACTGACCGTCGAATGCATGGGCCGTGGCATCGCATGGCTGGACACCGGCACGTACGATTCACTCCTGAGCAGCAGCCAGTTCGTGCAGACGCTCGAAGAGCGGCAGGGCCTGAAAGTGGCGTGCCTGGAAGAGATCGCGTTCGCCAAAAAGTTCATCGACGCCAAACAGCTGAAGAAGCTAGTCGAGGCGGCGGGCAAGAGTGAGTACGGCGTGTACCTGCAGCGGGTGCTAAAGGAAGCCGAGTAGGGTGGGCACGGCCCGCCGCAGGTGTTGGCTCAAGTGCGTCGACTGGCCGTGCTCTCCCAAAAAGGCAAAAGACACGGAAAGCCAGCGGCGCCGAAACGGGAGGAAACAGTGACAGGAACTGTCGACTATGGAGAGTTGCTCTTTACACGGCAAGAGCGTAGCCCGCCGACTTTGAAAGATAGAGTATTCGTCGCGGTGATTGGTGTCCTGCTCAGTACCCTCGTAACCTATTTGGCCGTGCTTCAGCTTGGACCTGAGGGTGTCTACGTCCTGATCCCGTGTGTCGCAGTATTCGTGGTCATCCTCTACATCCAGTTGAAGATCGATATTCCGGTGTACCAGGTCTACGAGAACGGACTGGTTGTGACTCGTCGGTCTGGCGAACAAAAGTTCTCCTACATCAATGATGTGGTTGGATTTGGCTACTACGGATTCGAGCAACGTATCCTTGGCGTGGTTCGGGGGGTGTCAGGCCAGCGGCTGATGATCTTTCTGAAGTCTGGAAAACCGATTGAACTCAGTTCAAAGCTTTATAGCGACGGCCCCAGCACGAGAGGTTTGGATTGGCTCCTTGGCCGCCTGAATGAGATTATTAGACCTCGCATGCTCAGCGAAATAGAGTCCGGCAAAACGATCCCATGGACTCGAGGATGGAAGATGTCGCTGCGCGGCATCGAAACACCGAATGGCGACCGAATCGGCTGGGCCTCGATTCGAAAGATGTGGATCGAGAATGCAACCTGCCGAATCAGTACCAATGGCAGGCTCTTGGACTATCAGATCGAGACGGGATTGTCGAAAAACTTCATGCCGGGCTATGAAATCGCGCTGATGCTGAAAAGACGTTCCTCTGAGCAGGCTTAGGCTCGCGACAAGGCAGCTAGTTACTCCGGCGGGCAGTGCCCGCCCTACAAAACACTATGCGTACTCTCCTCGTCACCGGCGCTGCCGGCTTTATCGGTTCGAACTTCGTCCGCATGCTCCTCAACCGCAAGGAGCAGGTGAAGCTCGTCGCTTTCGACAAGCTCACCTACGCCGGCAACCTGGCCAATCTGCAGGACCTGCTCGCCAAGCACCCCGACCAGCTCGTGTTCGTGAAGGGGGATATCTGCGATCCCGCCGCCGTGACCAAGGCGTTTGACGATCACAAGGTGACCGAGGTCGTCCACTTCGCCGCCGAGTCGCACGTCGACCGCAGCATTCTCGGCTCGGGGCCGTTCGTGCAGGCCAACGTCGTCGGTACGCAGGTGATGCTGGACGTCTCCAAGGCCAAGAACGTGCAGAAGTTCCTGTACGTCAGCACCGACGAGGTCTACGGCACGCTGCCGGAGGACAAGCCGGAGATCAAGTTCACCGAAGAAACGCCGCTGCAGCCCAACAGCCCCTACAGCGCCAGCAAGGCCGGTGGCGACTGCCTGGTGCGGTCGTATTTCCACACGTTCCACATGCCGGTGCTGACGACCCGCTGCAGCAACAACTACGGCCCGTACCACTTCCCCGAGAAGCTCATTCCGCTGTTCGTCACCAACCTGATGGAAGGCAAGAAGGTCCCACTGTACGGCGACGGCCTGAACATCCGCGACTGGCTCTACGTCGAAGACCACTGCGACGCGATCTACACGGTGCTCAACAAGGGCCGCTTCGGCGAGGCGTACAACGTCGGCGGGAACAACGAGATCACCAACCGCGTCATCACCGAAACCCTCATCCGCGAGATGGGCAAGAACTGGGACGAGGTGGTCACGTACGTCAAAGACCGCCCCGGCCATGACCGCCGGTACGCGATCGACGCGACCAAGATCCAGACGGAACTCGGCTGGTGGCCGAAGTACAAGTTCGAAACCGCCATCAAGACCACGATCCAGTGGTACATCGATAACCAGTCCTGGTGGCGGGCGATCAAGAGCGGGGAGTACTTGAAGTACTACGAGACGCAGTACGCGGGACGGTAACGCCGCGAGCCTGATGAGGACGACGGATGTATTCGCAAGGCCTACCTGTCTTCATCGCAAAAGCTGGCGGCGTAGCGCCGGCCTGGTTCGTGCTTCCTGTCTTTCTGCTCGTCGCTGCGGTCGCAATCGGTACGTTCTTCTGGCAGTTCGGCCGTTCCCGGCGAATGCTCGAAGACTGGGCCAAAGCAAATGCGCTACAGCTCGTTGAGGCCAGGTTCCGCTGGTTTTTTCGCGGGCCATTCTTCTGGACGTCGAGCAAGGGGCAGACCGTTTACCGGATCTGCGTTCGCACCTTCGAAGGCCACACCCACGCCGGATGGGCCAGGTGTGGCGGATGGTTTCTCGGCCTGCTGACGGACAAGGTCTCTGTGATCTGGGACAACCCCGCACCGAACTCGACGGGTGGATTTCCTGTCATCATGCGGCCGCCGAACCAGGGGTAACGTCATGCCAAACGCCGGCCCGGCTGCCCGCATCTCAGCCATTCCCCAGGACGTTCTGATCCGGCTGAACAACGGCACCATGGCGGCCCGAAACCTGGTCGAAGGCCTGGCCGTCGATTTCCAGAAGTTGATGCAGGCCGTGGCTCCCGGCGTTCGGCCTGAAAGCCTTGCTTCGATTGATCCGGCGCTGGGCATCACCCGCCGAATGGCGCTAGCGGCGCAGTGTCTGCTCGACCATTCCAAGCCGAAGGACCTCAGGAAGCTTTCGCAAAGTCCGAGCGACACCGTCCGCGGCTGGGCGGCGTATGTTGTCGGTCTCACGCCCGGCATCTCCCTGGAAGATCGGTTGTCGCGCATCCGCCCGCTGGCCGACGATCCGCACTTCGGCGTGCGTGAATGGGCGTGGCTCGCGGTTCGGCCGCACGTTGCCGCCAACATCGAAGCCGCGATCTCACTGCTGACGCCATGGACCGCCGACGCCTCGCCGGCGATCAGACGGTTTGCCAGCGAAGTCACCCGGCCGCGGGGCGTCTGGTGCAGTCACATCAACCTGCTCAAGACAACGCCGGAGTTGGCGTTGCCGATCCTGGAACCGCTGCGGGCCGACGGGGAGAAATACGTGCAGGATTCGGTCGCGAACTGGCTGAACGACGCCGGTAAGTCGCAGCCGAAATGGGTGAAGACGTTGTGCAAACGCTGGCAGAAGGATTCGAAGTCATTGGCGACGGCGCGAATCTGTAAACGGGCGATGCGAAGCTTGTAGGGTCCGCCTTGGCGGACGCGGCTTTTTCTGCAGCCGTTCCCGTTGCCGGCCCGTGCGACGCCTGCACCGTAACCATCGGCCCTTCGCGTCCGCCAAGGCGGACCCTACGATGTCGGCATGCCCGATCCTGACATCATTATCGCCCCGGCGACCCGCGCCGATGTTCCGATCATCCATCGCTTCGTAACGCTCCTCGCCGAGTACGAGAAGCTGTCCGACCAGATGGTGGCGACGGAAGCGATGTTTGCCGATACCCTCTTCGGCGACCGGCCTTACGCCGAGGTGCTGATCGCCCGTTACCGTGGCGAGCCGGCCGGTTTTGCGTTGTTCTTCCACAACTATTCGACCTGGCTCGCCAAGCCGGGCATCTACCTGGAAGACTTGTTCGTGTTGCCCGAGCTTCGCGGCAAGGGTATCGGCAAAGCGTTATTGGTCGCGCTGGCAAAGGTCGCCAGTGCTCGCGACTGCGGGCGTATGGAATGGTCGGTGCTCGACTGGAACACGCCGTCGATTGAGTTCTACGAGAGCCTGGGCGCAGTCCGGATGAAGGAGTGGAACCTCTACCGGCTGACGGCACCCGGCATCGCGAAATTGGCGGAATGATTGTGGTGCAGGCTTTCCAGCCTGCACCTTTGACGATGCAGTCTGGAAAGCCTGCACCACAACGGAACACTATGCCTCTCTACGACTCCATCCTCATCGCCGGCGGTAATGGCATGCTGGCATACGCCATCAAGCAGACCCTCGCCGCCCGCGGACACAAGTTCGCCTCGATCGATGTTGATACGCACGACCTGACGAAGGAAGCCGATGTCAGCCGCGCGTTCGACGAGTTCAAGCCGACGCTGGTGCTCAACTGCGCCGCGTTCACGAACGTGGACAAGTGCGAGGAAGTGCCGGATGTCGCCAACGCCGTCAACGGCACGCTCGTCGGTCTGCTCGCCAAGGCATGTGGCAAGGCGAACGCCGCACTGGTGCATTACAGCACCGACTACGTCTTCAACGGCAAGACCGGCGAACCCTGGAAGGCGACCGATCCGCTCGAACCCCTCAGCGCGTACGGCAGGAGCAAGCTACTCGGCGAGCAGATGCTGCAGCAGAACGCGCCCAAACGGTGGATGATCGCCCGTACGCAATGGCTCTACGGCCCGCACGGGAAGAACTTCGTCGAGACCATGCTCGGCGCGGCTAAAGCCGGCAAGCCGCTGAAGGTGGTTGCCGACCAGATCGGTTCGCCGACGTACACGTTCGACCTCGCCGACGCCACGTTCAATGTGCTCGACAACGGCGGTAACGGCGTCTGGCACCTGAGCAACGCCGGCAAGACGAGCTGGTTCGGCTTCACCCAGGGGATCATGCAGGCGTTCGGCGTGACGCCGGCCTCGCTCGATCCCAGCACCAGCGCCGAATGGAAGCAGGTCAAGCCCAACGCGGCGCACCGCCCGGCGTGGAGCGTGTTTGACCTGTCGCCTTACGAGAAGCTTGTCGGCAAGCCCATGCCGACGTGGGAACAGGGACTGGCCAAGTACGCCGCGTTGCCGCGCCCGGCCTGAATTCGGGGCCGTCGTACCGAAGATTCGAGATCTCAAGCATGTCAAATTGGAGATTTCAGTTTCGCGATTTCCAGTCTGCCGCCTCGCCCGGCATTTGAGATTTTGCCTTCTCTGCGGCTACCGTAGGGCGATGCAAGTTCTCACCGCCCGAGGCGGGCTGTTCTCGACCAATTGCTTCCTGATCGCCGACGAAGTTGCGAAGCAGGCGGTGATCTTTGATGCGCCGGACAACACCGTCGGCGTACTGCTAGACCAGGCCAGGAAGAATGGCTGGAACGTGATCGGCCTTTGGCTCACACACGGCCACGTCGACCACATTGCCGATCACGCCGCCATCACCGAGGCATTTCCGGAGGCAAAGGTGCTTGTGCATCGGCTGGACGAGCCGAAGCTTCTCAAGCCCAATTCCATGTTCCCGCTCCCGTTCAGCATTCCGGCCCGCAAGGCCGACGCTTACGTAGACGACGGAGACGTGCTGAAGCTTGGCAGCTTGAAAGTGGAGGTCATCCACACGCCAGGCCATAGCCCCGGGCATGTCTGTTACCACTTCGCCGATCAGAAGCTGCTCGTCGGCGGCGATCTGATCATCTGTGGTGCGGTTGGTCGGACGGACTTCCCCGATTGCAGCCACCCCGCGTTAAACGCGTCCATTCGCCGCATCATGAGGCTGCCCGGGGATACCCGTCTGCTTCCCGGCCATTGCACGCCGAGTACTCTGGCACATGAGCTACAGACGAACGAATATGTCCGCGAGGCCGTTGAAGAACCCCTGGGCTAGTTCGCCCGCACCAGAATAAGCCGGATCGGCTTGGTGCCACGTCCCCGTCAATGTTAAGATTTCCCACCGCTCCGGCGCGCCATGTGGCCGTCCTGGCGTTGCCGACAAGTATTCCTATGCCAGTCAAGTTTGAGATCTATCGCAACGGCGCCCGGCTGACGGCTTTCGAACCCGTCGCCGCGATGGCGATCGGGCCCGAAAGCGTTCCCGTCCCCGGTGAGATTCTGTTCCGCGACGGCCTGCTGATCGTCAATCGCAAGGACGACCATGCCGTGGGTATCGCGCTCCTGTGGGACGTCGGCCCGCTCGGCAGCTTCATCCTGGAAACCACCCGTCTACAGCCGAGGGAGAAGCCTTATGTTCTCAACGTCGAGCTGGCGCGATTCCGGCTGATGAAGATCGTTCAGAAGCAGGAAGACTGGAACCTCTTCGATTTTCCAAAGTTCGAGAAGTTCCTTCAGAAACTGCACGAGGGTCAGATGCTGTTCGCCGAGACGCTCGGCAAACTGCATGATCCCGCCGTCGCCGCCGGCCTGGCCGATCGCGCGCTGGAGATGGCAATCGATCTGTCGGAGCAGCTGGCGACGTTCCATACCGACCTCCTGCTGAACCGGCGCAAGCAGACGAACGGTTTCGTGAAGCATGTCTTCGGGTGCCGGATCGACCCGCAGGTGAACAATGAGCGCTATCGCGAGATGGTCGCGACGCAGTTCGACTATGCCGTCGTACCGATGAGCTGGAAGGAAGTGCAGCCGCAGGAGCAGTCGTTCAACCCGGCCCCGGTCGATGAGTGGGTCGAGTTCCTGAGCAAACGCCGCGTGCCGACGATCGCCGGCCCGCTGGTACGGCTCGACTCGCAGAACGTCCCGGACTGGATGGTCATCTGGGAACACGACTTCGACATGCTCCGGGAGATGGCGTACGACTACGTGCAGAAGATGGTGACGCGCTATCGCAAGGCGGTGGCGGTCTGGAATGTGGTCGCGGGGATACAGTCGAACACGGCGTTTTCGCTGAGTTTCGAGCAGATTATCGAGCTGACTCGCCTGTTGGTATCGCAGGTGAAAACGCTTCTGCCGGGTGCCCGCACCCTGGTGACGATCACCCATCCGTTCGGCGAGTACCATGCCCGCGGACGCGGCGGCGCGCCCGCCGGTGTACCGCCGATGTTGTACGCCGAGATGCTCGCCAATGCCGGAATTGCCTTCGAAGCATTCGGGCTGGAAATTGAGCTGGGCGTGCCGACGACCGGGAACTTCAACCGGGATCTGTTCCAGATGAGCTGCGCGCTCGACAAGTTTGCCACCCTCGGAAAGCCCGTGTTCATCACGGCGATCGGCGTGCCAGGGCGGCACAATGCCGATCCGGGCGACGTCACCGGCGGTCGGCTGAACCCCGATCAGGCCGGTCGCTGGCACCGGCCGTGGGATCCGCAGCTTCAGGCCGAATGGATGGACGCGGTGTATCAGATGGCGCTCAGCAAGCCGTTCGTCGAGGCGATCGCCTGGAACAACCTGACGGACGTCAAACCGTCCCTGCCGGGTGGCGGACTGCTCGACGACATGTTGCAGCCCAAGGCGGCGTTTACCAAGCTGCAGCAGCTGCGCGAGAAGTTTCGACCGCCGCCGGTGCAGGTTCCGACGGCGCATGGTGCCCCCGCGCAACCGGCTACGCCGCCCACACCGCCGCCCCTTCCGAGGAAATAGCGTAAGGAAAACAGGCGGTATCTTTCCCGATGCAGTACCAGCCGGACGACCAAGCCAGCACAACCGGCGCACCTCCGTTGTCGAGCGATCCGGGCCGTCCGGACGCGTCTTCGACAGTGACGCGCCGGACCACACTCGCCGAGCGGCTGGCGTGGACGCCTCGACAGCGGCGGGGGATGGCGGTCGTGCTTGCCTTCGTACTTGGTGTTCTCACCTGGCGCGCGATCCGCAATCCGAGCCACATCACAGATCCCCAACCCGTTCGGCCTTCGAGATTCGATGAGTTGGCGGATCGGCTCAATCCCAATACCGCCACCTGGCAGGAATTGGCCGCGATTCCGTCCCTCGGCGAGAAGCGCGCCAAGGCGATCGTCGAGCACCGCCTCGACTGGATGAGCCGGCACCCGGGTCAGCTTCCCTATGGCGAGTTGCTCGACCTTGCCGCCGTCAGCGGCATCGGCGGAACCATGCTCGAGCAGATCAGGCCCCATCTGATCTTCCCCGCACCGACAACAACTCAAGCCGCCCGCTGAATCGCACCCGACGAGCGTATGATGAACTGCGTCGAGCCGATGCGCAGGTCAACGGAGCCTTCCCATGCCAGATTTTCAGGTCGTCAGTAAGTACTCCCCGCAGGGCGATCAGCCACAGGCGATCGACAAGCTCGTCGCCGGCGTTCACGAGGGAAAGAAGTTCCAGACGCTCATGGGCGTTACTGGGTCGGGCAAGACGTTCTCCATGGCCCACACGGTGGCCAGGCTCAACCGGCCGACGCTGGTCATCAGCCACAACAAGACACTGGCGGCCCAGCTTTATGAAGAGTTCAAGGAACTGTTTCCCCACAACGCGGTGGGATACTTCGTCAGCTACTACGACTACTACCAGCCCGAGGCGTATATCCCGCAGCGGGACATCTACATCGAGAAAGACGCCAGCCGCAACGACGATCTCGACCGGCTTCGATTGTCGGCGACGAGCAATCTCGTCAGCCGTCGCGACGTGCTGATCGTTGCGAGCGTCTCGTGCATCTTCGGCCTTGGTTCGCCGGAAAGTTATCAGAAGAGCGTGCTGCCGATCCGCAAGGACGTCGAGACCGACCGCGACGACATGCTGAAACGGCTTATCGAACTGCAATACAGCCGCAATGACATGGACTTCAAACGCGCCACGTTCCGCGTTCGCGGCGATGTTGTCGAACTACAGCCGAGCTACGAAGAGTTCGCGTATCGCATTGAGTTCTTCGGCGACGAGATCACCAACATCGACTCGATCAACCCGCTGACCGGCGAAATCCTTGGCAATCACGAGTCGATCTTCATTTACCCGGCCGTGCATTACGTGATGCCGGAAGACAAGGTGGAGAGCGCGATCCAGGCGATCAAGAATGAACTTGAGATGCGGGTGATTGCGCTCAAGAACGACGGCAAGCTGCTCGAGGCGCAACGCCTGATGGCCCGCACCAAGTACGACCTGGAGATGATCCAGGAGGTCGGCTACTGCGGCGGGATCGAAAACTACAGCCGGCACCTCGACGGTCGTCAGCCCGGCGAGAAGCCTTCCACGCTGCTCGACTACTTTTCCGACGACTACCTGCTCGTCATCGATGAATCCCACGTCACGCTGCCGCAGATCAAGGCGATGTACAACGGCGACCGCCAGCGGAAGGAGGTGCTTGTCGAGCACGGCTTTCGGCTTCCCAGCGCGCTCGACAACCGCCCGCTGAAGTTCGAAGAGTTCGAGCAGATGATCAACCAGTGCGTTTATGTCTCGGCGACGCCGGGCAAGCTGGAACTGGAACGCACCGGCGGCGAAGTGATCGAACAGATCATCCGCCCAACCGGCTTGATCGATCCGGTCATCGAAATCCACCCCGCGCAAGGCCAGGTGCCGCACCTGCTGGCATCGATCAAAGATCGCGTGGCGTCGGGCGAGCGCGTACTTGTCACGGCATTGACGAAGAGGCTCAGTGAAGACCTGGCGGCTTACATCCAGGAAGCGGGGCTACGCGGGCGATACCTGCACAGCGAGATCCAGACGCTCGAACGGGTCGAGATCCTCAGCGACCTCCGCAAGGGCGACTTCGACGTACTGATCGGCGTCAACCTGCTTCGTGAAGGGCTCGACCTGCCGGAAGTGTCGCTCGTAGCGATCCTCGACGCCGACAAGGCGGGGTTCCTGCGATCGGAAACGTCGCTCATCCAGACCATCGGCCGGGCCGCGCGAAACGTGAATGCCAAGGTGCTGCTCTACGCCGACAGCGTCACGCCGGCCATGCAGAACGCGATCGACGAAACCACCCGTCGCCGTGTCGTGCAGCTCAAGTACAACGCCGACCATGGCATTACCCCGCAGACAGTGAAGAAGGCGATCCGCACAAGCCTTGAGTCGGAGATGAAGGCCCGCAAGACGGCCCGCGATGCCATCCACGCCGACGAAGGCGGCTTCGACCAGACGGAGATCCTCCGTCTGCTCGAAGAGGAAATGCTCGATGCCGCCCGCAACCTGGAGTTCGAACGGGCTGCCCAGCTTCGCGACAAGATCAACGAGATCAAAGGCGCACCGACCATCAGCGGCGATGCCCTGGCTCCCACCGAGGCCGAGGAACGCCAGTCCAAGATCTGGCAGCCGAAGAACAAGGGCAAGGGAAAGCGGAACAAGACCGCGAAGTAGCGAGTCCTGTGGCTGCCTGGCAGACGAACCTACGGCGCGTCGCTCTCGGAACCGGGGCCTACTATGATGGGAAAAGGGCTAACGTATGACTTTCCCATTCCCACCCATCGACGACCTCAAAGAACTCATCCAGCTCGCGCGCCGGGAAGACCTCGGCCCCGGCGATGGCGACGACGTCACCAGCCGTCTGACGCTTCCCGAAGACCAGATCGCCGTCGGCACACTCCTTCAGAAACAGATCGGCGTCGTCTGCGGGCTGCCGATCGTGGAGATGGTCTGCCGCGCCTACGACGAACGGCTTCGCGTCGAGATGATCCCCGGTTTTCACATGGAGATCATCGAAGGCCGCTACAGCGATCAGCGAACCACGCCGCTGCTTCGCGTCCGCGGACCCGTGCGGTCGCTCCTCTCGGCCGAGCGCGTCATCCTGAACTTCCTCCAGCACATGTCCGGCGTCGCGACGCAGACCAACCGGTTCGTCCGTCGAGTCGCCGGCACGCAGGCGAAAATCTACGACACCCGCAAGACACGCCCCGGCTTTCGCTCGCTTGACAAATATGCCGTGCTCTCCGGCGGTGGTGAAAATCACCGGATCGGCCTGTTTCATGGCATTCTCGCCAAAGACAACCACGTCGCCGGCGTCGCCGTTCGAGACCTTCGCGACTGGGCCATCAGGCTCGTCGCCCGTAGCCGGGCCGAGTCGCCGGACCGATTCCTGGAGATCGAGGTGACCGCGCTGGACCAGCTTCAGGAGCTTCTGAAGGTCGAGGGCATCCACTGCATCCTCCTCGACAACATGGACTGCCCGACCATGGAGCAGGCGGTCCACATGCGCGATGCGGCGGGGCGGAAGGGCACCCTGGCGCTCGAAGCCTCCGGCGGCGTCACCCTCGATACCGTCCGATCGATCGCCATGACCGGTGTAGAACGGATTGCCGTCGGCGCAGTAACACACTCGGCCCCGGCGCTGGACATCTCGCTTGAAATTGAGACGTAGTCTGTGGCGGGTCGATTGTCGCGGCGGGCAGCCTCCGACAATCCACGTTCCACAATCCACATTCCGCCCTACGGTCCCCGCGTCGCCGCTTCCCGCGACGGAATCACCCGGTAGATCCGCCCCGTATTGCTCCGCGACTTCACCTGCCCGTCCACGACTTCCATCTCGCCGAGATCCAGGATGTAAAGCGCCCCGTCCGGCCCGAACTTGACGTCCACCGGACGCTCGAGCAACTGGTCGCCGCCGCCCTGACGGCTGGACGGGCCGTCCTGCACGTTTCGAACAAAGTCCCGAACCTGCGCCCGGTCCACGTCTACTCGCACCAGCTTGAACCCGATCGACCCCTTAAGCTTTTCGCCACTCGCCGAGAAGGGCCAACGGTCGCCGGACAAGGCCACGATTGCGCTGCCGGCGAACTGACGGAACGGGCCGTCAGGCGGCGCGAACTCCATGCCCGCCGCCCCAGACTGTGACGGCATCACACCCAGAATCGCGTTCTTGGCAAATCGGTCGTCGGGCGCAACAAGCCCGCTCTCGGCATGATTGATCAGGAACGAAAGGTCCGGATATCCCGTCGGCAGAATGCTCTTGAGCGGCGGCTGGAACCGCGGATTGCTGATCGGCTGCAAGTCGGTGCTGAAGTCGAACGCACCGTACCAGGCCCCCGGAAACAATCTTGCCAGCACGTCCGGGTCGTCCTTCACGGGCCTTGTGCCGCGAAGCTCCATGCCCTGGTTCGTGAAGTAGAGCGTGCCGAACTCGTTGAACGCCAGGCCCCGCGGAAGCCGAATACCGTGCGCTTCCACCCGCAGATCGCCGCCGTCAGGCATCACCGAGAAGATCGCGCTGTTGCACTTGGGGCTCTCGCGGGTCGCCCCCGAGATCAGCGTATTAGTGCTCTGCCCGAACGCCTGAAAGGGTGCGGTAACGGCGATGTCCGGCATCAGCCATAGCGCCGCCGGATTCCGCGAATCGAACCGACGCCCCAGCAGCTTCATCGGCTTGTCGGGCGTGTAGAACACGTCGTGGAAAGCGGGGTGATGTTTCGGCCAGCCGATCTGATGGTCGTCAATTCCGACGACGCCCGAGTTGGTCGCGCTACCCACGCCGAAGTAGAGCCGGCCGCTGCGGTTGTCGATCGCCAGGTCGGTCACACCGTTCTCGCCCTGCGCGGGCAGCCCGGAAACGATCGTCTTGATGCCGCCCTTGTAATCGAGCGCGCTGATAACGCCGAAGTCGTTCTCATCCCGGTGCGAAACGTACACGGTGCTGTTGTGCACCAGGATGCCGCCGACCGGCCCGTACAGCCGCGTGCCCTTGCGCAGGAACGGCACCAGCGGTTTTGCGAAGGGATAGATGTCAAACCGCCGCGCGTCGGGTGTGAACCCGTAGATGCGGGGTTCGCACCGGTTCATCCCGGCCTCGGCGATGATCAGGTTGCCGTCGCCGTCGAACGTCGTCGCGATCGGCTGATCGAGCCCGACGGCAAACAGCTCCACATCAAACCCGCTCGGGCGTTCGATCAGCTTGCGGTCGATGACCTTGCGCTCTTCGCGTGGCAGGATGCGCGGTCCGCTGCCGCACCCGGTAAGACCGGCAAGAACCAGCACCGCCAGAAGCGATCGCAACAACGGAGCCACCCGCGCTGCGCAGCGGCGCGGTGAGTGGCCCGGGGTCGTGACAAACGGTTGTGCCATAGAATCCAAAGGGAGCGGCCAGGACGTCATACCGACTGCCTTGCTCTCACCACAACGGTCCGCCGACGTCGTCACTCGACCGATCTTCCAACACCACTCGGCCGTACACACCGGACCCAGCCTCGGGCGATGGCGTTCCGCCCGGCGTTTACAGCTTGACCGCGGCGACCAGTTCCTTCACGTGGTCCACGCTGGTCTGGAACATCTTCTTTTCGTCGGCGTCGAGCTCGATCTCGATCACCTTCTCGACACCCTTGGTGCCCAGCACGCACGGCACACCGACGAAGAACCCGCCGATGCCGAACTCTTTGTCGCAGTAAGCCGCACACGGCAGGATGCGCTTCTTGTCCTTGATGATCGCCTCGGCCATCTGCACGGTGGCGGCGGCGGGGGCGTAGTAGGCGCTGCCGGTTTTCAGCAGGTTGACGATCTCGGCGCCGCCGTTGCGGGCCCGCTTGATGATCTCCTCCAGCCGGTCGGCCTTGACGAGCTGCGTGATCGGAATGCCGCCGGCCGAGGTGTAACGCTTGAGCGGCACCATGTCGTCGCCATGCCCGCCCAGCAGCAACGCCTGCACGTCTTCCACGCTGCAACCGACCTCTTCAGCCAGGAACGAGCGGTAGCGGGCCGCGTCCAGCACGCCGGCCTGCCCGATCACCCGGTGCGTCGGGAAGCCGCTGGCCTTCCAGGCCACGTACACCATCGCGTCCAGCGGGTTGCTGACCACGATGATCACCGCGTTCGGGCTGGTCTTGGCCACGTTCTCGCACACGCTCTTGACGATGCCCGTGTTGATCGCGATCAGGTCGTCGCGGCTCATGCCCGGCTTGCGGGGGATGCCCGCCGTCACGATCACCACGTCGCTGTCCTTCGTCGCGGCGTAATCGGTCACGCCGGTGATTCGGCTGTCGAACCCTTCGACCGGGCTCGCTTCGTACAGGTCCAGCGCCTTGCCGGCGGGCATGGTGTTGGGGATCTTCTTGGTCGGGTCCTTCGGGTCGTTGACCTCCGGGATATCCAGCAGAACGATATCGCCCAGCTCCTTGCTGGCGGCCCAATGGGCACAGGTGGCCCCGACGTTTCCGGCTCCGACGATGGTGATCTTGGCGCGACGCATGTGAGTAATGGTTCCTTTCCGTCCGTCCGGCGGCCGGCGGCAACGTATGCCGCCCGGCTTCGGGACCGCGATTATCGGGAATCGCCGGGGAAGATCAATCGCCGGCTACCGATAGAGATTACTAGACCGGCCGAGGCCTCACAGTATGCTGCTGAGCCTGCGATTCCGGCCGATGTATTCCGGCCGATTCGCCGACCGCTCCGGAGGACGAGGGACCATGCGACGACGACCGCGCCAAAAACTTTCGTTTCTTAAGCCGATCCGCCTGGCAACCGTCTTTTCCGCCGGCCTGCTGGCCCATTCCGCTCTTGCCGCGGCAAACGCCGACTCCGTGCCTAAAGACCGTCTTCCCCCGGTCATGCAGCCAGCGACCAAGCCGACGCGGGCCGAGGTGGACACTGCGCTGCAGCAGTTGCTGAGCCGCCGACCCGACGACCGCCGCGACGCCGCCGATGCCCTGAGGCGGATGGGCGCCGACGCCGCCCCGGCCCGGGCGGCGCTGTCGAAGGCGGTCGGCGACGAATCGCCGGCGGTGCAGGTTGCCGCCGCCGAGGCCTTCGCCGCGTCCTTCGGTCGGGGGACGCAAGCCGTCGATAGCCTGCTGCTGGCGTTGAAGGACGACCGCGAGCTCATCCGCATCGCCGCTGCCGGTCGGCTGTCGGTCATCGGCCAGAAGGATGCGGGGCGGATCGTGCCCGCGCTGGTGCCGCTGCTGGGCGACAAGCAACCCGCCGTCCGCGCCAAGGCCGCCAACGCGATCGGCCTGCTCGCCGACGCCGCCCCCGACGAGGCCGCGAAGGCCGTCGCCCCCCTGGTCAAGCTGCTGACTGATCGTCAGGACCCCGCGGCGTGGGAGCAACGTTTCGACGCCGCCAACGCCTTGCTGCGGATCGGCCCCGGCGCGAAGACCGCCTACCCGGCCGTCGCCGACGCCCTGCGCTCGCCGGACGTGATTCCCTACTTCCGCCATCGATTGATTCCGCTATTGCCCCGGCTCGCCGACAAGACCGGGTTGAAACCACTGCTCTCCGAGCTGGCCCGCGACAAAGACCCCGAAGTCGCTCAGGCCGCCAGTGCGCTCGCCGCCGCGCCCGACAACCCCGCGACGACGCAGGCGAGTCCGCGCTGAGTCCCGCCCCGCCAAACGAACCCAGCACGGCTTCGCCGAACGAACCCGACGACGTTCGGTGCCACGGGTCGGCGGTACCCCGCAGACCCGTGCGTTCAGCGCGACCGACACCACGGGTCTCCGGAGTACCGGCGACCGGTGGCACCAGCTTAAGAATCCGCTCCGCGCCGACCGTCGCCGAACGAACCCAGCGCAACGTGGCCCAACGAACCCGAGGCGATCCTTCGAACCGCTGTCCGTGACACGGCTTTCCGAGCCGTGCGAGCGACGTCACACACCGGAGCTCGTTCATCCTCAGCCCGACGTTGACCGCCAAAACGAACCCCGAGACTGCCAAACGAACCCGAGACTCCGCCGCCACGTGGCATGGGCAACTACTCTTGCCAGTGAGCGTCGAAGGCCGGAAGACACGGGCATGCGCACATGCCCATGCCACAGTCCAATTCGCCAAACGAACCCAGCGCGAGCCCGCCGAACGAACCCAGCGTGTTCTGCCGAACGAACCCGACGAGGCTCCGCGCCCCGGATTCGGTGGCACGGATTCGGTGGCACCGGTCGGCGGTACCCCGCAGACCCGTGCGTTCCGCGCGACCGACACCACGGGTCTCCGGAGTACCGGCGACCCGTGGCACCAGAAACCGTCCACCAAAACAAACCAAACCGTCCAACCAAATCAAACCACTCGGCGCGACCGTAACCGGATCGCCCGAGACGCCGATGCCCCGCGGAGTACACGCCGGTCCGACGGACCACACCCGTCAGGCGGCGCACGGAGCGAGCGCGCCGCCGGCGTCACAAAGCGAGACGTCGGAAGACGCGCGAAAATGTACGGTATATGTTAAGTCGATGTCGCAGAAATGCAAGCCGAAAGCGGCACCGGAAAGACAGGCGAGGGATCAAGAAGGCAGAGAAATGACGGGTCATTGCCCGTTGCTATACCGTCTCTGCCGTCGGCTTTTATTGCGATTCCTCAACATGCTCGGCGAGGCGTAGAACGATCGGCACCACGGCCACTTATCGCCTGCGTGGGATCGGATCACGTCTCGCTTGAAGCGACTGACCGCCCGCTCAATAGACTCGTCCTCACGGACCACAATTTTTACACCCATCGAAGTGCGTCTTCATTCGGCTGACGCAGTGCCGGACTTAATGTTCCTGCCCGCGACGAGATGTAAGGGTCACCACGGACGGCGGGGAACTGATCGGCTTATCATGGCGGGCGACCATCCGATATTCAATCTGTTTACCGCCAATCCCGAAGCCGCGGGAGGCCGCGGGTGAACGCACGACCGACCGGTTACACTCTCTTGCCCCAACCCAAGGAGCCGCTATGAACCACTGCATCGCGACCGCAGTCATCGTCCTGCTCTGTGCCGTCTCCGTCCGCGCCGACGAGGCCGAGGCCAAACGCTACCTCGAAAAGGCCTACCCCCCGGCCGAGAAGGGCATGGTGCGCTACGTCATCATCCTGCCCGCGCAGAAGAACGAGGAGAACTTCAAGGTCGAGCTGATCGTCGGCAAAAAGGTGATCGCCGACTCGGTCAACAACTTCGCCCTCGGCGGAAAGGTCGAGGAAGTGAACATCGAAGGGTGGGGCTTCAACCGCTACGTGGTGAAGGAGATCGGCAACATGATGGGCACCCTCATCGGCGGCGGCGTCCCGCAGGAAAAGTGGGTGTCGATCCAGCCGAAGCTCGTCCGCTACAACAGCCGGCTGCCCATCGCGGTGTACGTGCCGGAAGGCGCCGAGGTAAAGTACCGCATCTGGTCCACCCCGCCGGAGGCGAAGGAGATGCCAAAGGGGTGATCGCGGAGCGGCGTAGCGGGGCGGCAGGACTGGAGAGACAGTCAGGCTTCAGCCGCACGATGGAAAGTGCGGGCATTCCGAGAGCCTGGCACCGACAGTGCAAACCGAACATTTGCCTTGCTCTGCGCAGGATTTTCCAGCGTCGATATCGTCCTGGAACCGTTGCAGGTGTTTGTAGGCATAGTAAGTTACGACCGGAAGGATCGGCCGCGTTAACCGATCCAATGCGCAGGATATTGCCAGGTATACGGCTGGAGCACCTTGGCGAAGTCGAAGTCTTTGAAACTCGATCCGATCTTCACCGACGAGGTCAACGAATACGGCCCGCTCGGCAATGACACCGGCGCGGACGTGCTCGGGCACTACCGGCAATGGCGCGAGTCCGGCAATCGTCCCGGTCAGTTCCTTCCGCACCTTCTGCAAGCGTGGGAGATCGGCGATTATGATTGGGACGATCAGGACGCGAACGTCATCGTCGAAGAGATGCAGCGGTCGCAGCAGGCGGTGTTCGAACGCCTCACCCGCGACGACGCGATCATCGGCTTGGCGTTCGCTCAAATCGTTGTTGACGGGGCGGCACAGCCAAAAGTGCTCGAGCGCGCTCTTAAGGCAGTTCAGCGCCAGTCAGAAGATCGCATCATCGACTTTCGCGGCTGGGATGATCCGGCGTATCGGAAAGAAGTCCTCGCAAAGGTCGCAGCGTTTCTCGCGGCCGCACGGCCAGCCGTATAACCCGGCAATGCAACGGACCGGAGCCGCGGGTATGGTTTCTCTCATCCGAGCGGTGCCGGGGCGCGGCTCCGGCCGTTGATCGCCCTTACGTTAGCCGCTATGAGCAACCAGCGTTACAACCGTTCCGTGAGTGATGCGGATGCTACATTCTCACGGTGGTGCGGTGACCGTGGCATTCCACTGCACGCGATTCAACATGTAATAACATGGGAACATTGGGATGATGGCATCGGCGTCTATTTCTTCCTCCGCACGATTTCTGACGCGGATGCACTTAGCCCAAAGCAGCGCGAAGGCATGAAGAACACGTATCTCGGATTCCTCAAAGACTCTGGGTACCCATTTGAGAAGTTTCCGAACGTGGTGTTCGAAATCGACTCGGACGAGAACGTGCGGAAAAACTACGCCGGCAGCTACTTCTACCGGCTGCGGTAAAGCGGCTGACCAGCCATTGGAGCGGACCGGGCGGGCGTCGCGGTCCTTGTCTTTCGAGAGCGCGTCCGGTGCCCGCCCGACCGCTGAACGTCGGTCCGTTATTCTGCCAAGGGGTCCGCAATGCGAGAGCCGCTGTACCGCAAGATCTTTGATGCCCCGACGCTACTCCGAGAGCAACCGCCAAAGTTCCGCCATCCTCACAAGGCAGCCCTGTTCGACATCGCATATCCAGACGGGCGGTCGGCACCCTCCGAGATCGAGGTGACGCGGTGGGCTCAACACGTCCCCGACTCCGTTCTGCTGCCGCCCGCTCTCGCGACCGACATCCGTCCGGACTTCTACGACTACCGCCCGATGGGCGATGTCGGGACACCCGTGGAGTGGCATGTGAACTTCGCCGACCCGCGATTGTTCGCCGCGTACGGGTCGGCGCTTTTCGCTCAGGACGAGATGCAGGTCGCCGAACACCCGTTGCTCGGTAGCGTGCGAGAGGCGCTGTTGGCAGAGGGGTTGGCGGCCAAGACGAGCGACGAGACGGGCGCGACACCGATATTGGTCCGTAACGTCGAGCGGCGGATCGTGGTCGCAACGGACGCAAATGCCGCCGCGGGCCGGCCGGTGGGCCTGTACGGAAACCGATTCGCGGCGGCGCCCCTCGATGTGGTCCGACGAGCGACGCGGCGGGTCGAGCCGCCGACGTTCAGCAATATCATCGCGATGGCCGCGCCGTCCGGCGGTCGTGGCGATTACACAGAGCGTGAGATCGAGTACGTGTTTGCCACGGCGTACACGGCATTTGAAGCGGCCGTCCAAGAGTCCGCCACGACGGGCGGCCTACAGGCGATCATCCACTCCGGGTTCTGGGGTTGCGGCGCTTTCGGCGGTAACCGACGACTGATGGTGGCGCTTCAAACGTTGGCAGCGCGGGCCGCAAATGTGCGCCGTCTCGTGCTCCATGCGGGCGATAGCGCGGGCGCGGACGAGGCCGCGCGTGGCCTGGACGTCGCGGACAGCCTGGCGCAGCGTTGCGGCTCGACGTGCACGCTGCATACGATCGTTAGCCGTAGCGTGATGCTCGCCTACCACTGGGGCGTCAGCGACGGCAACTAGCGGCGTCAAACGATTGGCGGCGGGCCGGCGGGCCGACTAACCAGCCATCGCAGCGGACCGGGCGGGTGTCGCGGTCCTCGTGATTCGAGGGTGCGTCCGGTGCCCGCCCGGCCATTGAATGCCGGCCCGTTGATTCGGTCCGAAGCCCCATAGGGGCGACATAGCCATAGCCCAGGGCGCTCGACGGCGCAGCCGAACGAGCCCTGGGTGTGGAACCCTCAAAACGATGAGCCCTGAAGGGGCGGAATAGCATCCGTTCGAAGACGAGCTCTGTCGCCCCTACAGGGCTCAGGAAAGATGCCGCGTCAACCCAGGGCTTGTCCCGCTGCGCCGTCCAGCGCCCTGGGCTAATGCTCTGCCGCCCCGATGGGGCTTCGTAATCCACCTCACGAATGCAATGGCCCGGGTCGGCGGTTAAACTTCTTGTGGTTCGAGACTCGGCGCGGCGCCGGGCCGGCCATTGCTCGGCATTGCGTTATAGACCGGAGGCAGATGCGGCCCGCGGACGTGCGAGCGATCATCACGTTTAACACGCGAATGGGGATGTTCGTGTGCCCATCGAATCGCGACAACGTCGTCGCATTCCTACACGGATACGAGTACGGGGCTGCAGGCGAGTGTCGGTTCATCGAAGCACTCAGTCAGCACATCACGTCCCGCTACCACGTAAAGCCCGACTCGCTCGGCTGGCCGCATCAGATCTCGCGTTTAGCCGAGCGGCAGTCGCTTCACTGGATGGAGGTCTACCTGCTGGTGAGTTCGGCGGTCCTCAGCACAGGGCTAACGGGGCCACCGCCGAAACCCGCGGACGAAGCTGCCGAGCGGCGTCAGCGGCCTCAATCGCGCAAACGGCGCAGCTGACCGGGGCCGCTCGACATCGCGCCGTTGGAGCGCGGCCGCGGCGGCGGTATTGCGGACGGCCTCCGTGTCCCCCCAAGCGTGGAGGCGCTGTCCCAAGTTCGACACGGGCAACGGGGTACCGTTGCCCATGCCACCCAGAAGCCAATCGGCATCCGTTTCGTCTAATGGAATGCATCAATGGTCGCGTCGCAGGAATCGACAGGAACAAAGCACCATGAACAAACAGATCTTCCTCAACCTCCCGGTCGCCGACCTGTCGAAGTCGATCGCCTTTTACCAGGCGCTCGGCTACGCGCTCAATCCGCAGTTCACGGGCGACGCCACCGCGTGCGTCGTCATCAACGAGACGACCTTCGTCATGCTGCTGACGCATGCCCGGTTCCGCGACTTCACGCCCAAGGCGATCTGCGATACGACCCAGGCGGTGGAAATCCTTCTGACCCTCAGTTGCGACAGCCGGCTGGAGGTTGATGAGCTGGTCGCCAGGGCCGTCGCCGCGGGGGGGACGACCTACGACAAGGGGGAGGATTTTGGATTCATGTACACGCACAGCTTCGTCGACCCCGACGGCCATGGGTGGGGGCTTGTTCACATGAACGCCGTGCCGCCGACGGCGTCGACTTGATTTCGGCCACTGGGTGTGGGACGGCTGGTATTAGGGGTGCCGGGTGGCATGGGCAACGGTACCCCGTTGCCCGTGTCGAACGGACGACGGCGTCCCCACGGGCAAGCGGGTACGCTTGCCCATGCCACCCGATCGCGCTCGCAGAGTCGGGTGGAGGCATCCGCGAATCTGTTCATCCGACCGCAACGTCCCGCCGACGATAAATCGATACCCCGAATACCCCGGCCTGCTCGGGCAGTTTTTCGTAGTGGGTGATCTCGCCGAGCCATTCGCCGCTGACGGAGTCGGGACGGCGGAAGATGAAGAGGTATCTCGCCGCCGTGCGTGACAATCGCCCGGCCCAGTTGTCGCGTGAATGATTGACCGCCAGCGAGGTCTGCCCGCGCTGGCGGCCTTTTGATTTTTGCAGGTTGGCGCTCTGCGGCGGGTTGTAGATCGCGAACAGGATGACGATGTCGTACGTGCCCTGGTCGTCGAGGAAGTTGCGGCCGCGCTCGCCGCGAAGGTCGAAGACGTGTCGCGTGGCGTTCGCCGATGGCCGATGTGGGTCGTGCCCGGCCGCCCAGGCCCGGGCCATCTCCAGCCACTGCTGGTCGTTGTAGCTGTTGGTAAATCCGACCAATGCGATGTTCACGGAAGACACTTTAGCCGCGGCGGCCGCCGAGGCCATGAGGTCGGGTGCGACTCATGTTTTCGACAACAACGAGGGAGCGATGGGCCGGCGTACTCGCCTGGTGGGTGGCGGTGTTGCGGCAGTCACGCGTAGCCACGGGCAGCGGAGTACCGCAGCCCATGGCACCCGCCGGGCCGCGCGACGTGCCGCGCAGGTCTCGGAGTACCGCGACCTGTGGCACCGGAAGACCTGTGGCACCAGAAATCCCGAGCGTCACCCTGCCAACTTGATTCCCCCGTGGCGGCGGGCGGTGGGGGAGGGTAAAACGGCGGCAACCTTCACCCGCGGAGCCGCCTGATGAAACTGACATCGTTGCCTGCCGCCTGCCTGGCGATCCTTGCCGTCGCGTCTCTTTCTGCCGTGTCTCGTCCCGCGGGTGCCGCCGAGGTGCCGGCGGCCAAGCCGGTGAGCTTCACGCAGGAGACGCTGCCCAACGGGCTTCGCGTGATCTACGCGCCGCTCACCAACGCGCCGGTCACCCACGTGCGGGTGTTCTATCACGTCGGCTCGCGCGACGAACGCCCCGACCGCCAGGGCTTCGCGCACATGTTCGAGCACATGATGTTCCGCGGATCGGCCCATGTCGGGAACCAGCAGCACATGAAGCTGGTGAACGGCGTCGGCGGCATGTCGAATGCTTTCACGAGCTTCGACCAGACCGTCTACCTGCAGACCGTTCCCTCGCAGCACCTGGACATGGTGCTCTACATGGAGGCCGACCGGATGGCCTCGTTCAAGGTCAAGCAGGACATCTTTGACACCGAGCGGCAGGTGGTCGGCGAGGAATGGCGGCTGCGGCAGAATCGGCCGTACGGCACGCTGTACGAAGATCTGCTGGGCAAGGTGTTCACGCAGCACTCGTACAAGTGGACGCCCATCGGCAACATGCAGCACCTGGCTGCGGCCAGCACGCAGGACCTGCAGGACTTCTTCAACACCTACTACCTGCCGAATAACGCGGTCCTCGTCGTCGCCGGCGACTTTGACCTGGCCAAGACCAAGGAACTGGTCAACAAGTACTACGCCTGGATTCCCAAGGGCCCAGAGGTCAAACGGCTGACGGCGGTCGAACCGCCCCAGACCGAAACCCGCCGGGTGGAGGTTAGCTATCGCGTGCCGCTGGCGATGTCGGCGATCGCGTTCCATACGCCGGCGTATTCGTCCGACGACCACCACGCCCTGGACCTGCTCGGGTCGATCCTGGGCGGCGGCCGCTCCAGCCGGCTGGATCGGTTGCTGGTCAACAGCGAGAACCCGCAGGCGGCCGACACGTCGGCCTCCAACATGCAGTTGCAGGATGCCGGGCTGTTTATCGTCAGCGGCACCGTTCTGCAGGGAAAGAGCGTGGACGCCGTCGAGAAGGGCCTGCTCGATTCGATTGCCGAGGTCATCGCCAAGGGCGTGACGCCGGAGGAACTTGAGAAGGTCAAGACGCAGGCGCGGATCAGCCTGATTCGCGGTCGGCAGACGGCGGAAAATGTCGCGTCGGCGTTGGGGAACGAAGCCCTGTTCGCCGGCGACCCGACGCGGGTGAATACCGCGCTGGCCAAGCTCGAAGCCGTCACCCCGGCCGACATCCAGGCCGCGGCCAAGAAGTACCTGGCGGTCGAGAAGGCGACGATTCTAAAGGTCAAGCCCGATCCGCTGGCCAAGCCGGCGGCCCTGCCGGCCGCGGCCGCGAAGGAAGCCGTCGCCGCCGCCCCCGTGGCCCGCGAGGTGACCTTCCCCGCCGATTGGCCGAAGGGCCCGCCGATCAACGATCAGGTCGTCCGCGCCAAGTTCGAAAAGGGCACCGAAACCGCGATCGATGGCGTGAAGGTCATCATCATGCCCGACGACCGGCTGCCGCTGGTGAACTGGAGCCTGACCGTCCGCGCCGGTTCGCACCTGGACCCCAAGGGCAAGGAGGGCCTGGCCGACATCGTCACCGATATGGTCCGCCGCGGCTCGACCGGGCTGACCTACGACCAACTCAACGAAGAGCTCGAATCCAAGGGCGCGACGATCAGCGTTTCGGCCGGCGGCGACTACACCCGGCTGAGCGGGTCATCGCTGTCGAAAGACCTGGACTACGCGATCGGTCGATCGCGCCAGGTGCTGCTGGAGCCGACGTTCCCGGCGGCAGAGTTTGAAAAGCTCAAGGCGCAACTCCTGTCGAGCCTGTCGCTCCAGCAGGCGACGCCCGGCAGCGTGGCCGATGACGACCTGGAATCGGCGGTGTACGGCACATCGGCCCTGGGCCGCAGCGCCAAGCCGGCGAGCGTCGCGGCGATCACGCTGGACGACGTCAAGGCCTGGTACAAGGCCAACATCACCCCGAAAGATGCCATCCTGCTGATCGCCGGCGATGTGACGGTGGAATCGGGCAAGGCGATGGCGAAGAAGCTGATCGACGGCTGGAAGGCCGACGCCACCACGCGCGACACCGCCGGGCTGTACGACTTCCCGCCGGCCCCGCAGAAGCGGCAGATCGTGCTGATCGACAACCCTGACGCCAGGGGTTCGACCATCCGCATGGCGATCCGCGCGTACGACATCAAATCCGACGACAAGTACGCCGGCACGATCGCCGGGCAGATCCTGACCAGCGGTATCGATTCGCGGCTGAACAAGTATGTCCGGGCCGAGAAGGGGCTGAGCTACGGCGTTCATGGCGTGTTCCAGCCGGGGCGGCAGGCGGGCGTGTTTACCGCCGGCACCGACGGCCGGATCGACAAGGCCGCCGAGTCGATCGAAGCGATCTTCCACGTGCTGGACGGCATGAGGTCGGCGAACGTGACCGACGCCGAGCTGAAGGAAGCCCAGACGCGGACCATCGGCCTGATGCTGATGGGTATGCAGACGATCCAGCAGCAGGCGCAGTATCGCGTGGACGGCCTGCTGAACGGCTACCCGATCGACTACTACGACGTGTACCCCGAGAAGATCTCCGCCGTCACGGCCGATAAGGTCAAGGCGGTCATGACGCAGTACGTCGCGCCGGACCGCTTCACGATCGTGGTCGTCGCGCCGGCGGCGCAGGTGAAGGAAGCACTGGAGAAGATCGGCGAAGTGAAGGTGCTGCCGATGCCCGCCAAGCGCGAAGGCGGCATGGAGCAGCCGGAACTGCTGCAGCCGAAACCGGAGAAGAAGTAGGTCTGAGTACGCCCGGCATCCCAATGTCATGTGGGTGCCATGGGCTGGCGTACTCGCCTGCCCGTGGCTGCGACATAGCCGTCACGCGTAACCACGGGCAGCGGAGTACCGCAGCCCATGGCACCCGGGTCACTGGGCTAGAACCCAGGAGCGAGCTGTGCACAAAACGCTGACAATTTTGCTCGCCGCGCTGGTTGTCGGATGGACGGTATCCGCACAAGCGCAGCCTGCCAGCAGGCCCGCCGCGACCGCGGGTGTCGTCGCCGGCAGGATTTCCGCCGAGCAGGGGAAGACGCTGCCGGAGATGATCGTCTACCTCGAATCGACCGACCCGGCGGCGAAGTTCGCGCCGCCGAAAGAACCCATCCACGTCTCGCAGCGCGACGCCAAGTTCACGCCGTCGTTGATCGTGGTGTGTGTTGGCCAGTCGGTCGATTTCAGCAACGACGAGCCGCGGCCGTTGGAGCACAACGTCTTCTCTCGCTCGCCGGCCAAGCCGTTCGACCTGGGCCTCTACCCGCCGGGCACGGGGCCCAAGATCGTCAAGTTCGACGCCCCGGGCATGGTCCGCCTGTTCTGCTCGATCCACCGCTACATGGACGGCGTCATCTTCGTAACACCCACGCCGTTCCACGCCAAAGTCGCCGAGGACGGCACGTACCGCATCGAAGACGTTCCGGCGGGGGAATGGAAGGTAAAGACCTGGCAGCGTAACGCGCGGTTCAACGAACGCGAGTTTATGGTCAAGGTCGCGGCGGGGCAGACGGTCGTGCAGAACGCGGAGATGTCGCGGAAGTGACCTGGGACGCAGACGGAGGGCAAAATGCGCGAAGCCGCACCACTACCTGTGCCGCGATCTCGTGTGCGCGCCGGATTCACGCTCAAGGATCTTTGTGTCGTATTGATCATTCTCTCGCTGCTCGTATTCGCTGTGCTGCCGGCAGTAATGACTCGTGCTTCCGGCGGCAGCGGTCGGATCAGGTGTGCCTCCAACCTCCGACAGATTGCGCTGGCGGCGATCATGTACGCGAGCGATCCTGCGCGCTCAGGCTGGACTGTTTCCGCGGACTACCTACGATCCCTTGTCCGCCGATCGCCCGCAGTTTTACACCGGAATCAGCAGCGTTGAGCCATTTGCGAATCCCGGATTGCCTGGCGGCGGGCCGGCGGCCAATGATGTGACGGCCGCGTTCTATCTGATCCTGCGGACGACCGACCTCACGCCGGACGTATTCATCTGTCCCCAGGGAATTGCACGATACGAGGCATTCGACGTTCAGAAGTTCTCCAACTTTCCAGCCCCCCATCGCAATTCGTACAGCTACGCGAACCCCTATCCGTCAGCCGCTGCCGTTGCGGGCAAATGGAAGTTCGATACCTCGCTCACGCCGGATGATCCGTTCGCCGCGGACATGAATTACGGCGACAATCCGCAGGGCGGACCCACGAAGGTCAGCTACACCAGCAATCGCCTGGAGATGCGAACTGCGAACAGTGCCAACCACTGGTTTGACGGTCAACAGGTGGTGTATGCAGACGGCCACGTTGAATGGCAAACCACCCCGTTCTGTGGCGCGGTCATCAAGAACCGGCTATTCCGCGACAACATCTACGCCAATGTCGCAGCCGTCGATCCCGTCACCGGTCGCGGCGGCACGGTTCACGGCGCTCCGCAAAATGCTGGAGATGCGGTGCTATTGCCCACCGCGTTCGACGGGCCGACAGGCGCGGTCCTTACAGTTGAACGGCTGCCCAGCATGACGCCGCCCGAGACGACAAACTCGCCTAGCCAACTGTTGATCGTTGGTCTGGTTGTCGCGTCTATTCTGGGCGTCTGGGCGATTGTGAGGCTTCGTAAACCCAGCCAGGCCAACGCTGCTTAGGTGCGGCTCGCGGTCACGCGGTCACTTCCCCGCCGTCTCCGCTCCCAACGGCGTCTTGATCGCCGGGTCCATCGGGTCCTGTCCTTTGGAGTGATCGCGCCAGATCCAGCGCAGCATCTCCGGCATGATCGATCCGCCGTGCTTGCCGCTGTGCGAGCCGACGCCGAAGACGTACGTCATGTCGTACTTCTTTTCCGTCAGCGCCTCGACCATCTTCACGTTCTGTGCGAACCAGTCCCACTTGGCGTCATAGGCGCCGCCCTTGCGCGTGCCGCGGTTGTCGTTCCGGCCGTCCTGGATGAACACGCGGATGGGCTTGGCTTCGCCCTGGCGGATCATGTCGGGCCAGACGTGGCCGCCCATGATGTTGGTGTAGCTGCCGATCACGCTGATGACCTTGCGAAACTGGTCGGGCCGGTGCCAGGCGACCGTCCAGGCGCAGATCGCACCGGAGCTGGCTCCGCCAATGCCCCGGTGCTCCGGGTTGTCGGAGATGTTGTACGACTTCTTCAATTCCGGCAGCAGTTCGTCCACGATCAGCTTCGAATACTTGTCGTCCAGCGCGTTGTACTCCACCCGGCGGTTGGTGGTGCCGTCACCCCAGTCTTTGTCGGTCGCCTCGGGCTGATCGGGGCCGTGGCCGGGGTTGATGAAGACGGCGATCGTCACCGGCATCTCCCGGCGGTGGATCAGGTTGTCGAACACGTACGGAATGCGGTACTCGCCTTTGAGACCGAGGAACGCATGGCCGTCCTGGAAGATCATCAGGCAGGCGGGTTTGGTCTTGTCGTACTGGGCGGGGGTGTAGACCCAGTAGTTGCGCGTGCTATTGGGATAGACCTTGCTCGCGAGCACGATCGGCTCCGACAGCTTGCCCCTGGGCACGCCCGGCTGTTCCTGCGAGTCGGGGCCGAGCTTGTAAAGCTCGTCGGTAGGGCCGGCCAGGGCGGAGGCGGAAGTCAGGAGAATGACGGCGATGGCAAGGAGTGGATTGTTCATGGGGTTCAGTTCGTGCTTCACGTTGGATAGCCAAAACACTTGGATCCCGTTGCGGCGGGTTCCGTGGGGCAGGGATGACCGGCAGCGCACTTTCGTCGGGCACTAAACCGCTCGTTCGAACTTCACTTCGTTCACGATTCTCCCGTCCACGTCCCGGTGCTCGAAGCGGATTTCACTGCGGCCGCCGTCACGTTTCAACGATACCGCCAAAAATCCGCCCTTCACCCGATGATACTGGTGGTAGGTCTTGTCGAATCCTGGCGAGCCGCTGGCGTGCTCGTTGCTGGCGGGACCGACGCTGAACTCTCTCACCTTCGTCTCGGGGTGGATCGAGTAGTACTGCCAGTGCCGGTCGCCGCAGAGCACGAAGAAGTTCTCGGGTACATTCGCCTGCATCCACTTACGCAACTCGTCCCCCTCGGTCTGAAAGCCTTCGTTGGCATGGTTGTCGTTCTTCCCCTTTCGATCGGGGCCGACGATCGGCGTGGGGCTCAGCAGAAGTTTCCAGGTCGCGTCGCTTTCTTTGACGGTCTTCTTGAACCAGGCTTTCTGCTCGCGGCCCCAGATGCTCTTGTCCGGGCCGTCAGGCATTTTGTTCGGCGAGCGAAAGTCTCGCCCGTCGGTGAGCCAGATCTGAAGGTCCTTGCCCCAGCGGAACGTCCGGAAGCAGGGGCCGCCGAGGGGCACCTGCTGGCGATAGATGTCCTGGCCTTTGGCAAACGTCAGCGAGCCTTCTTTGGCGCCGGGCCAGGTATCGTTGGCCAGTGTGTCGTGGTCGTCTTTTGTGAAGTAACACCCTGCCGCCAGCAGCATGTCGCGGATGCGCGGCAGGCTGAACATACGCTGCCAGTGGTACCGTGCCAGTTCGACCGAGTCCGCCGACGGCGGGTCATTGTCGTAGTAGACGTTGTCGCCGGCGTAGACGACGAACTTCGGCTTGATCGCCAGCATTGACGGGTAGATCGGGTGGCCGTCGGGATGCCCGCGATCGGGATAGCCCTGGCAGGTCATCATGCAGAACGTCAGATCGCGCGTGGCGTCGGGCGATGGGGCGGTTTCAAAGTAGCCGGCCAGCGGCGCGTGAAAGGCCCCTTCGACCAGCGTTTGCGTCCAGACCAGATACTTGTACCGCGTCGCCGGACGCAATCCCTTCAGGGCGAACTGGTGCGAGAAGTCGGAGCCGGCGTTGACCTCCACCCAGTCGGTGGCGATGGCATCCGAAAAGTCGGCGTTCGGCGAGTACGACACCCGGATGCGACCAGCCATCCCGGGACAGGCTCCGTCGCATTCATCAATCGGCGGGTGCTCGATCGCTTCCTTCGGCTTACCGCGCTTCTCGGGAAAGACAAAGCCTTTGCGGCGTTCGGGCGATACCGTCAGGCGTGCCCAGATGATCGCGGTGGTATCGGTGATCTCGCCCGCCTTGGCGCCCATCGCCTGGTGGGGCGGCACGCCCGGAAATGTCGTGGCGTTCGCGCCGGGCGTCAGGGGCAGCACGACGGCGGCGGCGGAAGCCTGCATCAGGCGACGCCGGGAAAAGGGCTGGTTCATCCTCATCTCCATGCGGGTCTCGGTTTGGTCTACCCGATACGGACGGCTCGTGCGGATATTGCAGCAGGCATTGCCGATCGGAGGCCGGCGCAAGGGGGCTCCCAGACGGCTACCCTGTGCCGAACGACGTAGCGTCAGCCCGGCAGCGGCGTGATGGCATAAACCAGGTGCCTTGTCTCTCCCTGACGCCCGCGGACGAGCGACAGGCTGAAGACGGCCCGGATGCCGACGCCTTCCTGTCCGCGTAACGTACGGACCGTCGCCGTTACCCGAAGCGCACCCGAGAGCAATTGCCGTACGGCGTCGGCGTCCTGTTCTCGCTCGGCGTCGTCGGCAAGCCATTCGCGAAGGCGACGACCGACCACTTCCTGCGGGGTCAGACCGAGCATCGCGGCCAGGGGTTCGTTCACGCGAAGGACGACGCCGTCGAGCGAGGTGTGCGCCGCTCCGATGGGTGCCTGATGAAAGCTGGCCCGGAAGCGCTCTTCGCTCTCGGCGAGCGCTTCTTCGGTCAGCGTCTGCTCTGTCGTGTCGATCGAAACCCCGACCGCACCCACAATCTCACCGCGATGGCTTCGCAGCGGGCGGACGATGGTTTCGAAGGTGCGTTCGCTCAGCTCACTGGAGAACCGGCGGGGCTCCCCAGAGAGCGCCAGTTTCAAGTTGTCCACGATCCCGGGATGACTGCCGTACAGATCGAACGCGCTCTTACCAACCACCTCGCCCGGGCGGAGGCCGATGCCCGATAGCGCCTGACCTTCCGACAAGGTGAAGACGCCGGCCCGATCGAGCGAAAACAGCACCAGCGGCGCGCCATTGACGACCGTGCGGAGTCGTTCCTCGGTCCGGCGCAGCGAATCCTCCATCTTCTTGCGAGGCGTGGCGTCGCGGACGACCGCCAGCAGGTGCCGCTGTCCCTTGAACGCGAAGGGGACGGCGGTGACCTCGGCCGGGAACGAACTACCGTCACGCCGGGTGCAGACGATCTCGGCGTGGTATTCGCGCCCCTGGCGGACTTCGTCGAGCAGCCGGCGGACCACGCCGTGATAGTCTGGGCGGACCAGGTCCATCGCCTGCTTGCCCAGCAGGGCGTCGTACTCGCTGCCCTGCATGCGCGACGCGGCGGGGTTCACTTCCACGATCGTTCCCTGCATGTCGGCGACGATCAGGGCGTCCTGAACCGTTTCGACGATTGACCGGTACTCCTGCTCCTTCTCGCGCAAGTCGGCGTCTTTCCACTGGGTGTCCAGCGCGATGCCGGCGAGGTTCGCTGCCGTTTGCAGCAGGCGGAACTGGTCGCTGGTCGGCCGGCCGGGCTCCCGGCGATAGACCGCCAGCGCGCCCAGGCGTGCGCCCGAGGTCGAGACGATGGGCGTCGCCCAGCACGAACGCAGACCGTGTTTGACCGCCGATTCCCGGAACTTCGGCTCGCAGGGTTCGACCAGCAGGTCCGAAAGGATGACCGATTTAAGCGTGAACACCGACTGGCCGACCGGCGAGCCGTCCGGGCGAACCTCAAGCCGGTCGACCGACAGCAGGTAATCGGGCGGAAGGCCCGGCCCGACTGCCGCGCGCAACACGTCGCTGGTGCCCGGCACGTTACGGGTGCTCGGCACGTTCCGGTCGGCGGCAAAGACCGCCGCCACCAGGCCGTTGCCGTGTCGCTCGACCAGGCCGGTGATCGCCTCCAGAACGCCCTTCGTCGGGCGGCCGCGGGCGATCTGCTCCAGCACGCGGGCGTGATCCTCGACCAGGTCGGCGTCGCGGCGGCGGTCGGCGGTGTCGTGAAGCAGGACCGTCGCTCCACCGGCGTTCGGGTAAATGTGAACCTCGAGCCAGGTGTTCAGCGGCAGGTACTGCTCTTCGAACCGAACTTCCAGCCCGAACCGAATCGCGCGGATCGCGTCCCGATTGAACGTCGCACCGAACGCGTCCGGAAAAATGTGCTGGGAACTTGCTCCGATCACCGGGTCGGTATGACGCGAAAGCATCGCGACGGCGGCGGGATTGGCGTGGGTGACGATGCCGTTTTCATCGATATGAAAGACCGGATCCGATATCGCGGCCAGCAGTGTCGATGGATTGGGCTTGGTAAGGTCCAGCGTCATGGTCGCGATTCGGTTACAGGACGGCTCGATCGCGACGGGTCCAAAAGTGGCATTTTGCTTCCTTCGCCTCCGCCGTCGCCGCGTTCATCCTACCAGAAAACAGAGTTGCGTTCGTTGGTAGATTGGGCAACGATGCGATGGCTTGGACGTAACAAATCGTAGCCCGTCAGGGTTTGGACACGTTCCGGGCCTTGTCGGGGGCGCGCCATGGGTGCCCGAACCTCTGTCGGCGATTCAGGTGGAGTTCTCAGCATGACGTTTTGCCGAACGATTCTGGGTTGCTTGCCTCCGCGGTTTTTGGCGGGCGACCGCTCGGTGTGGGCGTTCGTCGTCGCCGCCGCCGCGATGACGGCATCGGCCGCGCCTGCCGCCACCCCCGCGAACACGCCCCCGGCTGCTTCGGAATCCACCGCCGCCCAGATCGAATTTTTCGAAGCCAAGGTCCGTCCGGTGCTGGTCGAGCATTGCTACCAGTGCCATTCGGTTAAAAGTCAGAAACTCAAAGGCAGTCTTTACGTCGACGGACGAGACGGCCTGCTGCACGGCGGCGACAGCGGACCGGCGATCGTGCCCGGCGACGCCGACAAGAGCGTGCTCATCGAGGCGATCCGCTACAAGAACGAAGACACGGCGATGCCGCCGAAGCAGAAGCTTCCGGCCCCGGTGATCGCCGATCTTGAGGCCTGGGTGAAGATGGGCGCGCCCTGGCCCAACGAGGCAAAGCTTTCGGTTGCCAAGGCCGGCCCGGACTACGCCAAGCTCAAGGCCGAGCACTGGGCTTACCAGCCGATCCGAAAGCCGGCGGTTCCCGCGGTGAAAGATGCCGCCTGGACCCGTGGCGATCTCGATCGCTTCACCCTGTCGTCGATGGAAGCCAAGGGCATCCGCCCGGTCGCCGACGCCGACCGGCTGACGCTCGTCCGTCGGGTCTACTTCGATCTCCTGGGATTGCCGCCCACGCCGGAACAGATCGACCGATTCCTGTCAGACCAGTCGCCGAACGCGTTTGAGAAGCTGGTGGACGAATTGCTGGCCAGCCCGCATTTCGGCGAACGCTGGGGTCGCAACTGGCTGGATGTCGCTCGCTTCGCAGAGTCGCTGACGCTCCGGGGCTTCGTGCTCAAGGACGCCTGGAAGTATCGCGACTATGTCATCGAGCAGTTCAATTCCGACCGGCCGTTCGATCAGTTCATGCAGGAGCAGATCGCCGGCGATCTGATCGCCAACGACCCCAAATCCACCGCCGACCTGGCCACCCGCCGTCGGCAGATGAACGGCACGACGTTTTTGGCGCTGGGCAACAACAACCTCGAAGAGCAGGACAAGGCCGGCCTGCGGATGGACGTGGTGGACGAGCAGCTCGACACCTTCGGTAAGGCGTTCCTGGGCCAGACGATCGGCTGTGCCCGCTGCCATGACCACAAGTTCGATCCCGTTCCGACCAAAGACTACTACGCCCTGGCCGGCATTTTCCGCAACGCCAAGACGCTGGAGCATTCCAACGTCAGCAAGTGGCTCGAAGTGCCGCTGCCCGGCGACGAGGCCGCCGCAAAGCTGGTGAAGGAGCACGAGGCGGCCGTCGCCGCGCTGCAGGACCGAATCAAGATCACGAAGTCGGCGGTCGCCAAGGCCGCGAGGGGCATCGACCCCGACAAGCTGCCCGCCGGCGGCAAGGCGAAGGTCATCGCCGTTGCCGATTTGCCCGGCCTGGTGATCGACGACGAGCAGGCACGCAAGGTGGGCGAGTGGAAGGTCACCACCCACACGGGGTCGTACATCGGAGAAGGCTACCGGCAGGATTTGAACGGAGATAAGGGACAGAAGACCCTCACCTTCCAGCCCGAGGCGCTCAACGCCGGCAAGTACGAGGTCCGGCTCGCTTACACGCCGGGACCCAACCGGGCGACGAACGTTCCGGTGACGATTTTCAGCGCCGATGGAGATAAGACGATCCACATCAACCAGCAGGAAGTGCCGCCGATCGACGGGCGTTTCATCTCGCTGGGGCAGTACAACTTCGAGAAGAACGGCGCGGGGTTCGTGCTGGTGTCCAATGAGGGCACCAGGGGTTTCGTGATCGCCGACGCGGCGCAGTTCATCCCGGTTGCGGAGCTGGCGGCGATCGAGTCGGCGGTGAAGCCGGCCAGCCCGCATGCCGACCCATCCGCTGAGGATGGCCCGGCCGTGGAGCTTAAGAAGCTCGAGGCCGAGTTGAAGGCATTGCAGGCCAAGGCACCGAAGTCGGAGACGATCGTTTCGATCGTCGAAGAGTCGAAGATCGAAGACACGCGGGTGCATGTGCGGGGCAATGTGCACAACCTCGGCGCGGAAGTGCCGCGGGGCTACCTGTCGGCGGTGGAGGTGAAAGGTGTGCCAACACCGCCGGCCGATCAGAGCGGCCGGCGCGAACTGGCACTCTGGCTGGCGGCCAGGGACAACCCGCTGCCCGCCCGCGTGACGGCCAACCGCATCTGGCACTGGCTGATGGGGCAGGGCATCGTCCGAACCGTCGACAACTTCGGCACCACCGGCGAAATGCCGTCGGACCTCCGCCTGCTCGATTACCTGTCAACGCAGTTCGTGGAGCAGGGTTGGTCGGTGAAGAAACTGGTGCGGCAGATCGTCCTGTCGCGGACTTACCAGCTCGACTTCCGCCATGACGCCAACGCGGCCGCTGTTGACCCGGAGAACCGCCTGAACTGGCGGAGCAATCGCCAGCGGCTGGACGGCGAATCGCTGCGCGATGCCATGCTGACCGTCAGCGGTCAGCTCGACAAGACGATGGGCGGCCCGACCTACAAAGCGGGTACCAATGCCGACTACAACTACAAGTACACCGACGCCCGCCGCAGCATTTACATCCCGCAGTTCCGCAACTCGATGCCGGAGATGATCGAGGCGTTCGATGCCGCCGACCCGAGCATGGTCAGTGGCCGCCGGAACATCAGCACGGTCGCGCCGCAGGCGCTGTTCATGCTGAACCACCCGTTCGTGCTCAGCCAGTCCGAAGCGGCCGCCGACCGACTGCTGAAGGAAGGCCCAACCGACGCCGCCGCCCGGGCCGACCTGGCGTACCGTTGGGTGCTCGGCCGGTTGCCGACGGACAAAGAGCGTGCCGTGGTTCTGCAGTACGTCCAGGGATTTCACGGAGCGGCAAAGACCGCGGAACGGGACTCCTGGACGCCGATTTTCCACGGATTGTTCGCGTCTTTGGATTTCAGGTACGTGAATTGATTTTTCGGTGGGGCAGACATTCTTGTCTGCCGCGGTTCCGCGATGCCGGCATTCCTGCCGGCTGAAGCGGAGACGCAGACCACCGTCGCAGTGCAGTCGAATCGCATGTCCTCGACCGGGCAAGAATGCCCGGCACTCGGGCATGTGAGGCAGACAAGAATGTCTGCCCCACCGTCAATGCAAGGACAAGGTATGTCGATCACCCGCCGTAACGCCCTCAAGTCCGCAGCATGTGGCTTTGGCTACATGGCGTTGCAGAACCTGATCGCCCGCAACGCCTCGGCGGCGAACGCCGTGGCCGGGCTTGGCGGCACCATGTCAGCGGCCGGGTCCGTAGCCGGTGCCGCGAACCCGCTCGCCGCTCGCATGCCGCACCTGCCGGCACGTGCCAAGCGCGTCATCTTCCTGTTCATGCAGGGCGGCGTCAGCCATGTCGATTCGTTCGACTACAAGCCGGCGCTCTTCAAGCGCAACGGCGAATCGATGCCGTTCAACGACGCCCGCACCATTGCCAAGACCGGCAACCGCAACACTAACGAACGCGTCATGCAGCCGCTCTGGAAGTTCAACCAGTACGGCCAGACCGGCCGCTGGGCGAGCGAGCTCTTCCCGCACATCAATCAGCACATCGACGACCTTACCTTCTGCCACTCGCTCCACACCGACGGTGTCGCTCACGGGCCGGCAACATTGTTCCTGCACTGCGGATCGACTCAGTTCATCCGTCCGTCGATGGGCTCGTGGATCCTCTACGGCTTGGGGACCGAGAACGAGAACCTGCCCGGCTTCGTCAGCATCGCTCCGAGCCCCGGCAACGGCGGCCCGCGCAATTACGGCAACGCGTTCCTGCCGCCGGTCTACCAGGGCACCGCCGTCGGCAAGGCCGGCGCGGCGGCGAGCGAACTGACCATCCGCAACCTGACCGGCAAGCTCACCAGCGCCGACCAGCAGACCCGGTTCGACCTCATCCGCGAGCTCAACGCGCAGCAGATTTCCCGCACGCCCGGCGACGCCGAGCTGGAAGCGGTCATCAACAGCTACGAACTGGCGTGGAAGATGCAGATGAACGCACCCGACGTGCTCGATCTGTCGCGCGAAAGCCAAGCGACCCAGGACCTCTACGGCATCGGCACCAAGCCGACCGACACCTACGGCCGTCAATGCCTGATGGCCCGCCGGCTCGTCGAGTCGGGCGTGCGGTATGTGCAGGTGACGTACGGCGACGCCTCGGCCAACCCGGCGTGGGACCAGCACAGCAACCTCCCGAAGCACGGCGAGCACGCCCGCGCGGTAGACAAGCCGATCGCCGGCCTGCTTGCGGACCTCAAGAGCCGCGGGTTGCTCGAAGATACGCTCGTCTGGTGGGGCGGCGAGTTCGGCCGAACCCCCTACGCCGAGAAAAACGGCACCGGCCGCGACCACAACCCCAACGGCTTCACCCAGTGGATGTGCGGTGCAGGCGTCAAGCCCGGCTTCAGCTACGGCGCGACCGACGAGTTCGGCCACTACGCCGTCGAGAACAAAGTCCACATGCACGACCTGCACGCGACGATCCTGCACGCGCTGGGCCTGGACCACGAGAAGCTCACGTACAAATACGCCGGCCGTGATTTCCGCCTGACGGACGTCTACGGGCACGTGGTGAAGGATTTGCTCTCGTGATGACTGGTCCCCGATGCCCGCGCTCCGCTCCGTGTCGCGGCTAACCGCGACGGTTGGTTCTGTAGGGTCCGCCTTGGCGGACGCGACGGCTCGCATATTCGGCGGCGTGTCGGCTGGGAAGAAGTGTCGCCTACGAAGGTTCCGCGTCCGCCAAGGCGGACCCTACAAGCGGACCGCGCCGGTTAGCCGCGACGCGGAGCGGAGCGTGGGTCGCGCGACACAACTCCCTTTGGAATAAGCATTGGTCGCACATTCCCGCTGCCGCTGTAATGGAAGCAAACGTCGCGCATCTCCCCACAGAGGACTTGGTTGCTGAACGAAGCCCAACGACAGCAGATCGAATCCCTCTACCGCCGCTACGGAAAAGGCGTCGGCAGTTATGTGCTGACGCGCACCGGCGACCGGCACCTGGCCGAATCGATTACCGCCCGGGCGTTTCTGATCGTCGTCCGGCGGTTTGAGCAGTGCACGGGCAACCTGGTCGCCTGGCTCTGGTCGATCGTGCGGTCGGAACTGGCGCGTCACTTTCGCGATCGCAAGGTGCATGAGCCGCTCGCCGGGCTGTCGTCGCGAGGAACGACGAAGGGTCGCAACGGGCAGGACGGTCCAGTTGACCCGTCCGACGTCGATGCCGATCCGGCCCGCCGGGCAGAGCAGGCCGACATGGCCGAGCGGACGCGATGGGCATTGGAACAGCTCGACGAGCCGGCCCATTCGCTGGTGTATATGAAGTTTTTCCTCGAAATGTCGAGCACCGACATCGCCGAGGCGATGGGAATGACGCCCGGGAACGTGGGCGTGAGTTGCCACCGGGCGCTCAAGAAGTTGAAGGAGCTGATGGAGCCGACGGTAGCTGTGCAGGTATTCGCGACGGCTCGTCCGTCCGTCCGCGAAACGCCAGGAGAGCCCAGCGGCTCCGCCGCGGGACCGTCGCTCGCGACGGCAGTGTGAGCGTTTGGTGTTCGATGTTCGGTGTCCGATGTTCGCGTTTGGTTGATTGCAATGCCCTCCACCAAGACCATCTCCGCCCTCACCGAAGCCTGGCCGCAAGACCCGGCCAACTTCGAGTTGCAGTCGTTCGCGGCAACGCTGATCGACGAGCGGCCGGCGCTGGGCGCGCCGGCGCTGGACCGCATCGGGGCGCAGCTTTCGGAGGAACTCGACCGCCAGACGCGGCCGACGAATGTCATTCCTTCTCGCCCGATGCGCATCGCCGGGCGTATCTCCGGCGGAATGGCACCGGTCGGGCGGATGCTTGCGCCCTACGCTGCCGCGGCGTGCGTGCTCGTTGCGGCCGGTATTTGGTACGCCAACCGATCGACAATCCCCACGTCCGTCCCGGCGAATCCGAACGGATCGCTCATCACGAACCAACCAAAGAATTGGCAGCCCGCCGAGCCTGAAGACGTGCCCGTTCAGCCTAAGCCGGCGCCCAAGGGTGGGTAAGCAGGTTACTCAGCTGACGTCATCGCGGTGTCCCACGCCGGTATCTGAGGTACTCCCAAGACCCGTATTCGTCGGGCAAGCGCGTTAGAATCCAAGCCTTCGCGAGTACGCTCAGACACCGGCGTTGATGTGTGTACTGCCGAATCGCGCTCTGTACCGCGAAGCCCCTGTTCGTGCATTCCTCACCAGATTCTCATCAACTTGACTTCACCCCGCACGTAAGTAGAAGCAGCGTACCGGATGTTCGAAACGAGCCCTCCGCGCGGTGATTTTCGGCCGAGCGGTTAGAGTCGTTGCGGTCAGACGTCCGACACTCATTCGACAACCGACCCAAGGCCGCAACATGCTTACGGCCACCAGGAGACGTGCTATGTGCAGGCTGACGGAGCGGCTTCGCGGGGCGTGGGCTAAGCGGGCCATCACGCACGCTGCAGTATCGGCGTTGTCTGTCGGCGCGGTAGTGTCGGCGATGCACGTTGTGCCCGTCGCCGCGTTCGCCCAGCAGCCTGCCGGCGCGGCGGAAGTCAATCCGGCCCAGAAGCTGCTTTTGCAGGCCGCCGGTCGATTCGGCCGGGGGTTGTTTCGTCCCGCCGCCGGCGATTACGAATCGTTCCTCAAGCAGTTCCCCCAGCACGCCGAAGCCACCAATGCCCGCTACGCCCTGGCGATCTGTCACTACCGATTAAACGAGTTCGACAAGGCCGTCCCGCTGCTGGAACAGGTGCTCGCCGATGCCAAGTTCGCCCAGCGCGATGAAGCGACGGCGGTGCTCGGGCATGCCAACCTTTCGTCGCAGAAGTATGACGCCGCGATCGCCGCTTTCGACAAGCTGCTGACGAACTTCCCACAGAGCAAGCACGCCGAGGGTGCTTCGCTGAACAAGGCGCAGACCCTCTACCTGGCGACCAAATACGACGCAGCGGCCAAGGCCGCCGACGCCTTTCTGAAGGCGTATCCCGCCTCGGCAGATCGGCCGACGGCGCTGTATTTCAAGGGCCTCAGCGAGAAGGCGCTCGACCAGAACGCCGCCGCGGCAACGACCCTGTCGGGCCTGCTCAAGGAACAACCCGAAACCCGGTTCAAGCTCGATGCGCTGCTGGTGCTCGGCCAGGCCTTGGAAGGGGACAACAAGCTGCCGGAGGCGGCGGCGACGTTCAAGCAGATGCTCGACGCCGCGCCCGCCATCCGCCAGCCCGATGCCCACTACAGCCTGGGCGCGGTGCTCTACCGGCTCGGCAAATACGAAGACGCGTCGAAGGAGTTCTCGGCGGTCCTGTCCAAGAGCCCCGAAGGCCCGTACGCCAAGGCCGCCAAGCTGCAGCTCGGCCTGTCGCAACTGGCAGGCGGCAAGACGGCCGATGCGAAAAAGACACTCTCCGCCGTCGCCAAAGAAGACGCCCCCAACGCGCCCGCCGCCCGGTACGGCCTGGCGCAGTGCGACATTGCCGACAAGAAGTTCGACGTGGCGCTAGCGACCCTGACGGAACTCGCCGCCGTCCAACCGCCGCCGGCCAATCTCGCGCAGATCGCCCTCGATCGCGGCATCTGCCTGGCCGAACTGGGCAAGCATCAGGAGGCGGCCGATGTGTTCGGAAAACTCGCCGCCGACGCCAAGTCGCCGCGCCTTGCCGAGGCGCAATACCGTCAGGCGTTCAGCCTGCACAAGCTTAGCCAGTTCGAGCCGAGCCACGCGGTCTGCATGAAGCTGATCGCCGCCGGCGACGCCGTTCCGGCCGAGTTCCGCGGCGCGATCGCCGATCTGGATGCCGAGAACCTCTTCCTGCTCGCCAGGTACGATGACGCGGCCAAGGCGTACACGGCGCTCGACGCTGCCAGCAAAGACGACGACGCCAGGACGCGTTACGCCTTCCGGCTGGGCCAGTGCGCCTACTCGACGGGTGACTACGTCAAGGCCGTCACACTGCTGACGCCACTGGCCGAGAAGCCGGAGGTGAAGGGGGATGAGACGCTCGGCCGGGCGGTGTTCCTGCTCGGCGATGCGTTGTTGCAGCAGGCGAAGTTTGCCGAGGCGGCCGACGCGTTCGGCAAGTTCCTCGCCACCACCAAAACCGCCGAGAAATCCGACAAGCAGGAAGCCCAGTACAAGCAGGCCGTCGCGCTGCTGCGCGGAGCGAGCCAGGGGCAGCCGGCCCCGGCAACCGTCAAGCCGCTGCTGGCCACCGTAGCCGCCGGCCCCGAGACGTCGCAGTGGACGGCGCGGGCGAACTTCGAGCTCGGTCAGCTCGCGTATCAATCGAAGCCGCCGGCACTGGACGTCGCCGCGAGTCATCTGAAGAAGGTGATGGCGTTCGACGCCGGCAAGCCACCCGAAGATCTGGCCGGCCCGGCGTTGTATCTGCTCGGCTGGTGCGATTACGACGGCAAGAAGTTCGCCGAAGCCGCCGCCAAGTGGGGCGATCTGCTCGCCAAGTACCCCAAGGCGACCGTCGCCCCCGATGCGGCGTTTCATCGCGGCGTCGCGCTGCGAGATGCCGGCGAAAATGAAAAGGCCCTCGAAGCGCTGACCGCGTACGCCAAGGGCTATCCCCAGGGTCAGTACGCGTTCAAGTGCAAGCAGCTCGCGGCAGCGTGCCTGACGTCGCTCAAGCGCGAGCCCGAAGCCAAGGCGATGCTCGCCACCCTCGCCGACGACAAGGCCGGCGTGACCGACGCCGTGCTGTACGACCTGGCGTGGGCGCAGAAGGGGACGAAAGATGACGCCGGCGCGGCCAAGAGCTACCGCCGTCTGATCGCCGACTTCCCGCAGAGTAAGCTCGCCCCGGCCGCCAAAGCGGAGCTGGCCGAGTTCCTGTTCAACGACAAGAAGTACGCGGAGGCGGCTGAACTACTGGAGCCGGTCGTCGCGGCGAAAGACGTCGATGCCAAGGTTCGCTCGTCGGCGGCGTACCGACTGGCGCTCTGCTACGAAAAGCTCGAGAAGGCCGACAAGGCCGCCGCCACGTTCGCGATGTACGCGGCCGAGTTCGGCGGCAGCGACGAGCTGGGCGGCACGGCGCTGCTGCAGGCCGGCAGCAATCACGCCTCGCTCGGCCGGTACGAAGAGGCGATCAAGTCGCTCGCCGAGATGCTCAAGAAGTTCCCGGCGCACCCGCAGGCGAACATCGCCCAGTTGAAGCTCGCCGAGGCCTACGCCGACGCCGGCCGGTTCCCCGAGGCGCTGGCAGCGCACCAGGCGTTTTTGCAGAAGTACCCGAAGGACCCGTTCGCGTTCCGCTCGCAGTTCGGCGTCGGCTGGGCGCTGCAGAACCAGAAGCAGTACGAAGAAGCCCGCAAGGCGTACACCAAGGTGACCGCAAGCAACAACGGCGAAACCGCCGCCCGGGCCCAGTTCCAGATCGGCGACAGCCTGCTGACCGAAGGCAAGTTCGAGGAAGCGGCGCTGGCGTTCCTGGTCGTCGAAGACGTCTACGCCTACCCCGTCTGGTCGGCCCGCGCACTGTACGGCGCGGGCTTGGCGTTCGAGCAGCTCAAACAACCCGACATGGCCCGGCAGCAGTTCGAGACGATCCTCAAGAAGTACAAAGACCAGGCCGACGAGGCCAAGCTGGCGCAGACGAAGCTGAACGAGTTAAAGAAAGGCTGAAGAAGAAGGGATCACCACGGAGGCACGGAGACACGGAGGGCAACTTGAAGCACGTTGCCATGAGCTTAGGCAAGACTGCTCTGAAGATAGGATGAGATGAACGCCAAGCCGCCAGGCGTTCGAGAACAGATGAAGAGGTCGGCATTGGATTTCTTGGCGATTTGGCGTCTTGGCGTTCGTCTGAAAACCGTTTGGATCAGCGCATCGAACGTCGAGTTTACCTCCGTGTCTCCGTGCCTCCGTGGTGATCTTCGTTTTCGACTTCGCCCGGGTTTCACAACGAGAGTGACCGCATGTTTGTAGGTTCCCGAACGAAAAAATCCCGAAGACGCCTTCGCCTCCCGCCGGCGGCGATGGGTGTGTTTGCCGTGCTGGCGATCGGCATCGCGGCGATGGCGCAGGTGAAGGACGCCGCGCCCGCCGCTGGCACGCAGCCCGCCGCCGCTGCGCCCGCGGCACCCGCCGTCAAAGCGGCCGACCAGCCGGACCCTTCCTTGTGGGAACTGCACAACAAGGGCGGCAAGGTCATGTGGGCCCTGGACCTGTGCAGCATCCTGGCACTGGCGATCATCTTCGAGCGGTTCTTTTCGCTCCGCCGCAGCCGGGTGCTGCCGACGGGTTTCATGGCGGGTTTGAAGGCCGTCTACCGCGACCCCGTGGAAGATCGCGAAAAGGCGATCAACTACTGCAAGGCCAACGAGTCGGCGATGTCGCGGATGGTGGTGGCATTTATCCGCCGACTGCCGCGCGGGTTTGCCTCCGCCGAGAAGGCGCTCGAAGACGCCGGCGGCAACGAGGCGTTGCGGCTGCGGGCGAACCTCCGCGTCTTCTACGCGATCGGATCGGTCGCAACACTGCTGGGTCTGATCGGCACGATCGCCGGCATGATCAAGGCGTTCATGCAGACCGCCAAGGCCGGCGACGCCGAGAACAAGGTGCAGCTTCTGTCCGAAGGCATCTACGAGGCCATGGTCTGCACCTTCGGCGGGCTCGCCGTAGCGATCCTGGTGACGTCGTTCTACTACTACTTCATCGGCCGGATCGAATCGCTCATCACCCAGATCAACGACGAGCTGACGAGCTTCGCCGAAGAGTATGGCCTGGCCCCAGAAACCGAAGACGAACTGGCGACGACTGGCTCGCTGCCGCGACTGTGAGTCGCCTGTCACTTGTCACTTGTCACTTGTCACTTGTCACTTGTCACTTGTCACTTGCGACAGACCAATGACGAGTGACAAGTAACAAGTAACCAGTGACCAGTGACAAATGACACTACCTTATGCGTATCCACGACCCCATCTCCGAAGCCGATGAGCCGTTCAACCTGATTCCGTTGACGGACATGGTCTTCAACCTGCTCATCTTCTTCATGGCCGCGACGACGTTCGCGCAGGTGGAGCGGGAGATGGGCGTGAAGCTGCCGCGGGCGACGAGCTTCGCCAGCATGTCGGCGGCGCCGCAGCAGCTCGTCATCAATATCACCGACGCCGGCGAGCCGATCGTCGCCAAGAAGAAGTACGACCTTGTCGGCCTGGCGCAGTTGCTCAAATCGGTTGTCGAGAAGAACCCGAATGCCAGTGTCATCATCCGGGCTGATGAACGCGGACTGGTGAAGGGTTTTGCCCAGGTGCTGGACGTCTGCAAGCGGTCCGGCGTGAACGAGGCGAAGATCGGCTATATGTCGGGCGCGGGGAGTGCTGGGAACTGAACGATTCCTGTGGCATGGGCATGTATTCATGCCCGTGTCTTTTTCGCGCGACCGGCCAACACGGGCATGAGTACATGCCCATGCCACAAAGTCGAATAACCCGAGGTGCAACATGGACGCACCAAAACCCAACTCCCTCCGCTTTCGCCGGTTCGTCCGGGTTGGCTTGGCCGTCGTCGCGATCGCGATGATCGCCGTCGCCGGTTGGTGGATGGCGGGGCGGAAGGTCTGGACCGACGGGCAAACCGGGGCTGACCCCATCCGCGTCTTCACCGCCGACGAAGACCCACGGCAGGTGCTCTGGACGCCGTCCCGGCCGGTTCTTCCGGCGGGCTTTACGGCAACCTCGACGGCGGGCGCCGATGCTCACCTCTACGAGCCGGCGATCTCGCCTGATGGCACCGAGCTGTTCTTCGTCCGCGGCAAAGCCGGCCTGCCCGTCGGCGAAGTGAAGGACGGGCAGCCCGTTACCACCGGGGCCGACGTCTACGTCAGCCGGCGCAAGAACACCCGCTGGCTCGACCCCGTCCGGCTCGATGCCGTCAGCAGTCGCTACGACGACCTCGGCCCGCGCATGACCGCCGACGGGCGGTTCCTGTTGTTCTATTCCAACCGTCCCGGCGGGCAGGGGGGCTACGACCTTTGGGCCGCTGCCCGTAGCGACGAAGGCGACTTCGGTCCGCCGTTCAACCTCGGCTCCGGCGTTAACAGCGAGTTCGACGAGTACGGCCCCGCCCCGACCGCCGACGGCAAACGGCTCTACTTCTCCACGAACCGCACCGCCGCCGGCAAAGAGCAGTACACCGCGTGGCGCGCCACGATCCGCGCGGCGACGACGAGCGATTTCGACCTTTGGTTGGCGGATCTGGAGGAGCTAACGGCGGCGGCCGCCCTTCCCCTTCCTCCGGTACTCCGGGTAGGGGTTCCGGCGGAGGACGATCCCTTCGCGTCGCCGAAGGCGCCGACGACAAGGCCTGAGGCGATCGCGTCGAATCTTGTTGACGATGGAACGCGTCCGCCAAGGCGGACCCTACGGGGTGCCTCGGCTCGCGAGGTCGGTGGGATCAACACGCCATTCCATGAAGGCGCGCCCTGCATCTCGCCCGCCGGCGACTTCCTCTACTTCGCGTCGAACCGGCCCGGCGGCCACGGCAAGTTCGATCTCTACCGGTCGAGGCTTCGCGAGGGATCACCGACTGAGGTTGAGAACCTCGGACCATCAGTCAACTCCGCCGAGAACGAGACCGATCCGCAGCTCGCCCATGGCGGGTTCAAGCTGTACTACAGCTCGGATCGCCTTGCGGCAGCGGCACACGGCCGTGTGCCTGCCGGCGTTGAAACGGCTGCGGCACGCGAGACTCCCGCCGAGGCCCCGGGCATTCAGCCGAATGCCCCTACTTCCCCGGCGGCCGGGTTACCGGACGCTCCCGCCACGCGCATTGAAGTGGCCGATAGTCATGGTCGGGGGTACGACTTGTACGAGGCCGACTCGCGCGAGGTCTATCCCGAGCGCCAGGGCCGCGCGCTGCCGGTGATCGGCTGGAAGCTGCTGGCGATGATCGCCGGTGCATTGCTGCTGCTGCCGCTGCTGCTGTTTCTTGTGAAACACGTCAACCGCCGAAACCTCACGCTGCTTCAGCGGTGCTTCCTCGCCGCGCTGTGCGTCTATGCGCTGTTCCTGTTCTGGACGACGTCCAAGCACGTGGTGATGGAGGCCTACCCGCAGCTCGCCAAGGACCTGGGGTTCATCGAGGTGCGGATCAATCTCGATCCGAAGATCGAAGAATCCAACGTCGCGATGGCGATCCGGCAGCAGTCCTCGAACGATCTGCCGATTGCCGCCGCGCCGGCGGGGCAGCTCGCGCAGCAGGTGATCGGCGGCGAAGTGATCGCCGCAGCGCCTGATGTGGCCGTGAACGTGCCGCAGGCGGCGGTGGGGGCAGAGGCGATGACGGTTGTTGTCGCGCCGCCGAAGATCGATGTGCCCAAGGCCGCCGCACCGGCGGTGTCGATGGTGTCGCCGGTCGTCGCGCCCACGCCACAAGCGGTGGATATCAACATCGATGTCGGCCCACGCCTTCAGCAAGCCGAAGCCGCGCCGATGATTCAGGCCCCGCAAGCGCCGGCGGCCGCGCAGAGCGCCGTCGCACCGCAGCCGATCCGCCCCGCGGCGGTCGCGATGCCCGACCTGCCCGCCGCTCAACCGCAGATTTCAGTGGGATCTCTTGCCCAGGACATCGGCCCGGTCGCCCCCAGTGTGCCGCAGGTCGATCCGGGGAAAGTCGCCGTCGCGACGGCTGCGCCGACGCAGGGTGCCACGCCAACGATCGATGTGCCTGCTCCCGCCAGCGCACGAGCAACCGCGATCGAGCCGGCCGCGGCGAAGATCGATGCATCGCTCGCGCCGGCGGTTCGCGTCGCCCCGGCCCTCCCGGCTCCGACCCCCGCAGCGGCGGCGATGCAGCCGGCGCTACCCAGGGCGGCGTCGAGTGCCGATGCGGTATCGCTGACAGATGCCGCCGCACCTTCGGCGACGCCGCTGCCGATCCCGTCGCCCGCCAGCGGGACGGTGCAGATCAAGCCGTCGCAATCGCCGATGGCGAGCAGTTCCGCCGGTGTCGCCACGAATGTTCCGACGCCGACCGCTGCGAAAATGACCGGCGCCGATCCGTCATTGCCCTCCGCCGGGGGGACGGCAGCCGCTGCCGTCGAGCGGTTGATCGGGCCGGGCTCGACCGATGCCGCGGCCGCCGCCAACGTAAAGACCAACGTGCCCGCCGCGGGTGCCAACACCGGCGGAGCGGCTGAATCACTGGCAGCCGCACCGGGCGTGGGCGCGAAGATCGCGGCAGACGCCACCAAGGGACTGGTCGGCGTCGCGCCGAACCTGCCGGCGGGTGATCTGGTTCGCAATCCCGAAGTCGCCGGCCCGAAGATGGACACCACGCCGGTCGCCGGCGGCGATCCTAAAGCGCCGGTCGCCGGCGCGGCGCAGGCTGTGGGCCTCAGCCGGCAGGACACACCCACCGGCGACTTGGCCGGCGGGGCGGGGATCAAAGAGTCACAACTGCCCAGGCTGCCCAAGGCCGGTGGTGGAACGCCGTCGCTGGCCGGGTCGATGGCTCCCGCGGCCGCCGCCAATGCGCTGGCGGGCATGAGCGGCCCGAAAGCCCCCGTCGCCCCCGACCCGGCGTCGGCATCAGTCGCGACGTCTGCCGGCGTGGGTGGCGTCACGGTTCGAGCACCGACGACACGGCCCGCCGCGGTCGAGCCCTCCCTCGCCGATGCCGTCGGCGGTTCGTCCGCCGGCCTGAAGCCCACCACCCGTCCGACGATCCCCCCCGTGGCTGATGCCGGCTCGAAGGCCGCGCCCGCCGCGTCGATTGCCCCGGGTGCCGCCCCGACCGCCGACATCGGCCGATCGACGCTGGCTTCGGCCCCGACCGCGCTGCCGGCCGGTGCCGCGGTCGCGACGGCCGACGTACGCGTCACCGGGCCCACCGTCGGCAATCCGGCGGGGGCGGCGGCGATGGTCGCTTCCAACATTCAACTTGCCACGCCGCGGCCGGCGTTCTCACCGATCGCCGCGGTTGCGCCGGATGTGATTGCTGCCCCGACAGCCGCGCCGACCGCACTTCGTGTCGAACCTTCGCTAACACAGACCCTCCCCAGCGGGGCGGGCGTCGCGGGACTTGCGACTGCCGCGCCTGCGACGCCGGACGTGAAGGGGAAGACCGGCGGATCGATTGCGTCGGCGACGGTGGTTGCGCCGCGGGCGCTGGTTGCCACGCCGGCGTTGCCGGCACCGTCGGTCGCCGGCAGCGGGATCGGGCAGGCGATCGCCGGTATCGAAGGCCCGCAGATGGACTTACCACGGATCAACGCCATGCCCGCCGCCGGCAGTGGCCTGGGAACACCGGGCGGCGTGGGTGCCGTTGCCGGCGGGGGACCGGACGGCGGAAAGATCGCCGCCACCCGCGCCCAGGGCAGCGGCCCGGCCGTCGATCGGCCGATCCTGCTCGCCTCGGCAGGTGTGCCGGGTGTCGGGCCACGGATCGGCCAGGGTGGTGTCGGCGGCCCGGCGGCGGTTGTCGGCCCGCGGCCGGGTATTGGACTGTCGCCGGGACTGGACATCTCGCCGAACATCTCCGTCGCCGCTCCGAAACTGGGCGCGCCCGAGGCGCTTTTCCAGCGGTCGGCCGAGCAGCGCCGCCCGATGATCGAAAAACTGGGCGGCACGAAGGAATCCGAGAACGCCGTCGAACGCGGCTTGGCCTGGCTGGCCCGCATGCAGGACCCCGACGGCCGATGGACCTACGTCGGCGAAGGAAGCAAAAAGTCCCGAAACAAAGCCAACAGTCAGCACGACATGGCACTGACCGGCTTGTCGGTGCTGGCGTTCCTCGCCGCCGACCACTCGCCGGCGAAGGAAGGGCCTTACCAGCGCGTCGTTGCGAGCGGCGTGGACTGGCTCGTCAGCCAGCAAACCGACGACGGCGACCTCCGCGGCGCTAAAGAGCTTCGCGGCGCCGGTTCCGGTAAGGCCAATATGTACGACCATGGTATCGCCACCATGGCCGTCGCCGAGGCGGCGCTGATGACCGGCGATCGGCGGTACATGGATGCCGCCTTCAAAGCCGCCCAGTTCATCTGCGATACCCAGAACAAGAAGACCGGCGGCTGGCGGTATGTGCCCGGCGAGTCGGGCGATACGAGTGTCTTCGGGTGGCAGATCCTGGCATTGCACAACGCCGAGTTGCTCGGCTTCCAGACGCCACCGGACGTGCGCGACAAGGCGATCCGGTTCCTGTCGCTGGTCAGTTCGGGCAAATCGCGGATTCTCGCGGCGTACACCCCCGGCGAAGGGCCGACGCCGGCGATGACGGCCGAGGCGCTGTTCTGCCGAATCCTGCTGGGTCAGCCGATTACGGATGAGCAGGCGAGGGATGTGGTCGAGTTCCTCGGCCGAGACATGCCCAAGGCGGGGAATCGCGACCTTTACTACTGGTACTACATGTCGCTGTCGATGTCGCAGTTGCAGGCCAACCCGCAGGTCCGTGACGCCTGGGACCGCTGGAACGTTCGCTGCCGCGATACGCTGATCGCCACCCAGGCGCGAGGCGTCGCCGACGTGGACGGCTCCTGGACTGACAGCCGCTGGGGCCAGCACGGCGGCAAGGTGTTCAGCACCGCACTAGCGACGCTGACCCTGGAAGTCTATTACCGATACCTGCCCCTTGAGCCCGGCGACCCCAACGCCGCCAAGGAAGCCTGGAAGGCCGCCGAGCCCGAGAAGAAGACGGTCAAGCCGAAGGGGCCGGTGGGGCCGAAGTTTGAGGCGAATTGAGAGTGGATCGTCGGATGTGGATTGTCGATTGTCGGAAGGCGGTCCTGACGTCTTTCGACTATCCACAATCGACGCTCTACAATCGCCGCGCAACCGTCATCCCTTGACAGATTGACCCCCCTCTCATAACGTACCGCTCCCTTGTAGGCGGCGGGTTTTAGCCCGCCGCTGCTTTTTTCGCCTGTATCCATTGATCTGGTCGCAGGTTGTGACTCGGCCGCACGTCGGTTTGGTCACATTCGTTGCGGCAGGAGTACGTCATGCTTCCGGTCCAGAAAACGAGCAAAGCGCGCACCCGTAAGCGTCGCTCGCACCACGCGCTTAAGCCCATCCATTACACCTCGTGCCCCCAGTGCGGCAATGCCCGGCTCCCTCACTGTGCCTGCGATAACTGCGGGTACGTGAACCCGTCGCTCGCCCTGGCCGTGAAGCAGGACGAGAAGGCCTGAGGCTGGTAAGTGCCGATTGGTGGGCGCGTAAGCAAGCGATTGCGTTATTGCGCATCAGGCACCAGGCATTATTCCTTACCCGTTGGAGGTAGGCCGTGCGTGTAGCGGTGGACGTGATGGGCGGCGACCGCGCGCCGGCCGCCATCCTTCAAGGTTGCTGGGATGCCGCTGCGCTCCTGACGCCCGACGACCGCGTTCTGCTGGTCGGCGATGAGCTGGTCATTCGCGCCGGCCTGGCCGCCAGCGAGCTGTCCGCCGAGAAGCTGACGCAGTACCAGGTCATCCCCACGACGCAAGTCATCGGCATGGATGACTCGCCCGTCGAAGCCGTCCGCAACAAACCCAAGGCATCGATTAACGTCATGTGCGACCTCGTCAAGAAAGGCGAGGCCGATGTCGCGATTTCCGCCGGGAACACCGGTGCGTGTGTCGCGGCGGCGCAGCTCAAGATGCGGACGTTGCCGGGTGTCAGCCGTCCGGGTATCGCGGTAGTTCTCCCCACGTTCTACGGCCCGGTCGTGATCTGCGATGTCGGTGCCAACATCACGCCGCAGCCCCGGCATCTGCAACAATACGCGATCATGGCCGGCGCCTATGGCGCCGCGGTCGCCGGGATTGAGAATCCCCGCGTCGGCATCCTCAGCATCGGCGAGGAAGACGCCAAGGGCACGGAGATGGTCAAGGAGGCCCGCGCCCTGATGCGCGACGAGCCCCTGATCAACTTCATCGGCAACATCGAAGGCCGCGATATCTTTAAGGGCGTTGTGGATGTCGTCGTTTGCGACGGCTTCGTCGGCAACATCATCCTGAAGTTCACCGAAGGCATCACCGAAGGGCTGTTCCAGACGATTCTGGCCGAGCTTCAGGAGTTCGGCAGCGGGGCGGTCGACCAGTTCAAGCCAGTGATGAAGAAGATCTACGCCAAGCACGACTGGCAGGAATACGGCGGCGCGCCGCTGCTGGGCGTGGGCGGCTACTGCCTGATCTGTCACGGCCGCAGCGAGGCCCGCGCGATTAAGAACGCGATTCGTGTCGGCCAGCAGTTGTGCCGCAGCGGGGTAAACCAGAAAATCGTCGAGCGAATTGCCCGGTCGATTCCGGGCAGAGAGTGAAGCGGTTGTCGATGACCGGTTGCCGGGTGTAGCGTGGCAACGTGGTAGCGAAGGCGACGGTTCGCCATCCCATCGGCAAGTGGCAAACGGCAATTGGCAATCCCAGAATGTCTCAGTTTGGCGCAACCATCACCGGCACCGGCAGCAGTGTTCCCGAGCATCGCCTGACGAACGACGATCTCGCTCGGATGGTCGATACCAACGACGAGTGGATCACCCAGCGGACCGGGATCAAGGAACGTCGCATCGCCAAAGACGGCGAAACCACCGCCAGTCTCGGTACCGCCGCCGCCCGCAAGGCAATCGAAGCGGCCGGCCTGACTCCCAAAGATATCGAACTGATCGTCGTCGCGACCATCACGCCCGAAATGGTGTTCCCGAGCACCGGGTGCTACATCGGTGCGGCATTGGGCATTCCCGGCGTTCCCGCGTTTGACATGTCGGCCGCGTGCTCCGGGTTCATCTATGCTCTTGCGACCGGGGCGAACTTCATCCGGGCCGGGCAGTACAAGAACATCCTGGTGATTGGTGCCGAAACCATCAGCCGGGTGACCAACTATAAAGATCGCGGTTCGTGCATCCTCTTCGGCGACGGTGCCGGCGCGGTTGTTCTCAGTCGTACGACCGAACCGAAGCGCGGGCTGCTCTACAATTCGCTTCATGCCGACGGCAACGGCGGCGACGTGATGGTCTGCCCGCCGGGATCGCGCAAGCCCATCACCGCCGAAATGATCGCCGAAGACGGCCAGTACATGACGCTCCGCGGACGCGAGGTGTACAAGTTCGCGGTCACCAAGTTCGAGGAACTCATCCACGACGCGATGACCAAGTGCGAACTGACGGTCGATGACGTGACGCTGATCGTTCCCCACCAGGTGAACCAGCGGATTATCGACAGCGCCATGAGCAAACTCGGCTTCGCCGCCGAAAAGGCGTACGTGAACATCGACCGCTACGGCAACACGTCGGCCGCAAGCATTCCGCTGGCGCTGGACGAGGCCTGGCGGGCGGGAAAGATCAAGCCCGGCGATCATCTGGTCTTTGTCGCGTTCGGCGCGGGGCTGACCTGGGCGAACGCCGTGGTTCGCGTGTAGGGTCCGCCTTGGCGGACGCGAACCGTGTTGGCGGGCGCGACGCCTGGATGCCCTGACAGTACTACGATTTCCTTAGACCCTGCCGATTCCGCCGTCCGCCAAGGCGGACCCTACGAAATGCCTTCTGCCACCTACATCCTCTGTCCCGGCCAGGGCGCTCAAGTCGTCGGCATGGGCAAAGCGTTTTTCGACAAGTCTGCCGTCGCCAAATCGTTGTTCGAACAGGCCGACGCCATACTCGGATTCTCGCTGAGCGGGCTGTGCTTCGACGGTCCTGACGACCGTCTGAACCAGACCGATATCAGCCAGCCGGCGCTTTACGTCGCGGGCGTGGCGTCTTACCGGTCGGCGGTGGAAGACGGCGTCATCGACCCGGCGGCTGTCACGGCGTTTGCCGGGCTGAGCCTTGGCGAGTACACGGCGCTGCACCTGGCCGGCGTGTTCTCGTTCGAGGACGGCCTGAAGCTGGTTGCCGCGCGTGGCCGGGCGATGCAGGATGCCGCCGTCGCCGTGCCCAGCGGCATGGTTGCGATCATGGGTGCCGACGAAGCCGCGATCAGCGCGCTGTGCGATGAAGCGCGTGGCGGTGAAGTCCTTGTGCCGGCAAACTACAACGCACCGGGACAGATCGTCGTCAGTGGTTCGACTGGCGCGTGTGAACGCGTTTTGAAGGCGGCAGAGGCCAAAGGCTTCAAAGCCGTCGCCCTGAAGGTGGCCGGCGCGTTCCACAGCCCGATCATGCAGCCGGGTGCGGACAAGATGAAATCGGAGCTCGAGAAGGCCACGTTCGCGGTGCCGCAGAAGCCGGTGTTTTCGAACGTGACCGCCGCCGAACACACGGACACCGCATCGATCAAGAACCTGCTCGTCGACCAGATCGTTTCGCCGGTCCGGTGGGAACAGACGATGGTGAAGATCGCGGCAGTGGCGGACGCGCGGTTCGTCGAACTCGCCCCCGGTCGCACGCTGGCGGGACTTGCCAAGCGAATCAATCGGCGGTTGCCGGTGGAGAGTCTGGGCGCGTAATGCCAGGTAGGGTGGGCTTCAGCCCACCACATCGCGTTCGAAGACGAGATGTGCTCGACGTGGCGTGGACGTTTGAGGCGTGCTGCATGATCGCCGCAGGGCCTTGGCGAAGGAACACCCAGGGTCGTCGAAAGGTTTTCGGTGGGCTGAAGCCCACCCTACGGAAGACAGGGAAGTAGACCATGACCGAGAAACGCGTAGCACTCGTCACCGGCGGATCCCGTGGCATCGGGGCGGCAATCGTCAAGCAACTCGCCAAGGACGGCCTGCACGTCGTGGCGATGGCGCGTAACGTGGATAAGCTCGCCGAGGTCGTCGCCGCCGTGACCGCCGACGGCGGAACCGCCGAGCCGCTCGCATGCGACATCGCCGACGGCAAGGCGCTGGCGGCGGCGATCGAAGGCATCGCCGACAAGCACGGTCGGCTGGACGTGCTGGTGAACAACGCCGGCATCACGAAGGACGGCCTGATCCTGCGGATGGATGATTCCGACTTCGACGACGTGATCAACACGAATCTCAAGAGCGCGTTCGTCGCGATTCGCACCGCCGCCCGAAGCATCATGCGCAGCAAGACAGGACGCATCGTCAATATCAGCAGCGTGAGCGGCGTGGCCGGCAACGCTGGCCAGGCGAACTACGCCGCGAGCAAAGCGGGGCTCATCGGGCTGAGCAAGTCGGTCGCGAAGGAACTGGCAGGAAAAGGCGTGACTTGTAACGTGGTCGCCCCCGGTTTCATCACAACCGATATGACGGACGTGTTGAACGACAAAATCAAGGACACCGTCAAGCAGGTGATCCCGCTCCGCCGGTTCGGCGAAGCGAAGGAGATTGCCGCCGCGGTCAGTTTCCTGGCCAGCGAAGGCGCGAGCTACATCACCGGGCAGGTGCTGGTGGTGGACGGCGGAATGGTGATGTAGTCACTGGTCGCTGGTCAGTTGTCATTTGTCCCCGGCAGTTGCAACTGATTTGGGATAAAGAACAAATGACAAGTGACGAGTGACAAAGGACAGTTCGGTCGATTGCAAACAAGGCATCGACCGCTATAGTTTCCCAACCCCGGACCACGTGGTTCGAGGGACACGAAAAAAGGGCTGATCGGCAGGATTTGGCCGACGGTAATACCCGACAGGGCAGGTAGAGATAGCCATGGAAGACATCGACCAGAAGGTCATCGAAATCGTCAGCGAACAGATGGGCGTCGATAAGAGCGAGATCACGCGCGACACCCATTTCATCAACGACCTCAACGCCGACTCGCTCGACACCGTCGAGCTGGTGATGGAGTTCGAGGACGAGTTCGAGCTGTCGATCCCCGACGAAGAGGCCGAGAAGATCCAGACCGTCGGCCAGGCGATCGACTACATCAAGGGCCACCAGAGCAAGCAGTAATGCCCGCAGGCGGCTGAAGCGTGCCGAGCCTCGGCATCGTCCTTGGTCCTTTGTCCTTTGTCCCTGGCCGGTACGGCGTCCTGCATAATCTGCCGGTCGTCGTTCGGGCTGCAACAAAGGACAAAGGACGAGTGACAAAGGACTCCTCCTCATGTCTAAGCGTCGCGTCGTCATTACGGGATTGGGCGTGGTCACCTCGCTCGGCGAAGTCGTCGATCAGGTGTGGGATGCGCTCTGCGCCGGCAAGAGCGGCATCGTCCCGATTCGCCGATGGGATTGCAGCACCTATCCGACTCGTTTCGGCGGAGAGTGCTACGATTTCGATCTGACGAAGTACAAGGATGCCTACGCCCGGCATCGCCGCAGCGATGAAGACGAGATCCCCCGCAACGGTCGGCTCGACCGATTCGCCCAGTTCGGCATCGCCGCGTCCATCTCGGCCGCGAACGACGCCAACATCGACTTCAAGACCGAAGACACGACGCGATGCGGCGTGATTATCGGCACGGGCATCGGCGGCATCGAAACCATCGAAGAGCAGAACAAGATCCTGGTTTCTCGCGGCGTGAGCCGGGTCAGTCCGTTTACCGTGCCTCGCCTGATGGCCAACGCTGCCAGTGGCAACGTTTCCATCCTGTTCCGCCTGAATGGCCCCAATACCTGTGTCTCCACCGCGTGCGCCACCGGCAGTAATGCCATCGGTGATGCCGGCCGGCTGATTCAGTACGGCCTGGCCGATGTCATGATCGCCGGCGGGGCGGAAGCAGCACTCAGCTCCCTGGGTATGTCTACGTTTGTCGCGGCCAGGGCACTGTCGACCCGCAACGAAGAGCCCACGCTTGCCAGCCGTCCCTGGGACAAGGATCGCGACGGTTTCGTGCAGGCCGAAGGCGCGGGCGTCGTCATCCTTGAAGAGTACGAACACGCCAGGGCCCGCGGTGCCCGTATCTACGCCGAACTCGTCGGCTACGGCATGAGCGGCGACGGCTACCACATCACCGCCCCCGACAGCGAAGGTCGCGGCGCGGCCGCCGCCATGAAGCTGGCATTGAAAGATGCCGGCGTCTCTGGCGAAGTCGTCGATTACATCAACGCCCACGGCACCAGCACCGAACTGGGCGATCTGGCAGAAACCAAGGCGGTCAAGACCACCTTCGGCGAACACGCCTACAAGATGGCGCTGAGCTCTACCAAGAGCCAGCTCGGCCATTCGCTCGGTGCGAGTGGCGGCATGGAAGCGGTGTTCTCTTCGCTGTCCGTCAGCCGCAACCTGATTCCGCCGACGATCAATCTCGAAAACCCCAGCCCCGATTGCGACCTCGACTACACCCCGCTCAAGGCAAGGGATCGCAAGATCACCTATGCCATGAGCAACAGCTTCGGGTTCGGCGGGCACAATGCGTCGCTGCTGTTCAAGAAGATCTAGTACTTGCCGACGTTGCACACCGCTTAAACCAAACGCCCACGGACAGCCGTCCGTGGGTTTTTCGTAAACCGCTGCTATTAAATTAGTTCCCGGCGCTGTGCCGCTTAGTGGGTTATGCCTTGCGATCGCCCGAAGGTCTCTCCGAAGCTCCCAATTTGCCCAATCGTCCGATCAATCGCATGTCATGGGCATGAGTGCCACACCCGAAGCGACGCCCACGATGCTCGAACGTGCCGCGCCGCAGTCCGCTTCCGGCCCGGCTCACAGCGCTGGCTCGCAGCCCCAGCCGCTACGGCTGACATTGCAGCCAGGTGCGGCCGCGAAGCAGATCGTCCCGTGGCTCTCGCGTGGGATCGCGATCCGCAAGCATCGCCTGCGCGACCTGACAGACCTCGACAAGGCACGATCAGAGAAGAAGGCCTGGGTGGCCGCCTATACCGATCTGTTATCGAAGCTCTTTGACGGGCCTGCCGTCGCCGAGGCGTGCAACGATTGGATCGGTCGGTTGCTCCCCGAGTATGCACCGCTTGGCCTTGTCATCGAGCAGTTCTATGAAGAGATGGACCATCGCCTGCGGCGGTTGCAGGCCGTGGTGGATCACCTGGAGGACATGGCCGAGGAATCGCCGCCCGTGGAGCCCGCCAGCGGAACAGCGCAGCCGTCCGCCGGACAGGCTGCGGCAAAGAAGGACGAACCCAAGGGCAAATCGCTCAACTGGGCCCGGCTGTTCCCGACGGCCGAAGAGCTGACCGGTCAAGCGTTGCCCCTGTCGGAACAAGCTGTGCCAAAGTCCGCACACACCGACGGCCCGAACGGAAGGGCCGCAGAAGTGACTTCATCCGCGAGCGGCTCCGGCGGTGCGGCTCACGCCAAATCACCCGAACACAAGGCCCATGCCGCACCGGGAACGCTTCCCCCGGTCGTCAAACCGGTCGGCCTCCTGCTCGTGCAGTCGGCGGACGATGCAAAACCGATTTGTGAGTTTCTGACCGACCTTGCGGTAACGCCGCGCGTGGTCCTGATGGCCGACGCTAAACCAAACGACCCCGAATTGCTGATGAGCGGGACGACAGCGCCGGCGTTCGCGCTGATCTGGCCGTGCGAGGGAGACGCCGTGACTGCAAACGCATCGCGCTTCCAATTCCAGCTCGGATTCCTCGTCGGCCGGCTTGGGCTGTCGCGCGTCTGCCTGATGCAGACGGTCGGCAAACCCGCCGAGTCGTCGCCGGTGCCGGCGATCACGCTAGATGCCCACGGCGGCTGGCAACTGCCCCTGGCCCGGACCCTCAAGCGGGCGGGTGTTGCGGTGGATTTGAACCGGCTGTGCTAATCGAAGCGTATCCGGTCTGCAGCACGCCCGTAGCGTTGCGGCCGGTCTCACGGCAGCGCGGTGGGCGTGTTGGGTCACGATGGGTCGTTGTCGGCCCGCTCACCTGACAGCAAACTGGGCAGCAGTTCAACAAAGCGGCTCCTGGCCATGATCTTGTCGATACCGGCTTCTCGAGCGGCTCTGGCAGTGTCGGCGTCGACGTGAGAGACGAAACCGATCGCGAATCGATCGGGTACGTCCGATTTCCAGCGTCCGGCGGCGGGAATCGCGCCTTCCTGGTTCAGGTCCACAATCAACCGCCGTCCGGCCACAACTGCGAGCCGCGCCGGATCGCGGATATGCACAAGGGCCACGCCGGCGTTCTTCGCCGCTGCGACGACGCGCGACCCGAGAATCAGATCCCGAATCAGGATGACGAGGTCTGACTTCGGGGCCGGTGTTGGTTCGCTGGTTTGCACGGCCGGCATTCTACGTCAAGGTGAAGTTAACCGCCGCCAGGCCAGAGCCGGGCGATGCTCCGATAATCTTTCACTTTCAGCCCAGTTGCTGGCCGATGAAGAGGCCTAAGGGACATCAGCGCGGTTCGCGCCCATCCCTCGTTCAGTGGCCATGGAATGGCCCTGCCATCGTTCACGGATGACAACTCCATGGATCTGTCCACCGTCATCGGTTTCGTCCTCACCTGGGGCATCATCATCTTCTCGATGCACCACGCATCGCACGGTGCGCTGGGTGCCTACATCAAGCCGACGGAAATGCTGCTGGTCTTCGGCGGGTCGCTCGGCGCGGCACTGCTGTCGATGCCGCTGCACAACATCACCGGTTTCGTCGGCAACCTCAAAAAGTGGATCTTCAACAAGGACGCCCACGTCGAGCACACCATCAAGGAAATGGTGAACTTCGCCGAGGTTGCCCGTCGCGATGGCGTACTGGCGCTGGAAACGGTCGCCCGCGAAAACCCCGACCCGTTCCTCCGCCGCGGCTTGCAGCTCACGATCGACGGCACCGATCCCGAGATGATCGAACGCATCATGCGGATCGAGATCGAGGCGATGCAGGAACGCCACAAGCACGGCAAACACTTATTCCACACGCTGGCGAAGTTCGGCCCCGGTTTCGGCCTGATGGCGACGCTCATCGCCCAGGTGGCGATGTTCAAGAGTCTCGGCGGCGACGCGAGCGTGATCGGTAACGCGCTAGCGATCGCACTGACCGGAACGCTCTACGGCTGCATGCTCCAGAACCTGATCGCCGGACCGATCGCCGAGAAGCTCGCACTCCGCAGCCAGGAAGAAACGTTCGCGAAGGAAATCGTTCTGCAGGGCGTCCTCAGTATTCAGGCCGGAAACAATCCGCGCGTCGTTGAAATGCAGTTGCTGAGCTTCCTGAGCAGCAAACAACAGGCGGCGATGCCGAAAGCCGCATAAGGAGTAGGCAGTAGGCAGTAAGCGGTACGCAGAAAAGACATGCTCTTTACTGCGTGCTGCTTACTGCCTACTGCCTACTGACCTCTCATGGCCAAGAAAAAGTGTCCCGAACCCGAAGAATGCCCCGAGTGGATCTTCACCTTCGCCGACCTCGTCATGCTCATGATGGGGTTCTTCGTGATTCTATGGGTGCTTAAGCCCAATCCCGGCAAGAGCGGCGAAGGGGAGATGGACCCCAAGTGGATGGAGGTCGTCGCCAAGATCCGTGAGGCGTTCAAGCATGTGCCTGATCCGGACAGTAAGGATCCGATCGACATGTACATGCTGATGAAGAAAATCGAACAGATCGAGCCGCCGTTGAAAGGGCCCGGCGCAGGCGCAGAGACGAAGGACCGCCCGCAAGGCGCCAACGGCTTTGAACCGCTTGTGATGAACGTCCGGCCGGGCGCTCACGTCGCCGTCGGTGGCCGCCTCGGCTTCGAAAAGGGTGACGCGAGCATGACGGCCGATACCACCCGCGTCGCCGACGAGATCATCAAGCGTATTCGCGGGCATCGAAACATCCTCCAGGTCAAAGGGCATGTGTCGCTGGACGACTTTGCCGATTCGGCCGAGCCGCAGAAGTTCATGGACCTGTCGCTACGCCGGGCACAGGTGATCGCCGACTACTTTGTCGCCAAGGGGATCTCGCCCGACGTGGTTCGCGTACAGGGTTGCAGCACGTTCGAGCCGGTGGTGCAGCGGGCGTACGGCGAAGACGCGTTGTCGCTGAACCGCCGGGTGGAGGTCGAGGTAAGCAACACGCCGGTCCCCGACCGCCAGGGTTCGGGAGCGGCGGGCGTCGTCAAGCCGCTGTCGGTGACGAGTGAGCCGGCGCTCAGCAATGCACCGGTGGGCCCGGCACACTAGTGGTGCATTCCTGATTGTCTGCGCCACACGTTCGAAAACCACGGGCAAGCGTACTTGCCCATTCCACAAAGGCACGGCACGCTCTTATCAACGTTTTACCTTGAACCGATGGACATTCGGCCACGTACCGATATACTGCTCTACGACAACTGCACGCCTTCGATCGTCTAGACCCCGCGTTCCGCGGCATTCCTGACCTCACTCGAGCCCAGTTGTAGCGCACTTACCGGCCTTTTCGGCGCTTGCCGTGGTCTCTTGGTTTTGGTGCGCATCGTCCGTTCCCTCGCCGTTTCTCCGTATCAGTCGGCCTTTGGCCTGCTGAACTATCGGACCTCGGCCTGGCCGGACTCACCAAGAACAAGGTGACCGATGCTGTTTGCTGATTTGAAGTTGTCTCCGCTTATCCTGCGCGCTCTCGAAATCGAGGGCTACGAAGTTGCCACGCCGATTCAGGCACAGGCAATTCCCCACGTTCTGGCCGGCAAGGATGTCCTGGGCTCTGCCCAGACCGGCACCGGCAAGACCGCGGCCTTTGCCCTGCCGATTCTGAACAAGATTGCCGAGAAAGCGGCCTCTCCCACCGACGGCCGTCGCCGACCGTCGGCGCTGATCCTCTGTCCCACCCGCGAACTGGCCGCCCAGATCGGCGCAGGCTTCAAGGCTTACGGCCGAGAAGTGAAGGCCCGCTACAGCGTGATCTTCGGCGGTGTCAGCCAGGGCATTCAGATCGATTCGCTCCGCTCGGGTGTCGATGTCATCATCGCCACGCCCGGCCGGCTGCTCGACCTGATGAACCAGGGGCAGGTTGACCTGTCATATATCCAGACGCTCGTCCTCGACGAAGCCGACCGGATGCTCGACATGGGCTTCATCCACGACATCAAGCGAATCATCGCCAAGCTGCCGACCAAGAAGCAGACGTTGATGTTCTCGGCCACGATGCCGAACGAAATCAAGCGTCTCGCCGACAACCTGCTGAAGCACCCCGTCACGGTGTCGGTGGCGCCGGTGTCGCAGGTCGCCGACCGCATTGACGAGCGTGTCTACTTCGTCGCCAAGGCGACCAAGCCGCAGCTGCTGGCCCACCTCGTGAAAGACCTGCCGATGCACCGGGCGATCGTCTTCACCCGCACCAAGCACGGCGCAGACCGCGTCGTCCGCAAGCTGTTGGCCCACGGTATCGAGTCGGCCGCGATCCACGGCAACAAGAGCCAGAACAACCGCAGCCGCGCCCTCAGCCAGTTCAAGAACGACAAGATCGGCGTGCTGGTGGCGACGGACATTGCCGCCCGCGGCATCGATATCGACGGCGTCACCCACGTGGTCAACTACGACCTGACGCACGAACCCGAAACCTACGTGCATCGCATTGGCCGAACGGCCCGCGCCGGTGCCAGTGGGGCGGCTGTCAGCTTCTGCGACCACGACGAACGCCAGAACCTGACGGCGATCGAACGGCTGGTCAAGCGGAAGATCGCAGTGGCCCCGACGCCGACCGACGACCTTCCGGCGGCTGTAGCGGACCCGCGCGACGACCGCCGTAACCGCGACGACGACCGTCCGTCGCGTCACTCTGCCGGACGCGGCGTCCGTTCGAACGAATCGGGCGGCGAGCGTCATTCCTCCGGCGGCGAGCGCCGGGCGTTTGAGCCGCGTCGTCATGAATCCCGTCCGCCGACCGGCGAACGCCGTTCTGGACCTTCAGGATCGTCGCATCGTTCCAGCGGGGCCCAGCCGCGCGAGTTTTCTCCAGCCGGCAAGCCGGCACTGCGGACTTCGCACGGTCCGTCGGGTCACGGCGGTGGCGGGCACGGCAAGCCATCGCATCCGCGGGCACCCCACGCTGCGGGAAGCTCCAAGCCGCACATGCGTAACAGCGCCGGTGCTCATCCGCGTGAGTTCCCGTCGAGCGGCCCGGCCCGCCATCCCCTTCACGCCGTCGCCGGCAACTCCAGCGGCGGTTACCGATCGGGCGGCCCCGCAAAGAAGTCCTACCGTAAAGGTCCAGGGCGACCGACGGGCCGAGCACCGGTTTCCGGCGGTCGATCGGGACGGTAAGACTCAGACCAGATATTGAAATGAAAAGCGGGCGGTCGCATGTGCGATCGCCCGCTTTGTTTTGGCCTGTCTACTGCCTGTGGGAAACGGAGAACACGACGGCACGACGTCACGAAGGAAGCAAGTAGCAAAACCCTGGCTTGCCGGCGTTCCGACGTGGCACCAGCCCGCACCTATTGCTGCTTTCGCATCACCGTGATCTCAGCGACCGCCTGGTGTGGCTGCGGCACGCTCGCGACGGCGGAGACTTGATTCCCGAGCAGCTTCCGAAGGGTTTCGATCGGAATCACGGGCAGATTCGCCGCAGGGTCGTCTCGGCCGGCCGATACGATCCCGACGACCAAGCCTTCGTCGTTCAGGACCGGCGCGCCGACCGACCGCGGGTGGCTCGGCAGTCGCAGCGATGCCTTGCCGCCGCCGACGGTCAATTCGCCACGTAGCAGATCCAGCTCCGGCCCGAAGATTCCGGCTTTGGCGAAGCACGCGACCGTCGCATGGCCCGTCTTTGAACCCTCTGCCAGCGGGATCGGCGAAAGCCTTGCGGACGTCCGCACCAGTGCCAGGCCCGACGCCTCATCGACAGACACGATTTCGCCGTCCACCGGGTCGGCATCGGTCATGGTGATGCGGATGGTCGTCGCACCCTGCACGATTCGGGCCGAGGTGGCGAGGATTCCCGGGGCAACGCAGAACGCCGCGCCACGCACGGTCACGGCCGCCTCGATCATCGGTTTGGCCTCGGCGGCGGCAGGTGCCGCTGCCACGGCGGGGGTGGCCGACGGCGCCGGACCGGTGGTCCCTGGTTCGACGGTTCCCGGCTGCGGGGCGTCCTGACCGTTGGACAGTGTTGGCTTCTCGATACGCCCGGTCGGCTTGCCCCCGTTCGGCAGCCCGATCGCGCCGGGGTTGTCGGCCGTCGCAACCGCCGGCAGCGGTTCGGGCATGGCGATGCCCGCGCTGGCCAGCGATTCTTTGGCCAGGCCCGCGGCAATCTCCGGCAAATTGGTGTTGATCGCATCGCCGCCGGACTTCTTGCCCTTCAGCACAGTCATGTCGGGCAGGACGAACGGCAATTCCTTCGAGTAGATGTCCGTCTTGCCGGCTTGGCGGGCCTTAGATGCTGTATCAGCCGGAAGCCACGCCACACCGAATCGCTCCTGATTCGCATAAAGCACCGCGACAAGCTGCTTGTCCTGCTCGGCGATCAGCTTCTGAATCTGCGGCAGCAGGCCAATGCCCTTGCGCATGTTCTCGTCCATCTGGCCGAGGACGAGCGACCGCTGCGCATTCAGGACCATTTCATCAGGGATCTTGGATTTGGACGCCAGGTAGGTGTTAAGCGTCACGGCGGCGCGGGGCTTCTGATTGAGTCGGGTAAACAACACCGCCAGGTTGTAAGCGGCCAGCCGCCTGTCTTTCTCCCCTTTGAACGCCAGTTCGAGCTGCTTTTGCGCCAGGGTGTACTGGCCGTCGGACGCCCGGGTGAGGCCGAGGCCCAGAAAGGCTTCCGTTTCGTCGGCCTTGAGCTCCAGGACATCGTAGAAGACCTCGACCGCTGCGGCGGTATCGCCGGCCTTGAGGTTGCTCCATCCTTCAGACAACAGGGCGGCGACGCGTTCCTTCAGCTTCTTCTCGGCCTCGGCCTTGTTGCGCTTGGCTTCCTCTTCTTTGCGTTGCTGGCGGTACTTTTCCCACATACCGCCCCAGTCGCCGCCGCGGCCGAATCCACCCATCCCACCGCCGAATCCGCCCGGGCCTTTGCCCCGTTGGGCGAGCGCGGCGCTGCCGTTGAAACACGAGGCAACGACAACGGCGACCAAAATGACGCAAGCTCGGCGCATGAGACCTCCCTGATGGCTCGATGGATCGTTGCGCCGACCCGGCCGATCCTTCCGCGGTATCTCGACAAAACCGCTCGAGCCTGCTTTCTATACCGGCCTCGGCCGGTCAAACCGGCAAGCGCCGTCAGGTCACTCAGGTAAACTCTGTCGCGCCCAGGTCGACGCGCAACCCAACAATACGTGCGGTGCCGGCAAGATCGCGCTCGTCAACGCCGACTACGAATGCAGGGTTGCCCGCATCGATCGCCGGCGATCCGGCCGTAAGCCGGTAGTCTGCCCGACTCGGTCCAGCCAGCAGCGGGTCAGCGAATAGGCTTACGGCATCGCGGTTACTGGCGGCAGCATAGTCGGCCAGGGTGGCGTAGGAGTTGCCGCCGAAATTGAACACCGGTTTGGCCTTGCGAACGTCGGAGAAGTACAGGTTGAAATCCACCGTGTTCGCGGGCGAAGCGGCCGGGTCGTTCTCGTCGTTGAGCAGTAAAGGCTTGCGGCCGCCGCCGACAACCAGGTTGTTCTCGATGGTGTTCCCCGACCCCAGTTGTATCCAGATCTCGCCGCCCGCCCCCCGCGCCTTGCGGCCGTTGTGATAAAGCGTGTTGTTCAGAACGAAGCTGTTGGCGACTCGACCCACCTCCGGGGCATACCCGCCTACGCCGATGCCTGCTTTGCTGTTGTCGGTCAACAGGTTGTTGCGTACGACAATGTTCTCGGCGGTCAGGCCGGCGTGTTCGCTGCCGACCTCAATTCCGACGTCCGACTGAGTGACCACGTTGCGTTCAATGACGATGTCGCGTCCGCCATCAACGTAGATGCCTGCGGCGTAGCCACCTCCGTAGTTGGAGCGGGCCCGTTCGACGCGATTGCCGCTGCAGACGCCATTTCGGGCACGGTCGGTCGCCGGGTCGAAGCTGATGCCTTCCCCGCCGATGAAATCGATGCCGATGTTGTTGACGTCGTGAATGAAGTTGTTGGTGACGGCAAAGTCGTGGACGTTGCCGTTGAGCGTAAGGGCCTCGCTGGGGGCAGGCTGACACTTGAAGATTTCGTTGCCGTCGATCGTCAGATCGCGAATGCCGTTCACGGCATCGGTACCGTAAACTGTGATGCCCATCGCGTTCTGGCCGCGCATCTTCTGAATGCGGTTATTGAGCAGATCGATGCCTTCGCAGGCGCCTTCGATTCGAATTGCCGAGCCGTCGAGAACGCCGGTGTTGTCGCGAAGTTCAAATCCTTCGACGCTGACGAAGCTTTGATTGATGATGTGAATGAGGTTCGGCCCTTTCACACGCTTGCCGCTGATGACAACGTCGCCGAGAGCGCCGTCGGCGATGAATCGGATCGGGCCATCGATCGCATTGCCCGAGACACGCAGTTCGAGTTTCTCCCGATAGACGCCGGGCTGGACAAGGACAGTAGCGCCGGGCGTCGCCGCATCGAACGCCCTTTGAACGGTGCGCCACGCGGCCGTCGGTGCGTCGCCGGTATTGGTATCGTTGCCGTCGGGCGCGACATAGAAGGTCGCGGCGAAGAGCTGTCGGCGTTCGAGTGGTTCAAAGCGTGTGTTCAACATAGAGTGGGGCGGGCGTTTGGCCCGTGATCTATTTCTACAGGCTCAAGTCTTGCGGGCGACACGCCCTCGATACAGCATGTTTCCAAGCCTTCCTGAATCCTGGCATCGTATCGTCGGCGAGGACTGGCGGTCGACGTCGTTCGACCCGCTTCGAACTTTTATTGCTGAAGAATACTCGAGCCAAACCGTGTATCCGCCCACCGCGCAGATCTTTTCCGCGCTGGAACTGACGCCGCCGGAGGCCGTGAAGGCTGTCATTCTGGGCCAGGATCCGTATCACGGCGAGGGGCAGGCCCACGGACTGGCGTTCTCGGTGCTGCCCGGCGTTCGGCCACCGGCGTCGCTGGGGAATATCTTCAAGGAACTCAAGACGGATGTGGGCGTTGCCGCGCCGCCGGGCGTCGGCGACCTGACGCCCTGGGCGAAACAAGGCGTTCTACTGCTAAACACGATTCTGACCGTCCGCCAGGCGACGCCGCTGTCGCACAAGGGGCGCGGGTGGGAAGGGTTCACCGATGCCGTCCTGCGGGCCGTCAGCGGTGGCGAACAGCGCGGCGTGTTCGTGTTGTGGGGGGCGACGGCGCAGAAGAAACGGGATCTGATCGACCGGTCACGCCACGTGATCATCGAATCTGCCCACCCGTCGCCGTTGTCGGCGCGGACGGGGTTCTTCAGCTCGAAGCCGTTCAGTCGGATCAACGAGGCACTGGTAGGGTTTGGGCGGGAGGCGATTGATTGGCGGTTGTGAGCCCAGGGCTCCGCGCTCCCGGCGTATTACGCCGCGTGCGGCAACTGCCCGTCCTGGGGAGCGGTCTCTCGGGTGGCGTCGTAGCCTTCAATGTTCCGCACCGTCTGCAGCAGGTCTTCGATCTGATCGCGGATGTCGTCGATCGCTGCGGCGTCGCGGATCTGCTGCTCGGCCCGGCCGGCCAGATCGCTGACGGTGCTGAAACCGTAACCGCCGCCCGCTCCCTTGAGGTTGTGCAGTGCGTGCTTCAGTTCGTCGAGGCTGCGCTTGCGCATGAGCGACTCGATCGATGCCACGCGCTCCGGCAGCCGTGCGATGAATCGCTCGACCAGCTTCGACACCTTCGAATCGTCGGCGTGTGTGCTGCGGAGGCGCGGCTCCGGCGCCACCGGTTCCGGGATCGCCTTGCGGGCCCTGGCCGAATCGAGATATCGCGCCGCGGTCGCCAGCAGATGGCCGCGCGAGATCGGCTTGGACAAGTAATCCGAGCAACCCGCCTCCAGGCACCGCACACGGTCCTCGGCCATCGCGTTGGCGGTCAACGCGACGATCGGGACCTCCAGCCCGGCGGCCCGAAGCCGGCGGGTCGCGCCGTAGCCGTCGAGTTCCGGCATCTGCATGTCCATCAGAATCAGGTCGTACGGATCGACTGTCGCCCCCGGGCCGAACGCCTGCATCGCCGATTCGACCGCGATCCGGCCATTAGCGGCAATGATCACTTCCGCACCCGCCCGGCGCAGGTGCGTGCTGATCAGGTCCTGGTTGTCTTCCCCGTCTTCGGCCAGCAGGATGCGCAGGCCGTTGAGCTTCACGTCTTCGTCTTCGTCGGTTTCGTTGACGGTCGCGAGTTGGTCGGCGGTCAGGTTTTCCAGCAGTTCCACGCCCTGGCGCGGTCCGCCGTCGAGCGTAAAGCTGAAGGTGCTCCCTACGCCCGGCTCGCTGGTGACGACGATGTCGCCGCCGAGCAACTGGGAAAGCCGTTTGCTGATCGTCAGGCCCAGGCCGGTGCCCCCGAACTTGCGGGTGGTCGAAGCGTCGGCCTGCGTGAACGGCTGGAAGAGCCGCGAGAGCTGTTCCGGCGTCATGCCGATGCCCGTGTCGCGAAGCTCGAACCGCATCACATGGCCGAAGTAGGTGATCTCGCGGAACACCGACAGCCGAACCTTACCCTTCTGCGTGAACTTGATCGCGTTCGACACCAGGTTCACCAGCACCTGCTTGGCGCGGAGCGGGTCGGTCTGAATGGTCTTGGGAATTTGCTTGTCGAAGACAACCTCGAACTCCAAGCCCTTCTTGGCCGCCCAGGGGCGGGCCAGGGCCATCACGTCGGCGACGAGCTGCGGCAGATCGCACTGCAGCTTCTCAACGGTCACTTTCTGGGCTTCGATCTTCGAGATGTCGAGAATGTCGTTGATGATCGCCAGCAGGTGTTCGCCATTACGGCGGATCGTCTTGGCGCAGTTAATGCGTTCTTCCCGCGGCTGCTTGGGATCCAGCAGCATTTCCGAATAGCCGAGGATGGCGGTCATCGGCGTGCGGATTTCGTGGCTGGTGTTGGCCAGGAACTGCGTCTTGCTCAGGTTTGCCAATTCAGCCGCTTCCTTGGCGCGCTGGACTTCTTCCTCGGCGAGCTTGCGTGCGGTGATGTCGTCGTGGGCGACGACGACCTTGGCGATCGAACGGTCGTCGCCGGGAAAGCGGGTGACCCGGCCACTGAACCAGCGCTTCTGGGCCGGTGGGGCGAGGTACCTGGGTCGGCCATTCTCGTCGCGAGCGGGCACATGGCACTCGTATTCCATCAGGAATACATCCTGCCGCCCGTTGATGACGTCGCGAATACCGGCGGCGAGCTGGATCGCCTCGTTCACCTGTCGCCCGGCCATTGCATCGCATTCGCCGAGGTAATTGACCTTGTCGCGGATCAGCTTGGCGTCTTCGCCGTTGTCGGCGGCGAATTTGCGCCAGGCGGCGTTGGTGGCCAACACCGCACCGGCACCATCAAGGATTGCGATGTGCGTCGGCAAGGCGTCGACGGTGGCCCGGGCGAAGGTCTCCGATTCGCGGAGCTGCCTTTCTTCCCGAAGTCGGCGGATGATGAATCGACGGAACCAGATACCAATTGCACAAAGTACCAGCAGGTTGGCGACGCCCGGCGCGGCGATTGCGTAGGGTCGGATCTCCGGCGGCAACGAGGCCGTCCAGGCGTCGGCTTGTGCCGAGCCGTTGGCGAGCTTGATCAGCACGAGATAGAGAGAGGCGATCTGCAGCGCTGCCGACGCCCAGGCCAGCAAGTGGAACAGCCGCCCGGAGATACATCGTTCGGGGCGACGATCGTAGGTGGTAATGGCCTTCATCCGCGTTCGGCTCCGGAACAGCGCTGCGACACAACAAAGGACGCAAGACACGCCCGGACTTTGGGCGCGCGGCGACCTATACGGGCTTATCGGTTGGGGAGGTGGGGGGATTAAGCGGGTGGCCCGAAACGCCGACTGCGTTGCGGTGGGACCCACGGCAGCGCCGTGGGCGTCAAGTCGCGAGAAAACGTCGAATCAGCGGTCCCCTCCGACATCGATCCCCCCCAGTCGACCGTCGAGAAACGCCTGCAGAAAGCTCGCCGCGGCGATTGCGTCGAGGCGTTCCTTCTTCATCTGACGCGTCATCCGTTCGCCGCCGCGCTTACGATCGTTCAGATGCTGCTCGGCTTCAAAGCTGCTCAGCCGCTCGTCGATGAAGACGACCGGTAACCCAGCCCGGCGGCTCAGGTCCTTTGCCCAGGCGATCGTCTGCTTCGCAGCGGGGCCGACGGAATCGTCCATGTTCAGGGGAAGGCCGACGACCAAACGCGTGGGGCTTTCGCGATTGATAATCGCCAACACCTCGTCAGCGGCCTGAGAAGGGGTGGTGATGGTAAGTACGTCCAGTGCCGTCGCGAATCGGCCACCCTCATCGCTGAGGGCAATGCCGACGCGGCGAGTGCCGAGATCGATCGCGAGGGTTCGCATGTGGCGAAGATGATAACCGCAAGTGAAAGCGCCGACCGACACTCGGCGCCGATTGCATCGACGGGTCGGAGACGGGGCAGTTCCTAGTGGCTTCTAGCGTGTACAAGATCGACATGAATTTTCGGGAAGTTCGGGCCTCGGTGCTACATACTCCCGTTGATGGCGACCGATTTACCGCAATCCGACCCGCCGCCGCTGTCGGCCGAGCGGCAGCAAGAATTTGTGCTGCTGCTGAATGCTGCTCACGGGCTGCTGTTGCGATACCTGATGTCGCTGGTGGCCAACCGGCACGACGCCGAGGACGTGCTGCAGCGTGCCAGCCTGGTGATGTGGCGGCGGTTTGGAACGTTCGAGCCGGGAACGGACTTCGACGCCTGGGCGACGACCGTGGCGTTCTACGAAGCCCGGAACTTCCAGCGTTTGACCGGCTGCTCGCGCGTGGAGTTCGACGACGAACTGATGCAGACGCTCGCTGCCGAGCGGCTGGAGCATGTCCGCCACTGGCCTTTGCGCATCGATGCGTTGGAGCGTTGTGTCCAGAAGCTTGATGCAGCAAGCAGGGCGCTGGTCTCGGCCATCTACACCGATGGTGCATCTGCCGTCGAAGTCGCCCGCGAGCAGGGCTGCGCGCCCAAAACCATTTACAACAAATTGACCCTGATCCGTCGTGTGCTCGCCGAGTGCGTACAGCGCCGGATGGTGGGGGCCGTACCATGAATCCAGACGATTCCCGGGAATGGCATCGGCTGTTCAGCGATGCGCTGAGTGACCAGCTCAGCGACGCGGACAGGTCTCGGCTTGCCGCGGTCCTGAAATCCAGTGCCGAGGCGCGGCAGCTCTGGTTTCTTTACAACGACAACGAGTGCTCGCTGGCCGAGCTCAAACGCCCGCACGTTTTGGAAGTCCGAAAACCCGGGCGGTCGTGGTTTTCGCTGCATCCGCTGGCCACCGCCGCCGCCGGGCTGATTCTGGGGGTTTTCTGCACTTCGGTCGTGCTCGCCTATGTTCTGCCGGCTGCCCAGCAGACGGTGCGGATTCTTGATGCTGGCTTTGAGGACATCCCCTCGCCGCAGGCCCTGGGGGTTCCCAGAAGCTGCGGCCAGTGGAGTGGCGATTCGGCAGAAATCGTTGGGGCACACCATGGCGTGACACCACACGGTGGGACAAAAATGTGGCGGTTTCTTCGCGCGGACAACACCCTGCCACCGGAGGCGCAAGCGAGCTACGTTGGCGAAGCGATCCATGTGATCGATCTGAAGCCGCTGCGGCGCGCGGACGTGAAGGCGGGAAGCCAGATCGAGATCAGCGCATGGTTCGCGGCGGGGCCTACTGCATCCGACCACCGGTACCACTGGAACATCAAGGCAGCAGCGTTTGAGGGGAATGCTTCGGAGGCTCCGGAGCTTTGGGGGAAGTGGAATGAGACCAGTACCAGTCTCGCACAGCGCGAAGTGCCGGCAGAAAAGCCGGGGCAATGGCAGCAGCTGCGCGTAACGATGCTTCTGCCGCCGAATGCTGATTTCCTTGTTTTTGAGTGCGCCGTGGTACAGCGGCTACCGCAGATCAATCTTGGCGTCGCGGAGTTTCCTGCACACTACGTCGATGACGTACGCGTGCGCGTTCTCCCACCCACTCACAACACGCAGGCCGCCGAATGATTGCAACGCCGTCCACAATCCGTCGCCTCTTCGCCGCAGCTCTTTGCATCGGGATATCTTCCGCGGCAACCGACGGTGTGCGCGAGTTTGCCGAAACGCATTGTTTCGATTGCCACGACAGCACCTCGCGCAAGGCGGGATTGGACCTCGAGAAGGTCGATCTCTCGCTGTCGGACAAGAAGAGTGCAATGCTGTGGGAGTCGGTGTTTCATCGCGTGGCCAGCGGAGAAATGCCGCCGAAGAACAAATCGCAGCCTGCGCCTGAGGCGCGTGCGGCGTTCCTGGCGGAGTTGGGGAAGGATCTGCGCAAGGCGTCGCTGGCAAGGCAGGAAAAGGAAGGGCGTGGGCCGGTGCGGCGGCTGACCCGTACCGAATACGAAACGACCGTGAATGATCTGCTCCATATCAGGACGGACCTGCGCTCGAGCTTCCCCGACGACGCGGTGACCGCCGGCTTCGATAAGGTCGGCGAAGGACTCACACTTTCGGCAGCGCACTTCGCGGCGTATCAGGAGGCGGCCGAGAAGGCGCTCAACCAGGCGATCATGCGCGGGGCGGTTCTCAACACCGACAGTGACGGCGCCAAGGTCTTTGCTGCCCGGCCTAAAGAGTTCACCACGTTCGGCGGCTGGCTCGAAGGCAACACGATGGCGCTGGCATCGCGGTTCTTCTACCCCTACACGACCGTCCTGGGGGCCGAAGCACCGCGCAACGGACGCTATCGAATCACGTTTACCGCGCAGGCTCGCGGCAACGGCGGTCGGCCTATGCCGGTGGCGATCGGGATTCTCGATAGCCAGACGGTCAGGCCCGACGCCCCGGAAACCAGCCTCTGGTTCGACGTCCCCGAGGATCGGCCCCGCACGGTCGCCGCGGAACTCGATCTGGAGTTCCGGCAGCACTTCCACCTCTTCGGACCTTCTTTGGTCCACAGAGACGTGTTCATGCCTCGCATGAAGAAGGAAGGGCGTTGGGACGGTCCCGTCCTGCTTCTGAGCCGCCTGAAGATTGAAGGGCCGCTGAAAGCCGACGGCACCATCGATCACTGGCCCGGAACGGGCTATCGCGAACTGTTCGACAACATCCCTGCCAAGCCGCTCTCGCAGATTACCGGCGTGCAACCGGAGAAGGGTAAGCCCGAACCGTGGTTCCCGGCCTCGGCGGCTCCGAAGGAAGATGCCGCACGGCTGCTGCGGCGGTTCCTGCCGAAGGCGTTTCGTCGTCCGGTGCCGGAGGATGTCGCCGCGGGCTACACCGCACGGGCTCACGAGGCGATCGATCGGGGCGTGCCGTTCCATCGCGTCATGCTCGACAGCTACAAGGCAGTCCTCTGCTCGCCGCACTTTCTTCTGCTGGAGGAAAAGCCGGCTCCGCTCGGTGGTCCGGCACTCGCGAGCCGCCTTTCGTACTTTCTCTGGAACAGTGCGCCCGACGAAGTGCTGCTGGCGGCGGCGGTGAAAGGCGAACTCGCCACGCGCGACGGCCGAGCGCGGCAGGTCGAGCGGATGCTCAACGATCGACGTGCCGAGCGGTTCGAACGCTCGTTTATCGATCAGTGGCTCGACCTGAAAAACCTTAACGCTACCTCGCCCGACGGCGTGTTGTACTCGGAGATCACCCCTTCGATGGTGGTGGCGGCGGAACTGGAGACGCGGCGGTTCTTCCATGACCTGCTCGCTGAGAATCGCAGTGCATTGGAGTCGATCCAGAGCGACTGGACCTATTCGAACGAGTTGCTGAGCGCGCTTTACGATCTGCCCGATGTCGCAGGCTACGAGATGCGCAGGGTGCCGCTTACGCCACAGAGCCGGCGGGGCGGATTTCTTACCCAGGCGAGCGTTTTGAAGGTGACCGCCGACGGTGCCCATACTTCGCCCATCATCCGGGGCAAATGGGTGAATGAGCGTATCCTCGGCGTCGTCCCGCCGAAGCCGCCGGAGGACGTGCCGAAGATTGAGCCCGACATTCGCGGGGCGACGACCATCCGAGAACAGCTTGCCAAGCATCGCAGCACGCCCGCGTGCATGAGCTGCCATACTGTCATCGATCCTCCGGGCTTCGCGCTGGAAACGTTCGATGTGATGGGCGGCTGGCGTGACTACTACCGGATGCCCTCACACACCGGTGCGGTCATCGAACTGAAGCGATTCGGCGGTCGACGCGTGCATCGTGGCCCGGCGGTTGAAAGTGGTTACACCATGCCCGACGGCCGGGCCTTCGCCGACATCACAGCTTACAAAGCTCTGCTGCTTGAGGATAAGGAACGCATCGTTTCCGCGTTCGCCGCGAACCTGCTTACTTATGCGACCGGTTCGCCGGTGCAGTTTGCCGACCGCGACGATCTCGCGGCCATCGTTGCCGGTACCCGCGCGAACAACTTCGGCGTCCGGAGTCTCATCCACGCCGTCGTGCAATCCCGCCCCTTCCTGCACAAATAACATGTTCAACATCAACCTTCGCAAACCGATCGATCGCCGCCGATTTCTTCGAGCAGGGGCGGTGTGTCTTGCGCTCCCGGCCCTGGAAGCGATGCTGCCCCGCGGCACCTGGGCCGCGGCATCGCCGCCACCGAAGCGCCTCCTGCTGGTCGCACGCAATCTCGGCTTGCATGCGCCCTTCTTCTTTCCCGACAAGCCCGGCCTCGGCTACGAGAGCACCCGCTACCTGCGGCACCTCGAAGAACACCGCGGAAAGTTCACCGTGTTCTCGGGTGTCTCGCACCTGAAATACTTCAACCATCACAGCGAGCCCGGCCTGTTCACCGGCGTCAACTGGGACCGCATAAAGGAGCCAGCGAAAGAACATCACAACTCGATTTCGCTCGATCAGTACGCCGCGGAACGCATGGGCGGCGACACGCGCTATCGCAACCTGGTGATCGGACAGCCGGTGCAGTGGAATTTTTCCTGGACCGATCGAGGGGTACCCGTACCTACGGAAAAGAGTCCCACCGCAGTATTCCGGCAGCTGTTCACTGCCGGGAGCGCCGACGAGGTCGCCGGCGAGCTCCACCGGTTGCAGACCGGGCGAAGCATTCTGGATCAGGTCAATGCAGAAGCGAAGACGCTCAGCCGTACGCTCGGCCCGGAGGATCGCCAGCGGATTGAACTGATGTTCAGCTCCATCCGCGAGACCGAGCGGAGTTTAGTGCGCAGCGAGGCCTGGCTGAACAAGCCCAAGCCCCAAGTTGATTACCCCGTGCCCAGGATGGATCCCGATTCGAATCTTATCCGGGAGCGAGAAACACTCTGGCTCGACCTTTCACGGCTCGCGCTTCAGACCGATTCCACCCGCGTCATCCTCCTGACACTCGGCGACGCGGGCCGCGCCAAGCTCGACGGTCTTACGCTCGCCCACCACGATGCGTCACATCACGGCAAGGACGAGACGAAGATCGAGCAACTCGCACTGATCGAGGAGACGGAGCTCAAGCTCTTCAGCCAGTTCCTTGGCACGATGCAGCAGGTCCGGGAAGGTGAAGGCACGCTGTTCGATCACACCGTCATCCTCAACGCGACGAACCTCAGCAATGCTTCGGCGCATACCTGCGAGAATCTCCCCATCCTTCTTGCCGGAGGCGGTTTCAAGCACCAGGGCCACGTCCTCAAGGACCGCAAGGACAATTCGCCGCTCAGTAACCTCTACGTGCGAATCCTCCAGCAGCTCGGCGTAGAGACCCAGACGTTCGGAAGCAGCACTCGGGTGATGGATGACGTCTAAGACCTTACTGTAACGTCGCAGGTGGCGAACGGCCGGCAGAGGTTCGGAAGTCCGCCGATCAGGTCGCATGTTTAAGGGTGTGTTGCATGGGCGAGCGTCTTCGCCGGCCCATGCAACGAGGAACCGGTGTCAGTTCTCGGGCGGCCGTTGCGGCTTTTCGCCTTCGGGCCTGGGTGTGTCGCTGCGTCGATCCCCTTCGGGACGCTGGCCATCCGGTCGGCGGTCACCCTCGCGGCGGTCCCCATCGCGACGGAATCCGCCACGCATCATCCCGGGTAACGACACGTTCTTCATGCGGTCGCGGACTTCCGGCGGGAGCTTGCTGCGCTGCTCTTCGGTGTCGATCGGACCGTTGAACAGCTCTTTGCCTTCCTTGTCCTTGGCGACCAGTGTCTGCTTCCCGTTCTCCATCCTGATCACCATTGAGACTGTACCGTCGTCCCAGGCGACCGTGCCGCTCTGGTTCAACAGCGGGAATGGCATCGCCTGGCCATCGGGCCGGGGGCCGTCGGGTCGCGGGAAGACGTTGATGAACGGCGGCTGCTGGCCCGGCTGACCGCCCTGGTTCCAGTTCATCAGGCGGTCTTCCAGAATCCGCGGCTCGACTCCCAGCCGAAGTTCGTCCAACGGCGGCAGGTCGCGCTCGATGAGTTTGGCCGTCAGTTCCACGGGCTTGCCCGCCCGAATGACAGTGAGCTTGATCGAATCGCCGGCCTTCTGCGTTCGCACCAGGACCGCCAGTTGCTGCGGGTTGACCAACAACTGGTCGTTGAGCTTGTGGAGCAGATCGTGCTGCTTAAGTCCGGCGGCGGCGGCGGGGCTGTCAGGGGCGACGGTATCGACCACCAGGCCGACGCCGTTGGGCAACTCGACCTGGTGTCGCAGCGCTTTGGAAGCCGTCGAAGTCGAGACGCCGAGATACGCGGCCTTTTCCAACTCCGCCTTCAGGTCCAACTCGATCCGCATCGGCCGATCGATGCCTTGTCCCTGGCCTTGGGGCCTGCCGTCCTGTGGCATGCGGGGGTTGCGTGGTTGTTCGTCGGGAACCCGGGGAGCCGGCCGCGGGTTCTCGGGGCGCTCGTCGCGGGCCGACTGCGCGCCGGCCGACGACACGAGGGCCGACCCGGTCAGACAGGCTGCGGCCAGAACGGCGTTCAAGGCACTGCTTCGCATGAAAGCTCCTACAAAGATTTGGAACGGCTCTCCCGGGAAACCAGACGGGCGGAGGGGGCGGTTCTAACCGGAATGGATGCGTTCGTGATAAATCACGAATGACGAAAATCGAATGGCGAATGAAGCTCAAAACCCGAATGACCAATAGCACCTGCCAATTCGATCATTGGGATTTCGAGCTTCATTCGCCATTCGATTTTCGTCATTCGTCATTCAGGACTGTTACTCAGTACGTGTCCAGCTCGAAGTGCTCGACGTCTTCTTTGGGCACAGTGACTTCCACCCAGGCGCCGCGGGCGGCGTCGTAGTAGCGCAAGTGTTCGACCTGCTGGTGACGCACCCGCCGCAGCGGCGTGCTGGCACCGCCGGGTGTGACCGTGCCTTCGTCCCAGGTTTGGTTGTAGACGTAGCGAACCATGGGCTGGTTCGTCGTCGGTGAGAGGCGGCGATCCGTATCGGGGGTGGTTTGCTGGGTCGATGCGACTCTGCCGCTCGTGCCGCCCTCGGTATCGATTCCCGCCTTGGGCAGCAGCATCAGCGTCGCCAGCGAAGCGGCGACGGCGGTACCGATGATGCCGGTCATCCAGCCGGCGGGGCGGTTCCAGAAGCTGACGTGGGGGCGGGCAAGCGAGCGACCATTGCTCGTCTGGCCGACTTCGGTGTCTGCATCGCCGACCAGGCGCAGGGGCGCGATGCCGGGGCCGGAAGAATGGCGTTCCTCCGCGATCCGCTGCCGGAACGCAGCTTCGGCACGGCCGAGCTGGCCGTCCAGGCGCGCCGACAGGTGTCGCGTCAGCAGGCGGTCGAGGGTGTCATCGTCGATGGGAGCCATGGGTGAAAAGTAGTGAGTTAAACGTTGGGAACTGGGACATCTCGGTCATTCACGCAGTCCTGGCACTTTCCTCCGCGAACGCCTGGTTGGTCAGCAGCGTTTGCTTCAACTGTTGGCGGGCGCGGCTCAGCCGCATATCGACCGCTGTCGCATTCATTTCCACGATCTGGCCGATCTCCTTGCTCGACAGTCCCTGGAAATACCGCAGCACGACGATCGTGCGGCTGACGTCATCCAGTTCTTCGATCGCCTTGCCGAGCAGTTCTTCCTGCTCGCGTGATTCCAGCGAGCGGCTCGGGTCATCGGCCCAGTCCCGGCCGGCAAGCGTCGCCGACGCCGGGGCGGCGGCCTCGGGCGCCGAATCGAGCGGAGCCCTCGGAGCCAGCCGAGCCCGACGGCGCTGGTCAATCGCGCCGTTCCGCACGATGCCGCAAAGCCAGGTGCCGAAGCGACCCGGGTCTTTCAGGTCTTTGACCTTCTCCCAGGCCTTGGTGAATCCATCCTGCACGGCATCGCCGGCGGCATGGGGGTCGCCGAGGGTGCCGTAAGCGACTGAGAGTGCGACCCGCTCGAATCGCCCGATCAGCGCGGCGAAAGCGTCGGCGTCGCGCTCCTGGGCGCGGCGCACGAGGGTGATAATCGCTTCAGAGTCCTGGGGCAGGGGATCCAAGACGTCGCTCTCCCGGCTCGACCGCTAACCGTTACCTACGCGAGTCGCACTGACACCATAGACGGCCGAATCGCTCAATTCTAACCGTTCCTCGGACCGTTGTTTCGCGACTGATCGCTCAGGACCAATTTCAACGCGACGCGGTGTGGTCCGCGAAGAACAAGGCCACGTCGCAAACCCGCGGAATAGACGGACCGCCGGGTGTGATCGCTGTGAAGAGTATCGTTATAATAAGCACTTTCAGAACCTTCGTAGAGATCGTCCCCGAGCTTGACGCCCCCGCGTCTTGCCCATACCTTCAGAACTAATGCTTAAGCGGACTCCCTTCCACGACTTCCATGTCGCTGCCGGCGCTCGTCTGGTCGATTTCGCCGGCTGGGAGATGCCGATCGTCTACAAGTCGATCGTTGACGAGCACAACCAGACCCGCAACTCGGGTTCCCTGTTTGACGTCTCGCACATGGGACGTCTGCAGTTTACCGGCCCTGATGCGACCAGGTTCCTCGACCTGATTCTCACCCGAAACATCCAAACGCAAAAGCTCGGTCAGTGCCGCTACAGCCTTGTCTGCAATGAGGCCGGCGGCGTGCTGGACGATGTCATCGTCAGCAAAGACCTCAAGCACTGGGCGATGGTCTGTAATGCCAGCAACCGGGAAAAGCTGGTCAAACATTTCCACGCGGTTCGCCATGATAAGTCGCTTGATTTCGACATGGCCGACGAGACCGAAAGCACGGCGATGGTCGCGATCCAGGGGCCGAAGGTCATCGACCGCATCGCCGAGGTGCTGCCGGTCGACATTCGCGGTATGAAGCGCTACAGCTTCGTCAGCGAAGAGCTGTTCATGACGCCGTTCACCGTCTACCGATCGGGCTATACGGGTGAAGACGGCGTGGAGGTGGTCATCCCCGCGCGGGCGGCCACAATGGCGGTCAAGATGCTGACGGGCAGCCTCGACAAGCCCGATGCGACGATTCGCGCCGCCGGCCTGGGTGCTCGCGATACACTGCGGCTGGAGGCGGGCATGCCGCTCTACGGTCATGAGCTGGGCGAACAGGGCGACCCGATCTCCGCCGGCCTCGGCTGGGCGGTCGACCTGACGAAAGACTTCATCGGCTCGACAGCGCTTAAGGCGATCGCCGCCGCCGGCCCGAAGCGAAAGCTGGTCGGCCTGGAACTGGAAGGCCGCCGAATCGCCCGTCAGGGAACGCCGATCGTGGACGACACCGGCAAACCCATTGGCGAGGTGACGAGCGGTACCTTCAGCCCGACGCTGCAGAAGAGCATTGCCTTGGCGTACGTTGACGCAGGTAAGAGCGACATCGGCACGGCCGTGTCAGCCGACCTTAAGGGAACGCTGAACCCCGCGAAGGTGGTTCCGTCGCCGTTCTACAAGCGAACGTAGGGTCCGCCTTGGCGGACGCGTTTTCGTCCTGCGGCACGACCCTTTGATCCAGTGAAACCGTTTCGCGTCCGCCAATGCGGACCCTACTTATGGCAACACCCACCGATCGTCGTTATCTCGAGTCGCACGAGTGGCACAAGCTCGAAGGCGATACCGTCGTCATCGGCATCACACAGCATGCCGCCGACGAACTGACCGATATCACCTACGTACAGCTTCCAAAGGTCGGCACGAAGCTCGCCGCCAAGGGGCGGTTCGGGGAAATCGAATCGGTCAAGACGACCAGCGATCTGTACACCGGCGTGGCGGGCGAGGTGGTCGCCGTCAACGACGCGCTGACCAATAATCCCGGCCTCGTCAACAGCGACCCGTTCGCCGGTGGGTGGATGGTCAAGATCAAGCCGACCAACCCGGCCGATGTGGAGACGCTCCTGTCGTCTGCCGATTACGACAAGAAGACCGGGCACGCTTAAAGATTTATCCCCTCTCTCCAGTACTCAGGGGAGAGGGCTAGGGTGAGGGGCCGAACGTCAGGCGTCGCGATTCGCCAGTTCGCCCCCGGGGACTCGCCCATAGACCGAGGGAAGGCTTGCCGCCGTTCCGCCCCTCACCACAACCCTCTCCCCCGAGTACAGGGGAGAGGGGGAAGATGTAGCCGTCATGACTCCCAGCACGATCGAAATGAAGCCGACCCCCAAGCCCGGCAGTGGTCCCCGTGTGATTCCGAGCCTAGGCGATCCGTTCGACCGCCGTCACATCGGTCCGTCCGAGGCCGAGATGAAGGCGATGCTGGAACTCATCGGCGTCAAGTCGCTGGATGAACTGGTCAGCAAGACCGTCCCGCAATCCATCCGCAGCGCCCGCCCGTTGCTCGTTCCCCCGGCGGCGAGCGAGTTCGAGGCACTGACCGAGCTCCGCGCGATCGTCAGCCAGAACAAGGTCTTCAAGTCGTACATCGGCATGGGCTACACCGGCACGATCTGCCCGCCGGTCATTCAGCGGAACATTCTTGAGAACCCCGGCTGGTACACGCAGTACACGCCATACCAGGCGGAGATTTCGCAAGGCCGGCTCGAAGCGCTGCTGAACTACCAGACGATGGTCTCGGACCTCACCGGCCTGCCGCTGGCAAACGCCAGCCTGCTGGACGAAGGCACCGCCGCCGCCGAGGCGATGGCGATGTGCCGGTCGGTCGCGACCGATGAGAACCGCAAGGTGTTCCTGGTGTCGGCCGACTGTCATCCGCAGACGATCGCGGTCGTGCAGACCCGGGCCAAATCGGTCGGCATTGAGTGCGTTGTCGGCGATGAGTTCGACCTGACGGCGTCGGTGAAAGACCTCTCAACGCTTTGTGGCGTGCTGGTGCAATACCCGACCACCGACGGCCGGCTTCTCGACTACGCCGACGTCGCAAAGCAGGCTCACGCCGTTGGCGCGATGGTCGTCGCCGCCGCCGACATCCTGGCCCTCACGCTCATCAAGCCGCCCGGCGAATGGGGCGCGGATATTGCCGTCGGTTCCACCCAGCGGTTCGGCGTTCCGATGGGCTTCGGCGGCCCGCACGCGGCGTACATCGCGACCAAGACCGAGTTCGCCCGCAAGATGCCCGGCCGTATTGTCGGCGTGTCGAAAGACTCTCACGGCAACCCGGCGTATCGCCTGGCGATTCAGACCCGCGAACAGCACATCCGTCGCGAAAAAGCCACCAGCAACATCTGCACCGCGCAGGTGCTGCTGGCGGTGATGGCCGGCATGTACGCCGTCTGGCACGGCCCCGAAGGCCTTACGAAGATCGCCCGCCGCGTACACGGCCTGACCCGCCTTATTCAGATGGGCCTCGACCGCTTCGGCATCAGCTGCGGCTCCGACCCGTTCTTCGACACCCTCCGCGTCGGCACGCCGATGCCGAAGATGGCGATTCGTAAGAGCGAAGAATTGGGCATGAACTTCCGCGTCTACGAAGACGGCAACATTGGCGTCACCGTCGATGAGACGACCACGCTGGAAGACGTCGAGAAGATCCTGCTCTGCTTCACTCCGTCGGAAGACGCGGAAATGATCCTCTCGGACATGAGCCGCGCCGACTTCGAGAACGTACCCTCGCCCGGCGGCTTCGAGCGCAAGAGCAAGTTCCTTCAGCACCCGATCTTCAACCGTTATCACAGCGAAACGGAGATGCTGCGGTACATCAAGAAGCTCGAAGGTCGCGACCTGTCGCTGACGCACTCGATGATCCCGCTCGGCTCCTGCACAATGAAGCTGAACGCGGCCGCCGAGATGTTCCCCGTCACCTGGCCGGAGTTCGGCAACATCCACCCGTTCGCCCCGGCCGAGCAGTCTGCGGGGTACGCGAAGCTGTTCAGCGATCTGGAAAAGTGGCTCGCGTCCTGCACGGGCTTTGCAGCCGTCTCGCTTCAGCCGAACGCCGGCTCGCAAGGCGAATACGCCGGCCTGCTGGCGATCCGCGGATACCACGAATCGCGCGGCGATCACCACCGCAACGTCTGCCTCATTCCCGTCAGTGCCCACGGCACCAACCCCAGCAGCGCTGTCGTCGCCGGCATGAAAGTCGTCGTCTGCGCCTGTGACGAGAACGGCAACATCGATCTGGCCGACCTCAAGGCCAAGGCCGCGGAGCACGCCGCGAACCTGTCCGCGCTGATGATCACCTACCCGAGCACGCACGGCGTGTTCGAAGAAGACGTCCGCGAGATCTGCCAGGTCATCCACAGCCACGGCGGACAGGTCTACATGGACGGCGCGAACATGAACGCCCAGGTCGGCCTGACCAGCCCCGGCGACATCGGCGCCGACGTCTGCCACCTGAACCTGCACAAGACCTTCTGCATCCCCCACGGTGGCGGCGGCCCGGGCATGGGGCCGATCTGCGTCGCCAAGCATTTGGCACCGTTCCTGCCCGGCAATCCTCTGAGCCAGGGCGGACTTTCGACTTCAGGTGCCGTCGGCCCGGTGAGCGCAGCGAACTACGGCAGTGCGAGCATCCTGGTCATCCCCTGGATGTACATCCGCATGATGGGCGCGGAGGGGCTGACCAAGGCGACGCAGGTCGCGATCCTGAATGCCAACTACATCGCCAAGCGGCTGGAAGGGCACTACCCGACGCTGTTCAAGGGCCGTAACGGCTTCGTTGCGCACGAGTGCGTGATGGACTGCCGCGACTTCGATCACGCGGCGGGTATCAAGGTCGAAGACATCGCCAAGCGGCTTATGGACTACAGCTTCCACGCCCCGACGATGAGCTGGCCGGTTCCCGGCACGCTGATGGTCGAGCCGACGGAGAGCGAACCGAAGTGGGAACTCGACCGGTTCTGTGACGCGATGATCGGCATCCGCCAGGAAATCGCTGAGATCGAGGCCGGAAAGTCAGACCGCACCGACAACCCGTTGAAGCATGCCCCGCACACCATGGTGGCGGTCACGGCGGACGAATGGAAGCACAAGTACCCGCGCTCGCAGGCGGCCTACCCGCGTGCTTCGCTCCGCGACAGCAAGTTCTGGCCGGCGGTGGGGCGGATCGACAACCCCTATGGCGATCGCAACCTCGTCTGTACGTGTCCGCCGATGGATACGTATCAAACGTGATGTTTAGCGGTCGCACCGGAGGTGCACTCTGAGTTTTTCGATTCAGTGTTCGTGCCCGAAGCGTGCACCTGCGGTGCGACCGCTAATCAGGTAACCTTCTCCGCGACGTGACGTCTCAAACCCCAACGGACTCGCCCGCCCCCCGAGCGCATGTGCATCGCCCGCGCAGGGGCCGCTGGTTTCAAATCAGCACGCCCTTCGACTTCGAGTGGAATCATGCGAAGCTGGAGATCCCCAACCTTCCGCCGCAGCTCGTAGGGTTGCGAATCATCCATCTGACCGATCTGCACGTGCGCGGACCCTGGCACGAAGCCTATGACTGCCTGCTCGAACGGATCGCACAGGCAAACGCCGACCTGCTGCTGTTCACCGGCGACTTTGTGGACAATAAGAAGGACCACAGCGAGGCATTGCCCTCGGCGCGGCGGCTCGCCGAGGGTTTCCGGGCGAAGCAGGGCGTTTACGCGATCCTCGGCAATCACGACCGGCTTCACTTTCTCCCCCGGCTTCTCGAGATGCCATTGCAGGCGATCTGCGGCGAACGGCGGACGATTGCTGTCAACGGCGCGACCGTTGAACTGATCGGCCTCCCCGGCGCAGTTCGGCGGGATCTGCCTCGGGAGTTCGTCAGCCAGATGCCGCCGCCTCCGCTAAGCGGCGACAAGACCGTCCGCATTGTGCTGTCACACTTTCCGGATCATCTGCTCCGCACGGCGGCTTTGCGGCCGCATCTGTTCCTCGCCGGGCACACCCACGGCGGACAGTGCTGCCTGCCCGGCGGCATTCCGATTCTCAAACACGACAGCCTGCCACGGCGGCTCTGCACCGGGATTCACCGCGTCGAAGACACCTGGCTTGTCGTCGGCCGAGGCTTCGGTTCGACGACGTTGCAACTTCGCATCTTCTGTCCGCCAGAGGTGATCGAGATCGAGCTGGTGCGACCGGGCAACCTGCCGTAGCACGGCCTCGATGTCTCGGCCGCGGGTCGTTCGCTTGTGACGACCCTTTTCGCCCCCTACATTGCACGACGTGAGCGACGGTTCTCCAGGAGACATTTCCGAACAACCCGCAGTGCGGGTCGAACGCCTGGGCAAGAAGTTTGCCATCTACCCCACGCCCTGGAAGCGCGCGGCCGAATGGCTTTCGCTGGGCCGGCGCAAGCTTCACGACGACTTCTGGGCATTGCGCGACGTCAGCTTTTCACTCTCTCGCGGCGAATCGCTGGGGGTGATCGGCGTTAACGGATCGGGGAAAAGCACACTGCTGAAGATCCTCTCCGGCGCGCTCTACCCGACTGAAGGCACGTTCGTGGCGCGTGGCCGGGTGTTGAGTCTGCTAGAGTTGGGCACCGGTGTGAACCCGCTTCTGACGGGGCGGCAGAATGTCATCACGTCGTCTCGGCTGCTCGACTTCCCCGGCGGGTACGCCGAGCAGAAACTGCCGGAGATCGAACGCTTTGCCGACCTGCCGCCGGGGTTCTTCGATCGACCGGTGGGCCTCTACAGCAGCGGCATGCTGGTGCGGTTGGTTTTCAGCATGTTCGCGTGCTTCGACCCCGATGTGTTCGTCGTCGATGAGGCACTGAGCGTCGGCGACGTCTTCTTTCAGCAGAAATGCACGCAGCGATTGCAGGAGATGCGGGCCGGCGGCACGACCATGCTCTTCGTCAGCCACGACCTGGCCGCGGTCGAGGCACTGTGCGACCGGGTCCTGGTGCTGCACGGCGGAACGGTCCGGCACGACGGGGACAAGAAGACCGGTATCGGCATCTACTACGCGCTCGGCGGCGCAGGTCAGCCGGGAACGCGGGCGTCCGTGCCAGCGCCAACTCATATGTCGCCTGCGGCGACGGCGGGCGATGACGCTCGCGTTCCCAGCGAAGCGCCCGAGGTCATCGAGGCCGCGCCGCAGTTCCAACCGGTCTCCCTCGATCTTTCCCGCACTCTGCCGTGGCAACGTCCGGACATGCGCGAAGGCTTCGGGACCGGCGCGGTCGAGATCACTGGCGTCTGTTTTGCACGCGACGACGGAAGCCCTGAACCGGTCGTCCAGCAGGGGCAATGGCTTTCGGTCTTCATGCAGACGGTGGGGCTGCACGATGCGAAAGCTGTCAATCTCGGTGTCGCGGTGTTTGACCGCCACAACCGCCTGCTGTTCGCTCGCGGCTGGGTGAACGCAGGGCTGATGCCGATCGACATGACCGCCGGGATGGACATCGTTACGCGATTCGCGATCAAGCTCGACCTGGAGCCCGGCGAATACACGCTGACGCTCTCGGCCGGCCAGGCGCTTCCAGACCCGACATCTCCGATCGGCTGGAATCAACACATCGGCGGCGACCGCTATCGCGAGCTGCCGCACGCCGCGAAGATAGCGGTCATCCCCGCTGCCGGCCGGCCTCGTACCAGCTTCGGGCCGGCGAACTTGCGCAGTCGGGTGGATGGCGTGATTCTGGGAAGCCGGTCCGAGTCCATTCCAGGTGCAGCGCCGATCACGCCCAATACCGCTTCAACGCTCACCCCCCATTCTTCGCCGCAATCCGCATGACGACGTCAAACCCCATCTCCTGCTGGTGCGGCAACACGAGCTTGGCCGATTTCGGCCCGGAGTTTCTGCATTGCGGCGACTGCCAGACCCTGGTCTCCCGCCAGCGAGGCAGGCCGGCGGACGAGATTCTCCATGTCGGCGCCGACGAAGGCGGCCTGTACGGGAAGAGCTACTGGTTCGAACACCAGGAACAGGATGTCGGCCTGCCCGACATCACCTCCCGAGCCCGAACCGACCTGCCCGAGCGGTGCGTCTATTGGCTGCGGACCTTGCTCGCATTCAAGCTGCCGCCGGCGAACGTTTTGGAACTGGGCAGCGCGCACGGCGGCTTCGTGGCGATGCTGCGATCCGCCGGCTACGACGCGGCCGGGCTGGAGCTAAGCCCGTATATCGTCGATTTCGCCCGGCAGACCTTTGGCGTGCCGATGCATCTGGGCCCGGTGGAGCAACAACCGATCGCGCCCGGGTCGCTCGATGCCATCGTCATGATGGACGTGCTGGAACATCTCCCGGACCCGATCGGCACGATGAAGCACGTCGCGTCGCTGCTGAAGCCCGACGGCGTCCTTATCGCCCAGACGCCGCGCTATCCGGAACATCGCACGTTCGCCCAGATGGCTGGAGCCAACGACTACTTCCTGAATCACATGCGGGGCAAAGCACCAGAGCATCTGTTGCTATTCAGTGAGTCGAGCGCCGGGCGACTGATGCGCGAGATCGGGCTGCCGACGGTGATTTTCGAGCCGCCGATCTTCCACCAGTATGACATGTATTTTGTCGCCGCCCGACAGACGGTTGCGCGCCATCCGGCTGCGTCGCAGGCGACGGCACTTCAGGCGACGGCGGGCGGTCGGCTGACGCAGGCCTTGCTCGACGCGACCGGCGAGCGCGATTCGTATCTCGCCGAGGCCAACAAGCGCCTGGCGGTGATCGAAGGTCTGGTCGCCGAGGTCGAACGCCTCAAGTAGGGCGGGCAGCGTCCTCGCTAAGTGTGCCACGGCTGCCACGCCGCGATGACAATCGCGATCGCCATCACCAGCGTGCACCAGCTCACGCGGTCTTTGATCGCGAAAAGGATGGGGTCGTCGTCGAGCGCTTTCCGCCCGGCGACGAACCAGACGCGGGTGATCCAGTACATCAGCAGGGGGCAGAGCATCCAGAGGAACACGGGGGCCGTATAGAGCTTCGACGCGGCGCTGGACGTATCGTTGATGTAGAGCGCCATGACCAGCACGGCGAGGTATCCGCTGGCGAGGCCCGCGCTTTCGACGAGCCGGAGGTCGCCAGTGTCGTAGCTGCGTCCCCGGGCCTCGGTCTGCCCGACGCCCGAGAGCAGGACCAGTTCCGCATAGCGCTTGGCAAACGCGAGCGACACAAAGAAGAAGATCGAGAACGCGAGCAACCATTTGCTCACCTCGACGCTGCCCGCGTAACCGCCGGCGAGGAGTCGAAGCGTGTAGAGTCCGGCCAGGACGAAGACGTCCAGCAGTAATCGCTGCTTGAACCACACCGAGTACGCCACGCCGAGCGTGACGTAGACCGCGAGCGACGCACCAAAGTGCCAAGGCAGGGCGGCGCAGAGTGCGGCCGCGACGGCGAGCAGGGCACAAATCAGCGGCGGGCCGATGCGGGTGGAAAGCGCTCCTGATGCGAAAGGCCGCTGGCGCTTGGTGGGATGAAGACGGTCAACTTCCAGGTCTTTGAGGTCATTGATCAGGTAGATCGCCGATGCCGCCAGGCAGAACGCGGTGAATCCGCCAACGGCGGCAAACCACTGCCGCAGAGCCGTATGCCCGTGCCAGGGAAGGACGTGCGCCAGCAGAAGCGGAAGCAGCAGAAGAACGTTCTTGACCCATTGGTGCGGCCTCAGCGCTCGCAACGCGGCGACAGGCAGGCTGGCAGGCTGGCGTTGGTTGACGGATTGCTGCATTGAGGACGGTCGAATCGATCATGGGCCGCGAAATCGATCATAAGTCGCGAAATCGGGATTGCCCAATGGATGAGGCTGAGCGACCGATAACCGCGGCATGTGTAATCCGCGGGGATGCCGGTGACCTGCGGTACATCGATACACCGCGGAAACGGCCTGTTGGACCCGCGCCCGTGCGATCGACTACTATGTGGGACTTGTGACCTGCGCTGGCGGCGCGGGTGGAGGATTAGCACCGCGCCGATGCATAACGTTTCCAACGGACAGATTGCCCTTCTGGTCGCAACGATCGCCTGCTTTGCAGTAGCGACGATCTGTTCGCTGCTGCGCCTGCGGCGCGATCACGAAGGGCTGCGCGTCGTCGGTAAGGTTGTCGCCTACCTTGGGTTGCTCTCCAGCGTCGGCGTTCTGATCTGGCATTCGGCCGAACGCGGTACCTGGATTCCACTGGGCGACAATTTCGACACGCTGGTTTGTCTTGGCGTGCTGCTGGCGGGTTTCGTGCTTTACATGCAGGTATTCCGGCCGCTGCGAGGGTTGGAAGGCTTTCTACTTCCGATCGTGATCCTGCTGATGACCGCTGCCGTCGTCTTCGGGCGCACCCAGCCGCATGACTACGTGAATACGACCTGGTCCTGGGTCCACCGGATTGCCGCGTACGGCGGTGCGGTTGCGTTTGCGATCGCCTGTGCGGGCGGACTGATGTTCCTCTGGGTCAGCCGCCGATTGAAGTCGGCGAGGATTGCAGGTCCGGGGCCGCGAATGGGTAGCCTCGAACGCCTCGAACACCTGACACTGCTGTCGGTCGGTTTGGGTTTCGGCCTGCTGACGATCGGCGCCATCACCGGCCTGGCCCGCATCGCCGAGACCCCCGGCGACACGCGGCTGGGCGACCAGTGGTATCTGAATCCGAAGGTGCTGCTGGCGTTGTGCGTCTGGGTTGTTTACGCGGTTGTCCTGCACTCGCCGATCAATCCGAGCTTCAGAGGCCGCCGGGCAGCTGTGTTGAGCGTGGTCGGATTCGCGCTGATGGTCGGCACTGTCGTCGCGGTGCAGTTTGTGCCGAGTGGCAGGTGAGTCTCGAATTGAACTCAAAACCGTAAGACGGCTTGAGAACCGATGCAGCGTCTTTTGCTCCTGGGACTGAACCACACTACCGCGCCACTGGAGGTGCGCGAGAAGCTTGCCTTCTCCCCCGCCCAGCGCGACGCGGCTGTTGCGGCGCTGCGGGCGAGATTCCCCGAATGCGAAGCCGTTCTGCTGTCCACCTGCAACCGCGTCGAGATCTACGTATCCCGCGGCGGGACCTTCCATCATCCGCATCCGGTGGTGGAGGAACTGGTCGATTTCCTCGCCGAGTCGCACGCGCTGCCCCCTGAGGGTGTTCGTCCGCACCTGTATCACAAAGCCGGTCGCGAGGCCGCCCTGCACTTGTTCCGTGTCGCCAGTTCGCTCGATTCGCTGGTGCTCGGCGAGAACCAGATTTTGGGGCAGGTGCGCGAAGCCTATGAAACGGCAAAGGCTCAGAACACCACCGGCGCGATCCTTAACCCTCTGTTCCAGCGGGCCGTCGCGGTCGGCAAACAGGTTCGGAGCGATACCGCGCTGGCCGAGGGGCGGTTGAGCATCGCCAGTGTCGCCGTCGAGTACGCCGGTCGGATCTTCGAAACGTTCTCCGACAAGACCGTCCTGTGCATCGGTGCGGGCAAGATGGCGACGCTGGTTCTGGAGCACCTGGTGGCGCTGGCGCCGGGCAAGCTGCTGCTTTGCAATCGAAATGCCGACCGTGCCACCGCGCTGGCCGAACAGTTCAAAGGCGCGGCCGTTCCGTTCGATCGTCTTGCCGACCACTTGGCGGCGGCCGATATCGTCGTGACCTCCACCGGTTCGATCGACCCGATCATCACCCGGGCGATGTTCACCAAGGTGCTGCGCCGTCGGCGGTATCGACCGGTGTTCCTGATCGATATCGCCGTCCCGCGCGACATTGAGGCATCTGTCGGCGAACTGGAGCAGGTGTACCTGTACAACGTTGACGACCTGCAGCAGGTCGTGGCCGGAACGCAGCAGCAACGGCAGTCGGCGGTACAGGACGCCGAGGCGATCGTGTCAAAGCACCTCGACGAGTTTGCCGTCTGGCACCGCCAGCGTGAGATGGGGCCCACGATCGACCGCCTTTACAAGCGCTATCACCGGATGGCGCGCGAAGAACTGGACCGCACGATCAACAAGCTTCCGGCCGCTGCGCAGCAGGAGCGGGCGGCACTGGAAGAGATGACTCGACGCATCGTCAACAAGCTGCTGCACCGACCAATCCATGCGATGCGTCATGCCGACCCGGAGCATCCCGAGATTCCGTACGTTCACGCGATGGAGAAGCTCTTCGACCTTGAAGAGGAACTGAACGAGGCGGTCGGCGGCACGGGGGCCGCCGCGGAAAAGCCGGCATCCACCAGCATCGACCAGTCTCCGCCGACATCCAAGCCGGACGACGCGGCATGAGCAGGATCAACGACGGCTCGCCGGGCACCGCACAAGCGTCGCCAGAGCGCCGGGTGCCGCTGGGGCTGATCGTGGGCATCTGCGTCCTGATCCTGTCGTGCGCCGGTGCGGTGATCTACGCCGGCAGCAGTGCGGCCGAAGTCGCGTATCGGCTGATCGTCGAAGGCTCGATCGTGCTCTTGTGGCTCGTGTCGGCGGCAGGGTGGGGCGCCTGGCCGACGGTGTGGCTGCTGCGAGCGACGTCCGACAAGGGCAAGACGTGTCACCTTGATCCGTTGATCCGGGTCGTCACGGCGATCGCGATCGGACTCGGAGCAATGGGCCTGGCGATTCTCGGACTCGGGCTCGCGGGGCTGCTGTCGCGGGTGGTGGGTTTCGTTCTGCTAGGGTCGGGGGCGCTGAGTGCAATCGTATGGGGGCTGAGATTTTATCCGCGATTCATGTCAGCCTCCTCTAGATACGGCCATAGGGCGACCTGGCTCTGGCTGGCGGTAATACCGACGACTTCGCTCGCGCTCGCGGCGGCATTTGTGCCGCCGGGCCTGCTCTGGAAGCCGCACGAGCCGCACGGGTATGACGTCGTCGAGTACCACTTTCAGATCCCGCGAGAATGGTACGACGCCGGTCGAATCCAACCCACGCCGCACAACACATTCGGCTATTTCCCCTTCGGCTCCGAGATGCACGACCTGCTGGCGTTCCATCTCAGCGGCGGCGCCTGGAATGGCATGTACCTCGCGCAGCTTATGCACGTGGCGACGATGGCGCTCGCGGTCATCGCCATGTGCGGCTTCGCAAACCAGATAGCGCGGTCGCCACGCGTTGCCGTCATTGCATCGGTTCTGGGCGCGACGATCCCATGGCTCACGCAGTTGGCACCGATCGGCTTCAATGAAGGTGCACTGCTTCTCTACGCCACGCTCGCGATCGGGTGGACGTTGATCGCGATCAGCCGGACGACCCTTGAAGGCCGCGGTCTGTCGGTTCGACTGCTCACCCTCGCGGGTCTGTCCGCCGGGTTTGCCTGCGGTGTCAAACTGACCGCCATACCGTTGGTCCTGATCGCGGTTCCTGTGGTTGCGACTTTGGTCGTGTTGGTGTCGGGGCCAGTTCGCCGGGTGCCCCTGCGCGATGCCGTGCGATCGGTCCTTCCGGCGTTGGTGCTGTTCGTCACGGTCGCTTTGATCGTGTTGGCGCCCTGGCTCATCCGCAACATCGCGCGGACCGGGAATCCGGTCTTTCCGGAAGGCCGCGCGTTTTTCGGTAACGGAACCTTCAGCGAGCTCCAGACTTCACGATGGTCGGCCGCGCACACCGCCCGGCCCGACCAGCGGTCGGTCGCCGGACGACTGGCGGCATTTGTGGATGAGGTGGTGTTGAGCAGTCAGTTCGGCTACCTGCTGCTGCCTTTGGCGATCGTTGCGCTGGTGCTCAATCGACGGGACCTCGTCTCCTGGTTTCTCGGCGGATTGCTGCTGATCCAGGTTGGCTTCTGGCTCGGCTTCACCCATCTTCAGGGGCGGTTCTTTGTACTTGCGATCCCAGTTGCTGTTCTGGCGATCGCGGCCGCACCCTGGGAACGGCTGGTGCGTTACTCGCGGCGGCCTGAGGGCAACGGATGCGATGCGATACGCGGCAGAAGCCCCGTCATCGCGGTGGCAGTGGTCATGGTCGTGGCGCTATCGGCACGCAACTGGTACTTCGTTCACGATCCATTCGCCCGCAAGCTTTACGAGGAACAGGGCACCGGCATTGTCGTCACGATGGGGAAGGAAGACATCTCCTGGATCACCAGTGCTTCGATGGAAGGATTCCCCCTCGACGATGCGTCGGCCAAGCTTGTACTCGTCGGCGATGCCCAGGCGTTCTGGTATCCGCTTCCTTCGTCCCGGCTTTACTATCGCACCGTCTTTGACCTGGATACCCAGCCCAACCGATCGCTGCTTGATGCGTTCGATCCGCTCGGGTGGCGTCATGACGGCAGGACCTGGCTGCTGATCGCGCCGGCGGAACTCGAGCGGTACGAGAAAACGTACCAGCCCTTTCCATCGATTCCGGCCTCATGGAAGCAATCGGCCGATTGGGAACGTGGGATTCCGTTCCTGGTTCGACCCGAGCACATCAAGAAGTACTGAGGCGAGAATCAGCCGGGCAGGCGACGACGGCGTCGCAGGGCGAGCAGGCCCGTCATGCCGACGGCCAGGGTCGCCACCGCCGGTTCCGGGACGGCCGACAACTGGCTTCGGTAGACTGACAGGTCGGAGATGAAGGTGTGCTGCCCGAAGAGGGCGAGCTCGGACGGCTGATTGGTGAATCCGTCGATCGCGTGCATGATGCCAACGAGCGAACCATCCGCGGCGAATACGGCACCGCCGGAATCGCCTTGCGAGGCCTGGGCTTCACTTGTTGTGCTGCCGCTGGCGAGAAAGTCATTCTTGGCGTTCGCGATGCTGTAGTTCGGACCGGTCCCGGATTCGTAGAAGTCCGTCTGGAAGACATCGACGTTGAACGCGCCGCCCAACCGGAAGCGCGAGCCACCCTGGCCGTCGCCGTCGTTGGTGTTGGTGCCCCACCGGATGCCATTGCTTGGTGCCCAGGCAAACCCACCGGCGCTGGCCGAAGCCGAGTTGGCCGTCGCGGTCCAGGTGACGACACCGCCGGGCGCGGTGATGTTGTAGTAGGTGGGAGTGGTCGCGCGGTTTCGACCGCCACCGACCATGGTCAGGCCGGCGCCGATTGCCGGCGTCGCCGACGCGATGGTAAGTGTGGGAAGACCCGGATCCGTCGCGAGGCGAACGAGCCGCAGGTCGGTGTTCGAAGTATCGGAATTGGTCAGAAGCTGGTCCGTCGTGCCGTCGAGAGCGAACGTCCCGACGGTCGGGAAGTTGATACCACCCGACGGCAGGCCGGCGTGGTTGGCGATCAGGACATAACGATTGCCGAGATAGGTCGCCGAAGCGGGTCCGGCACCGTTGGAATAGGTACCCACGTTCTGCACGGCAATGCCGGCCGGCGGATTGGCCGGCAGCGAGTTCCCGGTGCCGTCGCCTGGTCCGATAATCGTGCCGTCCGCTCGCCCCACGAGCAGGGTGGACGCAGATGCCAGGGAAAATGTCAGCAGCAGACGGGTACGCATTCTCTAGGGTCCTCCTGCATGACTCTACACGATGTAACGACCCGCCGCACTGAAAAATGAGCGTTCTGCGCGATTCACACGGTCGGTCTGCCCTTACCGGCCGTAGTGCCAGGCTCAGAGTTTCATGTACTTCAGGATGTCGTCGTAGACGCCTCCCTGGTTGGAATACAAAGCGTAGTTCTTGGCGGTGTTGAACCATTCGCGGGTGCTAGGCCGGACTTGGGCGGCGGCGGACGTGAGATCCCTGGTGGTCATCGGCTTGGGAATGCCGTCGCGCATCGCCTCGCGAAGCTTGCTCTCGATCGCCATGTCCACAACCGCCTTGAGGTCGGCGCCGCTGAAGCCGTCGGTCTTCTTCGCGATCTGATCGTGGTCGATGTCCTGTACCGGCTTACCGGTCAGCAGCAGTTGCAGGATGCCGGCCCGAGCCGTCGCATCGGGCGGCGGAATGAACAGGATCCGGTCGAATCGGCCGGGCCGGCGGAAAGCGGGGTCGACGTGCCAGGGGGCGTTGGTGGCCGCCAGGATCAGCAGACCGTCGTTGCTCGCGGCTACGCCGTCCATCTCGGCGAGGAACTGGTTGATCTGGTGCCGCCCGCCGGAGTGCCGCATGTCGGTGCGGCTGGCGGCCAGGGCGTCAACCTCGTCGAAGAACAGCACGCACGGACGGCTCCGGCGGGCGCGATCGAAGATCTCGTGCAGGTTCCGCTCACTGTTGCCGATCCACATGTCCAGCACGTCATTGATGCCGACAGAGACGAACCCCGCCTTGATCTCGCCAGCCGTCGCGCGGGCCAGGTGCGTCTTGCCGCAGCCCGGCGGTCCGTACATCAGGATGCCGCCGCCGATCGTCTTTCCGTACGCCTTGTAAAGTTCGGGGTGGGCGAGCGGATGAATAATCTTCATCCGGATCTCGTCCTTGAGCGTGTCCATGCCGCCGACGTCGGCGAAGGTGATCTTCGGCCGTTCGATGGGGATCGACGGATCGCCGTCCGAACCACCGGCGCCCGAGGCCCGCATGCGGCCGTCAACGACGTCGCTCTCGGCTTCCTCCGCGGCCGAGCCGTGGATGCCGAGCTGGCCGGCGTAGGTGCCGTCGGCCAGTTCTTCGTCTGCTTCGATCGCCCGCTTGTACTGCCGCACGGCGCGATCGACATCGCCGGACTTGAAGAGCAGCTTGCTGTAGAGCAGGTAAGTCCTGGCGGGGGGGTTGGGGAGCTTGATCAGTTCCTCCACCACCACCATCGCCGGCGACCCCTTACCGCCCTTGAAGTAGGCATCGGCCAGGCCCAGCTTGCATCGGGCATCATGCGGGGCTGCCTCAATCGCGGCTTTGTATTCCCACTCGGCTTCCTCGTAACGGCCCAAACCCATCAGCGATTCGCCCAGGTGCAGGCGCAGGGGAAGGTTGTCGGGAGAGTGCTTCAGCGCTTCCCGAAGGGACTTGATCATGTCGTCGCCGGTTGCCATGCGAATGAGGCTACAGCATGAAGGCGGAAGGATGAAGGACGAAGAATGAAATCGACTTCGGCCATCACCCTTCCTCCTTCAGCTATTGCTTCGATCACTTCTTTGCGCCGCTGTCATAGTAGAACCGCTCGTGGGCGATCTTCCCGTCTTTCCACCGGCTGACCGAGACCTGTTCCATGTGGACCGGCTGATCGTTCTGGGCGATGAAGTCAATCGTGCTCTCCATGAACGCCGTGTCCCCTTCGACCGCTAGTGCCTTGACCTCGAACCCTTTCCATACCTTGACCTGCGCCAGGAACTGCTTCTCCCGCTCAATGTTCTCTGCCAGCCCCTTGGTCGGCGGGTTGCCGTTTTCCTGCATCTGGGTGTCGCTGGCGTAAAACTCGGTCATTGCATCGAGGATGCGACCGGTCTTGATGTACTCGACGAGCGAATCGACGCGACTGCGGATATTCTGGGTAGCCATGGGACTGTTCCTTTCAGGAATACGGGTTCAGGGAATCGATTGCCTCAGGGCAATCAGTTGTTTCAACAAGTAATTGGGTGCAAGACGTCCTGTTCGTGTGACACCCTTTTCGATTTTCTTTTGGGGCTATTCGGAAACTACGTTTCCGATTGACGCTGCCGGGCCTTGAACAGCAGCCGGCTGAGCTCTTTCCACTCCGCTTGCGTCAATCGCGTAGCCTGCTCGTCCATCAGACGCCTCAGCGGCGCCTCCAACTCGGCCAGCAGGTCCAGCGCCTTGGGGGTGATCGCGATATAGACCACCCGCCGATCCTTCTCGCTTCGATGCCTTGCGACCAGTCCGTCAGCTTCCAGACGGTCCACCAGGCGGGTCACGTCCGGCACCCGCGCGACCATCCGGGCACCGATCTCAAGGCAAGGAACACCCTCGCCGTCGTACTCCCGGTTCTTCTTGGCGCCGCGCAAGATCCGCAGGGCATTGTACTTGGGTTCCGAGATGCCGTGCCGTTTGAACAGCCCTTCGACCTCGGCGAGCATCACGCTATGGGTCCGGAGCAGGTTCAGGTACGCCTCTTCGACCGGAAACTCGAAGGGTTCACGCTTCTTGATCTCGTCTTTGAGGTCCACAGCCTGCTCCTGGGTTGCCGTCGGCCCGAGCTTGGCCCCAATCCTCGGCGGTTTAATGATACGCGTGACAACTATTGTGTCAACAAGTAAAAGGTCGCGAAGCGTTCCCGGCTGCGGCTTACTTCGGGTGTGATGGCATGGTTCTGGCGACATCCCGGCAACTCCCGTCGAGCGGGGCTGGCGATGTCGGAACGCGTTGGCGCTCAACGACAATCGCCAGCCGCCCCTTCGCTCGTCGGGCCCCGGCACGAAGTGTGGAAGGATCACCCCGCCCCTGGGCAGCGACCCTTCCGAACAACCCAATTGCACGTCCGAACCAGAGCGCTCAAAAAAAATCGGGATTTCCCGACCGCGTGGTGATCTGGTGTTCTCTGCTGTTCCAAGATGCATTAACATGGCCCCGACGAGTGACACGTATACGTTTGCGGCGAGCATGTTTATGAACGAAACGGGGGACCCATCACCGACGCCTCAAGATCCGATGCCGATTCAGACATTCATCCTCGCCAACGGCAGTCGGCTGCTGCAGTACATTCGCAAGATCTTTCCCACGTCCCTCCGCGCCTCCTACGACCCGCTCGACGTCTACCAGACCGCCGTCTTCGAGGCCTTCCGCCGGGCACCCCAGTTCCGCCACATCAATAACGATGCCACCATGGGCTGGCTCCGACTGATCGCCCGCCGACAGATCGGCATGACCCTTCGCCGCGAACGCCACCGTCTCCTGGCGGCGACCGCCGACGCACCCGCCGGCTCGGGTCCCACCCTTCGCCTGCTCGAGGAGTACGCGACGTACCTGCGTACACCCAGCAAGTCGGCGATGCGGCGGGAGATTCTGCGGGCGGTCGAACAAACGATGGAGTCGCTCCCGGCCCATCTCCGCGAAGCCGTCCGCCTGAAACACATCGAAGGCCTTGGCATGGCTGAAGTTGCCGCCAGGATCAACCGCACCGAGGCCGCCGCCGCCACCCTCTGCTACCGCGGTCTGCGGCTTCTGAAGCGAAAACTGCGGTCATTCTCGCAATTCGCCTGAAGCCGGAGCTGGTTCCCGCACCATCTCAAGGCCAGAGCGGCGTGCCTTCCAGCCCGGCCGTCTCCGGCTGACCGGTGATCAGGTTCGCGTTCTGAACCGCCTGTCCCGCCGCCCCCTTGCCCAGGTTGTCCACCACGCCCATCGCAATGACCAAGTTCCGCTCCGGGTCGGCGGCGTAACTCACGAACGTCAGGTTCGACCCCATCGCCCACTTGGTGTGCGGCGGCTTGTCCGTCACCCGCACGAACGGCCGGCCGGCATAGAACTTGCGCGCGGTCTCCAGGCACTGTTCGGTCGTCACGCCCGCGCCCGGATGCGTCCGGCAATAGATCGTCGCAAGAATGCCGCGCGTCATCGGCACCAGGTGAGGCGTAAAGATCAGCCCCGCCGAGCTCCCGCCGGACACCTTCGCGATCGTCGCCGCGATCTCCGGCATGTGCGTGTGCTTGAGCAGCCCGTAAGGCGACAGGTCTTCGTTCACCTCGGCATAACTGAACTTGCTGTCCCCGCCGCCCCGACCCGCGCCGCTGACGCCGGTCTTGGCATCCACAATGATGTTGCCCGGTTCGATCAGCTTCCCCGCCAGCAGCGGGGCGAGCGCGCCCAGCGTCGCCGCCGGGTAGCACCCCGGGTTGGCGACGCGCGACGCCGACTTGATCTGTTCCGGCCAGACGTCCGCCAGCCCGTAGGTCCAGCCGTCCACGTAGCGGTGGTCGCCGCCGATATCGACGATCTTCGTCCCCGCCGGCACCGCCGCGAGCGCGTCCTTCGACGCCCCGGTCGGCAACGACGCAAACAGCACATCGAGCTTCGGCAGGGCGGTCGGGTCCCACTTCTGAATGATCAGGTCGCCGAGCCGGCCGATGCCGGGGAACTTTTCGATCAGCTTCGACCCGGAGCTGCTCTCCCCGGCGACATACGCGACCTCGAACGACGGATGATTGGCACAAAGCCGCAGCGCTTCGCCGCCGCCGTACCCGCTGACCCCGACAATGCCGACTCGAATGCTCATAGTGGTGGAAGGATATGCGGCAGGGGACGGGGAGACAAAGTCGTGGTGGAAGGGACGAGATTAAGAAACGGAGAGACGAAGCGACGGAGTGGACGACCGAAGCACCACACCGCAGCAAAGCCGCAACAGAAAACAGAGGAAGCCACAGAGGCACCGAGACACAGAGGGCGTTTCGAAGCATGTTTCGGTTCTCCGAACAAGCATCGTTGAAGTCACAAGAAGACAGTGATGGCGTTCTGCCCTCTGTGCCTCTGTGGCTTCCTCTGGTTCGCGCAGAAGATCTTGTTCTTTCACTCGGCGCCCCATGGGAGGTCCGAATTCGCGGTCGGCTGTGTCGTTCCCTGCGGGTCGCCGGACTCCAGCCCGACCGTTGGTCGGTCGCGGCAAACAGGAACATCCGCTCGCGATTCGTCTCTCGATGATGACGTCCCTTATCATGCCCATCGAGCGATCCCTTCTATGACACAAAACGCGCCCATCCCCCAGGACCCCGAATCCCGCTGGCCGGTCGTTGCCGCGGTGCTCGCCACCGCCGGGCTTTACGCGGCGTTGCCGTCCGACCTGGCGGCGGGGCCCTGGTGGCTGATGCCTGTCGTCGCCGGCATCTTTGCCGTCCTCCTGGTGGCCACCCGACGGCACTATCACAAGCTGCATATCGTCGCCGGCCACCTGCTGTCGGGGACGATGACGGCGTTCATGATCTGGTCCGTCATCCAACTGGTCCTCTCACTGCCCACCCACCGCCTGCCGCCGGTCGCGCTGCTCCGGGCGGCCGGCGCGCTCTGGATCACCAACGTCGTGGTGTTCGCGCTCTGGTACTGGCGGCTCGACGCCGGCGGCCCGCACGTCCGCGATGCCAGGGCCGGCCACGAAACCGGCGCCTTTCTCTTCCCGCAGATGACCCTCGACGGCCCGGCCGGCGACGAAACCGACGGCAGCCCATGGGCACCCCGGTTCGTCGACTACCTGTTCCTCGCGTTCAACACCAGCGCCGCCTTCAGCCCCACCGACACCGCCGTCCTCGGCCGCTGGGCCAAGACACTGGTCATGACCCAGGCGATCATCTCGCTCGCCGTCGTGATCGTCCTCGCCGGCCGGGCGGTGAATATTCTTTGAAGCAGTCAGTAGTCAGCAGTCAACAGTCAGTAGTCAGTGATGAGATGCAGAGTCCAAGATGGGTGTCATGGTTAGCCGCGACCCGAAGGGGAGCGCGCCGCGGCACGCGGAGGATGTCAGGAAGTCCGTCAACACCTCGCTTTGCCGAACGAACCCAGCGCACCTGCGCCGAACGAACCCAGGGCGACCCTCCAGCCCACTGTCCGTGACACGGCTTTCCAAGCCGTGCGAGGTGCGCCACACACCAGGAGACGTCCATCTTCAATCACCCGGACCCGGGGCTTCGCGCGTACGCTGCGCCCGCGGCGTGTTTGTCGAACGAACCCGACGAAACCGGTTCCACCGGTCTGCGGTACGCCGCAGACCCGCGCGCCAAGTGAGGCCGACAACGCGGGTCTCAAGAGTACCGGCGACCCGTGACACCAACTTACGAACCGTCTTAGCGCCCGCTTCGCCGAACGAACCCACGGCCCAGTCGCTCGCAAGTCCGCCTCGCCGAACGAACCCAAGAATCCTCGGCACATCAGACAATCGCCGGCGCGACGCGCCGTTTTGCCGAACGAACCCAAGTGATAGTTCACAGTCGCGGTACTCCATGACATCCTCCGAACCGTCGCCATCGTCGGGACTGCGCGCAACGACCATTCCACACCGATCGATCGGTGCCGCAGGCCGGCGATATTGTTCTATATATGTTAGGTATAGGCGCGTCGATTGCAACAGAATTCTGCGCCGCGCCGACCGCGTTCATCACCTTTCGGAGCAGGTCGCCGAGAACACGGAGACGTCACTGAACGTTCGCCCGAGGGTGATCGGCCCAACCTGCCGATCGACCGAATCGCGCAAGGTCCATGTCCTGCTCCGAACAAGCCGATGAACCGCAGATTCCGCAGATGACGCACATGGGGAGAAAGAAATCTGCGACATCTGCGCAACCTGCGGTTCGCTTTCCATCGTCTCGGTGAGAGCCCCGCGTCGGTCGTGCCACCGGACCCATCCGATGGTATCTTTTCGATCGTTGTCACCCCGACCGGCGTCACGATGTCGCCCGACCTCGTCGTCAACCACCCGCCATGAGCGGCCACGACCCGTTTGCCAATCTCTACGACGACAGCGAGGCCCGCACCCGGGCCGCCGACTGGGCGTTCGACGCCCTGCGCCAGGGGTGGTCGCCGGAGACGGTTGAGGCACAGCTGATCGCCAACGGCTGGTCCGCGGACGACGCCGCCCTGTTCGCCGAGAACGCCCGCAAGCAGACGCGTCACATGCGAGGCGTGGTGACGCGGTCGGATGTCGCCGACGCCGTGCAGACGTCGGTGCGGAACCGGGACTCGACGCTGTTCAACGCCGGGTACATCGGCCCGCCGCAGGGCTTCATCGACGAGCCGGCCCCGGCCACCGCCGCGCCGGACAAGGTCGTGAGCTACGCCTCCCCGCCCGACAAGCGCGAAGCCAAACGGCTGCGGGCGGCGCGGCTCCGCGCGATGCTGACGATCCTCGGCGGCGCTGGACTGGCCGCGCTGGGCGTCCTCGTCGGCGCCGCTCAACTCCGCAGCAGGGAAGTCCTGACCACGCGGGACTTCGTCCTCCCCGGCATCATGCTGATCGGCGGATTCCTCCTGGCGTACATCGGCTACACCGAGTACCGCGCCCCGGCCCGCCTCGTCGGAAAGATCGACCGCGGCCTGCTGGACCGACCGGAACGGTGAGGGATCGCATCGCGGTGAAAGGGTGACCGATTCATGCCGGAGGCATGGCAGCCATTAGCCGGGGGTCGAGCGCCACGACACCCCCGGTCAAGCACCAACAGGATTCCGACCCCGGCAGGGGTTGCAGCCGTGTTATGCGACGTGACGCGGAGTGCCGCCGCTGCGACCCCGTCCGGGGTCGGACTTGTCATGGCGATGAATCCCGGGGGTATCGCTGCGCTCAACCCCCGGCTAATGGCCGCGAACCCTCCGGGTTCAGAGCCGGTAGCGTTGCACGCGCAGGCAGGGAAAGTAACTTACCGAAACTGGGGTCGGCCGTGTTAGTCGATCCGACGCGCGGGGTATACCAGTTAATTGGCAGGAGGTCGCTTGAAGATCGAGGATGTACAGGTTGCGGAGAAGCCTCTCGTGCTTGCGACTGCGGCTGATTTGGACACGCTAGCGTCACGCCTCTGGATCACGTTCCCATCTGGTTACCGTGAGTACGTCATGCGTCTCGGTGAGGGCGTCCTTGGCGGCTCCTTCGTGCGAATCTATCCCCCGTGGCGGATCGAGAAAGAGCTTCCGGAATGGAGGCGGCGCATCAATAAGTACTGGTTCTGGGCTGAAGGCCGCGAACTGCTGCCCAAGGAACGCGCCTTGGAGTGCGTGCTCATTGGAGATACCGTCAACGGCGACGAACTTGTGTTTCACCCGAGCCGCCCGAATCGGCTCTTAGTCTTGCCTCGCGAGAGTGAGCAGATCTTCGACGCGGGCGGCGATCTCCTGGACGCGATAGAGTGGATGTGCACCTCAGGCGAGTTGGTCGAGCGGTTCGACGAACGAAAGTTTGAACCCTTCGACAGCCGAGTCGATTCAGCGGATCGTGCATCCGAAGTGGCTGCGGCCGATCCCGAGGGCGAGTCGCTTGACGACCTCGTCGAACTGGCCGAGCGTTGGACAAAGCGGCATGCGGTGAAAGAAACTGCGCGGAAGCAGTTACGGCAGCAGACGCCGAAGGGTGGCAAGGCGGAACTAATCTACGAAGGCATCCTGATCGACGGGTCGTCGAAGTTGGATGTTGGGTACGGCGTGGCTTGGCGAATCAACGACAAGGAAACCGGAAAGCTGCTCGGTGTGTTTCGCTGGCGGAAGGGCGATGGGCATCAGGGTTCGGCGTACGAGCCAGCAAAGGGCGCATGAACTCGCGTTTGCACGGACCGAAAAATCCGAGGAATCGGAACAAGTTCCGGACGAGCCCAATTCTTCCGACACTGTGATTCGCCCCGTCCCGTTTTCCGCAACGCGTGCGTCGCCGCGGCACAGATCGGCATTCCCTTCTCCCCCTTCAGGAGGCTGCCATGCAACCCCTTCGCTATTCCATCAACGTGACCCTGGACGGGTGCTGCGACCATCGTGCCGGCACGACGGACGAAGAATTGCATCGTTACTGGGCCGAGAACCTGGCGCGGGCCGACGGACTGCTCTTTGGCAGGGTCACCTATGAAATGATGGAGTCCGCCTGGCGGCCGTCGGCGACGGGCGCGATGCCGGATTGGATGGCCGACTGGATGTTGCCCTTTGCCCGGACGATCGACGCGGCCAAGAAGTACGTCGTGTCGAGCACGCTGGACCGTGTCGATTGGAACGCGGAGCTGGTGCGCGGCGGTCTGGGGGACGCCGTCGGTCGGCTCAAGCGGGAGCCGGGCAAGGGACTGTTCGTCGGCGGCGTGACGCTCCCGAAGGCGCTCGCGGAGCTGGGGTTGATCGATGAGTACGAGTTCGTCGTGCATCCCAGGGTGGCAGGCCACGGGCCGACGCTGTTCGCGGGGCTGTCGAAGTATGTCGACCTGAAGCTCGTGAGCCGACGGGAGTTCGGCTCGGGGGCGGTGGCGCTGAGGTATGAGCCGAAAAGGTAGGGGGGTCGCTGCCCGTCGCCCTGCTGCGTGTGGTCTCGTGCAGCTTTACACTGTTTCTACGACCTGAGAGACTCTGTTGAACATTGACCAGGAAGGGGAGCGCTGCGCGATGCCGCCGATCATTTCGCCACAAGTTTGTTTTAAGCCCACGGGAGGTCGTACGCGCGACGACTTAGCAGCGACGTCGGTTGCAGTATCGATCGCGTGTCGATGTTTCGTGGGCATTACGCTGGTGCTCCCGATCCTTGCCACCGCCGCAGAGCCCACTACCGCCACGAGCCCGGCACCGGTGCCTGGGGCCTCAAGGCCAGCTTCCCCGCCACCGTTGGACCGACTTCTGTCACAGACGATTGACCGCGCGAATCAGGTATTGAGCGAGCCGCTGGCCCCGGGGGCGACGGCAGCCCAGGCGAAGGTGATTCTTGCAGAGCGGGGCGAACAGGCTAGGCGATTGGCCGCATCGCTTGTCGGCCAGCGGGTGACGGTCCACATCTCTGTCGCCGACGTCGTCGACTTAGGTCCGCTCGATCCGTCGACGGACAAGTCGCTGAGCAAGGCGCACAAGCTTGCCGTCAAAGGCTCCGCCGTCCTGCCACTTCCGCCTCAGGTGGAGAAGGACTGGAAGCAGCGGAGCTTGGATGTGGCGGCGGACTACAACAAGAAGATTGCATACGATCGACAAAAGGCACGCGACGCGACGATAGATCTCACTCGGAACATGTATGCCGGGAGCGCCACGCGGGCTGAGGCGAAGCGTAACGCTCACCTTCGCGAGATTCAGGCCGACCAGGCGTTATGGGCTGCGCGAGCGACACTGTTGGTCGTCGGGGATGACGCCGACTTGGCTCGCCGGCGGGGCGGCGAATCCGTCCGCGGCGAAGCCGAGATCCTCTCGGTCGATTTCACCCCTGGTCACCGGTCAGCCTTGGGCTGCGGTATGAAGACTGGAGCAAAGCCGGGCGAATGGTGATTGCAATTCGGCTGGCAAATGGGCAAGCGGCTTCCAAGGCCCGGTAGCGGCTTACATTCCGATTCTGCCGCGGCTGCGGAGTCGACAACAGAGGCGACACCGGGGGTGGGGTTGCGGTACGTTCTCCGGATGGACATCGACCTTCTCGCTTACAACCGCGACGCGTGGGACCGCCGGGTGGCCGGGCAGAACCAGTGGACGGTGCCGGTGTCGGCGGGGGAGATCGCCGAGGCGAGGTCGGGGAACTGGCAGATCGTGCTGACGCCGACCAAGCCGGTGCCGCGCGACTGGTTTCCGCCGCTGGCGGGGGCGCGGGTGCTGGGACTGGCCGCGGGCGGCGGACAGCAGGGACCGATCCTGGCGGCGGCCGGTGCCGAGGTTACCGTGTTCGATCTCTCGCCCGCCCAGCTCGCCCAGGATGACCTCGTCGCCCGGCGCGACGGGCTGGCCCTTCGCACCGTGCAAGGCGACATGGCCGACCTCTCCTGCTTCGCCGACGGCAGCTTCGACCTGATCGTCCACCCCTGTTCCAACTGCTTCGTCCCCGACATCCTGCCCGTCTGGCGGGAGGCCTATCGCGTGCTCCGGCCCGGCGGAACGCTCCTGGCGGGCTTCACGTACCCCATCGCGTTCGTGTTCGACCCGGAGCTGGAACAGGCCGGTGTCTTTCAGATCAAATACGCGATGCCCTATTCCGATCTGACGTTGACCGAGCAGGAACGCAAGCGCTACACCGACGCCGGCGATCCGCTGGCGTTCGGCCATAGCCTGGGGGACCAGCTGGGCGGGCAGATCGCCGCGGGGCTGGCGATCACCGGTTTTTACGAGGACCGCTGGAACCCCCAGACGCACGCGATCGCGCGGTGGATGGATTGCTTCGGCGCGACACGGGCGCAGAAGGCAAACCCCCGCTGAGGCACGGAGACACGGAGGAAGGTCCGCCTCCCGGCCGATTATGTGACGCGAGAATCCCCCTGCGCGCGCCCGAACCTCGTATGATGAGACCTTCCCGGGGGAATCACCTCTTACGAAAGAACATCACTATGGGCGACAAAAACCCGAAATCCGCGAAGAAGAACGCCGACCAGAAACAGGCCAAGAACGATCAGGCCAGCCAGAAGAAGCAGCAGGCGATCGCCGCCAAGCAGGCACCGGTCCTCAAGACGCTGAAGAAGAAGTAACCGCCGACCGGTCGGCGATCTGGCCGAAGTTCAACCAGAGATGCGCGTCTAACCACAGATGCACACAGATCTGCACAGATAGGACGAGAATCTTATCTGTGCAGATCTGTGTGCATCTGTGGTTCTCGCGCTTGGTCAATCCCCGCGATGGCGGTGCGGAGCGGCAGTTCGTATCCTGCACGGACTGAATCGCACCTGTTACGCCAACGCGGAGATTGCCCATGCCGTCATTGCCAGTGGGGTTTGCGCCGGTCCTTTGGACGTCGCCGGTCGTGGTGACGTTGTTTGTGCTCGCATTCGTCCTGGCGGCCAGCGCCGCGCGGGGCGAATTGCCGTTGCCCACGCCGACGGCCGCAGCGCCGCTTGCGCCGGCGGAGGAATCGGCCGTGCCGGCGCAGCAAGCCGTCCCCGCGCAGCCGCCGGTCGCCCCGGTTCGGCCGGTGGTGGACGACTACTTCGGCGTCAAGCTCAGCGATCCGTATCGATACTTCGAGAACCTGTCCGATCCGGAAGTCCGCGCCTGGTTCAAGGGGCAGGGAGATTACGCCGCCGCGACGCTGAAGGCGATCCCCGGGCGCGACGCGCTGCTGGCCCGCATTCGCGAGCTCGATGAAGCCGCGCCCTATCGCGTTTGGCCGGTTCGTCGCTGGCCCAACGGCGACCTCCACTACAACAAGCGCCTGGCCAACGAGAACCTCGACAAGCTTTACTTCCTGCCGGCGGGCGAGAAGGTTGGCGGGCCGACCGAACGCCTGCTGGTGGACCCCGAGCAGTTCTCGGCCGCCGACGGCAAGCACGCGTCGATCAGCTTTGTCCGGCCGTCGCCGGACGGAAGGCACATCGCGTTCGGCATTGCGATCGCCGGGTCCGAACAGACAGTACTGCGTGTGCGCGACGTGGCGACGGGCAAAGACCTGCCCGAGACGATCGACCGGCTCGAGCACGATTACCTCGACCCGTATTGGCTCCCCGACGGCAGCGGCTTCGTGTACGGCCGCCGCCGGGCCCGGGCGGCCGGCGCCCCCGAGACCGACCACTACAAGGACACCTATTCCTCCCTGCACATCCTGGGCACCGACCCGGCGAACGATCCTGTGATCTTCTCGCGGGCGACGCATCCGGCGGCCGGGCTTTCCGAGGCGGATTTCCCCGCCGTCGCGCTGACCCCCGGCAGCCGGTACATGATCGGGCAGGTCCGGCACGGCGATGCACGGGAGCTGACGCTGTTCGTCGCGCCGATCACCGCACTGTCGGCCGCCGAGCTGGCCAGGAACGCCGTGCCCTGGACGCCAATCTGCGTTCGCACCGACGAGGTGGAGGACTACGCCGTCCACGGCGACGACGTGTACCTGAAGACGGCAAAGAACGCGCCGACCTACAACGTGGTCCGCCTGTCGCTGGCCAAGCCCGACCTGGCGTCGGCGAAGGTGGTGGTCGAGGCCACTCCCGCGATGGTGGTGCGCGGCATCGCCGCGGCGAAGGACGGCCTGTACGTGGAACGACTCGACGCCGGCGTGGAGAAGGTGTTCCGCCTGCCGTACGGCGATGGGGCGGCGATCGAGGCGATCCAAACGCCTGCCGGCGAGCCGTCGGCATCGGCTTTTGGAACGAGCACCGATGTGGACGGGGCGCTGATCGCGACGTCTTCCTGGGTTCGCGGCGGAAAGATGTACACCTACGACCCGGCGAAGAAATCCCTCGCCGATGCAGGTTTGAAGCCGGCGGGAAAGTTCGACCATGTCGAAGGCTTTGAATCGATCGACGTGCAGGTGCCGAGCCACGACGGCGTGAAGGTGCCATTGTCGATCGTCTACAAAATGGGCCTGAAGCTGGATGGATCGCACCCGACGCTGGTCAACGGCTACGGCGCCTACGGTATGACCACGCCGCCACACTTCGACCCCATCCGGCTGGCGTGGCTGGAGCGCGGCGGTGTGCTGGCGTATGCCAGTGTTCGCGGCGGCGGGGCACTGGGCAAGCCGTGGCATCAGGGCGGACAGAAAACGACCAAGCCCAATACCTGGAAGGATTTCATCGCCTGCTGCGAGTATCTCGTGAAGCAGGGCTACACCAGCCCCGGCAAGCTCGCCGGGCAGGGGGGCAGTGCCGGCGGAATCCTCATCGGTCGGTCCGTCACCGAACGGCCGGACCTGTTCGCGGCGGCGATCGCGAACGTCGGCTGCCTGGACGCGGTGCGGATGGAAACCACCGCCAACGGCGTACCCAACATCCAGGAGTTTGGCACGTTTACCACCGAAGAAGGCTTTAAAGCGCTGCTGGCGATGAGCGCGTACGCCAACGTGAAGGACGGCGTGAAGTACCCCGCGGTGTTGCTGACACACGGCCTGAACGACCCGCGCGTAGAGCCGTGGCAGTCGGCGAAGATGACCGCCCGCCTGCAGGCGGCAACGGGCAGTGGCAAGCCGATCCTGTTCCGCGTCGATGCCGCCGCCGGGCATGGCATCGGTTCGACCAAGACGCAGCGGCAGGAGCAGCGGGCCGATGAATGGGCGTTTCTGTTGTGGCAGATGGGGGAGAAAATCGGAGGGTGATGCGACGACTGAGACCTGCGGATGAGCCCCTTTCGTCGTCCGCTTTAAACACGAAGGTCACGAAGGCACGAAGCTCACGAAGAGTCAATGCACGATTCGATCTTGGGCACACTCCATCATTTTTCCTTCGTGACCTTCGTGCCTTCGTGAGCTTCGTGTTGAAAACGGAGGACCAGAGGCGTTCATCCGCCGGTGGCAGCGACAGTTTCGGAACAGCTACGAGCCTCGCCCCAGATGCAATCACAATGCAATTGACACGAGGCTGCAACTGAGGCATGCTATCCGGCGTTGCGATTCACCGCGGTCATTCTCCTGCTCCTGGGCGTTGTCGCCGCCGGCACCGGCGCGGTAGCGCACCTGCACCGCGCCCAACACGCCACCAACGCACACCATCACCACGACGATCACCGTCACGTCGAACATGACGACGACGGCGACCATGACAACGCATGCCACGAATTGACCGCTGACGTCGGCGACCATGACGGCCACTGCCAGACCTGCCTTGATCTGTTGTTCCGCGTAGTCATCGCGGATGCCGCTCCGCCGACCGTCGCCTGCCGTGCCGCCGCCGTCGGGCGGCTCTCGCTCGAGTGGCAGGTTTTCGTCGTCGCCATTCCCCTTTGCATCGATTCGACGGGTCCGCCCGTCTCCTGAAGAGCATCTCTTTTGCCGTGAATCCGAGACAAATCCCCGTCGGATTCAGCCGGTGCGTTCTGTTCGACATCTCGTCTATCGCCGTGGCACAGGCTTCCCGCTTGTGTTGCGTCGTGCTCTTCCCATTCTGCAGGAGACCCATGCGCCTCGACATTCCAAGGCTTCGCGGCCTGACCGCCGCGATCGCTCTGCTCTTTGCGTCACCTTCTATTTCTCCGTCTGTTGCCCAGGAGACCAACCCATCGTCCGACGACCGTATCAAGCGGCTCGAACAGCGGTTCGAGCAGATGGAGAAAGACCTCAAGTCCCGTGAGGCCGAGATCGCTCGCCTGCAGGGCGAACTCGAGAAACGTCCCGCGGCCGCCCCGGCCACCCAGCCCTCTGTCGATGAAATCGAGAGAACCCGGCAGGACATTCTCGGCGACATCGACAAGCGAAAGGCCGACCCTTTTTCGCTGCGAATGCCGGCGGATTTCAATCCGAATATCGCAGTGATCAGCGATTTCATCGGCAACTACTCGTCCAACCGCAAGAACGATGCGCTCAACCGATTCGACGTCCGCGAGGTGGAGCTCGACTTCCGCGCCGCCGTCAGCCCCAATGCCGACGGCGTGCTGATCCTGGCGTTCGAGCGCGACGCCGAGAACCCCGTCTTCCCCGAAGGCGAACCACTCGAAGGGCCCGAGGGGTCGGTCAACATCGAAGAGGCGTACCTCAATCTGCACGACTTCGGCGTGCCGAATCTGCAAGCCAAGATCGGCCGGTTCCACGTTCGGTTCGGCCGGCAGAACATGCTGCACCTGCACGACCTGCCCACCAGCGATCCGCCGCTGGTCAATCAGGCGTTCCTGGCTCCCGAGGCGCTGACCGACGGCGGCATCTCGCTGAGCTATCTGTTGCCGCCGTCGCTGACCGGCGGACAGGCGATCGAAGTAATCGGCGAAGTGCTCGCCGCCGAGGGCGCCGGCAGCGAGTCGGCGACACTTACCGGCGATATCAACGTCGACTCGCCGGCGTTCAACGTCCACGCCCTTTGGAATACCGACATTTCCCCGGAATGGAATTTTGAGCTCGGCGGTAGTTTCCTCACCGGCCCGCGCGGGCCGGACAACAGCCAGCGGGCAAACCTCTACGGCGTCGATGCCACACTGCTTCGTCGCGATCCGACCGGTGGGTTTAAGAACACGCTTCTCCAGTCGGAGTTCATGTTCGGAGATCTCGACCAGGTCGACGGAACCAGCAGCCAGTCGTGGGGTGCCTACGTGCTGGCGCAACAGCAGATCGACCGCGACTGGTTCTTCGGGCTGCGGCTCGACTACACCCAGGACCCCAATGACGACAAGGCCGAGGCCTTCGGCTTCTCGCCGTACGTCAGTTGGTACTGGACCGAGTTCCTGCGATTCCGCCTTCAGTACCAGTACAAAGCCGGTGACGTGCCGACCGAGAACAACGTGTACTTCCAGCTCACCTGGCTGTTCGGCGCGCACCCGGCCCATCCGTACTGGGCGATGCGATAGGCCTTCGCGAAGAAGGAGAGTGGACGCTAGGTCGGCCGCCGTGCCTCCGTGGTGCTCCCCCTCGCTACAACCGCAGAAATCTCAAAAAGGAATGACATGAAATCAACACTGCTGACGCTCCTCGCCGTCATCGCATTCGCCGCTTCGCCGGCGAGTGCCAAGCTCAAGATTGTCACTACCACGCCCGACTTTGCCGACCTTGCACGGCAGATCGGCGGCGATCGCGTGGAGGTGCATTCGGTCATGAAAGGGCCGGAGAATGTTCACAATGTCCTCGCGTCGCCGCCGGAGATGGTGAAGCTCAACCAGGCGGATTTGTTCGTCCACAGCGGCCTCGATACCGAGCCCTGGCGCGACAACCTGTTGCGTGGGGCGCGCAATCCGCGGCTGGCCGCGGGCAAGCCGGGCAATGTCGATATGAGCGCCGGCATCGAGCTGAAGGACGTCCCCACCGGCCGCGGAGATCGTGCCCAGGGCGACATGCACGCCTACGGCAATCCGCACTTCACACCGCACCCGCTCAATGCGCAACGCATGACTGCCACGCTCGCCAAGGCGATGATCGCCGTCGATCCGCCGAACGCAGATCTGTATACGCAGAACGCGAAGAAGCTGGTCAATGACCTCGCCGACACGGCCAAGTGGATGAAAGAGCAGATGGCCCCCTTCGGCGGGCTGAAGGTAGTGACTTTTCATCAGGCTTGGCTGTACTTCGCCGAGTCCGCGGGTCTGAACATCGTCGGCACGATCGAGCCCAAGCCGGGGATCACGCCGTCGGCGGCTCAGGTGGCGCAGCTCATCGCGACGATGAAAGCACAGGGAGTGAAGCTGGTAATCGTCGAGACTTACAACGACGAAAAGCTTGCCGCGAGAGTCGCCGAGGCGGCGGGGGCGAAGCTGCTTCGGCTGCCCGATCACGTGAACGGCGTTCCCGAGGCGAAAAGCTATCAGGAGCTGTTCCGGTACAATGTCGGGAAGATTGTCGAGGCGGCGAAGTAGCCGAAAGGCGAACCCTCTTCAGGAGGACGGACATTCCTGTCTGTCACTCGGGCGAGGAGGATTTTCGAACTTCGGCACGCTTCTTCGGTGGGGCAGACATTCTTGTCTGCCTCGGACACGGTACGCCGTGTCCGACTCAACTGGGCCGGATCGATGTGCTTCGGACGGATGGGTACATCCGTCCGAGGCAGACAAGAATGTCTGCCCCACCAGAGCGCAGCCGAAGGTTCGACAGATCTTCCTCGGCCCGGGTGACAGACAAGTGCGTTCGTCCCCCCTCAGTTCACCTCTCCAGGATCTCCATGCCGCTCGTTCAACTCAACAACGCCAGCTTCGGCTACCGCCGACGGTCGGTGATCGCCGGCGTTTCGTGCGTTGTTGAAGCGGGGCGGTGCTTGGGCATCTACGGCCCCAACGGCGTCGGCAAGTCCACGCTGCTCCGTGGGATGACCGGGCTTCTTGCGCCGCTGACAGGCACAGTCGATGTCGCCCCCGGCATGCGGTTCGGCTATCTGCCGCAGCAGCGGGCCGGCGAAAGCCATTGGCCGATGACCTCACTCGACGCCGCGAGCATGGCGATCTCTGCGCAGGCGCGGTTTGGCTTCCTCCGGGGACGGCAGGAACGCGTCCTCAGTCGGATGGACGAACTCGGTGTCGTCGAACTGGCCGGCCGGCCGTTCTTTCAGTTGTCGGGCGGGCAACAGCAGCGGGTGCTACTGGCCGGCGCGTTTGCCGCCGACCCTTCAGTCCTCGTGCTCGACGAACCAATGAGCGGCGTTGACGCGGGCGCCCGGGAACTGCTGATCGAGCACCTCCAGCGTGCCAAGGCGAACGGCCTGGCGATCCTGATCGTCAGCCATGACGTCGCGGACCTGCTTGCGCTGGCGGATACCGCGCTCCTGTTGGAACCAGCGGCAGACGCCGGCAAACCCTCGCGGGGAGTGTCGATCGCCGCCGACGACATCGTCTCCCGTCTGACCGCCGGCCGAAGCGGTTTCAACCGGCAGCCGGCGTGGCAGGGGGCTGCGTCATGAGTGGCTCCATCGGCGACGGTTCCCTGTCGAGTTATTACTGGCCGATCATCCAGCTCTTCGCCCCGGCGATCATCACCGGGCTGGCGATGGCGGCTTCCGGCGCGAGCACCGGTGTGTTGCTTTTGCTTCGGCGGGAAGCCCTGCTGGCGCTGACCCTGCCGCAGGTCGTCGTACTCGGGGCGGCGTTCGGGCTGCGCTACCTGGCGTTCGACGACTCCGCCGAGCCATCGCCGACGGCACAATGGCTTATCGATCACACGGGCTGGCCGACACTCCCCGGCGCGGTGATTGCCGTTGTGGCGGCGCTGCTGCTGACGGCGGCGGCGCGAGTTCGCCGGGGCGAGTCGGCGGCGTCGTCGCGGTCGGGTATCGTGCTGCTTCCGTCGCTGTTCGTGGGCGCGATCTGCGCCGCCGTGCTGGTGGTCGCCGGTGGCGGCAATCATCTGATCGACGTACAGAATCGCTTCGTCGGGGCGGACATCGCTGTGGACGTACACCTGGCCGAGATCTCAACGACGGCGCTGCTGGCGTGCGGACTGGTTGCGGCCCTGCTCTGGCGACGCTGGCTGCTGATGGCCCAGGCACCGGGCATCGCCCGCATTGCCGGGCTTCGGCCGGCGCTATGGGACGGCGGGTTCCTTCTACTACTGGCGACCATCATCCTCGTCGGCACGAATGCTTTGGGGGCGGTGATGGTACTTTCGCTGCTCTTTCTGCCGGCGGCGACAGTGCTCCCCTGGTGCCGTCGCGTGCCCACCGCGATGATCGCCGCCACGATCCTGTCCCTCCTGCTCTACGCCGGAGGATTCCTGCTCTCAAACGCCGAAGGCTTCAACTGGCCGCTCAGCCATACCGTTGGCGGAATGGGACTGACGGTCTTTATCCTCTCGTACCTCCTGTCGCTTGTTCTGACTTCGTGAGCCTACCCGGCCTTTGGCAAACGCCTGAGATTGGACTACAAAAGAAGCGATCGCCGGACGTCCGCTGTTCGGACGAATGGGTTCATTTCGGGGAGTCTGTCATGAGCACCGTGGAGCCATTTGTTGAGTGTGCGGGTTGCGGTCGCAAGTCCCCCTGGAAGGCCGCGTACGCCGGCAAACGGCTGCGCTGCAAGTGCGGGCAGGTGATCGAAGTGCGAGCCGCACCCGTCGAGACGGCCGACGACGACGGACCGGAGATTATCGAGGAGCCTTCGCTTCGCGGCGTGACACCCCACCGGATTCCCGTTGCGCCGGACGTGCCCCTGCCGACAAGTCCCGTTTCGACCGTCGCCGCGCCGCCCAATCCGTTCGACGAACCCGAGGCGGCGTCCATCCCGCTTGCACCTTCGGCGGAGGAACCCCCGGCGGCACCTCCCGATGATCGCGTGTCCGATCCCGATGACTACGGTTCTTACGGTATCGCGCCGATGGCGGCGATTCCGATCACGCGACGGCCCGAGCCGGCCGTCGCGTACAACCCGGCCGAAGATGACGACGACGATGACGATCTGCTTCCGGCGCGGCCATCCCGCGGCGGGGCGGCGGGCGTGTCGATGATGTCGGGGCCGATGACGCCTGTCCTGGGATACAACGCCGCCCGCCGTCGCCGGGCCACAGACGACGAACAGGAGCAGATCGCGTCGTACCAGAAGAAGGAGATGGTCCTGCCGGCGATCCTGATCGCGGTCGGGCTGCTCGCGACGTTTGTCCAGGCGCGAATCGACCTGGGCAGGTTCGATATCCTGGCGATGTGCGTTTACGTCGCCGTCGCGACGGTCATCAACCTGGTGCTGATCTTCGCGGCGCTGCTGATCGCCGCCAAGCTGCTCGACCTGGGCCTCGGCGAAGTCGGGCCGGCGCTATTGAAGATCGCCGCCGTCGCGATCCTGCCGTCGGCGATCGGCGGCATGATCCAGGCGTCGGTCGGGTTTATCGGCGGGATGCTGGCGTGGGTGGTCACGCTCGGGCTGTTGTACCTGCTGTTGAGCTGGCTCTTCGAGATGGACGCGCAGGAGATGATGATTACCGCGGTCATCATCTGGTTCATGCGGACATGGGTCGCGTACTTCGTCATCATGGCGATCTTTAGCGGCGGCTCGGACGACAGCTCCACCGCCAACACAAACGCGGGCGGCGGAAATACGCCGTGGGTCGCCCCGGCCGGAGGCGGTGGTACCGGTAGCACACCAGCGCCATCCGGCGACGGCACCGACCCCGGCGACGGCACAACGCCGCCTGATGACGGCACGACGCCTCCGGCCGCCAAGCCGCCGCAGGATGGAACCACGCCACCCGAGACCCCGCCAGGCGAGTGAGACCTGTTGCGACGCTTTCTGGGAACGCCGAGCTCCAGCTCGGCACCTCTAGGCTCGATTTCACCGCAACCTGGCTAAGGGTTAGCACCGGAAAGTCCGCATTCAACACGAAGACACGAAGGGCACAAAGGGCACGAAGAAGCGGCCGAAAAGGCGCTGTTTACGACGGCTGGCCGATGTTGCTGATGTTCCCTCGTGGCCTTCGTGACTTCGAGCCTTCCTGCTGGAATTGTGGGGATTGAGCTCCAACCAACGAGACTTCGCTTAGCGGCATCGGGTGCCACGGGTCGGCGGTACTCCGCAGACCCGTGCGCGGGTCACGTCGTCCGCACGGGTCTCTGGAGTACCAGCGACCCGTGGCACCAACTTGCGTGCCGAGGCACCGTTTGTATCCCTGCCCCTCGCGGCTCGATTGTATTCAGATCCCGGCGTCCCCTATGCTTCCCTTATGCCTGCCGCGACTGACGAACTCTTTCTCCGCCGTGCCATCCGCCTGGCGATGAACGGGCGGGGAATGGTCGAGCCCAACCCGATGGTCGCCTGCGTGCTCGTCCGTGACGGGCAGGTGATCGGCGAGGGGTACCACGCGAGGTTTGGCGGCCCGCACGCCGAACCGTCGGCACTGGCCGACTGCCGCGAGCGGGGCAACTCGCCCGCCGGCGCGACGGCGTATGTCACCCTCGAACCCTGCTGCCACACGAATAAGAAAACGCCGCCCTGCGCGCCGCGACTTATCGAGGCCGGCGTGGCCCGAGTCGTCATCGGCTGCCTTGATCCCAACCCTGCCGTCAACGGCAACGGCGTGGCCATGCTCCGCGCCGCCGGCATCGAGGTGACCAACGGCGTCTGTGAAGGCGAGGCGAAACAACTGATCGAGCCGTTCCTGCGATCGGTCGAGCACGACAGCTACCTGACATTGAAGTGGGCACAGTCGGCCGACGGCAAAGTGGCCGGCCCCGGCGGGAAGCGAACACAGATCAGCGGGCCAGAGTCGTCACGGCTGGTGCATCAACTCCGGGCCCGATCGGATGCGATTGTCATCGGCATTGGCACGGCGTTGATCGACGACCCGATGCTGACGCCACGCGATGTACCCCTGCGGCGTAAGCCGCTGCGGATCGTGCTCGATCCGCAACTGCGGCTGCCGCTGACATCGAAGCTGGTGTCGACGGCGAAGGATTGGCCGACGGCGGTCATCCATGACGAATGCCGCACAAACTCCCGTCACGCGGAGGAACTTCGTGAGCGAGGCGTAGCAGTTCATTGCAGTGAGCATTTCGGCAGGCGCGGCCAACTCGAAGCCTTCGCGGCATTGCAACTGATTCGCGAGGAACTCGGCGTTCGTGACCTCTTTATGGAGCCCGGCCCCACGTTAGCTGGCAGCTTTCTGGCAGTAGCGAATCGTGTCTGGGTGTTCCGATCGCTGACGAGCATGAACGATTCGACCGCACCGGCCGCGGCGACGATCCCCGCCCAACTGGTACCGTCGGGAACAATCCGTGTCGGCGACGATGAGCTCACCGAGTACCGCCGGCCCATGATCGATGCCGCGACGGATCGACCTTACGCGGTGTCCGCGTCTGCGGACCTGGTGCTGGCGTCTTCGACGCCGAGTTGATCGGGCGTGGGGTGTTCGGGTTCGCTTCATCCGCCTGGCCCGGCTCCGTCTGTCGAAATCGGGTCGATTTCTCGTACCCGTTTGAACGCCTGCTGCGAATTCGCGTTGTGCGAGTAGAATGCCGACGGCGACGAAATGAGTGCGCGTGAATCGGCGTCGTTGTGGTGCAGCCGTCCCGGCTGCATTGCAGGCGGGACGCCAGCACCAAAAGCGCTGAATCCAACACACTCATCACGTATCCCACGCACCGCGCATGACCCGAATCCCCCCAACCAATCCTCAGCCCGGCGCGGCCCAGGCGTCGTCGTCGCAGGCACTGACCCCAGTCGCCCGACCCGCCAACGCGCCGGCTGGATCGCCCGTTCGACCCGCCGCGACATCCACGCAGGTGCCGACGCCGGTACAGGTCGCCGCGTCCACCGGGGCACAAACGCCGCATACATCGGCGATTCATCGCGCGTTCGAGGCGAGCCTTGAGTTCTTTCTCGGCCCGCTGTTGCCGTTCCTGCGCGACGCCGAGGTGACCGAGATCATGGTGAACGGCCCGACCGACATCTACGTCGAGCGCGCCGGGCAGATCACGCGGACCCAGGCGGTCTTTCCTTCCGAGGCCGACGTGCAGGCCGCCGCCCGGAATGTCGCCCAGTTTGTCGGTCAGCCGATCTCCGAAGAGCGGCCGATCATGGACGGCCGGCTGCCGGACGGCTCACGTGTATGCGTCGTTCTCGGCACCGTTGCGGCAAGAGGGACACAGATCAATATTCGCCGGTTTCCGCAGGCCAGCGGGACTCCGCAGTTTCTCATCGACCGCGGCGCGATTACGCCGATGGCGATGGAGTTTCTGCTGCTGGCGGTCCGGGCCAAGTGCAACCTGATGGTCAGCGGCGGGGCGGGCTGCGGGAAGACGACGCTGATCAACGTGCTCTCCACCGCGTTCGGGGCGGCCGAGCGGATCCTGGTCATCGAAGACACGCGAGAATTGCAGATTCAGCGAGAACACGTCGTTCAGATGGAAGCCCGCCCGCCCGACGCCCACGGCCGGGGGCAAATTACCATCCGCGACCTGTTCGCGGCGTCGCTGCGCATGCGGCCGGACCGGATCATCATCGGCGAAGTTCGGCGGGGCGAGGCGCTGGACATGATCCAGGCGATGACCAGCGGTCACCGTGGCGCGCTCGCAACTGTTCACGCATCAACGCCTTACGATGCGTGTCATCGGCTCGAAACCCTGGCGATGATGGCCGACGTCGGCATCCCGCTGCACGCGTTGCGGCGGCAGGTGGCGTCGGCGGTGGATTTGCTGGTGCAGGCCGAGCGTCTCAGTTCCGGCAGACGTCTGATATCATCGATCTCCGAGGTGTCGCTCGACGAGGCAACCCAGCAGTATGCCCTCAACGAATTGTTCCGACTGGAAGGCGAGGGCAACGCCCGGCAACTCGTCTGGACCGGCGGGCGGTCCAGAACGCTCGCCACGGTCGCCGAGGCCGGTTTGGGTGGGCAAATGCAGCTAACGTTGCCGATGAGCGGACGGTAAAGTGGTCACTGGTTAGCGGTCGCACCGCAGGTGCACCGGGCGTTGGATGTGACATCGACATGCTGATCCGACGATGCCGAGTTTCGCTCCGCCGACTTCGCCGCCGACTGGCGGGTGATTCGGGAGCGCTCTCGACGGAATACATGCTGATCATGGTGTTCGTGGTGCTGCCGATCGCGTTTCTAATGCCGATGTTCCTGAAGATGATCAACACCTACGGCACGCGGGTAACGAGTCTGATGCGGTCGCCGTTTCCGTGACTGTTGTGGCATGGGCAGATACTCTTGTCCGTGCAAAGGGCGAACCAGGCACGGGCATGAGTAGATGCCAATGCCACAAGTATCGGGGCGACGGGATTGCGGAGAATGGAGCCAACTATGCTGAAACGGATCGGGCGGAAGATCAAAGCCTTGCACGAAAACGAGTCGGGCGCGATGTCGGTCGAGAAAGTGATGATCATCGCGCTGATCGCGCTGCCGATCATCATCGCGCTCTGGCTGTTCCGAAAGACACTCGTCGGTTGGTTTACCGACCAGACCCAGGATCTGCAGCCGTAGGGTGACGCTGTCGCGCGCCGGACAGCGGTCTGATGGAGCCGTGTGTCCATGACGCAAGCCACTCCCGTGTGCGTTGGGCGGGACGCGAAATGAGTTATCTTCTTGCGGGCGTCCTTTGAACTCCATCGCACCACGCACGGGCTGGAAGCCCGTGTCACAGATTGCGTCGTTCGACTTCGTCGCCGAACTGCGATTGATCATGGACGCCGACACCGCCGTCATCTCCGCCGATATCAAAGCCACGGCGAGAACGCCCTGGGCTGAGGCGTGGGGCGGGATGGTCGGAGTGGCGGCCGTAGCGGCGACGGCGGCGATGCTCGTCCGCGGCCCAGCCGCAACTAGCGCGGGCGGAATCCCCGCTGCTGGATCCGGCCTGTTCCTTCCCGTCCTGTGTCTGGGCGTGACGGTGATTGCGGCGGGTTTTGACGCCGCGACCAACCGCATTCCCAACCCGCTGACCTACACCGCTGTCCTGGTTGGGGTTCTTGTTAATTGTCTTGCGCTCTTGCTCAATCAGATCGCGCCGCGCGTGGCATCGCAGTGGCTCGGGGCGGCGGGGCCGACGCAGTCGGCGCTGGGGCTGCTGCTGTTCGGCGGGATCGGCCTGATTGGGGTTGTCTTCGCCGGCATGGGCGGCGGCGACATGAAATTGCTGGCCGCGATCGGTGCGATGCTCGGGATGTCGCGGGCGTCGGATGTACTCATCTGCGGAGCGGCGGTCGCCGTCGTCTATGCCCTGGTCAACCTGTTGATTGCCGGCCGACTGAATGCGACGTGCCGGCTCGCGGCGAGCCACCTGCTGAACTGGGTCTATCTGCGGCGATGGACGTTGTCAGACGACCAGGAGAAGCCGGCATCCCGGCGAACGATTCCCTTGGCCTTGCCGCTTCTTGCGGGCACGATGCTGGCGCAGACGCCGCTGGTCGCGAATGCGATCGGGTGGATGTCGGGTGTCGGATAACGGTGCGAGTGACGCCGTAGGGTCCGCCTTGGCGGACGCGAGTGCTTCACCGGTCGTAACAGCTTCGGCGTGGTTTGACGTTCGCGTCCGCCAAGGCGGACCCTACAAAAAGGCGACACCGAAGTCAGTCTGTGAGAATGCGCCTGGTCTGCGAACATTAATGTCGTCAAACCGTTCCATCATCGTCCGCATTATCCGCACCGCCCGCGGTGACGACGGCGCGGCGGCCGTCTCGTTCATCATGACCTTCCCGTTGTTCCTGTTGATTGTCGCGATCATCGTGCAATTGGCCCTGATCGTGACCGCCAAGATCATGATCTCCCACGCGGCCGACACCGCGGCTCGCGCCGCGATGACGAGCCTTCCGGAAGACAAGCCCGACAATGTTGCTCGTGCCGCCAGACTGGCGCTGACGCCGATCTGCCCGGAAGCAAAGAACGGTGCGTCGTCGCAGGCGTCGGCAGTCGCCGATGCCTTGCGGCAACTCGGCACCGAAGTCCCTGAAAGCTTTGCCAATCGATACACCTACGCGATGGAAGCGACGCAGGTCAACTGGACGCCGTCGGAGCACAACTACATCGGGTCGGAAGGCTCGCCGGTCGAGGTCGAATTGACGTATCAGTTTCGCCTGACGGTACCCTTCGCGATGCGGCTGGTCTCCGGCAGAGAGACCTCTGTCGCCGGCGTGAGCGGCCGTTTCTGGGAAGTGTCGGCCCGCCGGCAGGTTCAGGCGTCGCACGGCCGGCGGGCGCGGATTGATAACGATTTCTGGTCGCGGTGAACGAAGGCATCGCCACGGCCGAGAAATCACCACGGAGGCACGGAGACACGGAGGGCAACCGGTGATCAGCACGAGTTGTCATCCTGCGGTACTCCGAAGGACCGTGTATCCCTGGCGGAGACGTAAACGACCGGACTGTGCCCGTGGATAGCGCAACCGACGTTCGAGGCATAACTTGTCTTGGACACAAGGGCCTTCGAAGTACCTCAGGATGACAAATGTGCGCGGTACACCGAGCGTGTCTCCGTGCCTCCGTGGTGATTCAGCGTTTTCGACGAGGCGATTCATGACAGACCCATGTAAAGCCGCAATTCGCTGGTGTCATCGGCGGTTTCATGTCGACGACCGGGGGAACCTGGGCATCTTGCTGCTGATGACGATCTGGGCGTTGGTCCTTCTGATCGCGATGGTCTGGAACACCGGCGAACTTGCGACCCGTCGTCGGCACGTGCAGGCGGCGGCCGATTCGGCGGCCCACGCGAGCAACCAGTGGGTCAGCCGAACCACCAACCTGACGGCCAGTTCCAACCTCGTCATGAGCCAGAATGCCTCGGCCGAGGTCATGCTGCGGTCGGTCACGCCAACCCGGAACGACATTCAGAAGCGATTCGATGGCGAACGACGCCGGGCCATACAACTTCGGGATGGCGACCGAAAAAGCGAGCCAGAGGAAGGCATTCCCGACTGTGAATACTTCGAAGAACTGCTGGGATTTGGTTCCTGGAGCGGCAAAGGCCGTGGGCAGGAGCGCAAGAAGGAACTTACCGCGCTGACACCCGATGTGCTTCGGGCCCTGGACATGGTGCTTCCGTTGCTACAAGCGCAGCAGGCGCAGCGGCTGAGCCAGGACATGAACACGGCGCTTCAGCAGAACCGCTTCATCCTGGACTGGCTCCTAGACACCTACATCGGCCCGGTCGGCGGTGCGTCCGGCACTCCCGCGCCCGTCCCTTCGCCGTCGAGCTTTACGCCCGTGGGTGCGCCCGTCTCGGACTGGATCACCAACCAGGTTCGGCCTCGGCTCGAAGACATCCTGGCGACGCTGGATGTCGAACAATCTTGGCTCGATAAGTGGGTCGCCCAGACGGCCCCGGCCTTGTCCACCACGCCGGAGGAACTCCGTCAGGTGCGGTTCGAGATCTTCGACTACCAGAACCAGATCCGCGACCTGACGCCTGCTGTCGTTGAAGAACAGCGCAACGCGCTGGCGACGATGTACAAGGTGGAAACGTCGGCATCCGTTCCCGGGCGGCTAAGTGAAGGGGAGCCAACGCCTGTCACCGCGCCGGTGACCACCTCGGCTTCTGTCGGCGGCGAAACGGTGCAGGACAGCATCCGCCAGCGCTATCCCGGCGCCACGGCAAGGCGGTGGGGGAGTCCGTCGCCGGAGGTCTATGTCGATCCGATCAATGTCAACGTAGACCACAGCGCCATTTGGCATCCTGGCAGCGGTAGTTCGGTCGACGGTGTCGTCCTCGAGAACGCGACCTACAGTGGCAGCGTGTCTGTCGGCGGCGGCGACTGGGGCCGAATCCCCTGTGCGCCGCTGAACCGTTACGTCAATGATCGCGTGTACCGCGATCGCGAAGGGCTGCGTACCGAGCCGCGGGCGATCGACGGGGTTCGGTCCGACCTTCGCGGCCGCGTCCATCCGCCGCCGTCGCCGCCGACCATCTCGCCGCTCCCGAACCAGGTGGATGAACCCACCACTACAACGCCTCCGCCGAATCCTGCTCCTCGCGTCTCGTTGCCGCCGAGACAGATACCCAGCCTGCCGCTGCCCCAGGAACTGACGCAGGCAAACCGCGATGCGATAACGGCCGTGAATGACCGCATCCGCGAGTACAACCGCGAACTGCGGGATTTCGTGAGCGATCTTCGTCGGCTGGAGAACGCCGTCGCCCGGATGCACGACCACCTGCACTCTCTGACCGATGTTTCGTCCCAGCGGTTCGCCGATGCGACATGGCTCGGACATGTCGATCGCAACCGCGACCTGGTGCTTCGGCTGATGGGTTCGGACAAGCATTTCATGGTGCTGGCGACCTACCAACTGCACCACATCCCCGACTGGGCGATCGACGGGATGCGCGCCGACGTACAGCGGCACGTCTACAACCTGATCTATTCGCGCAGCATCAACCCCGTCACCCGGCGACTGCAGCAGGAGATTTATCAGTGGGCGCTGGGCGTTCTGGGCGGATCGCTGCCGCAGGGGACGCCTCGCAGCACGATCAACAACAGGGCCCGGCAATTTGCCCAGCAGGCGGCACCGCCGGCGGCACAGAACGCCGTCCGCCGGGCGGCCGAAACTGTCTCGCGAGAGGTTGCCGCCGAGTGGATCCGTCGGCCTTGGCCGTACGAGATCGCGCCGCCGACCGAAGAGGTCCCTCCGGCGCGCGGCCTCTCCGACGACGAGCGGAAGAAGCATTTCACATCCCTCGCGGCTGCACTGACGACCGATCAGAGCAGCGCACGCACACTGCTTGCCAAGTACTTTAAGACCGACAGCGGGCCGATGGTTGCTTTTGCCCAAAGCGAGATCTTCAACTGGATGGAGTTCCAGGAAGGGTATGGCGCCAGCGATCGGTATGACCGCATCACCTTCTACGGTCATGGCGACATGGGCGGCTCGCCGCGCCCCTGGCGTCTGGGTTCGCCCGGCGGATGGAACTGGGAACCCCGGCTCGCCCACAGCGACGCCTTGGCACAGGCAATCGCCGATGGCGAACACTTTCGCGGACTTTTCGAGAAAGGGGGCGTGAATGCGAACGGCAACAGCGACAGCGATTCGATTCAGACGCTTGCCACTCATTAACCCGCGACGCGGCACGGCCGAGATCGAACTCGTCCTGTCGGTCGTCGTGATGATTACCCTGCTGATGCTGACGCTCGGCGCGATGAAGATCGCAATCGCCCGGCTCGATACCGCCAACACCGCCGAGTTTGAAGCGTTTTACGATGCCACCAGCGCGCAGGATCCGCAGTACACCGGCTATTCCGACCTCACCCCCATTGGCGGCGTCGGCAATGTTCGGCCGGGTCTTCCCGATCGCACCCATGTCGCCAAGCCAACCGCCCGGGTGACGATATCGACGGGCAATCGCGAATCGTTGACCACCGAAACCGGTGGCAAGGCAGGGCTGATCAGCCCTGCTTGGAACTACTCTGGCTATCCGGTGGGCAGTGCCGATCACGTCGTCACCGGCGGCTGGTTCGGCGATTACGCCAACGAGTCGCACGGCCAGCTGACCGACCCCCTCCGTCTGGCACCGGCCTGGACACCGTGATGGTCGTACTTCCCCGTGAATCTGGGGGGTATGGACAGTGGTAGACGCACTCCAGGACCCGAGCAACTCTGTCCCGACGTGCCGCCGCGGTTCCCGCAAGGCAGGCGATTGCCAAACCACACACACAACAGAAGTCCGCGCCTGAAGTAACGATTGATCCGCGGATGTCAGTCACCGAAACCGAGAAACCCAAGGTCCCGTGATGCCAATGATCAAGTCCATCGTCCTCGCTCTCCTGGTTCTCGCGACCAGCGCGAACGCCGCTCCGCTTGTCTTCGAAGGAACCGAAGGCCCCGGCAAGGGCAAGCACATCGTCTTTCTTGCCGGCGACCATGAGTACCGGTCGGAAGAATCGCTGCCGGCGATCGCCCGCCTGCTCGCCAAGCACCAGGGCTTCAAGTGCACCGTGCTGTTCAACATCGATCCGGCAACGGGCGATATCGTCGCGGGCAACTCGAACATGCCCGGGATGGAAGCCCTCGATACCGCCGACTTGGCTGTTGTGTTCCTGCGCTTCCAGGCCTTCCCCAAAGAGCAGATGAAGCACTTCGACGACTACCTCAACCGGGGTGGTCCAATCATCGGCCTTCGGACGGCGACGCACGGTTTCAAGACCGGCAAGGACGACCCCTTTGCCAAGTATTCGTACGACAGCAAAGTCGCCGGCTACGAGCTGGGTTTTGGCCATCAGGTGCTGGGGCAGACGTGGGTCGGCCACTACGGCAAGAACCACTCACAGAGCACGCGGATCACGATCGTCGAAGACAAGAAATCGCATCCCATTCTTCGTGGCGTGAAGGACATCTGGGTTCAGGTGGGCGCGTATGTGGGCAAGCCGACTGACGGCGATATCCTGACCATGGCGCAGCCGCTGAACGGCATGACACCCGATTCGCCGCCGGATGCCACCAAGCCGCCGCAACCGTCGGAATGGACGCGGACGTACAAGTCGGCATCGGGCAAGGCCGGCCGGGTCTTCACGACGCTTTACGGCACCTCCGAGGACATCACCAATGAAGGCTACCGCCGAATGCTGGTCAACGCCTGCTTCTGGGCGATCGGCCTGGAAGACGCGATCAAGCCCGACCTGACGATCGACTTTGTCGGACCGTTCAAGCCGAACACGTTCAACAACGCCGCCAATGCCAAGGGGGTCAAGCCGGAGATGTACGCGGGCTTTGAAAGCCAGATCCCGGCAAACAATGACATCAAGAAGCCGGAACCCAAGCCCGCGCCGGCCAAAGCCGCCCCGGCGAAGAACGCGCCGGCTGAAAAGAAGGAACCAAAGGCCCAGGCGAAGAAGGAACCGAAACCGGCCGATGCCAAGAAGCCAGCCCCGGCTTCGGGTGAGGTCCTTGTCGCGGTCCCGGCCGACTACCGCGATCCGACTCCCTTCGAGTTCAGCAAGGGCGACACGGTAGCGATTCTCGGTAACGGCCTCCCCGACCGCATGCAGCACGACGGCTGGATGGAAACGGTCCTTCAGGCGCAGATGCCCGAACTGCAGGTCCGCTTTCGCAACATGAGCGCCAGCGGCGACCGGCCGGACTCCTTTCCCCGCAGCAAGGGGCAGGCGTCGATGACCGAGTATCTGCAGCTGGTCAAGCCAGATGTCGTCTTTGCGTTCTTCGGCTACAACGAATCGTACGACGGCGTCGAGAAGGCCGATGCCTACCGCAAGAAACTCGTCGACTTCGTCCAGAAGACACGCGCGGCCAGGCCGAACGGCAAGAGCTTCCCGCGCATCGTCCTGTTCAGCCCGATCGCCCACGAAGACACCCGCAACCCCAATCTGCCCGACGGCAAAGCTCATAACGTACAGCTCGAAGCCTACACCAAGGCGACCGAAGCCGCGGCAAAGGAAGCGGGCGTCGCATACGTTGACCTGTTCCATCCGTCGATCGGATTGTTCAAGTCTGCCGCAAAGCCGTTGACGATCAACGGCGTACACCTGACGGCAGAAGGCAACCGCCGGCTTGCCGAAGTCATCGGTCATACGCTGCTCGCGAAGCATGTCAGCGCGTCGGAGTCGCTCGAGCCATTGCGGCAGGCAGTTCTAGATAAGGACAACCACTGGAACAACCGCTATCGCGCCCGCGACGGAAACGACGTCTGGGGCGGTCGTTCCACGCTTGCGTTTGTCGACGGTCAGACCAACGCCGTCGTTCTTCAGCACGAACTGACGATGCTCGACGTCATGACGGCCAACCGCGACGAGCGCATCTGGGCCCGCGCGGCCGGCAAAGATAAGACGATCGACGACAGCAACGTGCCGGCACCGGTGCCGGTGGTCTCGAACGTCGGCGGCAAGAGCAAGAGCTCCAACGCGCAGAAGGAAGGTGTGCTTCGGTACGTCAGTGGCGAAGAGGGCATCAAGCAGATGGCCGTCGCCAAAGGGTTCGAGGTGAGCCTGTTTGCCGATGAAGCCAGGTTCCCGCAGCTCATCAATCCCGTACAGCTGCAGGTCGACACCAAAGGGCGTCTCTGGGCCGCCGTCTGGCCGACCTATCCCAAGTGGGAACCGCTCAAGGCGATGAACGATGCCATCCTCATCCTTCACGACGATAACAACGACGGCAAGGCTGACCGCGTAACCGAGTTCGCCAAGGTCCACAACCCGCTCGGCTTCGAGTTCTGGAACGGCGGTGTCATCGTCACCTGTGCGCCTGAAATCCTGTTCCTGAAAGACACCGACGGTGACGATGTCGCCGATGTGCGGGAGATCATCCTTCAGGGTGTCGACTCATCGGATACCCACCACAGCGCCAACAACCTGATCTACGGTCCCGACGGCGCCATCTACTGGCAGAGCGGGGTGTTCATGCAGCACAACCACGAGCATCCGTGGGGACCGTCGCTGAACACCGGGGCGTCGGCGATGTACCGGTTCGACCCACGCCGTTTCGCCATCTCGATGCACGCGGCCAACTCGCCCAACCCGCACGGAACTTCGTTCGACTACTGGGGCTACCAGTACGCCACCGACGGCACCGGCGGCAGGGCGTTTCAGGTGCGCACGACCGACAAGGGGTTCAAAATGACCGAACTTCTGAAGAAGGAAGTTCGGCCGGTCACTGCGAGCGAAGTCGTCTCCAGCGCCAACTTCCCCGAATCCATGCAGGGGGACTTCCTGATCTGCAATGTGATCGGTTTCCTGGGCATCAAGCACTACCACCTTGATCGTAACCCCACCACCGGTGCGGTCTGGGGCGAACCGGCCGGCGACGAACTGACTGCCACCGTGATCAATGCCGACGGCAGCAAGACTGAAGAAAAGTCGCGCGGCCTGATGATGAGCGGAGACAAGAACTTCCGTCCGTCCGATGCCATTTTCGGGGCCGACGGCGCGCTGTACATCGCCGACTGGCACAACGTCATCATCGGTCATATGCAGCACAACGTGCGTGACCCCAACCGCGACCACAGCCACGGTCGCATCTATCGCATGACCGCCACCGGCCGGCCGCTTCAGAAGCCGGTCGCGATCGACGGCCAGCCGATCCCCGCGCTGCTCGAAAACCTCAAGCACCCGATCGACGGTGTTCGCCACCGGACCCGGGTCGAACTCAGCGAGCGCGACACCAAGGAAGTCCTCGCTGCAGCGAAGGAATGGATCAAGCAGTTCGATCCCAACAAGAAGGAAGACGCCCATCACCTGCTCGAAGCGCTCTGGCTACACCAGCAGCACAACGTGCGCAACCCCGAACTGCTGGCCACGCTGCTCAAGAGCCCTGAGCCGCACGCCCGCAATGCGGCCGCGACCGTGCAGTACCTCTGGAGCAATGTCGAGGCCGGCCAGCACGGCGGCGTCATCGCCGGTGCGGTTTTCGAAGAGGCCAAGCCCTCGGGTATCCTCTCCGACACGCCCGAACTGACCACCATCCGGATCGCGACCATCCCCGAGAAGATGCTGTACGACGTCAAGGAAGTGAAGGTGAAGGCCGGCAAGAAGATCAAGCTGACCTTCGCCAACCCCGACTTCATGCCGCACAACATTCTACTGGTCAATCCCGGCAAGGCCGAGGATGTTGCCTTCCGCGCGATGGCGTTGGGCGCCAAGGGCTTTGACGTTCATTTCGTCCCCAAGAGCCCTGACATCATCTGGGCCGGCAAGATGATCGATCATGGCAAGGAAGAGGTCATCGAGTTCAACGCGCCGACCAAGCCCGGCGTCTACCCGTTCCTGTGCACCTTCCCCGGGCACCAGAACATGCGTGGGAAGATGATCGTGGAATAGAAGCACTCGACGCGTCGTCCGAACAGGTGCGTAAGCATGTCCCGGATCACCTTACTCATCATCGCCGCGCTGGCCCTGAACCCTGTTTCAGGACTGCAGGGTGCCGACAAGCCTGTCGTGGAGTCGGCCGGGATTGTCGGCCCCTGGAATCTCAACGATCTGAAGCAGCCTCCGAAGATGCGTTGGCTCAAGCAGGGTGGCCCCGTGCATTCGCTGCTGTACGCTGGCGAAAAGTACCAGGGCAAGGACACTGAGGTCTTCGCGTTTTATGCCTCACCTGCGACGCTCGGTGTTGCCAAGGCGGGGGAGAAGTTCCCCGGCGTGGTCCTGATCCACGGCGGCGGGGGGACGGCGTTCGCCGAATGGGCCTGGCTCTGGGCCAGACGCGGATATGCGGCGATCGCGATGGACCTCGGCGGCTGCAAGCCGATCGATCCGGTTTACGATGCCAACGGCGTCCCCGTTCTGAACCAGACCGCAAAAGCCGATACCCGAACCCGCCTGCCCAACGGCGGTCCGAATCAGGGGCATCCCGAGAAGTTCGACAGCATCGGCGGCGACATCTCCGACGACTGGCCTTATCACGCCGCCGCCAGTGTCATCCGGGCTCACTCGCTTCTCCGCTCCTTCCCCGAAGTGATCGCCGACCGGACCGCGGTCACCGGCATCAGCTGGGGCGGGTACACCACCTGCCTCGTCGCCTCGCTCGACGACCGATTCAAGGCCGCGGTACCGGTCTACGGGTGCGGCTTTCTCCACGAAGGCGAATCCGTCCAGAAGCCGTCAATCGACAAGCTCGGCGACCGCCGGGACCAATGGGTCAGGGAATATGACCCGTCAAGCCTGTTGCCGCGATGCCGGGTGCCGATCCTGTTCGTCAACGGCACGAACGATGTGCATTACCCCCTCGACAGCTACCAGAAGAGCTTTCAGGCGGTTCCCGGCCCGAAGCAGATGCGCATTGAAGTCAACATGAAGCACGGCCACCCGCCGGGTTGGGCACCGCAGGAAATCGGCCTGTTCATCGATTCGTTCTGCCGCGACGGCAAGCCACTGGCAGTCCCCGGCCCGCTCACGATCGACGGCGGAAAGGTTCGGCTGGCGTACACCAGCGCGGTTCCTCTGAAGTCGGCCGTCCTCCATTACACGACGGGCAATGAGATTCGTTCCAAGCGGCTCTGGAACAGTATTCCGTCGGATATCGCACCCGGCGTGGTGACGGTAGCCATACCACCGGCCGATGCGAACACCTGGTTCATTGCGCTGACCGACGAGCGCGGTGCGATGGTGACGAGCCCCGTGCAGATTGTCGCACCTCTGCCGGGCAAAGCTTCGAGTCTGAAGACGGGGAGCCAGCCGCAGTAGCGGCTACCGCTGGACTGGGCGGCTGAGCTGGGCCACATTCACGGGGCGCGGAAACGACGGCTCGAACCGCCGATTGAACTTTTAACCTGTGCTTCTCGTCCGGGACCTGTGTGCAGTGCGCATGTGGCGGCACTTACCTCGTCACCGGATCCTGAAGCATGACCGAAGTACTGGACTCTTCCGCGGCTTTCCCTGCCGAGCATCAACCAGAGGACGCTCACCGGCTTGCCGGTGCGTTGCAAACCTATCGGTACGACGACAAGACCGTACGCGCTTTTCTCGTTGCGACCTACGTCTGGGGCATCGTTGCGTTCCTTGTCGGGCTTTACGTTGCGGTGCAACTGGTGTGGCCGCAGACATCGTTCGGCCTCGAGTTTCTGTCGTTCGGCAGGCTGCGACCGCTCCACACCAATGCCGCGATCTTTGCGTTCGCCGGAAACGCCCTTTTTGCCGCCATCTACTACTCGACGCAGCGGCTCTGCAAGGCCCGGATGTGGAGCGACAAGCTTTCGCGGGCGCATTTCTGGGGATGGCAGCTGATTATCGTTTCGGCAGCACTCACGCTGCCCCTGGGCGTCACGCAGGGCAAGGAGTACGCCGAGCTCGAATGGCCGATTGACCTGATGATCGCCGTGGTCTGGCTCGGCTTCTTCGGCGTCAATTTCTTCATGACGCTCAAAAACCGCCGCGAGCGGCACCTGTACGTCGCGCTCTGGTTCTACATCGCGACGATCGTCACCGTCACGGTACTGCACGTTTTCAACAACCTTGTCGTCCCCGCCGGCTTGTTCAAGAGCTACTCCATCTATGCCGGCGTGCAGGACGCGTTCATGCAGTGGTGGTACGGCCATAACGCCGTCGCGTTCTTCCTGACGACGCCTTTCCTCGGCCTTATGTACTACTTCCTGCCCAAGGCGGCGGAACGGCCGGTGTTCAGCTACCGGCTGTCGATCGTCCACTTCTGGTCGCTGGTGTTCCTCTACATCTGGGCGGGTCCGCATCACCTTCACTACACGGCGACGCCGGACTGGGCTTCAACCCTTGGCATGCTGTTCTCGCTCATGCTCTGGATGCCCAGCTGGGGCGGCATGATCAACGGCCTGCTGACGCTCCGCGGTGCCTGGAACAAGGTGACCACCGATCCCGTGCTCAAGTTCTTCGTCGTCGGTATCACGTTCTACGGCATGTCGACTTTCGAAGGCCCGCTGCTGAGCATCAAGAGCGTCAACGCCCTGAGCCACTACACCGACTGGACGATCGCCCACGTCCATGCCGGCGCATTGGGTTGGAACGGCTTCATGACCTTCGGGATGATTTACTGGATGCTGCCCCGGCTGTTCCAGACCAAGATCTGGAGCCCCAAGCTCGTCAATGCCCATGTCTGGCTCGGGACCATCGGCATTCTGCTCTACGTCATCCCGATTTACGTCGCCGGTATCACGCAGGGCCTGATGTTCCGGGCGATTACCGAGGCCGGACAGCTTCAGTATCCCGACTTCGTCGAGACCGTGCAGGCGATCCGGCCGATGTACATGCTGCGCATCCTCGGCGGAACGACGTTCCTGGCCGGTGCGCTGATCGGCGGCCTCAACTTCTTCATGACCTGGCGGTCGCGGCCACGGGTTTACGAAGAACCCACCCATTCGGCACCCGCGCTCGCGAAACATGTAGCGATCGTCGACGCCCGGCCGGAAGTGCTGGGAACCGGTATCGTCGCTGCCGCCAGCCGCCTGGCCAACTGGACCACGCTTTGGTGGCACCGAGGCTGGGAGCGACTCCCGCTGAAGTTCACCGTGCTGGTGATTGTCGCGGTGGCGGTCGCATCTCTGTTCGAGATCATTCCGACGTTCCTCGTCCGCTCGAACGTACCCACGATCGCATCGGTCAAGCCTTACACGCCCCTGGAACTGGCCGGCCGGGACATCTATCTCGCCGAAGGCTGCTACAACTGCCACAGCCAGATGATTCGCCCGATGCTGGCCGAGACCAAGCGGTATGGCGAGTACTCCAAGCCCGGCGAGTTCGTGTACGACCACCCGTTCCAGTGGGGCAGCCGGCGCATCGGGCCTGACCTGGCGCGGGAAGGCGGCCGAAAGTCGGACCTTTGGCATTACCAGCACTTCCTTGCTCCGGGCGAAGTGACGCAGGGTTCGATCATGCCGCCGTATGCATGGCTCAGCGATCAGGACACCGATTTCGGGTCGATCGCCCTGCGCGTCCGAGCGATGCAGGCCTTGGGTGTGCCCTATACCGATGCTGATCGGGCAGGGGCGTCGGAATCGGCAAAGGTGCAGGCAGGCCGAATCGCCGCGAACATCGCACAGCAGGGCGGCCCTCCGGGACTTGAGCAGAAGAAGGTCGTCGCGCTGATCGCTTATGTGCAACGGCTGGGCAAGGATCTGTTCGAGCCGCCGCCGCCGGGGCCGGCCGTTCCCCCGCCTCCTCCTGCGGCGAAGGTGCCGCCCGTCGCTGACCCCGCGACAATGCCGGCGACGCAGCCCGCCGCCACACTACCGGCGACCGCGCCGGTCGCTCCACCCACCACGACGGTGACCAGTACAACCAAGCCAGCCAACGCCGAGGGAGGCAACCGATGACGCTCGCGATCATGTACAAAGAATCGTTTCAGGCGCTGGATCTGACGTCCCTCGGCGTCACCGCCTTGGTGATCTTCTTCGTCACGTTCATCTCGATGGCAATCTGGGCGGCCGCCCAGCAGCGCGAAGATATCCGTCGCTGGTCGGCACTTCCGCTGGCTGAAGACGGCGTGGCATCCAAGCAAGTGCAGGGGCAGGCGAAGGAGGAACGGCGATGAGTGACACGCAGCCCCCCAAGCCAGACTCGAGTGCGCCTCCAGCGGGTGCTCCGTTCGTCGGTCCGGGTCCCGACCTCCTGACCGATCATGCCTACGACGGCATTCAGGAGTACGACAACCCCATGCCGGGATGGTGGAAGTGGCTGTTCGTCGCCACCATCGCGTTCTCGCTGGTCTACGTCACGGTCGATGTTGTCAGCGGCGGTCGGCACGCGCCGGTTGTCGCTTACGAGCAGGCCCGCGAACTGGAACTTCGCCTGCAGAACGCCAAGCCGCTGCGGGACGACGTGAACTCCCTGCTGGGCTACATCCACGATGACAAGGTTCGATCGGCCGGGGCGGCGATCTTTGCGGCCAACTGTGCGCTGTGTCATAAGCCCAACGGCTCGGGCCAGGTCGGGCCGAACATGACCGACGATGTTTACATCAACATCCGGACAATTGACGACATTCCGCGTTTGATTCGCAGCGGAGCGAAGAACGGTGCGATGCCTTCCTTCGCCCGCATGCCGCCGAATGACATTATCCGGGTGGCGGCGTTTGTTGCGTCTCTGCGAGGCACCAACGTTCCGGGTGGCAAGCCGATGGAAGGCGTTGCAATCCCTCCTTGGGGATCGACCGCGCCCATGACGATGCCATCAACGACTCGTCCGGCCACGACCCGCCCGGCAACCCTTGCCGCGACACTCCCGACAACGGTTCCGGCAAAGTAGCGATCAGAGGCTGCGATCAAGGTCAGAATCATGCAGCAGCCGTCGGAGACGGGCGTCACAGGCGCTCGCCTCCGACGGCCTTTGTCGAATGGGTTTTAAGGGAACCTCCCACGTCCCGCGCCACGTCTGGCACTACGTCGTATGAGCGCGGAAACACCACTGATCAAGGCCAACGGTCGCGTCCTTTCCACGATGGAGGAGGACGGCTCACGGCGATGGCTCTGTCCACGGCTGGCACCGGGCCGCTTCTGGTTCGGACGCCGGTTGGTGGCCTACGTGCTGATCGCCATTTATGCATTCGTGCCGTTCGTGACGATCAACGGAAAGCCCGCCGTACTCCTTGACCTTACCCATCGTAGGTTCACGTTCTTCGGGTTCACCTTTCTCCCCACCGACACGATACTGCTCGCCCTTTCCGCAGTCGTCGCAATCCTGCTGGTGTTTCTGACGACCGCACTGCTCGGGCGCATCTGGTGCGGCTGGGCGTGTCCGCAAACGGTTTACCTCGAGTTCGTGTTTCGTCCGATCGAGCGACTGTTCATGGGCAGGCAGGGCGTCGGCGGAAAGCCGCGTGCCGGTCTTGCGCGATGGCGGTTCGTCGGTATGTACGCCACGTTTTTTGTCCTTAGCCTCCATCTGGCCAATACGTTTCTCGCATACTTTGTCGGTGCCAGCACGCTCCACTCCTGGATTCTGGGATCGCCACTACATCACCCGGCCGGCTTCGTCATCGTCGCGGCAGTCACCGGATTGATGATGTTCAATTTCGGCTTCTTCCGGGAGCAGACCTGTCTGATTGCCTGCCCCTACGGCCGATTGCAATCCGTCCTGCTGGACCGGTCGTCGCTGATCATCAGTTATGACGTAACGCGCGGCGAACCACGGGGGAAGAAGAAACGTGGGCTGGTAGCGGGTGACGAGATGGGGCGGTTGCCAGCGGGGAAGCTTTCACTTCCGGTGGTATCCACGGCTTTGCAGTCTCGAACGCCAGTCTCTACCCCTCCCCACAATGGCGACTGCATTGACTGCGGGCTTTGTGTCGCCGTCTGCCCGACGGGAATCGATATTCGCGACGGGCTGCAGTTTGAATGTGTCGGTTGCGCACAATGCATTGACGTCTGCGACGACGTCATGACGAAGATTCAGCGTCCCAAAGGCCTGATCCGATACGGCTCCCAGGCCGGGATGGCCGGCGAACGCGTACGCCTGATCCGGCCGAGGGTCATCATCTATCCGCTGATCATTCTCGCGATCGGGACGCTTCTCGGATTCCTGCTGCTAACGCGGTCTCCCGTCGACGTCGTGGTCCTGCGAGGACCGGGTCAGCCCTTCCTGGTGCTCGCCGACGATCAGATTGCCAACGTGCTTCGCGTCAAGCTGACGAACCGCACCGACGAATCGCAGAGGCTCGTCATGACTGTCGTCGGCGCGGAGGGCATCCGGGGTGTTGCTTCTCAGGCGGTGGTCGAACTGCCACCGCAGCAGACCTGGACCGAATCGGTCGAAGTCTTCGCCCCGCAGAGCATCTTCACCGGGAAAGGCTCCACCGACGTGACGGTTCGCGTTACATCGGTGACTGGTGCGGCTGTACAGGTCGATCGCGCTTTCAAACTGCTCGGTCCGATGTCCAGACCAGTTCCTGCCGCTACTCAACAGGGAGTCTTGCCATGATCTCGGGCAGTGTCGGACCCTCATCGGCCCAAAGCCCCCGTCCGTTCCCAAGGCGGTGGCTGAAGATCGTCGTCGGTCTGCTCATTGGGCATACGGCGTTGATGATTTCCTTCGTCTTCATCGCCACCCGCGACGCCAGCTTCTCGGTCGATCCGGACTACTACGGCAAGGCCGTTCGATGGGATGCCGATCAGGCCCGGCGACGGACGAGCGACCTGCTCGGCTGGAACGCCGCGCTGGAGGTTGTCGGCCCGGCCGGAACTGATGGAAGCAGGGTCGTGTCGCTGGAGTTGACCGATGCCTCCGGTCGTGCGATTCCCAATGCCGTCGTCGCGGTCGGCTACTTTCATCACGCCCATGGTCGGGAGAAGCGAACTGCAATACTGACGGTTTCCGGCGATCCACGGCGACACCAGGCGGGACTTCTCATGCCTCAGGCCGGGGAATGGGAGTTCGAATTGACCGCCCGAGCAGGTGCCGACGAGTTCCTAAAGACTGTGACGATCAAAGTGCCCTGAACACCCGACTGCTTTCTGACCGAAATGATCGCTCTAGCCGCCGCCGTATTCGCCGCCAGTCTTCTCGGCAGTTTCCACTGCGCCGGGATGTGCGGTGCGTTCGTCGCACTCGCGTGCGGAGCCGCCGAGACCAACGCAGCAAAACAGCGCTCGCTCCAGGCGGCGTATCACCTCGGACGCCTTGCCACCTATGTCACTTTGGGTGCGGCGGCGGGACTGGCAGGACGACTGGTCGATCTCACCGGGGCGCTCAGTGGTGTCCAATCGGCCGCGGCGGTGCTGGCCGCTTTTGCGATGCTCGCTTTCGCCGTTGTTGCCCTCGTTCGTTCGAGGGGGGCATCACTCCCTAAGTTTCGGCTTCCCCTGGGATGGCAGTCGCTGATCTCGAAGGCACACCGCGCCGCGATGGACCGGCCACCAGTCGCCCGGGCCGTCGCCATCGGACTACTGACGACGCTTCTGCCATGCGGATGGCTCTACGCGTTTCTGGTCACGGCGGCGGGAACAGGTCACCCCCTGAGTGCGGCACTAGTGATGGCCGTCTTCTGGGTCGGCACGCTGCCCGTCATGGTCGTGGTCGGTGCCGGTGCCCGGCTCATGCTCGGCACAGCGGGAAAGTACCTGCCGCTTGTCAGCGCCTCGGCAGTGATCGTGGTGGCCGCGCTTACGCTGATCGGCCGGATTCGGCTGGATGCTGCAGCCCTGGCGTCAGCGGTCGATGCTGCTGCCGGTGCTCGGAATGTGCAGGTTGCCGATCCCGCTGCAACGCCGGCTTGCTGTCAGGTTGCTGCACCCGACGCAGCGGAGCGCCAAGGCGAGCGCGCTCATGCCGATTCGGGCGCCGCCAGGATCGATACGGAAGTCAGGCCATGACACTCGTGATTGATTCAATCTCCCCGGTTGAACCGGTTCGCAGGTCGTCTGCGACGGCGTCCGTCGCGTGTGCGCATTGTGGATTGCCGGTCCCTCCCGGACTGATTCTGGCGGATGCTGAAGCGCAGTTCTGCTGTGCCGGGTGCCAAGCCGTTTACCAGACGCTGCGTGCGTGCGGCCTGGAAGCATACTACCGCCTGCGAGACAACGCCGATGTTGTGGCGACGCCCGTACAACTTGCCGGGCAGAGCTTCGAGGCGTTCGATTCGCCGACGTACGCTGAGTCATTCGTCTTACGGCATCCCGACGGATCATGCAGCACCGATCTGACGCTGGAGGGCCTGACGTGCGCAGCCTGCGTCTGGCTGGTGGAGAAGCTGCCGCAGATCGCGCCCGGCGTTGTAGAGGCACGGCTGTCGTTCAGCGAGGCCACGGTTCGGGTGACCTGGGATCCTTCGCGGCTCTCCCTGTCTCAGGTTGCCGCCGCGCTCGCGCGTATTGGCTATCGGCCGCACCCTGTTCGCGGTGGCGCATCCGCGGAGATGCACCGCCGAGAAACCCGTCGCCGGCTCGTCCTCCTCGCGGTTTCCGGGGCGATCATGGCCAACACCATGATGCTTGGCCTGGCGCTCTACGCCGGTGATGCCGGGCACATGGAAGGCCCATTCCGTACATTCTTTCGCGTCCTTAGTGCCGGCTTGGGCCTGGTTTCGCTCGCCTGGCCGGGGGCGACATTCTTTCGCAGCGCCTGGATGGCGATCCGACTGCGCGTGGTGAACCTGGACGTGCCGATTGCCGCGGCCCTGCTCGTTGGCGGGTTGGCGGGGTTGGTCAATGTGATCCTGGATCGCGGGGAAATCTACTTCGACTCGCTAACCGTCCTGTTGTTTCTGCTCCTGGTCGGCCGATTCGTGCAGTACCGGCAGCAGCGACGCGCGGATGACGCGGTCGGACTGCTGTTCAATCTCACCCCTTCGACCTGCCACCTGCTTAAGGACGGTCGCACGACCGATGTGCCCGTTGACGCGATCCAATCCGGGGACAGCGTCGAGGTTCGCCCCGGCGAGACGTTCCCTGCCGACGGAGTCATCCTTGCCGGGCGTTCCATGGTGAATCAGGCGCTGCTGACCGGCGAATCGACGCCGACGGCAGTGAACCCGGGCGCGCAAGTCTATGCAGGTTCGCAGAATGTCTCTTCTCCACTGGTCGTGCAGACCATGCGGACAGGTCGCGATACGCGCATCGGCAAGCTGATGCGCTTGATCGAGGACGGCGTCCGGGACAAGCCGCCAATCGTTCAGTTTGCCGACCGTGTGGGTGCGTGGTTTGTCGTTGTCGTGTCGGTGATCGCTGTGATCGTTTTTGCGGTGTGGGGCATGAAAGCGGGGCTCGAGCCGGCGATCGACCACACCGTCGCGCTGCTGATCGTCACCTGTCCGTGCGTGCTGGGACTCGCCACGCCGCTGACAATTGCCATCGCGATCGGACGCCTGAGCCGCCGCGACATCCTCGTCAAAAGCGGGGCGGCACTGGAGCGGCTTGCCCGTGGCGGCAGGTTGTTGCTCGACAAAACCGGCACGCTGACCGAGGGCCAACTGCAACTGGTTCGCTGGACCGGCGTCAGCGGGATCGATCACGCCGACCTCCGCCGGAAGACGGCGGAACTCGAACGCAGGAGCAACCACCCGATCGGACGGGCCCTTGCCACGGCGTTGCTTACCGCCGACGGCGATTCCACGAACCCGTTCGGCCATGGCTTTGAAATCACCGACATCGTGGAACGCAATGACGGCGGTATTTCCGGCTGGTTAAGCGGTCAGGAACTCCGCGTCGGCTCTCCCCGCTATACGGCCGCGGCGGGCATCGTGATTCCGCCAATGCTGGAATCCGCGGCGCGGGAACTGGAGCAATCCGGCGCGACGGCTGTCTACGTTTCAGTGGCGGGACAGGCCCTGGCGGTTGCCGGCATGGGCGACCGAGTTCGCGTGGATGCGGCCAAAGCGATCGCCGACCTCTCGCGTCTGGGTTGGACGCCGCAGATCCTATCCGGCGACGCCCAGGATGTGGTCGCGGCAACTGCCCGCGAAGTAGGAATCCATACCAAGGTTGCGTTCGGGCAGATGTCGCCGGAGGAGAAACTGGCGCGAGTGCATCGCCGGCCGGGCGAAACCGGCGCAGTGGTGATGGTGGGCGACGGCGTCAACGACGCGGCCGCGCTGGCCGCAGCAGAAGTGGGCATTGCTGTTCAAGGCGGTGCCGAGGCGTCACTTTCAGCCGCCGACGTCTACATCGCCCGACGAGGCCTTTTGCCGCTGGTGGAACTGGTTCAGACCAGCCGACGAACGATGCGCCTGATACGCCGGAACCTGCTCGTGTCCCTTGGTTACAACCTGCTCGCCGGAAGTCTGGCGGCGGCTGGGCTGATGTCGCCGCTGGTCGCCGCAATCATCATGCCCGTGAGTTCGGCCACGGTGCTTACATTGGTCGTGTTATCCATCAACCGCGCCATGCCTGCTCCAAGCTCGAAGGAACCCAAGCCATGGAAGTGATCTACATCGTCCTGCCGATCGCGATCCTGATGGCCGGCGGGTTTCTCGCGGCCTTCCTCTGGTCTGCGCATCGTGGCCAGTTCGACGACCTCGATACGCCACGACACCGAGCGATGTTTGATGACGACTCGAAGTAGGTGCAAGCCGTCGCACCCGACCGATTTCGCGATAGCGGGTGCGAGAATTGAACCTTTGGGGCCGTAAGTTCGTCTCCTCGGGGGAAGCCTCTATCTGCCATGCCTACTGAAGAACGGAATCCCCGCTGTCTCTTTCCCCGGTGGTCGAACCATGCTCGTAAAGCAGTGGTCGTAGGGGTCATTGCCGGGACGATCTTCATTTGTGTGCTGGCAGGCGCCGGGCTGAGTCCCAAGGCGACGGCCGTCGGATATCAGCCGACCCAGCCTGTGCCATTCAGCCATGCAGTCCACGCCGGCAAATTGGGCCTTGATTGCCGGTACTGTCACACAACGGTGGAGTCGGCAGCGTTTGCCGCGCTGCCCGCGACGCAGACCTGCATGAACTGCCACACGTCGATTCTTCCGGGCAGCGAGCCGCTCGCCCCGGTTCGCGACAGCTGGCAGAGTGGCAACCCGATCGAATGGGTCAAGGTCCATAACCTTCCGGGGTATGCCTACTTTAATCACGCCGCCCACGTTACCCATGGCGTATCGTGCGTTTCCTGTCACGGGCGGATCGATCGGATGGATGTGGTTCGGCAGGAGCAGCCACTGAGCATGTCCTGGTGTCTCGACTGCCATCGTGAGCCTGAGAAGCACCTGCGCCCCAAAGACCAGGTGACGAACCTGGCCTGGTCGCCGCTGGATCATCCGCTCGCCCGCGAGCGAGGCACGACCGGATTGGCCGAGGCGCAGTTGCTCGTCGGCAGAGCGATGAAGGAACAGTACCAGATCCGATCGGTCGGCTACCTGACGGCGTGTTCCACGTGCCATCGCTGAGTGGGCTGACTTTCAACTTCATATACCCGGCGCATATCCGATGAAACCCGACGGCAATGGCATTCAGTACTGGCGGAGCCTCGAGCAGCTCGCTCAAGCGCCGGACATTCTTGCCGCGATCGACCAGGAGTTCCCCGGCTACGACGCCAACGACCTCCAAACCACTTCCCGCCGCTCATTTCTAAAGCTGATGGCCGCATCGCTGGCGTTCGCCGGCATCGGACTGGCGGGGTGCCGCAGAGTGCCCGTCCAGAAGCTCGCCCCCTATGCCGCCAACCCACGCGACCGGATGCCGGGTGTGCCCGAGCGATTCGCCACGCAGTTTGAACTTGGTGGTGTCGCCACGGGGCTGCTGGTGACCTGCTATGACGGCAGACCGATCAAGGTCGAAGGCAATCCGTCGCATCCGTTCAGCTGGACGATCAAAGACAAGCTGGGGGCCGCCGACACACTCGCCCAGGCCAGTGTGCTCGACCTATACGATCCCGCGCGCGCCCGGACGGTCGTCGAACGGCGGGATCAGCTGCGATTGATTTCGACTTGGGAAGCGTTCACCGCGTTCGCCGATCCTCACTTTGCAATGCTTCGCGCGGACTCGTCATCCCTGGCGGTATTGGCCGAGCCTGCGTCCGGTCCAACCGCGCTGGACATGAAGCGGCGGTTCTTCGAGACCTTTCCCAAAGCAAGCTGGTACGAATACGAGCCTCTGTCCCGCGACGCAGAGTTGGAAGCCTCACGGCTCATTTTCGGCCGGCCCCTGCGTCCGGTGCTGCACCTGGATCGAGCGCAGGCTATCGTGCTGTTGGATGCTGACGTGCTCGGGAATGATCCCAGCCGCGTGAGAAATGCCGCCGACTGGGCAGCGACGCGACGATCGGCCGACGTCGATGGCACCATGAGCCGGGTGTATCTCGCCGACTGCGGATTCAGTCTGACCGGCTCGGTCGCCGACGAACGGCTTCCCTTGTCACCGGACCGACTGGAGCCGATCGCCCGCGCGATTGCCCGCGCACTGGAGATGTCCACCGGTGACGACGCTCCGACGCAGCTCTCGGTCGCCGAAACAAGATTCGTCGAGCGGGCCGTGGCCGATCTCAAGAACGCAGGTAATGCCGCCGTCATCGCAGCAGGGCCGACGGCATCGGTGGAAGTTCACGCCATCACGCTGCTGATCAACCGGCGTCTGGGCGGTCTCGGGACGACCGTTACACTCCACGCCGACGCGGCCGGTGATCGGCCGACCCACTTACAGTCGATTCGCGAGCTGGCCGAGGGCATGAAGGCCGGCAAGGTTGGCACACTGGTGGTGATCGGCGGAAACCCCGCTTACGACGCGCCCGCGGATCTCGACTTTGCCCAGCTCCTTTCCGGAGTTGGAACCACGATCCGACTCGGAACCTACGATGACGAGACTTCGCTGCTTTGCGGATGGCAGCTGCCCCGTGCGCATTTCATGGAGACCTGGAACGATGCCAGGGCGATTGACGGCACACCGGGCGTTTGCCAGCCACTGATCGAGCCGCTGTTCGGCGGAAGATCAAACCTGGAACTGCTGGCCATGCTGACCGGTGACGAACTGCTTACCGGCGAAGAGCTGATCAAACGAGCCTGGCAGCAATTGCTCGGGGAACAGGAGTTCGACAAGCGGTTTCGAGTGGTTGTCGAGCAAGGTATCTGGCCCGAAGGCAGTGAACCGCCCGCCAGTCCGCGACCCCGTCGGATGACCGTTCCGGCGACCACACCCGCTTCACCCAGGTCCACGACGCCGTACCTCCGATTCGATACCGACAGCCGCGTCTATGACGGACGATTTGCTAACAACGCCTGGCTGCAGGAAACGGCCGATCCGATGTCGAAGCTGGTCTGGGAGAACGCGCTGGTCATGAGCCACCAGGACGCCTCGGCGGCCGGCCTGGCAATGGGCGACTGGGCGGTGTTGCGTTCCGGCGAACGGGTTCTCTCGGTGCCCGTGTTCGTACTTCCCGGCCAGCCGGTGGGCGTGATGAGCCTGTCAGTGGGATACGGAAGATCATCAGCAGGACCGGTCGGCACAGGCCTGGGTGCCAACGCCTTCACACTGCGCACCACTGCCGAGCCGCACTTCGCGTCAAGCGTTTCAATCGGCAAAGGGTACGGGCGGCGCGAGCTGGCGACGACCCAGAACCACCACATCATGGATGCCGTCGGGAAGCATGGTTACGACGAGAAGGTTGGAGAGCGCGGCAAATGCGGTGAGGTCGTTCGCGAAGGCTCGCTGGCTGAATACAAAGCCGCTCCCCGGTTTGCCAGCAAGCCGGACGGACACAACGTACGGCTCCAGCTTTTCGAATCACCCGATAAGTTCAATTCGCCGCACGCATGGGGAATGTCGGTCGATATGAATGCGTGCATCGGATGCAATGCCTGCACGGTCGCGTGCCAGTCTGAGAACAACATACCGGTGGTGGGGCGCGAGCAGGTTCTGATGCACCGGCAGATGAACTGGATTCGGGTTGACCGCTACTTCAAGGGCGACGCCACCGGCGACCCCGCCGACGTTGATGTGGTGTTTCAGCCGGTGATGTGCCAGCACTGCGAGAACGCGCCGTGCGAACAGGTGTGCCCGGCAACGGCGACCGTTCACGACACCGAGGGCCTGAACACGATGGTCTACAACCGGTGCATCGGGACGCGTTACTGCTCCAACAACTGTGCGTACAAGGTCCGGCGGTTCAACTACTTCGATTTTCACAGCAAAGACCCGCGTGCCGCGACGGCATCGCCATACGTGGGGATGCCCGACCGTCAGCAGGTGGAGCAGGTGGTTCCTGTCCGGCAGATGGCGTTCAACCCGGAAGTTACGGTGCGGATGCGCGGTGTCATGGAGAAGTGCACCTACTGCGTGCAGCGAATCCACGCCGCCACCACCGCCGCCAAAGTTGGAGGCCAGAGCACCGTCGCCGATGGCGACGTGATGACCGCCTGCCAGCAAACCTGCCCGACCCGTGCCATCACGTTTGGCAACCTGAACGATGCCCACGCCGAAGTGACACAGCAGCACCACAGCAACCGCAGTTACGAGCTGCTGGGCGAACTGAACAACCGACCACGAACCAAATACCTCGCCAAGCTGCGGAACCCCGCGACGCAGGCGTAATGGCAAAGGCACCGTACGAGACTTTGTCGATCGATATCATGGCACGAGACATAGACAACACCGCGGAAGACCCCCGACGCAGAGCGCCACTGGTGCTCGGCGGCCGCGACTTCACTTCGGTCACCGACTGTGTTTGCGCAGTCGCCGAGCGTCCCACCACGCTCGCTTGGAAGATCGCGTTTGCCGGATCTCTATCGCTCCTGGCTGTGCTGGGTGTTTGCCTGGCGTACCTGATATCGACCGGAGTCGGTGTCTGGGGAAACAACCAGCCGGTGGGCTGGGCATTTGATATCGTTAACTTCGTCTTCTGGGTCGGCATCGGCCACGCCGGAACACTGATTTCCGCCGTCCTCTTTCTGTTCCGGCAGAACTGGCGGACAGGCATCAACCGTTTCGCCGAGGCGATGACGATTTTTGCCGTCGTCTGCGCCGCGATGTTTCCTGGGGTGCACGTCGGGCGTGTTTGGCTGGCCTACTGGCTATTCCCGATTCCCAACCAGATGGGCATGTGGCCGAACTTCCGCAGCCCGCTGCTGTGGGACGTCTTTGCCGTGGGCACCTATGCGACCGTCTCGTTGCTGTTCTGGTACGTGGGACTGATCCCCGATCTGGCAACACTGCGCGACCGCGCTACGTCGCGCAGCAAGCAATTCCTTTACGGGTTGTTCGCGCTCGGATGGACCGGATCAAGCCGCGCCTGGCACCGGTTTGAGCGAGCCTATCTGTTGCTGGCTGCGCTCGCGACGCCCCTGGTGCTCTCCGTCCACTCCGTGGTGTCATTCGATTTTGCCACCAGTCAGGTCCCCGGCTGGCACACGACCATCTTCCCGCCGTACTTTGTTGCCGGGGCGATCTTCGGTGGGTTTGCGATGGTGCTGAACCTGGCGATCCCTGCTCGCGAGCTCTTCGGCCTCAATGACATTATCACCCGCCGCCACATCGACAACATGGCCAGGGTGCTTCTGGGCACAGGGCTCATCGTGAGCTACGCATATGCGACCGAGTTCTGGACCGCGTGGTATAGCGCCAACGACGCCGAGCAGTTTGCATTTCTCAACCGCGCCTTCGGGCCGTTCGCCTGGGCCTTCTGGACGATGATTTTCTGCAACGTAGTTGCCCCCCAGTTCCTCTGGTCCAAGCGCGTCCGTTCCAACGTCTGGGCGGTCTTCGGTGTCGCGCTGCTGGCCAACATCGGCATGTGGTTCGAGCGATTCGTCATCATCGTAACTTCCCTGGCGCGGGACCATCTTCCGTCGAGCTGGTGGGGGTTTGTGCCGACCGCTGTTGATCTGCTTACCCTGGCCGGCAGTTTCGGGCTCTTCTTCACCCTGTTCCTGCTGTTCTGTCGGTATCTGCCGGTCGTCGCAATGGCCGAGGTGAAATCGATCATGCCGCAGGCGCACGGTCACGACCCCGAGCCCTCGACAGAATCTGCCGTCGCAGGGAGCACCGCGGTGACCATTCATTCCGCCGGTCAGTCGCGCTCAATACCGACAGGAGCGGTAACGGCATGAAGAAGACAGCTACAACACCTTCCGGCGCCGTCGAAGCCCCGAAGGTTATCGGGCTGCTCGCGGAGTTCGCGACCGTGACCGATGTCATCGAGGCCGCGCGGCGCGTTCGCAGCGCCGGCTACAGCCGATGGGATGTCCATTCACCGTTCCCGATCCATGGAATTGATCCCGTCATGGGAATCCGTCCGACCCGCCTGCCCTGGCTCGTGCTGACAGCCGGGCTGATCGGGCTTGTCGGCGGCATCGCACTTCAGTGGTTCGCTAACGCCGAAAGCTACCCGTTTCTCATCAGCGGCAAGCCGATCTGGAGTTTGCCGGCGAATATCCCTGTCGCTTTCGAGACCACGATCCTGTGTGCAGCGCTGACGGCCGTCTTTGGCATGCTCGGACTAAATCGGCTGCCGACGCACTACAACCCGCTGTTCAGGTCGGAACGCTTCCGGCGTGCGACCAGCGATCGCTTCTTCATCCTTGTCGATGCGTCCGACCAGCAGTTTGAAATCCACCGGACCATGCTTCTGTTCACCGATGCCGGTGCAATCGCGGTCGAGACGGTGGAAGACTGAGGTTGGCGCGAACGTCTGCCTGCCACGCGTTCGTCTTGAGTGAAACATGGCTCCCATGGCCGATCCGAACGTCAACATCCCGCTCTACACACACGGCCCGTCGCAGCCTGGCGGCGGTCGGCTGCCGATCGCGATTGTCGTAGGGTTGCTCGCGATCATCGCGGCGTTACTGGTGCCGCTTGCGATCTCGGCGCGAGCACGTGTCAGCACGAGCGACGAACCCCGCATCCAGCCGATTCAGGATATGGCGCAGCAGCCCCGATACGGCCCCCAATCACCCAGCGCGGTCTTCAATGACGGCAGGGCGATGCGATCGCCGGTGAGTGGAACGGTCGCCCGGGGGCGGGCCGATGACGACGACCACTACTATCGTGGCTTTCGAACCGTTACCGACGCCAACGGGAACGACACCACCACCTTCCTTGATGGTTTCCCACAACGCGTCACTCTGACCCCCGAGCTGATCGCCCGTGGTGAACAACGGTTCAACATCTACTGCGCAGCGTGTCACGGCAAGGACGGCTCCGGGAACGGCCCGATCCACCAGCGGGCGTCGGAACTTGTCGTACTGCATCAGGCCAATTGGACGCCACCGGCGTATCTGCACAGTGACGTCGTCCGTACCCGCCCCGACGGGCATCTATACAACACGATCAATGTCGGCATCAGAAACATGCCTGCGCACGGCCCGCAGATTCCCGTCGCCGACCGTTGGGCGATCGTCGCGTGGGTGCGAACGCTGCAACTGCGGCAGAACCCACCGACACCGGCCGCGGGCAAGCTTCCATGAACGGCCCCGATGACTTCTGCGAGGTTGCTCAGCAAGTGAAATCACACACGGTTCAAACTTCTGACATCACCCGGCTCGGCCCGGGGTCGGCAAAGCTTGTGCGCGTTGCCGGTGTGATCGGCGTCGTCGGCCTGGGTGCCGCGATCGCGTCGGGGCTGGTATCGGCCGGCGGATATCGCCGCTTTCTTTTCGCCTACCTTGTCGCGTTCTGCTTCTGCCTGACCATTGCCTTGGGGGCGCTGATCTTCGTCCTGTTGCAACACCTGACGCGCGCCGGCTGGAGCGTGACCGTGCGCCGACCGGCCGAAGCCATTGCCGCAACGCTTCCCGTGCTCGGACTTCTCTCCCTGCCGATCCTGTTCTCCGTTGCCTCGGCCGACGGCGCGCTCTATCGATGGGCCTTGCCGGTCGGTCAGGTTGGAGCCGAAGAACCTTCGAGCCACGTTGCCGCGAGCCCCCACAAGTCGCCGTCGACGACGGCCGGTGAAGCGGTCGTCCGTGCTGCCGACTCCGACCCGGCTCAACTCGCCAAGCCGGTCCTGGATTCCTTGATCCTGAGAAAGCGTGCCTGGCTGAATCCGGCGTTCTGGATCGTGCGCGTGGTGGGATATTTTGCCATCTGGTCGCTGATCGCCCGTTGGTACAGGGCACAGTCGGCAGTGCAAGATCGGACCGGCGACGCTGCCGTTTCCACACGCATGCAGTGGTGGGCACCTTTGGCCATCATCGCGACGGGGCTGACCGTGACTCTCGCGGCATTCGACCTGGTCATGTCGCTTGATCCGCACTGGTACAGCACGATCTTTGGCGTCTACTTCCTCGCGGGATCTTTCGTCGCATCATTTGCGGCGCTGATCGTCGCCGTGTTTGCGCTGCGGACGGCGGGATTCGTGCGATCGAGCCTGAGCACGGAGCACTTTCACGACCTGGGAAAGTACCTGTTCGCATTCGTCTTTTTCTGGGGCTACATCGCGTTCAGCCAGTTCATGCTGCTTTGGTATGCCAATATCCCTGAAGAAACCCGCTGGTTCGCGCGGCACGGCGCGACCACGGTTCAGGCGGATATCTCCGGATGGTCCTTCGTCATCCTGGCGATTCTGTTCGGACACCTGCTGATTCCCTTTGCGGGGCTCCTGAGCCGGCATATCAAGCGGAGTGTTGGAATCCTGGTCTTCTGGGCGGTCTGGCTGCTGGCTTTTCACTACCTCGATCTTTACTGGGTCATCCTGCCGGAAGCGGGCGGTGACCTGAATGTTCACCTGGCCGATGTCGCGGCACTGGTCGGGGTTCTCGGTGTGTTTGTTGCTGCCGCCGTCCGCCTGCTGGCCTGTGAGAACCTGATTCCGACAGCCGATCCGCGACTGCATGAGGCGCTGGCGTTCCACAACATTTGAGCGAGGTGCGACACGGCACAAGATCGCAGGCTTGTAACGCGTCGGAGAAGACATGGACCCCATCGAACATAATCTCGACGACACTCAGCGGGCCGCCGCCGCCAAACCTGCAACGGTCGGGAGCACCACGCGACGCCAGTCGGCGGGTGACATCAGTTCGGCTTTGGTCGTCGGCATCGCAGCGGTGGCCGTAATGCTGCTGACCGCAGGCGTGATCGGTGGGCAAGCCTGGATGCGCTGGGGTGAGGTTCGCGCCCGATCCGAAGCCGATGCGTCGGCACCGGCGAATCGAACCTTGGCCACAGCAGCCAGCTATGAGCAGTCTGCCGATCCGCAGACGTCGCAAGCAATTCAGTTTCTTGTCGCCAACGCCGGCCGAACAGGTTGGCCGACGACACAGCCGGAACAGATTCAGGCCGCTTCGACCGCGCCGTTGGTCGCCGGCTTGAATAAGGCACGGGTGAAGACCGGCATGGCGGTTTTCCAGCGGTTCGGGTGCGCAGCCTGCCATACCACCGACGGCCGGGCGGGTGTCGGACCGAGCTTGTTAGATGTCTTCGGCTCGACGGTCGATCTGTCCACAGGCGCAAGTGTGGTGGCCGACGCCGACTTTATCCGCGAGTCGATCCGCCAGCCCGCGGCCAAGATTCACAGGGGGTATACGCCGGTCATGCCCGATTTCGGACCGCAGATCAAAGATCGCGAGATTGAAGGCCTGATCGAGTTTCTCAAGAGCATCAGCCCCTCGCCGCAGAGCCGCAAAGAGACGGGTCCTCTGCAGAACCCGACTTGATAAGACTGTCGCAAGCGCGTCCGACATTTCGCGCTTATCGTGTTTGGTTCATCTGCCCTTGGCAGTTTCGAGCGCCCCTCAGGACCGACGCCCCCTTAAAGCTGTCGAGGCATCGTGCTGGGGCCGTCAACGCGTGGACCGTCGGCCGTCCAAGTAATCGGGTCGATGCACATCTGACGGCCGGAGTGGGCGGCATCCCACGCGTGATAAACCATAAACAGTGTCTTGCCGTCCGGACCTAGGGCAGTGCTGTTATGCCCGGGCCCCACGACCCTTCCGGGATCCCCTTCAATACAACCGGGCCGTGCGCCGCAAAATCATCTCTCCACGGTCCCAGGGGGTGGGAAGCGACCGCGTACCCCACGCCATATTCCGTTCCGTGCCACGCGCCGCCGGAGTAGAAACAGTAATACTGCCCATCTCGAAACACGACGCTGGGCCCCTCAACGCAGTGCCACCTCTCCCACACACGCCCTTTGTAATTCCGGTTGCGCTCGTAGATCTGCCAATCGGCAAGAGCGCGAACGACGGTCTGCGGTTCGCCAACGACAGACAGAAAATCATCAGCGAGCTCAACCACGCTGATCCCGGTTCCATGGGGCTCCGAGGTCTCAAAGTCGTTGGCGAAATAAAGGAAATACTTGTCCGTCGCCACATCATGGAATGGACTGGCATCGATTGAAAAGCCGATGTTTGGAAGCAATGACCGGCCGCAATCCTTGTAGGGGCCAGCCGGATTGTCGGACCGCGCGACACGTAGTCGATGATGCTCGTCAGACGTTGAGGTGGAGGCTGAGTAGAAAAGGTAGAAGCTGCCCTGTCGCTCAATCACCTCGGGTGCCCAATACGAGTGGGCGATTGGGTTGCTCAGAGGCGTTAGTGCACCGCCCAACGGTATCCAATGGACCAGATCGGTTGACCGCAAGACAGGAAACGGTCGTCCGTCAGAACCGGGGGCAGACGTTCCGAAGGCGTAGTACAGGTCGCCAGTCTTGAGCACGAACGGATCTGCAAAATCATGCGGGTAGACGGGATTGCAGTACTTCATCGTCATGATCGCTCTAGTCTTTCAGGGAGAGGCCTTCTTTCGGCGGGGGCATGTAAAAGTGGCGGTCCTTCAATCTTTCCAAGAGTTTCTACGTACCTACTTAGGTCACACCGCGGCCGACGCGGATATCGGTCTGAACAGCAACCGCGCACCGTGACGACCTCCGCCCGACAGAGTATTTCGTTGAGCAATCGATATGCCGTACATCAGCAAAGTCCAGAAGAAGCGCCGGCAACGGATGGCCGTCCCACTAGCGGGGTTAAACGGATCGGCATCGCTGCACGGCAAAGAGAGCATTGCCAACAACCTGCATCTTCCGTCGCCGACGTCAGCGGAGATCAGCGACAGTCTTCGATTCATGTTCGCTGTTGGCATCGAGTGCTCGAATCCGATCGTTGCCGGCAATCACCGGGTGGACCAGCTCGAGTCCACCGGTCACTACGAACATTGGAAGAAGGATCTCCATCTCGTACGCGACTTGGGTTTGCGATATCTGCGGTACGGTCCTCCGATCCACCGCATTTTCACGGGGCCGGGCCAATACCGTTGGGACCTGCTTGATCCTGTGATGGAGGAGATGGCCAGGCTCGGAATACGGCCCATCATCGATTTCGTCCATTTCGGTCTGCCTGATTGGCTGCGCGATTTCCAGAACCCCGAGTGGCCGAAGCACGTCGCCGAATACGCTGCGGCGTTTTGTCAAAGGTATCCGTGGGTACGGTTCTTTACGCCGGTCAACGAAATCTTCGTGACGGCGCAGTTTTCCGCCGCGTTCGGCTGGTGGAACGAGCAGCTCATGAGCGATCAGGCGTTTGTGACGAACATCAAGCATTCGGTAAAGGCATCAATGCTGGCGATGCGTGAGGTACTGCACCAGCGACCCGACGCGATCTTTATTTTCAGCGAGTCGACTGAATACGTTCACCCGGGTAGTCCGGCCCAGGTGGAACGGGCGACGTTCCTCAACGAGCGGCGGTTCCTCTCGCTCGATCTACTGTTCGGCCATGACGTTTCAGCGACCATGTATCGCTATTTGCTCCAGAGCGGCCTGACGCCTGACGAGTACCAGTGGTTTCGCGACCAAACCGACCTGCGCGCCCACTGCATCATGGGAACGGACTACTACATCACCAACGAACATGTGCTCCGCGACGACGGAAGCACCATCGGCGCCGGCGACGTCTATGGCTACTACGTCATTACACGCCAGTACTACGACCGATATCGCCTGCCTGTGATGCACACGGAAACAAACCGAGTCTCCAACCTCGCCGTCGAGTGGCTGTGGAAAGAGTGGATGAACCTGCTTCGCCTGAGGCAGGACGGCGTTCCGATTGTCGGTTTCACTTGGTACGGCCTTCTCGACATGAAGGACTGGGACAGCGCTTTGACGAAAGTGCGCGGCCACGTCAACAAGGTCGGCCTCTATACGCTTGACCGCCGGCCGAGAAAGGTCGCCCGCGAGTATCGGAAACTGGTTGAAAACTTCTCGTCGTTCCCGATCAGCAGCTCCAAGTTCCCGATACTGACCGCGTAAACAAGCGGGTTCCGACCCATCCATCTGCCCATTAGCGCTTCGCCGTCTTCAAAGACTTCTCCGCTGAGGGGCCGACCGTTACGCCGAGTTCCTCTTCGGAGATGTGCGCCTCGTGTTGATCCCCGAGTTGGTCCGGGTTGGTCTTGGCAGGCCCCGTTGAAACAACCGATCTGCGAGGATCACCCGAGCCGGCGCGGGGACTACGCTCATGGACGGCGGCGTTACGACCGTCAGTCGTACTGCTGTAGGTCATCCCAATCGTCGTCTCGGGCTCATTGAGCAAAAGTCGATTAACAAGTTCGACACCCTGCATCAGCGAATGATCGGTATTTGACACTTCATACTTCCACATGCCGAAGCGCCCTCGGCTGTAAATCTGTTGACTCTCCAGGAAAGGAATCACCTCTGAGAGGATCTCGTCCCGTTCGACGCTTGGCGTCGGGTAACTGTACTTGGCATCGAAAACCCAAGTGTCGACGATATCTTTGCGATCTTCCTCCTTGATCAGCCCCGCATTGACCAAGCCTTGGATGGTTTCATCGACCACTCGCGTTTCATCCACGGGCTTGAACTCGCTGTAGCTCACCTCGCATAGCAAGCTGTAATACCTGCTGTTGTCCGGAGTCATATGCGGCGAATAGTTGGACAGATATGTGACCCTGTAGAAGGGGCAGTTGCTCTCGGGAAAGTACATCCAGCTCTTGGTGCTCGGACACGGCTGCTTAATCCCAATGCCGATCATGTATCCGCCGCTATGTCGCAGCGAAGCAGCAGCCTTCTTGATCTCGCGAGGAACCTCACCCGTCAGGACGTTGTTGCACAGCTTGTCCAGGGGAATGGTCGAGATCAGCTCGTCGTATGCGACGATCTCGCCGTCCTGGAAGCGAACTTCCTTCCTCGCCGGGTTGATGACGTCGACGGTCTTGTTGAGATGAACGTGGCCAGCCAGCGGTTTTTCGAACCGGCGGTAAAACTCGCCAGTACCGCCAAAGAGTGGGAACTTGAACTGATTGTTGGGACCCCAGCCAAAGTCATCCGAGCCGAGCACGACGTTTTTGATCGCCCGGCTGATATCGAGCACCGCGACGCGTTCGCCAATCCATTCCTTGTTCATCATCGCCGGCGGATGCGCCCACACCTTGAAGTTGTAAGGCTTCATGAAGTGCTTTGCGATTCCGTCACCAAACACGGCGTCGATGAATTCCTCGAAGTTCTTCGCTGCTTTCGGATTGCGACGGGTCTGCGCTTCCACAAGCCCGAGCAGGCACTCAAGGGTCACATCCTTGGGGAGGTAGCGAATATTGTTCTGAAAGGGATAGGGCACCCAGGTTTCGAACATGCGGACCCAGCATTCGCGCATGTTCAGCTGGCAATCCTTGCCCATCAGCTTGTCGAATACGTCGTCATAGTACTTGTAGTGACTGAACATCACATGGCCGCCGATGTCCCATGTAAAGCCCGCCGAATCCGTGAAACTGCTGGCCAACCCGCCGATGTAAGGAAGGCGGTCGTAGACTGCAAAGTTCTTATGGCCGAGTTCTTTGAGGCGGTATGCGGCACCCAGCCCGGTGGGGCCCGCTCCGATGATCACGATCTTCTTTTCCATACCAGTAGTCCTGTAGGTTTATGAATGAACTGCGTGGCGGTCAGTCAGGAGCCTTGGGTTGCCACGTAGCTGAATTCGAGTTCTGCTTCGTTCAAAGGTGCTACGGGCGTCGCACTGCGACGGTCGTCTGCAGCCAGTGCATCCCGAATCAGCCCCTGCATGTTCGCGACGGTCTGTTCCCAACTGCACTGTTTCGCCAGCTCAAGGCCGCGTTGCACACGCGGGTCATTCCCCCGCGACCGCAGTGCGTCTTCGATCGCAGCAACGAACTCTGAAGCGCCACTGGCGATGCGGACAATGTCACTCCATTGGCGGACCACATCACGAACGCCTGTGCCGACAATCGGCTTGCCGGTCGCCATGTACTCAAGTCCCTTGGTCGGGTTGATAAATTGAGTGGCGGCGTTGATCGCAAAACACATCATGTTGACGTCAAACGCGCGGCAGTAGTTGGGCAACTGCTGGTAGTCGCGTCCGCCAAGCCAAAACAGATTGGGTGCGTGCGGCAGCGTATTCGGATCGACCTTGACGACCGGGCCCACCATTGCAAAAGACCAGTTCGGCCGCATTCGCGCCATTTCTCCGACCATCGCGTAATCGACGCGCTCGTCCACTACACCGAACCAGCCAATGACCGGCTTGGCCATGAAGTCGATGTCGGGGGGCACTGCGGTCGTCGCGTCGGATGCCTTGGAAAAGTGCCCGTAGTCCACGCCGCAGCCAAAGGGATGGACGTTCGGATGCTGCTTGCTCTTTTTCTCGCCGAGCTCATAGCCTCCGGTAAAGACGACGTCCGCAACTGTCATCAGCCGCGCCTCGTTCTCGACCAACGCCATGGGCGCGCCGGTGAATTGCGAAAGCTCGTCCATGCAGTCGTAAACGATGCCGCGATTCTGGAAGTGCCCCAGCGACCACGCCGAATCCATCGGCGAGTAGTACCAAAGAAGCGGCCGGTCAAAGTCACCTCGCTCGTTCATCGCGGCAATCGATTGCTTGGTGAACTCCCGGAGTATCTGCGGCAGCTTCGGGTTGCGATTCCAACTCGGTGCTACATGTGGTGCAGCCACGGTCACGTTCGGCATGACCTTGTGCAATTCGACACGCGGCTCTTCGCCTTCCCGGAGATCGAAGAACGGCTCCTCCACAAAAAGGATGCGGTGTTTGCGGGCGAATCGGGACAGGAACTGCTGCGGCCGCTGCCAGACAAACCCCCACCGGAGGTGGCTGAACACCACGATGCCATACTTGTCGAATGCTTTCGTGTCGCCAAGAGCGTTGGACACTGCACCCGCCGGTGCAACGCTGGCGGCAACCTCCTGCGGCGTCGTGGAAGGTGCATTGCCGTTACGGGCGGGTGGCGATGCAACGCGGGACGTTCGAGTGGATGTCTCCGCATTTTCCGTTTTCGACATCGGCGGTTCGATGCCGATCGGCGGTCCCTGGTCAGCTTCGTCCGACGGCTCGCTGATAAAGTCCAGCGTTCCGACCGAATCGTCTCCGCCGGCCACGAGTAACCGGTACTGCTCGACCAGCGGACTGGCACTGCGCTTTAGTGTCCCATCGGGTTGACGGCGCAGGTTATAGAGCCCCACCTCGTGCACCTTGCCGATACGGTGCGTCAATGCTCCGTCCCAATCGAGCTGGTCGATCAGTGGCCACCAGAAGCAGCCCAGCATCGGGAGGCCCTCAGAACGGAGTCGATTGCAGTCTTCGACCACCTGGTCGAGCCATATCTCTCGATTAATCGATTGTCCGTCCGCGCTCGTTTCGGTCAGCATCATCGGCAGCGCAAATCGGCTGTAGTACGCTTTCGCCGCGCCGTAGAGCCCGACCGGTGTATCGGCCCTGCGCTGACGAATGCCATCGGCGGTGCGTTCCAGTTGCCACTCGCTGTTCGGGTAGTAGTCCAGCCCGAGCACGTCGGGGCGCTGCGGGTGAGTGCGAAACCACTCAAGATCGATTTCGCTCATCCCGTATGCCGTCACCCACTGATGGAGCGGATGGTCGGAGCCGAAGCGACCCGTCAGGAGGTCCATCGCCAGGAACCTTCGCATGTTGCGGCGATCAACTTCTGCCGAGAGCAAGGGGTCACGAGTTTTGAAGTTCTCCACGTTGTCGCAAAGCAGAACGGTGGCCTGCGGATCAGCGCGACGAATGGCGCGAATGGCCCGGCTGGTCGCCTGCACGACGCGACTGAGCAGCGGCATATAGCCGCGCCACTTTCGCGAGTGCGGTGGCCAAAAACCAAAGTCGCCGCTGAAGAGCGCCAGGATCAGCGGCTCATTGCAGGGGGACCACGTATGTATCACGCTTCGGTAGCGCTCAACCAACGCCGTCGTGAAGCGTTCCAGGCTTTCCGGGAACTCAGGATCGCCGGCCGCTTGCCGCAGCCAAGTCGGCGTCCCAAAGTGCATGACGTCGAGGTAGAGTTCGAGTCCCAACTCGGCCGCAAATGCCACACGTTCATCGGCAGCTGACCAATTGAATCGACCGGGCTGGACTTCGATTTCATGCCACGGCAGGGCATACCGAAGGGCGGAGACGCCGACCTCGTCCCTGGCCCGACGAAAATCCTCTTTCCAAAACCGGTTATGCTGCGTCCATTCGAACTGATCGACTTCCAGATGAGGAATGAACGAACACTCGATTCCCGCTCCCCAAATGAACGTTTTCGACGCAGCCGCTGTTGGCGGCTTTGTTACGTTACGGGGCGAAGCAATCTGAAATCCTGTAGCTGTCGAAGACATGCGCAGTCCTTCCGGGGTCGCGATCGCCGCGACTGACGAATGATTAATTTTGCAAAGATTTCCCCTGATGGAGCCGATTAGCGGCCGCGGGCGAACTGACGCAGACGTGAGTCGCGGTACGCGTGCCAATCTGCACGAACCTTGGCGTCTGAAGGTTCTACAACGCGCCGATTGGGAGTCTCGTGCCTGTCAACGAGCCGGAAGCTTTGAGTGTGAGTTTTGTGAGTGAGTTCAGCTGGCTTGGGCATGTCTTGGCTCAAGCAAATGTAGTGCCGCGACCCGCCATATGAGCAGGAGCTCATCAACCCTTTATGACGGCGACCTCAACAACCGATTCGGTCCAGAAGAGGTGGCGGAGGTGGTCGGTTCCTCCGCCATTGCTTTGCAATCATGAGAATCTGATATGGTCGGCATCGACGGGCGATAAATCGCGCGGTGGGCTGACAAATTGTCCAGTCCTCCGCTGGAGGTGAAGACGCCATGATCGCTGTCTACGTTGGCGTTGAGGCTTTCGGTGCTTCCTCGGTTTCGGCCCGATCGGACGGCAGCACGATTT